>CAZRYF010000015.1:0-53145 GCA_964604165.1 uncultured Enterobacterales bacterium
CAGTCGGGTCGCCGGCGCCCTCAAATGTCCCGACTCCTGGGCCGGATACGGCATCCCCCGCGCCAGTCGAGAGGATCAGGCGGCCTCAACACGAGGGGAGGGGGTGCGTTCTCGAATCTTCAGTTGGAGAGTCACTGCATCGAGGAGGCTTGATGGGACTCGCCGGTTCCGCAGTCGATTGATGGCGCTCTTTCCACACCCAAGTCGAAACGCCAGTTCTGCAGTGGAAGTGCCGGCTCCCACCAATTGAATGACCGCCGCTCGGGCAACCGCTAGATCCCGCTGGTGCTCTGCTCTTCCCCCGGTTGCGGAGAGTCCGATGGACAACAGGTCCTCTTCCTCGTTGGTGAACGTCTCGATGGCGTCCTGATCAAGGTGGACCCACAGGTCTTCGACGCGAACTCGGGGCAGTTGCTCCTCCATCACCCGGCCCGGCCAGGGGAAGCCGACCCGCAAACCAAGCAAGTCCGACAGACTGCTTCCGTCGTGAAAAGGGTCGTTCTTCAACCCATGCCGCTTTTGCTGGTTGTGGATGTAGTGAAAGGTCCTCTCCAGGTGCTGCTGGTCGCGCATGGGGACCAGATGGGCAGGGGAGAACCCGATGTGCAGCGGAATGTGGTAATGCAGGGAGATTTCCACCCGGCGGGCAAACTCTCCTGCATCTTTCCGTCCACAGCAGACGAGCGAGTGGAGGTGGGTGTCGGCCGCCGAGAACGCCAACAGCCCGAAGGATTGGCCCTTCCGGTGGAATACCCTCGCCACCGCTCGGCGGTGCTCGGGGGAGGGGGCGATGACTGCGTCTCGGCGCAGGCGCATCATGACGTGCCAGGCATGGGAGTTCATGGGCTCTCCGCGGTGCCGGTGCCAGTCGAGTCACCTCACCTGATCAAACGGGAGACTGTCCACTACTTTCTGACGATTTCCACCGAATTGCGTCTCCTTTCGCCTGGCAACCTGTCTCGCCTTGCAACCCGTCTCGGCCTTCAACCCGCTGCCCTCACTTCATCTGGTTGGCCACCCGCGCAAGCTCCCGGGTGTTGGGAATCGCAAGCAGCTTCCCCTTCGCTGCAAAAGTCGCCAGCTGTCTCGTCTGACGCACGCGCTCCCCCCATCGGGACATCGTCCCCCAGAAGTCATTGTATTTCTCCTGGTTGAAGCGCCGCACCAGCCTTTCACTTCCCAGGAACTGCACAATCTCCTTGGGCATGTTGTTGAATAGGGCCAGAAAGAACAGGAAGTTCAGGTAGCTGCCCTTGGGTTGGTGAAAGCTCGCCCGGTACACCTCATCGTACTCATCCGAGACCACCCCCTCCTCGATCGCCTTGTAGAAGAACTCCGTTCCCGGATAGAAAATCAAGCTGCTGGGGAGCAAGTTGTACGGGGGCGGTAGGGTGCACACGAGCCGCAAGCCCTTCATCACGTCTTCGGTCGACTCCCACGGATTGTCCAGGATGAAGTGGTAGTCGGGGACCTGTGTGTAGTCCGCATATTTGGAGATGATGTTCACAGCTTTCAGCAGCTGTTCATTGGTCATGCCCCGCTTGTAGGTGCGCATGGTCTCGGCGCTGCCCGTTTGAATCCCCAACTCCGTAAAACAAAGACCCGCCTCGATCAACGCCTTGTATTTTGCTTCATTCAAGGTCGCAGGGCTGCACTGAGCGCGAAACGGGAGCTTGACTTCCTTCTTCCAGGCGTCGGAGAACTTCTCAATTTCCTCCACCGATGTGGAAAAGAACACGTCGTCCTGAAAGTGGATGATTCCAATCTCCGGGTACCGTGCGACGACCTCCTTCACCTCGGCCATCATGTGGGCCACGGATCGCCGTCGCAAATATCGCTGTCCCCGGTAGAGGTCGTGGTTGAACGCCACCCCGCAGTAGCTGCACTTGTGGGGGCAACCCCGGGTGATCATGGTCTTGTAGGAGATCTGCAGGTCGCCGTTGCGGTCCGGGTACGTTGGGACGATGTGTTGAAAGAAATCCCACTCGATCTTGACCAGCTGTGAGCTCGTTTCCGGGTCCCAGGTCCAGTCGTCCGCAAGGTCAAAATCCTGGAAGGGAAGGGAGTCCAAGTCCTCGATCAGCGGTCGGTGCGGGTTGGACACCACGCGACCGTCCGGCTTTTTGAACCAGAAATTCCGTATGTCATACGGCTCCTTGCCCGCCTCCAGCGCCTCTACCAGCTCCAGAAAGGCGTGTTCGCCTTCTCCCACGCACACCGCATCCACAAACTCCAGAGCCTGTTGGGGCATGGTGCTCGGGTGAAACCCGCCCCACACGATGTACTTGTCGGGCTGTGCCTTCTGGATTCCCCGCGTCGCCTGCACAGCCACATCGAACATGGAAGAAAGAAAGCTCACCCCCACCAGATCGCAGTCGACGACCTTGGACACCACGTCGTCCACCAGGGACTGCTTCATCTGCTTGATGGCGCCGGGGGTGTGGCGGGTGCTGTAGTTGTCACAGGGAAGGAAGATCATCCGCACTTGGTGCCCGTGCTGCTTGAGATACGCACTCAGGCTTCGGATGCAAGGAGAGTAATGGTCTATCGGGGTCGGATTGATGAGCGCGACTTTCAACAGGTGCTCCTTCGGCGCCAAATCATACCCCGCTGGGCACCCCGGCAGCGCTAAATTCCGGTCACCACCACGTTGTCGTACCAAACGCCGTCATCGTTGTCGTAGGAGTAAACGCCCACCCGGTTGATGCCGATGGGGGCTTCCTCGGGCACCGTGGCATGGATGATCTCCTGACCATCCCAACTGACCGTCACCTCGCTGCCCTCTACCCGCGCCCCCAGCGTGATCCACCGGGGCTCGTCCTGCACAACGGAAATGGCTTCATCATTTCCCCCAAAGTTCTCGTCGCTTAGCCCTCCGCCAAATCGCAGCAGGTACACATGGCTTCCGGTGCCGTAGTGGTTGGACGGGTCCTCCCAGTACACCATGTAGAAGACTCCTTCTTCCTCGGCGCCAAAGATGAACCCAGCCGCGTTGTTTCGGCGGTCCGAGTTCTTCACGTCGACGGTCACTTCAAAGGAGTCCCGTGCCCCCAGGTCCGGGGACAACACAACGGTATTGGCGTTGTTGGAGGCCTCCATCATGGCTCCATCGTCCAGGTCCCATTGGGGCGAGTTGTGCCCACCAAAATCCACCACCTCCCAGTCTCCCCACTCGTCAAACCCCCAGTTGTACACCGAGTCATCGGCGCAGTTGGAGATGCCGTCGCCGTCTGCATCATCGTTCCACCCGGAGAGGATGCGCCCGTCGCAGTTGTGGTCGACGCCGTCGCATTGCTCCTCGGCCCCCGGGAACACGCTGGCATCGGCGTCGTTGCAGTCCTCGGCGGCGGAGAAGCAGTCGCCGTCCACGTCGTTGTCTGTGGATTCACAACCTGCCGGGTCATCAAGAGCGGATCCCGTGTCCGCTTCGATGTAGAGCGTTCCCTTGGACGGGGTACAGGCAGCGAGGATCAGGACCGGTAAAGAGCGCATGACACCTCCAGGGACAGTGTAAGCGGATCATGCCACCTGGGAGACTTCCATCGGGACCGGTGTTAGCCTTTCGCCGCCAATCCCCGGCACTGGAGTCCCCATGCGTACCATTTTTCTGACCCTGTTTCTGCTCTCTTGTCGCAACTCGGATGTCGAGAAAGAAACTGGGGACGTTGATACCGGACAAGTAGAGACAGGGAACGTGGACTCCCCCGCAGACACCCAAGTGGAGCCGGTGGATGCCGACGAGGATGGCTTCACGGACGACGTGGACTGCGATGACACGGATCCTGCCGTTCATCCAGAAGCCAGCGAGATTTGCGACGGCCTGGACAATGACTGCGATGGTCTGGTGGACGATGAGGACGACGTGGAGGGGAGAAGCACCTGGTATGCCGACCTGGATCGGGACGGCTACGGAAACACCGACTCCAGCCAGGAAGCGTGCGAGGCGCCGAGTGGCCACGTGGCGGACGGGACCGACTGCGACGACCTGGACGCTGACTTCCACCCGGGGGCGGAGGAGTCCGACTGCACGGACCCCAGCGACTACAATTGCGACGGCTCGGTGGGTTTTGCGGATGTGGACAGCGATGGATTCGCGGCCTGCGAGGACTGCGACGACACCCTCGCCTCCATCAGTCCCTTGGGAACTGAGGTCTGCGACGGCGCCGACAACGACTGCGACGGCACCGTCGATGAAGACGACGCCGTGGACGCGGCGACCTGGTACGCGGATGGTGACGCCGATGGGTACGGAGATGCCGCTGCGACTGCAGACGCCTGCATCGCTCCCAGCGGGTACGTCTCGGATGACACGGACTGCGACGATGTGGACCCGGCGGTGAACCCGGGGGCTTCTGAGGTCTGCGACGGCCTGGACAATGACTGCGACGGTCTGGTGGATGACGCGGATCCGTCTCTGACCGGAGGCACGGCCTGGTACGGCGATGCGGATGGGGACGGCTACGGGGGCCAGCAGTTTCAGCAGGACGCCTGCGAAGCGCCGGCCGGATTTGTTGCGACAGGTGATGACTGTGACGATGTAGACGCTGCCACTTATCCGGGGGCACCGGAGGTCTGTGACGAGGCGGACAACGACTGCGATGGAGATGTGGACGAGGGGGTCGGAAACACCTGGTACGAAGACGCGGATTCAGACGGCTACGGCAATGGCGCCGTGACCCACGAGGCCTGCGAGGCGCCGTCTGGCACCGTGGGCAACGCCCTGGACTGCGACGACTTCAACGCCAGCACGAGCCCCGCCTCTTTCGAGGTCTGTGATGGAGCGGACAACGACTGCGATGGGTCCACAGATGAAGATGCCATCAACGCCGCCACCTGGTACCAGGACACGGATGGGGATGGCTACGGGACCCCCTCCAGCACGACCACCGCCTGTACACAGCCGACCGGGTTCGTAGCCGCAGGCAGCGACTGTGATGACGCGGAGGGGGCGGTGAACCCAGAGGAGACCGAAACCTGTGATGGACAAGACAACAACTGCAACGGGATGACCGACGAGGGGGTCGAGTCCACCTTCTACGCCGACACGGACACCGACGGGTACGGGGATGCAAGCGTCACCACGGACTCCTGCACCGCCCCCAGCGGCTACGTGTCGGACAGCACGGACTGCAACGACAGCACGGCGGCCGCGAACCCGGCGCAAAGTGAGACCTGCGACCTGATCGACAACAATTGCGACGGCAACATCGACGAGGGCGTGGAGACCTCCTTTTACGCCGACACGGACGGCGACGGCTACGGCGATGCCAGCACCTCCAGCCTGGCCTGCACCGCACCTTCCGCCACGGTCACGGACGCCACGGACTGCGACGACTCTCTCTTCGATGTGAACCCCGCCGCGACGGAGGTGTGCGATGGGGTCGACAACGACTGCGACGGTTCCGCCGACCCTGCCTCTGTCACCGGGGACGCGGCGGCCTGTGCCGTTGCCAGCTGCCAGGCGGTGCTCTCCGCCCGCCCCACGGCAGCCGATGGCACCTACTTCATTGATCCCGTCGGAAGCGGTGCCTACGAGGTGTACTGTGACATGACCACGGACGGGGGAGGCTGGACCCTTGCGATGAAGAGCAGGGCCGACAACTCGGAGCTTGTCTACAACGCCGCCCTCTGGACAGACTCCTCCCTTCTCAACGAGGCCGACTTCGACCTCGCGGGCACGACCAACAGCAAGTACGCCGCCTACAACGACCTGCCCTTCACCGAGTTTCGCCTGCTCATGAACAGCGTGGATCGTCAGTTTGGTCTGGGCTCCCAGGCCACGAGCCTCCTCTCCCTCATGACCGGCAGCGGGGCCTACGTCTCCACCCCCGCAACGGCGGGCCAGCACCACCGCCCATCGTCCTATTGGGGCCTCACCGTGGACGGCCACGAGGGCTACCACTGCACCAACATCGGCATCCAGAAGTCCATGTACTCCTCGGGAGGCATCGCCCGCATCGGGGTACAGCAGTCCCAGGAGTACGGCTGCGGCCACCCGGGCACCAGCGAGGGCATCGGCCTGTGGGAGCGCAACAACAGCGACACCCTCAACTCCGGCCGCCTCCAGTGGGCGAATGAGGCCAATTACTTTGCGGACGCGCTGCTGTACCTTCGGTGAGGTTTTGCGGGCCGCATGAACCGGGAAACGGTGTTTCCGGCAGCGTGCTCTCCGGGATGGGGCAGGGGCAGGCGAGGCAAGGGCGGTTGCAGTCGCAGGGGGGGCTCAGTGGCCCCAGTTCTGTGTCGCAGTTCTGGGGACACCATACTTAACTCTCCGACGGGATGCGGGAGTTGTGGAGACAACCCTTCATTCCCATCTTGCCCGCTGCAGTACCAAGGGGCGGGTCGAAGGCTCGAAGGAAGACCCTCACCGCGACACGTTCCCGGTGCTGCGGTATGGGAAGTGGGTGGGAGAGTGATGAGTCGAAAACACACAGCCATCCAGCGCTTTGAAGAGCGTTGCATTTCAAGCGAGATTCGGGGAAATGCCGAACAGCTTGGAAAGGCCCGACTGATCCTCTGGATCGCCGTGCTGGGCGGCCCTTCGATGATTGGGATTCTCGGTTTGGCCTGGTTCTCTCTTCCCGAGTCCCGGGTTGCGACCGCTGCCATTGGGGTGGGGCACGCCTTGGTTTGCTCCAGCGCCTTTTTTCTGAAGTGGTCCAAGAATGTGTCTCTCGCCGGCGCGGTCTTTATTGGTTTCGCGTTGGTCCAGGTGCTTGTGGCCACGTACTTCACCGGGGGGGTGATCAGCCCCGTGGTGTACGCGTACCCGGTGATGGTGGTCTTCGCGAGCACGCTGGTGGCCTTTCGGCTGGGGTTGTGGGTCGCGCTTGTTCTGCTGTTTGGGGGGACCCTGGTGTGGCTTCCTTCCTATGAGAGCTACCGCCAGTTCACGGACCATGCGCCGCTCCACATTCGGGTGCTCACCCTGGCCTGGTGCATGGCCACTTCCGTGGCAGTTGCGTGGTTGTACAAGGTGGAGAGTCAGCGGGCACAGGCCCAGCTCTTGGTTCTCAACGAGGACAAGGACCGCTTCCTCGCCTATCTCTCCCACGAGCTGCGCAATCCTCTGACCGCGATTCTGGGAGCCACGGATCTGCTCGCCCTTCGGGGACAGGACCCGCAAAATGAGAGGCTGTTCGGCTCCCTCCAGCGGTCTGCGGAGGGCATGGCACAGGTGCTGGAGGATGCACTGGACATCTCAAAGTCGGACGCTGGTGTGCTCTTTCTCGAGCTGGAGCCCACGGAGGTTCTTCCGCTGGTCGAGGGCATCATCACCGAGTGCATGCCCCTTGCAGAGACGAAGGAAATCACGCTGCGGCTGCTCACGACGAAGGGGGCCAGATTCCGGGTGATGGCGGACCGACGCCGACTCGAACAGGTGCTTCGAAACCTCCTGAGCAACGGCCTGAAGTTCACAGAACCGGACGGGCGCGTGCAGCTTGAGGTGACGGAAGACTCGAGCGGCTTTCTGATGTTTGTGGTGTCAGACTCGGGGGTTGGAATCGAGGATTCGGACCTTGAGACCATTCTCAAGCCCTATGGACAGGTGGGAAGCTCGACGAAGATTGGGGCGGGGCTTGGTCTCCCGATCTGTTGTCGGCTTCTGGAGCGAATGGAGTCACAGCTTCAAGTGGAGAGCGAGTTTGGGGTGGGCAGTCGCTTTGGTTTTTCCCTGCCGATCGTGGCTCGGAGCGTTGACAGATTTGCAGTGGAGAACCGTGTTGAAGGCGGGGTGGCTGTGGCGAAGGCGGAGAGGCTGGCGGGGTTGCAGGTGCTCGTCGTCGACGACACCCAGGCGGCCCGGGAGGTCATTTGCGATCTGCTCCTGGAGCTGGGTTGCCTTGTCGAAGTCGCCATCGACGGAGTGGAGGCGCTGGAGAAGGTCTCGCATTCTTCCCCGCATCTACTTCTTCTCGACATCCAGATGCCGCGACTCGATGGGGTAGAGACGGCCACAAGGTTGCGACGGCGATTCGACCAGGGGGACCTGGGGGTCTTCCCGGTGGTGGCCGTCACCGGAAACCTCGACGCACACAACAGGCTCGCCGAGACCGGGCTCTTCGATTCTGTACTTGCAAAGCCGGTGGGGCTGTCGGACCTGCGGGACTGTCTCTGCCAGGTGGTGGGAGCCTGACCCGACTTGCGGATCGGATACTCCACCCCCCCCCTCCAGTCGGGTCGCCGGGGCGCTCAAAGGTCCCGACTCCCGGGCCGGGTACTCCATCCCCCCCAAAAGTCGAGACCCTCCTGGGGTCGGTAGGGCGCCTGTCTACTCTGGGTGAGGCACCCGCGACCCTGGGTTGCAACCGCCCGTGGATTGACCCTGCGCTCGGGCCTTGTCTCGGCACAGCCCTTGCTCCTTTGTGGGGGGAACCCCTGTCCAGGAGCACGCCGTGTCTCGCTTCTCCCCCCTTTTTCTCCTTCTTCTTCCCACCGCTGCCAAAGCAGGCTTTCCCCTGGAGTCCACTCGGGTGGAGATCGACATCCTCGGCCCTGTGGTGGAGGTCCACATGGAGCAGACCTTCTCCAACACCTACGAGGCCTTTATCGAAGCCACCTACGTCTTCCCCCTCCAGGAAGATGCCGCCGTCGATGCCATGGCCATGCACGTGGGGGGGCGAGAGATTCGCGCGAAGATGGAGGAGAGGGAGAAGGCAAGAGAGGTTTACGAGGAGAAGAAGTCCCAGGGCCACGCCGTCGCCCTGACCGAGCAGGAGCGAGCCAACGTCTTTACCCAGAGCGTGGCCAACATCCCGCCTGGGGAGTCCATCGACGTCAGCCTGCACATGGTGCAGCCCCTTGCCTATGAGGACGGCGTGTATCGCTTCACACTGCCCTTGGTGGTGGGACCCCGATTTGTGTCCGCCGGCGTGCCGGATGCGGATCGCATCACCCCTCCTGCCCTCCATGGGGACAACGGCCACCGGGTGGACATTGACCTCTTTGCCAACCTGGGGCTTCCCCTGGCGGATGTGCGGAGTCTGGCCCACGAGGCAGACATCGTGCTGGATGGCGAGACGGTCGAGCTCTCCCTGCAGGGCATTCCGGCCACCCGGGACTTTGTGGTGGAGCTTGCCCTGGACACGGACACGCCCCTGGCCGCGCTCATGGCCCAGGACGGGCACTTTTCCCTGCTCATCGAACCCCAGCCCCTGCCCGTTGACGACCAGGTCGTGCCCCGGGAGCTTGTGTTTGTCGTGGACAACTCCTGCTCCATGAGCGGAACCCCCATGAACATGGCCAAGCAGGCCATGCACAAGGCCCTGTCGAATCTTCGCCCCTCCGACAGCTTTCAGGTATTGAAGTTCTCAGAGGCAGCGAGTGCTCTCTCCGAGACCGCCCTGGCGGCCACCCCGGCCAACATTCGCCGGGGCCATCAGTTCGTGGACGCCATGGCCGGCATGGGGGGCACCCAGATGCTCGCGGGGATTGAAGCGGCCCTGGATGCGCCCCCTCACGGGGACCGCCAGCGCATCGTCTGCTTCATGACCGACGGCTACATCGGAAACGAGCGTGACATCTTCGCCGCCATTGCCGACAAGCTCGGCGCCGCCCGCCTGTTCTCCTTCGGCATCGGCAGCTCTGTGAACCGCTTCCTGCTGGACCGCATGGCGAGCCTTGGCCGCGGGCACGTGACCTACGTGCTCCTCGATGACTCCCCGGAAGGAAAGGTCGATGCGTTCTACGACCGCATCGCGAGCCCGGTCCTCACCGAGATCGCCCTGGACTTTGGCGACGCCGAGGTGTGGGACGTTTACCCCAAGCGAATCCCGGACTTGTTTACCGGTGCTCCGGTGCGCGTGTTTGGCCGAGTGGAAGGCGACCTCGAAACGGTGCGTCTCACCGGGCGCACGGGCGCCGGGAGATTTGAAGAGACCCTGGAGGTGAATGCCGTTGACAAAGGCGTGGCCATCGCCAGCGCCTGGGCCCGGGCCCGCATCCGCGACCTGGAGGAAGCGCAGCACTGGGGAGAGATCGACGAGGTGAAGTCTGAGATCACCGAGACGGCGCTCGCCTACAACATCCTCTCCTCCTACACCTCGTTTGTGGCCTATGAGCGCCGCGTTCGGAACACCGACGGCAGCCCCTTGCGGGTGGATCAGCCCCTCTCCATGCCGGACGGCGTGGAATTCGAGAAGGTCTTTGGCACCGAGATCTCCCGCAATCACATGCGCCCAGGCGATCCGCTGCTTACCGTGGAGGCCCCCGCCGGTGCCCAGCAGGTCATGGCCGTCTTCCCTTGGGGGCAGCTCGCTCGCATGCGCTGGGACAAGGAGCGGGAGCGCTGGTACCACCGCTTCCTTGTGCCTCGGGGGGTCGAGGATGGTGTGGCCCACATCGACATCCTCGTCGTCCTGCCCGACGGCACCGTCGAGCGAACCCAGGAGGGGCTTGTCATCGACTCCACCGCCCCGGAGCTTGTGGTGGAGGCCCGGTGGGATCGTGGCAACACCCGGGTCTCCCTGCTCCCGGAGGAGCCTCTTCGCAGCGTGCAGGTGTTCCCCGCCGGGCGACCCGAGCTGCGGGTACGGGTGGATGTGCGGGCACTGGGACTGGCCCCGGGGGAGCCCGTTGAGGTCTTGCTTCTCGGACAGTGGAGCGAGGTCACCGTGGTCGCGAAAGACCTGGCGTTGAACCGAATCCAGCAGGACCACGACGTGGAGTGTGCCCAATGAAGGCCCTGGCTTTGACCGTGTTCGTCCAAACGATGCAGGTAAACGACCTCCACCCGGAGAACGACCTGCTCTACGCCGCCACCAGCGGCGGGGTGGAGGCTTATGACACCGCCGGTGAGCGCCTGGCCCACTGGGTGCAGGGGCTCCCGGCAGAGGTCCACACAGTGGGGCGGCACGAAGGCCGCCTCACAGTCGGGGGGGAGGCAGGAGCGCTCGCCTGGGAGCCCCTTCCTGTGGCTGGCGTCTGGGTGCCGTTGACGGCGGCTGAAACACCCGATTGGGCCCTTCCCCCGGACCTGGCTGCCCAGGTGAAGGACCTGCTCTCGGTGTCGTCGAGCCAACCCCAACTGGCGCACCTGGGGCTCGATCTCCCCGTCCCCAGGGTCGTCGCCCCTCTGGGAGACCAGCTTGCGGTGGGAACGGAGGAGGGCCTGTTTCTTGTGGGAGACGAGGGCGCTCGCCGCATCACCCCGGAAGGCCAGATCTGCGGTTCGTTTGTGACCGGCGCCACACGCTGGCTGGGACGCATCGTCGTGGGCACCTTCGACCGAGGGGCCTGCATCCTCGAGGAGGACGGCTGGCACCGAATTGAGGGCTTGCCTACCGAGATGATCAACGATGTCCAGGCGGATGGAGCCGCCGTCTGGCTCGCCACCTCAGAGGGCCTCTATTCATGGAACGGTCATCACGTCCAGCGAATCCCGGAGGAGCTGGGCACCACCCACAAGCATGCTCCCGCGGTCCACCACAGGAGCGTCAACGGACTCGCCCGTGGCGATCGCATGTGGATCACCGACGTGGTGGGGCCGGTGTCTGTGGATGATGCCGGTCGTTGGCGCCGCTTTCGACGCAGCGTCTGGGGGCGTTCGTACCAGGACATCGCCGCCTGTGGCCGGGAGGCCTGGGTGGCGTCGGAAGACGCGGGCGTCAGCTGGACCGATGGCCGCCGGTGGCGGCACTTCGACGCCTCCACCGGCCTCCCGGACGACTGGATCATGGCGGTGGCCTGCGACGGGGTGGATTCGGCCTGGGCGGGCACCTACCAGGACGGCGTCTGGGAGATGAAGGGAGGGCTCTTTCAGAAGCTCGAGGGCATTCCAGACGACTGGATTCTCGCCCTGGATTGGGGCCTCGACGCGCTCTGGGTCGGGACCATGGGCGGGCTGTTTGTGGGCCGGGAGGCGTTCCAACCTGTTGTGGGACTGCCCCACCCGGCGGTGCATGACCTTGCCGCTGGAGACGGGGAGGTGCTCGTGGGGACCGAAGGCGGGCTGGTGGTGTTGACGCCGGGTTAGGCCAAGATCTCTCGCAGCAGCCCATTCACGGCGGAGGGGTTGGCCTTCCCCTGGGTGGCCTGCATGACCTGTCCCACGAAGTAGCCGAGCATGCGCTCGTTGCCTCCCCGGTATTGCTCGGTCTGGGTCGGGTTTTCCGCGATGATCCGGGCCACAATGGGTTCCAGATCCTCGCGGCTGGAGATCTGTACGAGCCCTTTTGCCTTCACGATGGCGCTCGGGCTTCCTCCCTGGCCCAACATCTCGGAAAAGACCTTCTTGCCGATCTTGCCGGAGATTGTTCCGCCCTCAATCAAGCCCACAAGCTCTCCGATCTCTGCACCCCCGAAAGGCAGGTCGGCAATGGCCTTCTCCTTGGTCTCCCTCAGCAGCTCATGGATGATCCAGTTGGCGATGGGGCGGGCCGTGTCACGGGTGGGACCGGCGGACTCGAAGAACGCGGCGAGCGCATCATCTGTCGCAAGTATTTCCGCATCGGCGCGGGCCAGGCCCAGGTCTTTTACGTACCCGCTGGCCAGGGTCTCGGCTGCAGGGGAGAGCGCCACCTCCGCCTTGGGAGCCTTCTTCGCCTTTGGCTTCTTCTCAATCACCACAGAGGGCGCTTCCTTCTTGGGCGCCCCTTTCTGCATCTTGGCCCAGGAGTCCTTCAGGCTCACAATCCGGTTGAAGACCAGCGACTCAGGAGAAGAATCCACCGTGTCTGAGATGAAGTACCCGGTGCGCTCGAACTGGTAGCGGGTTCCGGTGGGGTCCGACCGAACGCTGGGCTCGACACGGGCCTGCACGACCCTCAGGGAGTCGGGGTGGAGGAGATCCCGAAAGTCCCGCTCGTCGCTGCCGGGCTCCTCGACGGAGAACAGGCGGTCATAGAGCCGCACCTCGGCAGGCACCGAGTCGCTGGCGGAGACCCAGTGGATGGTTCCCTTGACCTTGCGACCGTCCGGTGCGTTTCCTCCGCGGCTATGGGGGTCGTAGGTGCAGCGCAGGCCCACCACCTCCCCCGCCTCGTTCTTGTCCACCCCGGTGCATGTCACCAGGTAGCCGTAGCGGAGGCGAACCTCCCGGCCCGGCGCCAGGCGGTAGAACTTCTTGGAGGGTTCCTCCATGAAGTCGGAGCGATCGATGTAAATCTCCCGGGTGAAGGGAACGTCCCGGGACCCCTCCAGGGGCACGTCGTGGGGATAGTAGGGCGCCTCGATCCAGTCGGTCTCGCCCTCGAAGTTCTCGATCACGACCTTGAGCGGCTCGAGCACGGCCATGACCCGCGGCGCCTTGGCGTTCAGGTCATCCCGAATGCTGTACTCCAGGATCTCCAACCCCACGAGGGAATTGGCCTTGGCGACCCCGATGCGCTCGGCAAAGTCTCGGATGGCCTCCGGGGTGACCCCCCGGCGCCGTAGCCCCGCGAGGGTCGGCATGCGCGGGTCATCCCAGCCGGCCACGAGCCCTTCCTCCACCAGCTGAAGCAGCTTGCGCTTGCTCATGACAGTGTTGGAGAGGTGCAGACGGGCGAACTCGTACTGCCTGGGAGAGGTGGTCACCTCGGTCTCTTGAACAACCCAGTCGTAGACCTCCCGGTTGTTCTCGAACTCCAGGGTGCAAATGGAGTGGGTGATGTCCTCCAGCGCGTCCTCCAGAGGATGGGCGTAGTCGTACATGGGGTAGATGCACCAGTCATCCCCGGTGCGGTGGTGGTGCGCGTGGCGAATCCGGTAGAGCAGCGGGTCCCGCATCTTCATGTTCGCGTGGGCCATGTCCACCCTGGCCCGAAGCACGTGCGCTCCATCCTCGAACTCCCCCGCCCGCATACGGGCAAACAGGTCCAGGTTCTCCTCCACCGAACGCTCCCGGTAGGGACTCGGCCTCCCCGGCTCGAGCACCGTGCCCCGGTATTCTCGAATCTGCTCCTCGCTCAAGCTGCACACATACGCTTTGCCGTCCCGGATCAGCCCCACCGCCAGCTCGTACATCTGCTCGAAGAAGTCCGAGGCAAAGTAGAGGTGCTCCCCCCAGTCAAAGCCGAGCCACCGCACGTCTTGCTGGATGGCCTCCACGTACTCCACGTCCTCTGCGGTTGGGTTCGTGTCGTCAAAGCGCAGGTGGCAGACTCCGTCATAGTCCAGCGCCAGCCCGAAGTTCAGGCAGATCGACTTGGCGTGTCCGATGTGCAGGTAGCCGTTGGGCTCCGGGGGAAAGCGAGTGGCCACCCGGCCGTTGTGGGTTCCGTCCTCCAGGTCCTGCTCGATAATGGTTCGCAGGAAATTGGAGACGGCAGGGGGGTCGATTTGGGAAGGGTCGGCCATGGTCTTCCCATCTAACCCACCGGTGGTAGGGTGGACCCTGGCAACCCCCCCGCTCATGGAGATGTCATGCGCTGCTTCGCGCTTTCTTTCTTTCTTCTTTGTGCCTGCCCCCGAACCGAGATGCCCAAGGAGACCGGAGTGGTGGACAGCGGGGAGTCCACAATAGATACCCAGGCGGCCAGCGAGGATGCAGACGGCGATGGGTTCACCGCGGATGAGGACTGCGACGATGCGGATGCGGCCATTCATCCCAATGCCCGGGAGACTTGTGATGGAGTCGACAATGACTGCGATGGACTCTTTGACGATGAAGATGTCGATGTCTTTGGCACCCACGCCTGGTATGCGGACTCTGATGGCGATGGGTACGGTGGCGAGCAGTTCGAGCTGGAGGCCTGCGAGAGGCCCGATGGCTACGTTGAGAATCACAGCGACTGTGACGACAACGAAGCCACAGTCCACCCGGGGGCCGACGAGGTCTGTGATGGCATCGACAACGACTGCGAGGGGACGGTCGATGGAGACGACGCCACCGATGCGCTGACCTGGTACGAAGATGGTGATGGCGACGGGTATGGCACGGCATCGGGGGTGGAGACCGCCTGTGATCCGCCGGCGGGGTTCGCTCTCCACGACGGCGACTGCGATGATGCGGACCCGGCGTACAACCCGGGTGCACTGGAGGCGGACTGCACCGACCCGAACGACTACAACTGCGACGGCTCGGTGGGGTACGACGACATCGACGGCGACGGTTTCGCGGCCTGCGAGGAGTGCGACGACTTAGACGCTGATATCCACGAGGACGCCGCCGAGACCTGTGACGGCGTCGACAACGACTGCGATGGCTGGATTGACGACGTGGACCCGGATGTGACGGGCACCACCGCCTGGTTTGCGGATGCCGATGGGGACGGCCATGGTGGCACCCAATTCCAGGTTTCGGCGTGCGCCGCTCCCGCCGGGTACGTCAGTAGCTCTGATGACTGCGATGACCTGGACTCGACCAGTTTTCCTGGGGCGGCCGAGGTCTGTGACCTCGCGGACAACGACTGCGACGGCGACACGGACGAGGGGGTCGGCACCGACTGGTACCAGGACTTCGATGGAGACGGCTACGGCAACGGATCGGTCTCCTCCTCCGCTTGTTCCGCCCCCAGCGGCTATGTGGCCAACGCCCTGGACTGCGACGACCTCAGCGCCTCGACCAGCCCCGCCGCCTACGAGATCTGTGATGGAGCAGACAACGATTGTGATGGGACCACGGACGAGGCGGATGCCCTGAACGCCACCACCTGGTACGTGGACGCAGACAGCGACGGGTACGGAAGCTCCACAGGGTCCACGACTTCTTGCGACGCCCCCTCGGGCTACTCCGCCAGCGCCACCGACTGCGATGACGTTGACCCAGCGGTGAATCCTGGTGCGACCGAGTTTTGCGACGCTGTCGACAACGACTGTGATGGCACCACGGATGAGGACGACGCCTCCGACGCCTCGACCTGGTACGCGGACCTTGACTCCGATGGATTCGGAAGCGCTTCTGACACCTCCGTGGCCTGCAACCAGCCCGCCGGGTTCGTGGGCGACAGCACCGACTGTGACGACACCAACGCCTCCACCCACTCCGGGGGCACCGAGGTCTGCGACTTCGCCGACAACGACTGCGACGGCACCATCGACGAAGACGACGCCACCGACGCCCTCACCTGGTACGAGGACACCGACGGAGATGGGTATGGTGACGCAGCATCCACGGCGACCGCCTGTATTCAACCGGCTGGATACGCCGGCAACAGCAACGACTGTGACGACACAAACTCCAGCGTCAGCCCCGGTCTCTCCGAGACCTGTGACGGGCTCGACAACAACTGTGACGGCACCGCAGACGAGGGCGCTCTGGGACAGGGCTTGTCCTGCCCGGGATCCGACTGCCAGGCCATTTTGACCGACAACGCAGCGGCCCCCGACGGCACCTACTACCTGGATCCGGATGGTGGCGGGACCTTCCAGGCCTACTGCGACATGACCACCAACGGCGGCGGCTGGACCCTGGTCATGAATGTCGCCCCCACCGACGGAAACAGCGTGGGCTACAACAACCAGGACTTCTGGACGGGCAATGCTGAGTACGGCAACTACAGCAACCACTTCTCCAATGACTACAAGAGCCCCGCTGCCTATCGAATCTCAGGGGACTTCCTCCTGATTCAATCCAACGGCACGGGCGGCTCCGGGGCGATTCTGGGCTGGCGGCGCTGGCCCATGGGGACCACGCGCACCCTGGACTCTTTTTTCTCGACAGGCATCGTCAGTGTGCACGGAACCGACTCTTGCGAAACCAGCACGGCGGATGCGGTCGACGTGGGAACGACCAGCTCCTGGGACGACATCATTCGACAAGGGGGCTGCCTGTACGCGGATGTGAACCCCAGCAGCAGCGGGGAGGCGGACCTGACCCGGTTGACGGTCAACCCCAGCAACAACCAGGACAACGACATGTCCGGGTTTGCATCTTGTATTGACTGCGGAACCCCCTGGCAGGGGAGCAACCCCTACATGGGGGTGGATAGAGCGCCCTGCAACTCCACGGACTGTCACTACCACGTGACCTGTCAGATGCCGAGTGCCGACTGTCTCGGAAACTATTGCACCAACAACACGTACTGGCACGGTGTGGGGGTTTGCTCTGAGTCCCCGACAAGCTGGAACAGTCGCTTCTATGTTCGGTAGCCATCCCCCTTTTGGAGAGCACTACATGCTACGCCTTTCCATGGTTTTTCTCTCTCTCTGCGCCTGCCCAGGAACAGACTCCACCCCCAAAGAGACCGGCTCTCCGGAGACCGGAGCCCCCGACACCCAGGTGGAGATGATCGACGGGGACGGGGACGGGTTCTCCCAGGAGGAAGACTGCAATGACGCCGATCCGGCCATCCACCCGGAGGCCAGAGAGGCCTGCGACGACCTGGACAACGACTGCGACGGATTGGTGGATGACGAGGACCCGGATGTCCAGGGAACCACCACCTGGTTCATGGACGCCGATCAAGACGGGTACGGCACCAGCCAGTTCTCCCAGGAGGCCTGCCTGCAACCCAGCGGGTATGCGGAAAACGCCAATGACTGCAACGACTTGAGTGCTTCAGTCTACCCGGACGCCGACGAGGTCTGCGATGGGGCAGACAATGACTGTGATGGCCTGGTGGACGAGGAAGACGCCACGGATGTGTACACCTGGTACTTTGATGGGGATGGCGACGGCTACGGCGTGGACTCGGACACGGAGACCGCCTGCGATGCCCCCAGGGACTATGTGTCCCACGGGGGGGACTGTGACGACGGGGATCCCGCCTACCACCCGGGCGCTTTGGAGGCGGATTGCACCGCCGCCTCGGACTACAACTGCGATGGCTCGGTGGGGTTTGACGATGCAGATGGCGACGGTTTCGCCGCCTGCGAGGACTGTGACGATGCAGTCGCCACCACCCACACAGGCGCCGTCGAGGTCTGCGATGGGGTCGACAATGACTGCGACGGCGACATCGACAGCCAAGATGGAAACGTGCAGGGCACGACCACCTTCTACGCGGACGCCGACGGCGACGGCTACGGTGGGTCCCAATTCCAGGCCGACGCCTGTGAAGCCCCCGCCGGCTACGTGAGCAGCAGCGATGACTGCGATGATCTGGACCCGGCCAGCCACCCGGGCGCCTCCGAGACTTGTGACGGCGCCGACAACGACTGTGACGGGGACATCGACGAAGGACTGGGGACCCCCTGGTACCAGGACAGCGACTCGGACGGCTACGGAAACGGCAGCGTCTCTGCGGTCTCTTGTGACGCCCCGAGCGGCTATGTGGCCAACGCCCTGGACTGCGACGATTTCAGCGCTTCTACCAGTCCGTCCGCCTACGAGGTCTGTGATGGGGTGGACAACGACTGCGACGGTTCCACCGATGAAGACGCCATCAACGCGACCACCTGGTACCTGGACACCGATGGGGACGGGTACGGCTCCTTGAGCGGCACCATCGCTGCGTGTGACTCCCCATCTGGGTATGCGGGGAACGCCTCGGACTGTGACGACGCAGCTGCCTCCGTAAGCCCGGCGGCTACAGAGAGCTGCGACGGCATCGACAACGACTGTGATGGCACCACCGATGAAGCTGATGCGGTCGACGCGACCACCTGGTACGCGGACGCGGACACCGACGGGTACGGGAGCCCCACCTCCGCCGTGTCGGCATGCAGCCAGCCCACGGGGACCGTGACCGACGCCACGGACTGCGACGACACAGCCTTCGCCGTAAACCCAGCCGCCACCGAGTTTTGTGACAGCGTGGACAACGACTGCGACGGGGACACGGATGAGGCCGACGCCGCCGACGCCACCACCTGGTACATTGACAGCGACTCGGATGGCTACGGGGACGCGAGCTCGACCACCCTCGCCTGCGATGCGCCCAGCGGGGCGGTGCGCGATGCCACCGACTGTGACGACACGGATGGGAACCGCTACTTGTGTACCTCCTGCCAGGACATTCTGGACCAGGGCTTTTCCACGGGAGACGGGGCCTACATCATCGATGTGGACGGCACCAGTGGAACCACGGCGCCTTTTTCGGTTTACTGCGACATGACCAGCCACGAGGGCGGCTGGACCCTGGTCTTGCGGGCGGGGTACGGCCGGGACCTCACCACCCCGGACTTGACCGGGGACTTCACTCCCTACCCGACTGCAGCCACGGACCCCGGCAACAATGTGCTGGAGAAGATGAGTGACGCCCTCATCAACCAGATCAAGTCGGCCTCCGGAAGCGATATCGCCTACTGGGTGACCACCCCTGGGGCTGGCACGGGCCTGTTGGGTGCAGAGAACTTCCACCGGGGCGACTGCATCTTTGCCCTTCACCAGACCTCCGACCAGGTCAAGAGCTCCTCGTGCCACTACAGCACGGTGACCTACAGCACGAGCCCCACCTGGGAGTCCGGTGGCCACTGGTGGGACAACAACTCGTCGTACCGCTGGGCCTTTGGCTATGCCAACGAGGGCGACCACAACACCGGCCAGGTCTGTCACCAGGACGGAACGGGCCTCGGTCCACACACCCCCTCCCATGCTCCGTTCCACCGGGGCTGGTGCAGCACGGGGGATTGGGGGGTCTTGTTCGTTCGGTAGAGACACGTCTTTCACGGAGACAATCATGGTACGCGTAGCTTGTTTGTTCGTTTTGTTGGCGTCTTGTCGAGGCGCCGATTCTCCAAAGGAAACAGGAAGGGGTGAGACCGGCGACTCGGCCGTGGACACGCAGCAGGAGCCGGTGGATGCCGACGGAGACGGATTCTCCCAGGAGGAGGACTGCAACGACGCAGACCCGACTGTGCACCCGGAGGCCCGAGAGCTTTGTGACCTGGAGGACAACGACTGCGATGGACTCTTTGACGAGGACGACTCAGATGTACTGGATGCCACCACCTGGTACGCGGACGCGGACCTGGACGGCTACGGCGGTGACCAATTCTCTGTTCTCGCTTGTGATGCCCCCGAGGGGTACGTGGCCAATCGCAGCGACTGCAACGATTTGGATGCCGAGAGCCATCCGGGGGCACAGGAGGTCTGCGACGGCGTGGACAACGACTGCGATGGCAGCTCGGACGGGGCCGACGCCACGGACGCCTTGACCTGGTATGAGGACAGCGATGGCGATGGGTACGGGACGACGGCGGCCTTGGAGACCGCCTGTGATCCTCCCGCCGGCTACGCCCTCCACGAGGGGGACTGTGACGACGCGGATCCGGCCTTCCACCCGGGTGCCAGCGAGTCGGACTGCACCGACCCTGCGGACTACAATTGCGACGGATCTGTGGGTTTTTCAGATGGGGATGGCGACGGCTTTGCGGCTTGTGAGGACTGCGACGATGCCGATGCAGATGTAAACGACGACGCGGAGGAGACCTGCGACAGCGTCGACAACGACTGCGACGGCTGGACCGACGACGTGGACCCGGATGTGACTGGAACCCTGACCTGGTACGCCGATGCCGACGGCGATGGACACGGGGGGACGCAATTCCTGGCCCAAGCTTGCCAAGCACCCACCGGCTACGTGTCAGTCGCGGATGACTGTGATGATCTGGATGCCGCTAGTTATCCAGGCGCGGCGGAAACCTGTGATGATGCCGACAACGACTGCGATGGCGCGGTGGATGAAGGGGTAGGGGGCACCTGGTACGAGGACAGCGATGCGGACGGGTATGGCAACGGCACCGTGTCTCAGCAGTCCTGTGATGTCCCCGTGGGCTACGTGTCGAATTCCCTGGACTGCGATGACTTCAGCGCAGCCACCCATCCCGGGGCCTACGAGATCTGTGACGCGGTGGACAACGACTGCGATGGCGCCACCGATGAAGACGCCATCAACGCTTCTACCTGGTACCTGGACACCGATGGGGATGGGTATGGCTCCTTGAGCGGCACCATCGCTGCGTGTGACTCCCCATCTGGGTATGCGGGGAACGCCTCGGACTGCGACGACACAGCCTTCGCCGTAAACCCAGCCGCCACCGAGTTTTGTGACAGCGTGGACAACGACTGCGACGGGGACACGGATGAGGCCGACGCCGCCGACGCCACCACCTGGTACATTGACAGCGACTCGGATGGCTACGGGGACGCGAGCTCGACCACCCTCGCCTGCGATGCGCCCAGCGGGGCGGTGAGCGATGCCACCGACTGTGACGACAGCGACGGGTTGACCCACCCGGAAGCCTCGGAGGCTTGCGATGGGTTGGACCGCAATTGTGATGGGGTGACAGGGAGCTCGGATGGACAGAGCGCACAGTGCGCTGCCTCCAGCTGCAAGGAGATCCAGGACGCTGGGCTGGGCGCTGGAGATGGCGCCTACTGGCTGGATCCCGATGGGACGGGAGCAACCCAGTACTACTGCGACATGACCTCCGATGGGGGAGGCTGGACCTATGTGGGGCGGGGCTCCAACAGCTCGACCCAGAGCAACAGCACCTATGGGAGCATCTCCCTGGATCCGACCGTGACCGGGCGCTGGCACCTTTCAGCCACTTTGATTCGCGCCCTGGTGGGCGACACGACACCCTATGAGACCTACGTCACCATGGGGGAGAACGGCGACGCCCACACGCCTGAACTTGGGGAATTCCGGGTGCGCCAAGAGACTCAGGCTATGACCTTTGAGAGCGCGATGTTCGATTACTCGGGCTGGAATGGAGCCACTTGGGTCTTTCGCACCAGCACTGGAAACTCCACGGATCGGGGGCCTTCCTGGGAGCCGGATGCCGCAAACTACTGCTGCCACCAGGATGCGAGCGGTGGCTGGACCAACTGCCGACTCGCACCGCTTAGCCAGGAAGGGCAGTGGAGCAACCTCAACACCAACCAGCACCTGCGGTGTGCCTCGGGTTCAAATGTTCATGACGGTTTGGTTCTTTTTGTGCGATAGGATGCCAGCGATGGCGTGAACGTCCCCGTGGGTGAGAACATGAATCGACACCAACTGCCCCCCAATCGCGTGACCGGGAATTCGAAGATGGCAGGGCGATGGAACGAGAGGGGTGACACCTGATGCCGGCTCGAAGCTCAGAGCTGACTCGGCGCGCCAGGGCCTGGCGGAACATCGCCACCTCGGCGACCCTACGCCGGGTCAAACCAGGCTGGGTGCCCAGACCCCATGCAGCTCACCTGATGGCGACCTACCGCTGCAACCTTCAGTGCAACGCGTGCCCCAGCTGGCAGGTCAAGGACCACGACGAGCTCTCCGCGCAGGAGTGGCTCCGCGTCTTTGAGCAGATGAAGTCCTTGGATCTCGTCAAGATCCTGGGGGGGGAGCCCTTCGTTCGAAAGGACATCGTGGAGATCCTGGTCGGCGTGCGGGACATCATCGACCCCTACGTGCTCCAGCTCACGACCAATGGCATTCGAACGAAGAGAATCGTGGAGGCTGTACACGCGGTTGCCTGGCCAGGTCTTCAGCTTCGAATCTCTGTGGATGGCGTGGAGGAGACCCACGACAAGATGCGTGGTGTGAAAGGGAGCTGGAAACAAGCGACCCGCACGTTGCACGAGATTGCAGCTCTGAAAGAGCGATATGGCTTTAAGCTTGGCATCAACTTCGCCATCACCGACGCCTCGGTGGCCGAGCTGGATGAGATGCTCGCCCTTTCTGAGTCCACAGGCGCGGATCTCATTCCGGGGGTGTGCGTAGAGCCGTTTCTGGTGGGGACCGCCCCGCCGGAGCAAGACCCACAGCGCGTGGTGTTGATTGAGGACAAGGAGCGGGCGATGAAGGCGCTGGAGGATGTGCGGGCCGGTATCCGACGCCAGCTTCCGGTCATGGAGCACCTGGTCTCCAGGCTGATCACAAGGACCACCCTGCGCCACCAGGTGTTGGAAGCACAGCGGCGCTTTCCCTGTCGTGAGCTTCGCGACCTCCTGTATTTGCTGCCAAATGGGAATGTCGTGCGCTGCGGACTGGACCACCGACCCGTGGGGAACGTCCGAGAGCAGTCTCTCGACGACATCTGGTTTGGCGATGCCATCAAGCCCTTTCGAGAGCGGGTCCAGCATTGTCCCGGTTGTATGCAGACCAGCGTGCAGATTCTGAGTCGGCTCTACGGTGGGTGCCTGGCGGCTTGAGTGCACCTGTTCCAACAATAGGGGGTGGTGGTGTGTGATTTCCCCCAGTTTTGGGTGTCGTAAGGAGACGGGGCTTGGGTCCAAGCCTCCGGGGTGAGGCGACAGGGAGGTTTCAAGCAGGGTTTTGGTTTCGCGACGCGGGTTTGGACTGGTTTTTGCACAATTACCGGGCGGTCAAAGGGGTCCAATGCAATTCCTTCGTGCGCGTGCCCGTGCTGCTGCCCATGCGGGCACATCTGCGTGCAGGTCCCGGCTGGGATTGGTGTCGTTGCCGAGGTTTGCGCACATTGCCCTTCGGGTAGAAAAGTCCAGTCGTGACTGGGGCCCGCTCGGCCACCCAGAGTGGCGGCTGATCTTCAAGCGCTTGAGAGGCCTTGATGTTGCGAAGATCGTGGGGGATGATCCCTTCGAGCGTGACGACATCGAGGATGTTCTCATGTCACTGTTTGAGGAGATCCGGCCGGCGCTGTTTCAAGTGGGCACCCCTGGGGGCCGACCGATGCGCGTGGAGTCCTTTGCCCGTCGTCTCCAGTGGCCGGGGCTGCACATGCGGGTGCGTATGGAGGGTTGGCCGTCAGAAGAGTCTGTTGGTCGAGAGACCCTCGACCGACTCATCGCTCTCAAGCGAGGTGGGGCGCGGTTCTCCCTGGGACTGAACTATCATTTGACTCCGGAGACGCTGGAAGAGATGACGGAGGCTGAGGCGTACTGCACCCAGCATGGAGTCGGGTTCTTTCCAGGAATTCCGGTGCACTCGGTGGTGTTCCAAACGGATCCGGCAGGGCTGAAGGACGACACTGTGAATCCGGACTGCGCGGCTGCGCTCTTTGCCAGTCTTCGGGCCCTGGACTCCGAGCGGTATGGTCGAATCGCTGGAAGAATCTGGGGCAGCGCGAATCAAAGGCAGCTTCGCGGCTTGTTGTCCCAAGGCCCCAACCAGCGGTTTCGTTGCCAAGAGTTGGGCGCGCTGATCTACGTGATGCCAGACGGGAGCGTGGTGGCCTGTGGGCACCGTTTTGACCCTCTAGGGTCGCTTCTGGAGAGTACCCCTGAAGTGCTTTGGCAGTCGGCGGAGATTCGAAATGCGCGAGACCAGATCCAAGACTGCATGGGTTGCTACCAGATGAGCGTTCAGCTCGCGAGCGCCCTGTATGGAGGTGACTGGTGGTAACGGACCCAAAACCTATGGGTGACCAGGCGCTTCTCTCTTTGGGTCGTTTTGCAGTGGTACTGGGGGCGGGAGACGGTCGGGCTGGGTTGGAGGAAGGGCTTGAGGTCTTGCGCCACGAGACCGGTGCGGATCGGTGCGAGCTTTACCTGCTCGACTCCACCGGGCTCGAGCTTCTCCTCTTGGGGCTGGTCTCGCGGCGGCCTCGCCACAAGGGACCCGACCGGTTGCCCGTTGACGAGGGACTCGAGGGGCTGTGCCACAAGTTGCGGGAAGCATGTTGGGCCGACAACGCCCCAGCCGGATTGGACATCGACCGAGAAGACCTCGTGGAGGCCGAGTTCTCGACGGCCCTGGCGGTGCCGCTCTTGCAGGATGGTGAGGCCCTGGGGGTGTTCGAGCTCTCCTGGCGACGAGAAATCTGGGCGGATGCGCGGCGTCAGATCAGTCGGTTTCTGGCGGCGGTGGTTCCACTGCTCGCTGCCCACGTGGCCTCGGGTGGCCAGTGTGGCCTTCATGAGTTGATTCACGCCTGTCGCAACGGAAAGCCTGCACTCAAGTCGATCGTTCAGGTGTTCAAGGAGGTCAGCGGGGCGGACATCGCAACGATTCACCTTCTCTCTCCAGAGGACGGCAGAGTGGTGGACCGGGACTCTTCCTGCAGCAGCTTTCTTTCCTGCCATGGCTTGGATGCGGGGCGTCTGGAGGACTGCCCTCGCGAAACGAGAACGGGGCGCTGCACAGACCTTCGGGGCCAAAGACGGAGGTGGCATCGAAATTGTCGCTCGCTGAGCCAGGAGTTCTCGAGGGTGCTGGAAATCCCTCTGGTACAGGAAGGCGGAGTGCTTGGTGTCATCTTCCTGGGATGGAACCAGCCGGTTTCGGGGCCGCCATTCGCGGAAGCCGCACGGGTAAGCGCACTCTCGAAGGCGGTTTCCCGACTGGTCAGTCCTCGGCGTCTCGAGCAAGTGTCCATCTCGGTGGGCTCGTCCTGTTCGAAGGAGGAGCGGCGGCTCGAGGTTCGCGTCCTTGGCGGAATGAGCGTGTTTGTGGAGGGACGGCTCGTTGCCTCGAAGGCCTTTGGAAGAGCCAAGTCTCTTGAGTTGCTCGCCCTGCTTGCCCTTCGCAGGGGGCGTCGGGTCAGCCGCGAATACCTCGTGGAGACTCTCTGGCCGGAGGCTGATCTGGAGTCGGGGCTCTCCCGTCTTCACGTAACCGTCCATGCTTTGAGAAAGGTGGTGGAGCCTTCAGGGGATGAACGCGGTTGGCACCACGTGCGGGAGGAGGGTGGAAGCTTCTGGTTGGCCATGGAGAACGCCAGGCTCGATCTGGCGGTTTTTGAGGAGCTTCGGTTTCTTGCGCGTCGTAAGTCGGCAGATGGCTCCCCACTGCCGGAGTGCCTGGCGCTTGCAGATGAGGCGTTGGAGCTCTGTCTTGGGGAGCTGCTCGGTGACCGCTTGGAGTGGGAGTGGGCGGACCCTGCCCGGGTTGACTTTGCGGATCAACTTCAAGATGCGTTTGGTATCGCGGTCGCCTGTGCGGTGAAAATGGATCGCGTCGACCTGGCGATCTCCTATCTTCGTCTCGCCGTCAAGGAGCAGCCCTATCGGGAGGACTTTCGCAAGGAGTTGGTGCGCATTCTGGTGGAAAGTGATCGGGTGTGTGAGGCTGATCGCGTGTTGGGGGCCTGGCAGGAACTCCTGGAAAGTGAAGGGACCGTCTTGAGAATGGACGTGTGACACACTTTCTGTAAGTGGGCTGAAAGAGCCGCTTGGTACCAAACTCCCCAAGAAGGTGGCCTGTGTCACCTGACCAGGGAGGTAGTCGATGTACCCAGCGCACTTCTCCAACCAGTTGACAGGCTGGATTGTCGGAGCGTTCCTTGTGGGTCTCTTCTCGCTGGAGAGGCCGGCTTGGGCAGGGGATGTAGATCAGGAGTTCGCAGTGCGATGCGCAGGTTGCCACTCCATTGGAGAGGGGCGCCGTGTCGGGCCAGATCTACAAGGGGTGCTGGACAGGCGAAGTGAAGAATGGGCCGTAGCATTTGTGCAGAACTCGGCAGCACTCATTGCCTCGGGCGATGCCGATGCTGTCGCCTTGTTCGCCGAGTACACCCAAATCCCGATGCCCCCCCAGGATCTCAGCGCCGAAGAGGTGCTGGAGCTTCTCTCCTTGACGCGTGTGGCGCCCTCCGCTGATGATCTCCAAGAGGCGAAGAATGAAGACGCCGCTCCGGTGCTCGAGGGGAGTGCTGATCGCGGCCAGTCGTTGTTTCAGGGGATTGACCGGTTTGAGGAGAAAGGGCCTAGCTGCATTTCCTGTCACAGCGTTCGCAACGACGCAGTCATCAGTGGTGGCATTCTCGGACCGGAGCTGACCGAAACCCTCAAGGGATTGGAAGCACCCTCGGCGGGACAGGCCAAGGTAGGCGGCTTTGTGCAGTCCCAGCCCATTATGCAGCGGGCCTACGCCGACCATCCCCCGACAAGCCAGGAGATCGCCGATCTGGCGGCATTCTTGGTTCGCGTCAACCAGGACCAGGCACATCACATGCCCGCGGACACAGGACGAAAACTGGCCCTGAGCGGCGTGGCTGGGACCACGCTGCTTCTGGGGCTCTACAGCCTCCTCTGGCGCAACCGGAAGCGGGGCTCTGTCAACCAGGAAATCTACGACCGCCAGGTCAAGTCAACGGACCTCTAAACCTCCAATACGCGGGGACAATCATGGGTTGGATCAAGGACATCATCTCTCCGGAAACCCGGAAGTGGGAGGAGTTTTACCGCAACCGGTTTCAACATGACCGGATCGTGCGGAGTACCCACGGCGTGAACTGTACAGGGGGCTGTTCCTGGCAGATCCACGTGAAAGACGGGATCGTCACCTGGGAAACCCAACAGCTTGACTATCCCCTCCTGGAGGACGGGCTTCCGCCCTATGAGCCCCGAGGATGTCAGCGGGGAATCTCCTATTCCTGGTACCTCTACAGCCCGCTTCGTATCAAATATCCGTTGATTCGCAGCTCGTTGTTGCTGGCTTTTCGGGCCAAGAAGGCAGAACAGGGTGGGGATCCCATGAGGGCCTGGATCGCCCTGCAGGAAGACGAAGAGGCGCGGCGGGCGTACCAGCAGTCACGAGGGAAGGGGGGCTTCCTTCGGGCGACGTGGGATGAAGCGATGGAGATTGCATCCGTAGCCAACCTGTACACCGCCAAGAAGTACGGCCCGGATCGAGTGATTGGATTCTCTCCGATTCCCGCGATGTCGATGCTCTCCTACGCGGCTGGGTCTCGATTCCTACAGCTCTTTGGCGGCATCAACCTGAGCTTCTACGATTGGTACTGTGACCTGCCCACGGCGTTTCCAGAGATCTGGGGAGAGCAAACCGACGTGGCGGAGAGCGCAGACTGGTACAACGCCAAGATGATTGCAGACATGGGCGCGTGTCTCAACATGACCCGCACCCCGGACTGTCACTTTTTTGCCGAGTCAAGGCACAACGGAACCAAGGCCGTGGTCTTTGCGCCCGATTTCAGCCAGGTCTGCAAATATGCCGACCAGTGGGTGCCGCTTCACGCGGGAAGCGACGGGGCCTTCTGGATGGCCGTCACCCATGTGATTCTCAAGGAATTTCACCACGATCAGAAGACACCCTATTTCTTGGACTACGTGAAAAAGTATACCGACAGTCCGTATTTGGTGCATCTGGACGAGGAGAACGGGCATTTCAAGCCAGGACGACTTCTTCGGGCTTCAGAGCTGTCCGAATATCGTGACGTGGAAAAAGGCGAGTGGAAGTTTGTGAACCTGGACGAGACCACGGGGCAACCGGTGGTGCCCAAGGGAAGCTCGGGGTCACGGTGGGATGATTCAAAAAACTGGAACATGAAGCTCGAAGATGCCGTGAACGATCGGCCCTACGATCCCATCCTGTCTCTTCTGGGAAGGGGTGGAAAGGTAGCGCAGACCGAGTTTACCGAGTTTGGGTTGGACAATTCGGTTCTGCGTGGGGTGCCCACCATGGAGATCGAGACGGTCGACGGGGTACGAACGGTCACGACGGTCTACGACCTGATGATGGCCCAGTACGGAGTGTCCCGCGGTCTCGCTGGCCAATACCCGGCGGACTACACGGACAAGGACGCTGCCTATACGCCGGCTTGGCAGGAGATCTTCACGGGCGTGGCAAGTGACACCGTCCTCCAGTTCGCCCGGGAGTGGGCATCGACCGCTGAAACCACAGGCGGAAAGTGCATGATCATTATCGGTGCCGGTATCAACCACTGGTACCACGCCAACCTGATGTACCGGGCGGGGGCGATGGCCCTCATGATGTGTGGTTGCGTCGGAAAGAACGGTGGCGGTCTGAATCACTATGTGGGCCAGGAGAAGCTTGCTCCTGTAGACTCCTGGGGCTCGATTGCCTTTGCGAAGGACTGGAAGAAGGCCCCCAGGCTGCAGCAAGCCCCCATCTGGCACTACATCAACACCTGCCAGTATCGGTATGATGGACAGTTTTCTCGCTACAACACGGTCCCGGAGAATGACCTGACAGCGATGCATACAGCCGATAGCATCTTCAAGTCGGTGCGAATGGGTTGGATGCCCTTCTATCCCCAGTTCAAGCAGAACTCGCTGGAGCTGACCCGCGAGGCACAGGAGGCAGGGGCGAGCACGGACGGCGACATCGAGAATTACGTGCTGGAGAAGCTCAAGTCGAAGGAGCTGGAGTACTCCGTTGCCGATCCGGATGCGGAAGAGAACTTCCCCCGGGTCTGGTACATCTGGCGGGGCAACGCGATCATGGGGTCCATGAAGGGGCATGAGTACTGTCTCAAGCACTACCTGGGCACCCACTCCAACGCCATTGGCCAGGACAGCGAGGAGCATCCCTCCGAGGTGAACTGGCGAGAGGACGCTCCGATTGGGAAGATGGACCTGATCCTCAACCTGAACTTCCGGATGGACAGCTCTGCCCTCTACTCAGACATCGTCCTTCCCGCGGCCTCCTGGTACGAGAAGGCGGACCTGAACAGCACGGACATGCACTCCTTCATTCACCCCCTTTCGGCCGCGATTCCGCCGGTTTGGGAGTCGAAGACGGACTGGGACATCTTCAAGGAGCTGGCACGGCAGACCAGTGAAGCGGCGAAGGTCTACTATCCTGAGCCCCAGAAAGATGTCCTCACCGCGCCCCTCTCCCACGACTCGCCGGGAGAGATCAGTCAACCGGAGATCAAGGACTGGTACCTGGGAGAGTGCGAGGCGATCCCTGGCAAGACCATGCACAAGATTATCGTGCAGGACCGGGACTACACGGCCCTCTACGACGAGTTCATCACCCTCGGAGAGAACATTCGAAAGAACGGACTGGGTGCTCATGGCAACCATTTCGACTGCGCCGACGAATATGACGCGATGATCGAGTCCAATCACTTTCCCGTGGAGCAGCTGGGGGAGAAGGTGCTGCCATCTTTGAAGGAAGATGAATGGGCAGCCAATGCGGTGTTGCATTTGTCCAGCTTGACCAACGGAAAACTGACGGTTCGTGCCTACGAGAATGCCGCCGACAAAACCAGCCTTCCCCTGGTGGGCCTCGGTACCGGAAGCGCTGATGTGAGGATTCGGTATGCGGACATTCAGGCCCAGCCGCGTCGCTACAACAGCTCACCGTTGTGGTCTGGGTTGATGCAGGAAGGCCGGGCGTATTCCGCATACACCTACAACGTCGAGCAACTGGTGCCCTGGCGGACACTCACCGGGCGCCAACACTTCTATCTCGACCACGAGATGTACCTGGCCTACGGGGAGAATCTCCCGACCTTCAAGCCGTCGCCCAAGCCCGCCGCCTATGGCGACCTGAAGCAAACCCTCAAGCAGGGTGACGCGAGAATCCTGAACTGCCTCACGCCCCATGGCAAGTGGCACATTCACTCCACCTACATGGAAAACCACCGGATGCTGACCCTGTCTCGGGGCTGCGAACCGGTCTGGATCAGTGAGCCCGACGCGGAAGCCCTCGGCATCCAGGACAACGACTGGTGCGAGGTCTACAACGACCATGGCGTCTATTGCGCTCGCGCTGCGGTGAGTGCGCGGATTCCACCGGGCGTTTGCATCGTCTACCATGTGCCGGAGCGGACGGTTGGCATTCCGAAATCACAGGTTCGCGGTGGCAAACGGGCCGGTGGTCACAACAGCTTCACGCGGATTCACCTGAAGCCGAACTTCCTCGCCGGTGGGTATGGGCAGTTCAGCTACCACTTCAACTACTGGGGCCCCATCGCCCCCCAGAGAGACACCCACGTCATCGTCAAGCGCATGGACAAGGTGGACTGGTAGAACGTGTCGATCCCAACAATTCGAGGACAGTCATGAACGTACGATCGCAGATTTCGATGGTGTTCCATCTTGATAAATGTATTGGGTGCCACACCTGTTCCGTCGCCTGCAAGAACATCTGGACCGATCGAAAAGGTGCGGAGTACATGTGGTGGAACAACGTGGAGACCAAGCCCGGCACTGGCTACCCGGGCAAGTGGGAGGATCAGGAGATCTACAAAGGAGGGTGGGAAAAGTGTGGAGATGGGTGCATTGACCTGAAGGGGGCGGGCAAGAAGAAGGGGCTCGCGAACCTGTTTCACAATCCGAATATGCCGGTGATTGACGACTACTACGAGCCGTTCACCTATCGCTATCTGGACCTGATCGAATCGCCAGCCTGCGACGATCAGCCAACGGCTCGACCCGTGTCGTTGATCACCGGCGAACCCATGGACATCAAGATGGGACCCAACTGGGATGACGATCTCGGTGGCTCCCCTGACTATGCACGCAAGGATCCCAACCTGAAGGGCCTCTCTCCCGCCTTGCAGGAGGCCATGTTTGAGATGGAGCGGCTGACCTTCTTCTATCTTCCGAGGATGTGCAACCACTGTCTGAATCCGGCCTGTGTGGCTTCCTGTCCATCGGGCGCCATCTACAAGAGGGGAGAAGACGGCGTCGTGTTGATCAACCAGGATGCCTGCCGGGCCTGGCGAATGTGCGTCACGGCCTGTCCCTACAAGAAGTCCTACTACAATTGGAACACGGGGAAGTCAGAGAAGTGCATCCTGTGCTATCCGCGGATCGAGGCGGGGCACGCACCTGCGTGCATGCACTCCTGTGTCGGTCGGATTCGGTACCTGGGTGTGCTCCTTTACGATGCGGACAAGATCCAGGAAACGGCAGCGGCCTCGGATGAGGACCTGGTGGATCGGCACCTCGAGCTGATCCTTGACCCAAACGACCCGGAGGTAATTGCATCGGCCAAGAAGAACGGCGTCGCAGACTCCACGATCAAGGCGGCCCAGTCGTCACCCACCTACAAATTTGTAAAGGAGTGGGGGCTTGCTCTGCCTCTCCACCCTGAATTCAGAACATTGCCAATGCTCTTCTATGTACCCCCGTTGATGCCCGTCATGGCGTCGGTCAAGGAGGTCTCAAACGAAGCGCAGGCTGACAAGCTCAACCCGATCGCCAAGGCCTGGCCCGACAAGTGGCTTTACGACACCAGCACCAAGGACTTGTGGGGAGGGATTGAGGAGGCTCGTCTGCCCCTTGAATACCTGGCCAACATGTTTAGCAATGGCGAAACAGAAAAGGTCGCGGATCGAATCCAGAAGTTGATGGCAGTTCGAATTCACCGACGCCACGTCACTGTGGGTGACATCGAGAAGGAGAAGGCAGCGGAGGTCCTTGAGGCCACCGGCTTGACCGCCCCGATGGCCGACGCCATCTACAAGTTGACTGCCCTTGCCAAGTTCGACGAGCGATTTGTGGTTCCTGCATCCCACCGGGAGCAGGCCATTGAAATGTTGGAGTTCACCGGTGACGCCAAGGGCAGCACCGGGTTTGGTTTCAAAGAAGGCACCGCAAAGAGAGGATCATAGGATGTTTCGAGCCCACTACGAACAACTCGCAGCCCTGTTTGCCTACCCCGAGAGCGACTACCTCTTCCGGGTATCTTCCACCCGTGCCTCGCTGGCCAAGGGATACCCACAGGCTGCTGCGGACATTGATGAATTCCTTGCTCTCGTCCCTCAACCTTCCAAGGACCTTCCGGTTCCTTTGGAGCGGGTGCAAGAGGTCTTCACCCGGACCTTTGAGGTTCAGTCCATCACCACACTCGACGTGGGCTACCTCATGTTTGGCGATGACTACAAGCGAGCTGAACTCCTTGTCCAGCTAAACCGCGAGCTTCGCGAGGCCAAGGTGAACGTAGGTCGGGAGCTGCCTGACCACCTCTCCAGCATTTTGCGCCTCCTGGCTCGGTGGAAGGACCGGGAAATGGCGCAGGAGCTGGTGCAGTACGTGCTCCACCCAACGGTCCAGGCCATGGTCTTTGAGTTCCGTGAGGAACGGGTGGAACAGCGAAACTCCCTCTACAAGAAGCACTACAAGACGGTACTCGACATTGACCGTGATCGGCTGATCATGTTCCGGCATCTCCTGAAGGCGGTGCAGCGGGTACTGGAGGTCGACTTTGAGGTGGAAACCGTCCCGGAAATTCCAGAGTCGACCGCGTTCCTGCGGTCGCTTCAGCGCGAGTTCGAGATCGAAGAGAGGGGCGCAGGACATCGACCTTCCGCCATGCGGCCCGACCCAGTGGCCGCCGGGAATGGCTGCCAGGTAGGAGGAGCGAACAATGTCCGTTGACACTCTTCTGTTGGTTGTCTTTCCCTACGTGGCTGTGGTGGTGTTTGTATTGGGCGTCTGGTCCAGAATGCGCGACAGGGGGTTTCAGGTCTCGTCCCTTTCCTCCCAATTCCTGGAGGGGCGCAAGCTCTTTTGGGGGTCCGTTCCGTTTCACTTTGGGCTCATTGTGCTCTTCTTTGGGCATTTGAGCGCGTTCCTCCTGCCAAAGGCGACGCTCGCCTGGAATGCGATTCCCGCTCGGTTGATCGTGTTGGAGGTCACGGCCTTCATCTTTGGGTTGAGCGTGCTGGTGGGACTTGCCCAGCTGATCGTGAGGAGGATCTCCGATCCGCGAATTCGAGTGGTCACCTCTCGTATGGACTTTGCCATTGAGTTTGTGTTGCTGGCCCAGGTGATCCTCGGATGTTGGATCGCCCTTGGATATCGCTGGGGTTCGTCCTGGTTTGCCTCGGACCTCTCCCCCTACCTTTGGTCCTTGGTCAAGCTGGGCCCGGACACCAGCGCTGTGTTTGCCCTTCCATGGGTGGTGAAGCTCCACATCTTCGGTGCATTTCTTGTGTTGTTCATGGTCCCGTTCACCCGGTTGGTCCACTTTGTAGCGGCGCCGCTCCACTACATCGCCAGGCCCTACCAGCAGGTGCTCTGGCACTGGGACCCCAAGAAGGTCCGAAGCACTTCGACGCCATGGTCGATTCACAGGCCCAAGAACACCTGACTTCATATTTGGCCCAACAGCCCCCATTCCCACCCCAACAGTGATCCGGTGATGCCCCAGGAGGCCTCTATGTCTCGCGCAGATTTGACGGAATGGAATGTCGAGGACGATCAGTTCTGGCAGTCCAAGGGAAAGCGAATTGCCAACCGAAACCTCTGGGTGTCGATCCCGAGTCTTTTGTGCGGGTTTTCCGTTTGGTTGATGTGGGGAATCATCGCTGTCCAGATGAAGAACCTGGGCTTTGATTTCTCCCCATCCGAGCTTTTCACGTTGACTGCCATCGCGGGATTGACTGGCGCCACCCTGCGCATTCCAAGCTCGTTTTTCATTCGCCTTGCCGGCGGACGAAACACCATCTTCTTCACCACCTCTCTCCTGATGATTCCGGCGCTTGGCGCGGCGTTTGCGCTGCAGGACCCCACAACCCCGCTCTGGGTATTCCAGGGATTGGCCCTCTTTTCGGGGTTTGGCGGGGGAAATTTCGCCAGCTCCATGAGCAATATCAGCTTCTTCTATCCAAAGAAGAACCAAGGGTATGCCTTGGGGATGAACGCCGGGCTCGGAAACTTCGGCGTCACGACCATGCAGATCCTGATTCCCCTGTCCATGACCGTTGCGTTGGCCGGACCGTGGAGCGGAAGCTCCATGATCTTGAAGACTGCGAGTGGAACGATCTTCAAGAGGATTCCCGCTGGGGCGGAGACCTACTTGTCCAGTGCGGGCTGGGTTTGGATGCTTTTTCTCTTGCCGCTCGCCTTTCTGGGTTGGACTCGAATGAACAACATTCGGACCGAGGCGGTCTCGCCGAACATCAAGGGACCACTTGTCTCTTTTGGGCGCATTTCCTGGCTGTTGCTTATCGGGTTCGTGACAGCCAGTGTGGGGTTAAAGGTGATCCTCGCCTACAGCGCTCTGACCTGGGTCAAGTGGTTCGTTCTCCCAGCGGTCATTGCTACAACTGTCTTCCTGATGAAGGCGTTGTCCCCCGGGGAAATCAAGAAAAGTCTGGCCAGGCAATACAAGATATTTGGCCACAAACACACCTGGGTCATGACCATCATCTATACGATGACATTCGGTTCCTTCATTGGTTTTTCGGCAGCTGTCGGGCTTTCCATCAAGTTCATCTTTGGTGTCAAGCACATTCAGGATGCAACAGGCGCTTGGGAGCACCTTCCTAACCCCGACGGACCGGCGACCTTCATGTATGTCTGGGTGGGGGCCTTCATCGGGGCGTTGATTCGTCCAGTGGGGGGGTGGCTCGCAGACAAGGCGGGAGGAGCTATTCTGACTCAGGTTGTGGCGGTGGTCATGACCGTGAGTTCGGTGGGGGTGGGCTACTACGCGCACCTTGCCTACCAGTCAGCAACTCCACAAGACTACTTTCTGATGTTTTTCGTGTTGATTGTGGTGTTGTTCACCGCGACGGGAATTGGAAACGGCTCCACGTTTCGAACGATCTCCATGATCTTCAGCGAAGAACAGCGGGGCCCCGTGCTCGGCTGGACCTCTGCGGTGGCTGCTTATGGCGCCTTCTTGATTCCGAAGGTCATCGGGGAGCAGATGAAGGCCGGAACGCCGGAGGTCGCAATGTACGGATTTGCTGGGTTCTATGCACTCTGTGCGGTTCTGAACTGGTGGTGCTACCTGGGACCCAAGGCAGACTACAAGAATCCATGACCTGGCGATGAGCGATCCGGCTTTTCGAAAGTAGCTAAAAATGGGAGGCGATGTGTCTGAACAGTCCGTGGATATTCAGGGGAAAGCAACCAGCATCAACCTGTTTAGCCTGAAGACGCCGCAAATGCGGGTCTTCCACATGTCCTGGTTTGCCTTCTTTTTGTGCTTCTTTGCATGGTTCGGTATCGCGCCCTTGATGGCGATTGTGCGAGAGGAGTTGGGGCTTACCAAGGAGCAGATTGGGAACACAATAATTGCATCAGTGGCGATCACCGTGATTGCCAGGCTGTTTATTGGTTGGCTCTGTGATCGAATTGGACCGCGCCTCTCCTATACGTGGTTGCTGGTGCTCTGCTCCTTTCCCGTGATGGGAATCGGGCTTGCAGACAACTACACGACGTTCTTGCTGTTTCGGTTGGGAATCGGTGCGATTGGCGCGGCATTTGTCATCACGCAGTACCACACAAGCGTCATGTTCGCGCCCAATGTGGTTGGGACAGCAAATGCCACCACTGCGGGTTGGGGAAACCTGGGTGGCGGCGTCACTCAGATGGTCATGCCGCTGGTGTTCGCTGCCTTTGTGGGGCTTGGCTACACAGGCCACTTGTCCTGGCGTCTGAGCATGGTGGCAGCCGGTTTCGTGTGCCTTCTCACAGGGGTTGCCTACTATTTCGTGACCACCGATCTTCCGCACGGAAACTTTAAGGAATTGCGGGCTCGGGGCGAGTATCGTCCCCCGGAAAAGGTGAAGGGTACGTTCATGGAGGCCTGCCGGGACAGGCGGGTGTGGGCGCTGTTCGTGATCTATGCCGCGTGCTTTGGAATTGAGCTCACGATGAACAACATCGCTGCGCTCTATTACATGGACTTTTTCGACCTCTCTCTCAAGACAGCGGGGCTAGTGGCCGGGCTGTTTGGATTGATGAACATCTTCGCCCGCACTACGGGCGGATTGATCGGGGACAAGTTTGGGCAACACTGGGGCCTGAAGGGACGGGTTCGCTGGCTCTTCATTGCCTTGCTCGTCGAGGGCGTCGCTCTCACCGTTTTCTCTCGGATGACTCTGCTGCCTGTTGCGATTGCGAGCATGGTGGTGTTCAGCTTGTTTGTCCAGATGTCAGAGGGGGCCACGTTTGCGGTGGTGCCGTTCATCAACAAGCGGGCGCTTGGTTCCGTGGCTGGGATCGTTGGGGCTGGTGGAAACGCTGGTGCCGTGGCTGCAGGCTTTCTGTTTCGGCGAGAGGACTTGAGCTGGACTACCGCGCTCTTGATTTTGGGCGGGGTAGTGCTAACGGTCGCCTTTGCCACCTTTCTCGTCACGTTCTCCCCGGAGGAGGAGGCAGCGGCAGAGGAAGAGCAGCAGCGTGCTCTGGAAGACGCTCGAGAGTCTCGCAGTGGCGGTCGCCTCATTCCGGTGTTGAGCCCGGGTGGACTGGTTCGGACGATCACCGCGGTTTCGATGCTCCGCGTGTTCATCGGCGTGGCTTTGATGATCAAGGGGGTTTACTTTATTCTCAACATGCAGGAAGTGGAGCTGATGCTCGGGGACCTGGGCCAGATTGACAACGTGATCGCCTGGTACGTGGTCACGGCCCATGTGGTTGGTGGCTTTGGCCTGATCGTGGGCATGTTCACCCGCGGCGCGGCCTTGGCCAACTTCCCGGTGCTCCTGGGCGCGGTCCTCTTTGTCCACACGGGCTCAGATCTGTTCGCGTCCAACACGGGCAGCCAGTTCTCCATACTCGTGCTGGCGGTCCTGGCCGTCTTTGCCTGGCAAGGGGCCGGACGGTTCTCCCTGGATCACTTGCGAAGTACCGCCTGATTGGGGGCGTCTTTCTACCCAGCGATCTCCGCGTGTAGCGAGGCCCAGGTGCTTCCAAGGGCGCGCTCACAGAGGGGATAGAGCACGGCTTCTTCCTTGCTGTTGTGCTGCTGGGTGAGCATCAGGAGCGTGTCGCCGAGATTCAGCACCCGCTCCTTGTGTCCCTCGGCTGCGGCCTCCGTTATCGCCTCTAGGAGTCCTCGCATCTGTTGGTGTTCGGCGAGCATGACGGGCAGGGGGCCGTGGGCCGCCATGGGGACTTCGCTCGCCAGCTTCGGGAAGATCTTGTCTTCTTCAATGGCGAGGTGGTTTCGGACCGTTTGGGCGAAGTGCGTGACCGCGAGGCCGAACTTCGCGGTGGATGGGTCGGCGGCAGCCTCCTCCACCTGCGCCCAGAGGGCGTCGCACCGGCGATGGCAGTGGGTCAACCAAGCGGTGAGACCGTCTTCTTGGGTCAGGCCGGATCCTGTGCACGTACATTCAGACATGTGGGCTCCTGTGTGTTATCAGTTGATAACATTTCGTGTGGAGGTGTGCCATGGCTGCGGCCGGTCGAAGGGACGAGATCGTCCAGGTGAGCTTCGAGCTTCTCGCGGTGCACCGGGTCGATCAGCTGACGACCCGACGGGTCGCCAAGGCCGTGGGCATCAGCCAGCCCGGGCTGTTTCGTCACTTCCGGTCACGGGAGGAGATCCTCCTGGCGGTCGTGGAGAGGGCGCGGGTGGAGTTGGGCGTGGCGCTGAAGCAGGTGGTCGAGACCCGGGAACGCCCGCTGGAGGTGATCCATGGGTTGCTCGAGGCGCTACTTGGACAAGTCGAGCGAAGGCCTGGGCTGCCGAGGCTTCTTTTTCACGATGTGGCCAGCGGAAGCCAGAATGCCCTCCGGGCAAGTCTCTCGCACCTTGTGTCTGCACAGGAGGGGTTCGTGGTGGAGATGGTGCGTGAAGGGATCCGAGCGGGAGACCTGGCACCCTCGGTGGACGCCGAGCATGCGGGGGAGATGTTCCTGGGTGTTTTACAGGGCTTTGTTCTCCACTGGCTTCGGGGGGAGCGCAAGGAAGGGCTCGAGGAGTCCGCGAATCGGTTGTTCGGGTTTTGGCTGGCGGGGGTGCAGGAAGCCCAAGTTGCTGTAGAAGTGACCCCTTCGGCAGGCATGAGAACGGAGAAGATCATCTCGTTGGATGTTCGACCCTTGATTCAAGAGGGAGTGGACCCACTGGGGAGGATTCTTCAGGACTTGGATCGCGTTGACCCCCGCGGACTGTTGGTGGTCCGTGCGCCGTTTCGTCCGTCCCCTCTGCTTGCCCTTCTCTCCAAACGAGGTCACGGGGTGGAGGCGAGGGATTTGGGGGACGGCGACTGGGAGGTCTGGGTGTGGGGTCTGAATGCGCCGCCGATCCTCTCTCTTTCGGACCTTCCCGCGCCGGAACCCATGGAGCGGTTGGTGGGGTGTGTAGAACAGTTGGTGGTTGGGAGCTGCCTGTTGGCCCATACGCCCAGGCTTCCGCGCCTTCTTTTGAGAACACTCGACAAGTCCTGCCTGGACTGCGCAGCCCTGGAGGCCGCAGATGGGACGGGCCTGGTGTGGGTGGGGCGGTCGGCATGAAAGCGGATTTGTCCTATGACCTCGCGCCTCCCCTCGGGCGCACACTTGGCTTTTTTGCCGGCGGTCCGCTGTCGATGCTGCTTGCCGGAGGCCTGCTTTGGACGGGCGGTTCAAGCTGTTTTACCTCCCCCTGGCTCCCGGAGACCATCGCCTTGGTCCACGTGGGAACTCTTGGGTTTCTTGCATCCATCATGCTGGGCGCCGTGCTTCAGCTCGGTCCCGTGCTGGGCGGTGTGGCAGTCTCAGGCGCCAAGCACGCTCTGTGGGGATTTGGGATGTTTTGGCTGGGTTTGATGTGCCTGGTGGTCGGGCTGGTTCTGCCCTCACATGCTTCCATGTACGTGGCCATGGGGCTGCTCCTTTCGGTGCTTTTTGTTTTTGCCTTCCACGCGATTATTTCGTTGCGGCGCTCCTCCTCCCAGTCGGCGACGTTGGGGGCGATGCGTTTGGCTTTGTGGTCGCTTCTTGCGGTGGTCCTGATGGGGGCATGGATGGCCCACGGGCACGCGGGAGGACAGTTCCCTGGTCCGCGCCGGTGGTGGATTCAGGTGCATCTCTCCTTGGGCTTGTTCGGGTGGGTTGGGGCTCTGCTGGTGGGGGTGAGTTGGGAGCTTCTGCCCATGTTCTACCTTGCACCCTCGGTTCCATTGAGAGTTCAGGGGCGGGTTCTACGGACACTTCAAGTGGGCCTGTTGGGGCTTTTTTCCTGTTGGTTCCTCTCTCTCTTTCTCCCGTCCGCTTCCCGCGCCCTGGAGGGGCTCACAGTCGGGCTTGGGGGAGTGCTCGGAGTGCTCATCTGGCTGTGGCATCCTTGGCAGACTCTGCGGTTGCTTCGCGGACGACGAAGAAAGCGAGTCGATCCCAGCAAGGACTACTGGGTGGCGGCAATGTGGATGGGGCCGGTCACCTTTCTGATTGGGATCGCAACCCTGCTCTCGGGGGACCCTCGCTGGAACCTCACCTTTGGATGGGTCGCTATCTGGGGATGGGCTGGCCTCGTGGTGCACGGCATGCTGACGCGTATTGTCCCGTTCCTGGTCTGGTTGCATAGGTTCTCCAGCGTGGCCGCTTTCCCCGGTGTGCCGACCATGGCCGATCTCTTTCCCGCGCGGTCTGCCCGGCGAGGACTCCTCTTGCACGGGCTCGCCCTCGCCCTGGCTGTCGCGGCCTGTTGGATTCCGGGGACGCTGCTGCCGGCGCTCGTGGGGGGGCTGATCTCTTTGACGGGTTTACACCTCGCCCGTGCCATGACGGTGGCCTCGTCGTGGCCTTCCCCGGTCAGCGGGAGGTAGCCCGGCCTCGGGGACGCCGGCCCTCGCCCGGCGTCAACCCCGTCTCCTCAAACCGGGCTTCTCGCTCAATGTTGGCGACGGCACCGCTCCCAATGAAACCCCCATCCACGCTGAGCTCTCCCTTACCGCAGTTTATCGCGACCCTGGCGTCGAAATTGTGGGGATCGCAGGCGGTGATGAATCCAAGAAGGAGCAGGCGGCGTGGAACCTGATCAAGGTTCATTCCGCGCTGAAAGAGACTTTGAAGTCGAAGGAGGTCACGGGCCGCGGAGAGTGCCCTTGGGCTCGCGAAGCTGCGGGTGAGAGAAGCGAGAAACCTCGCCCGAGCCATAAGGGGACGGTCCTCGAAAGAGCGGGCGTATCTCTCTGCTGCGCGCTCCACGCGCTTCAGATCAACGATTTCGGAGACGGGTTGATGTCCTCCTTGACCATCCCTAAGCACCAGGTAGTGCTGCACATACAGGCACTTCTTGACCTTGAACACGCTCAATAGAGCGAAGTAGAGCTTGTTGAAGCGTAGTATGTCCGCCCGTTCCATGCCGGGCACTTGCTGACACATCTCCTCGATCAGGGCATCCGGCATGAGGGTCATGCCTGCAAACCTTGGCTGGTCTTCCCGGGAGAGGTCGGCTCGCATGGAACCCAGCACCCGGAGTCCCAGGTAGAACACCTCGCGAATGTGAGGATTCTCCTTTTGGAGCGCGAAGCTGAAGGTCTTTGCCACCTGGGCCTCGTTCAAATCCTTGGCGATGACCACAATGAGGCTCGTGGCAATGGAGAGGCGCCGCAGGTTTTCCAGGGCTGCAAGCCGTGCTTTGAGGAGCGGCCGTCCTCTAAGCTGCCTGTTTGCGTGCTCATCGAAGCCGTCAAATTGCAGAAAGACCTCGTCGACCCCCGCTGCCTTGATTCGCTCGGCATAGGCGGGGTTCGCGAGCTTGAGTCCGTTGGTGTGGAGTGCGGCGATGTGGCCTGCGGCCTTTACCCGGCGAATCCACTGCTCCAGGTCTTCTCGGAGCGTAGGCTCGGCCGCCATCAGGTCGATCTTCAGGCGGCGCCGGTTGTTGATCAGCTTTTCCAGTCCCTCCAGATCCAGGTCCTCTGTCTCCTCGGTGTTCGCCTTGGCCAGGCAGATGGGGCAGTCGAGATTGCACGCCTCGGTCATTCGAATGATGTAGTCGCGCTGGGGGTAGTTCTCCGAATTGGTCTGAAAGTAGAAGCGATCCAGATCTTCCCAGTAGTCGCCGACGGTGCTCAGGATCTCGTTGGATTGACCGTGTTCGGCACAGGTCTTGACCAGCAGAACCTCTTCTGCCTGGCGTACGACCTGCGCCGGAACCCGAGCAAGGCAGGTGTGGCAGACCCCTTCCGTGTCCCGAAGGACCTGGTGTGATGTGCCCGGCGAATCAGAAGGATGCATCAAGCTGGAGCCAGGACCAAAGGTGGGTGGGGGAATCGTCTGAATACCGGAGTACGGAAGCGCCAACCGCCAAAGCCAGACCCTCAGCCAGCCCGCGTTTTCCGGTGATGTCCAGTTCTTGTCCCAAGGCGCGCATCTCGCTGTCGGAGGTGGTGAAGTGGTGTCCGTCGAGCTGGACGCGCCACGACTCTGTGGGGTTGACCCCAATCTTCAGAGCAAGGTCGTGCAAGCCGCTTCCATCGCTGGGCCCTCCGAGCTCGAACACGGCCAGGTCGGCCGTCCCGTAGTACTTGTGGTTCGTTGCGAAGAGGGTGTTGAAGGCGGGGGCGTCGGTGGTGGCCGAGGAGAGTCGGTCAAACCAAAGGGTCAGACTTGGGTTTCCGCCGAGTTCAGGTTTGACTGTGCCCTGGACGCCGACCATGTGCGCCAGGCCTTCGTTGCTCTGCACGTAGGCTTCCAGTCGCCCGGACCAAATGCCGGAGGCACCTTTCGCAAAGACACCAGCGGTCATCCGATCCGTCTGGGTGGTGGAGTGGGTGTCCCGGATGCCCAGGGCCTCCACTTGCCCACCTTCGCCTCCGAGCCACCCTATCCGGACGATCTCCATGTCACCGTAGACGTGGGGGGCGTCTTCTTCCTCTCCAGCATGATCTGCGAGCACGGCCCCGACGAGATCGTACTGTAGAACCCCAAGGGACCCGCTGGCCCTTGCAGCATCGAAGCTCCTGGCTTGTTGGGCCCACCCGACCGTGCCGATGAGCCGATGCTCCTGCATCGCTATCTCCTGCCGTCCGACTTTTAGTGACAGGCTTTCCGTGGTGGTCCAGGAGAGGAAGCCTTCGTGCAGATCCAGCCCGTTGGCGTCAAAGTCCTTTAGGGTGTCGCCTTCCGCACCCCACCCACGTACGTCTTGGAGCGCAAAGAAGCCGGTAAGGCTATCCGCTTCGAAAGACATTCCAAGACGAGCCCGGTGTCCCACCTGGGCGGCAGGAGAGCGGGCTGGATCGGTGGTTCGCAATTCCGCGCGTGGGCGGTACTGGAAGGCCGCTTCAACGTTTGCGGCGAGAGGCGAGGAAGCCCAGAGAAAAGAGAGTGCGACGAGAGACATGTTCTTCTCCAATTTGAAGTGTGAACCAGCAGGGTCAACTTCAACCTACCGGTTCCCATTTACAACTCCATTACAGAATCCTGGGTCTCTTCGGAGGGGGGGCGAATCTCGGGAAAGTTGTAGACTCCCTGGGCGTTCTCCCACAAAATCGCCCGAGCCCTTTCTTCTGGAATATCGAGCTTTTCAAACTCCTGAAGATACCGGGACCAGTCCAGACCATTGGTGCCGAAGATCACCTTTTTGTGGGTGCTCCTTCCTCGCAAGAATTGGGTGAGGTTGGGACCAAAATACTTGGGAAGCCAGGCCGCGATGTTGACGTACACGTTGGGCCACTTGTTTGCCACAGCCAGCATCTCATCCACCCATGGATAGCCGGTGTGGGTTCCGATAATCACCAGGTCCGGGAAGTCGCAGGCAATCCGATCCAGCTGCATGGGCCGACCATGCTCGCTTGGCATGGCCTCCAACACGTGGCCCACTTGCATGGAGACCGGCACCCCGAGCTCTTCACAGCGCGCATATAGGGGGTACATCTTCCGGTGGTCCAGTCCGATGTCGTAGCCATAGATGTGGACGTAGACACCTACAAATCCATGCCAATTGATGTCTCTGTCCAGCTTCTCAAGACTCTGGCGGATGTTTCGGGGGTCATAGTCTGCCAGTCCCAGGATTCTTCCTGGGAACCGCTTGGAGAGGTCAGCGATCCGTTCCGTCATGTCCATGGCGAACCGGGTCTGTCGGACATAGGACCAGGCCAGGAGATCTGTCGCTAAGGCGGTCTGCACTCCCGCTGCATCCATGGCGGCGATCAAGGCCTCTCCATCGGCATATCCTTCTCCCCAGGAGGCCTCGACCTGGCACTGGAGCTCCCCTGGGGAGTTTGTGGCGTTGACCCAGCTCTGTTTCCACTCCTTGAGCATGAGGGGAAAGAGGCAGTCGATCGCTTGGGGTTGGTTCATTGTCGGCTCCTTTAGATCTCATTTGGAGGATGCGTGGGTAAACACCGGCGGTCTGCGCTCCATGAAGGAGGCGATGCCTTCGTTGGCGTCGGGTGTCTTCATGAGCTCCGCCAGGTAGAGTTGTTCCAGATCGGGCAGGTGCCGAAGCATTTCATCGCGTAGGCGAATTCGGGTCGCACGTTCTGCGAAACGAAGAGAACTGGCGCTCATGTTGGAGAGTTTCGATGACACGAGGTCTACCCACCAACGGGTCGGTTCGTCCGTGACTGCGTTCACAAGGCCCATGTGGAGGGCCTCCTCTGCGGTGATGGTCTTTCCCGAGATGCAAAGGTCCAGGGCGTGGGCACCTCCTACTCGCCATGGCAGCAGTATGGAAGCCATGGGCGGAAACACCCCGAGCCGGATCTCAGGCTGTCCCAGGTTTGCGTCTGGGGTGGCAACGATCCACGTGCACCAGCTCGCGAGCTCCAAGCCTCCGCCGAGACACTGCCCCCGGACGACTGCGCAGGTCGGTACCCCAAGGTCTGCGAGATCGTAGAAGAGGCGGTGGAAGGACTGGAGCATCGTCGGGGCCTGTTCCGCTTGGTGTTCTTCGACACTGGCACCAAAGCAGAAGTGATCACCGGACCCTTCCAGGACGATAAGCGCCGTGCGGTCGGTGACCTCAGTGTGCAGCGCAAATCGGATCGCCTCAATCATGGCTCCATCCAGGATGTTGGCCTTTGGGCGGTCCAGGAGGATGTGCAGGGCGGCTCCGTCCAAGTGGTGCTTGGTGGCAATCATTCGCCTCTATCCTTCGCCTTTCGCGTATAGAGCATCAGGTAGGAACCGCAGACGGTCGAAACGCAGCTGCCGCACCCCTCTCCAAGATCCGACGGGACGAGTGCTTCGAAGTGCACTTCGCGGCCCACTTGTTCGTGCAGAAAGCGCATCTCGTCCGCCTGTTCTGGGCCGACGATGGAGCGGCGCTCCCAACCCTCCTGCAGCAGCAGCTCGTGGGCCCGCAAGGTCTCGTCAGAAGAGGTCATCATGGCTGTAGTCCAGTGGTTTCTGCTGCACTCAGGCGGCGGAGGCGAACCTGGCCGAGAACGGCAGCTCCTAGGGCGCAAGCAAACTGGCAGTCCTCGCCAGGGGCGACGTTCACCTTTGCTTGCAGTTGCTCCTCCATGGTCTTGATCATGCTCTCAAACCGGAGAATTCCCCCAATGAGGGTGTACTCGGGCTGGGCCTTGATGCGCTTCATCAACTGCACAGAGCGCTTTGTCAGTGACTCGATGGCCCCTTGCATGATGTCCCCGGGGGGAACCCCCAGTGAGAGGTGGTTGATGACCTCGGACTCAGCGAACACGGCGCAGACCCCCGAGATGGGGACCGGCTGACGAGAGGTCGACATCAGGGGACCGATCTCTTCGGTCGTAAAGCCCATGTATCGGGCTGTCTTCTCGAGAAAGGCGCCAGTTCCCGCAGCGCACTTGTCGTTGAGTCGGAAGGCGCCCACCCTTGCGTGTTCATCGATCTTGCTGGCCTTCATTGTCTGGCCACCGATGTCCAGCACGGTTCGTGTGTTCGGAAAGAAAAAGGCCGCCCCTCTCGCGCCGGCGGTCAGGTCCGTTACAGCCAGGTCCTTGAAGTCCACCTGGTGACGACCGATACCCGTCGCAATGACGTAGTCGCAGTCCGAGACCGGCATCTCCGCGATGGAGAGGCAATCGTCAAAGACCTGGCGGGCCACTTTGTGCAGTAGAAAGCCCGTGGGCCTCATGGCCTGGGCAAGGACTTGTCTGTTTTCATCGAACAGCACACCCTTTGTGTAGGTGGATCCGACATCGATTCCTGCGCTGATTCTCATGACTGGGCCTCTTTGGCTGGAGTACGGCATTCTTGGATGTGGTCCAGCGCGAAGAGCGCAGCCCCGAGGGCCCCAATGAAGTGGTTCTCCTCACAGACGTTGAGAGGGAGGCCGAGCTTTTCCTCCAGGGCGGCAACCATGGCCTGGTTTCGGGACACTCCTCCGGTAAATGTGACCTCTTCCTTCAAGCCCACCCTCCGAAGAAGCCCCGCGGAGCGAGAAGCAATCGACTTGTGTACTCCCCAGAGAATGTCCTCCACCTTTTTTCCCTTTCCGAGCCAGGCGAGCACCTCGGATTCGGCAAAGACCGTGCAGGTGGTCGTGATTCGGACCGGGCGCCTTGAGCGAAGGGCGGTGGTGCCGAGCTCGTTCAATGGAATCTGGAGTGCTGCACTGGCGGCGCCAAGGAACCGCCCAGTACCCGCCGCACACTTGTCATTCATGCAAAAGTCCTCGATCTCTCCCGTCTCGCCGATCCGGATGGCCTTTGTGTCCTGGCCTCCCATGTCCACCACCGTGCGCGTACCGGGAAAGAGGTGGGAGGCGCCTCGGCCATGACAACTGATTTCGGTTACCTGGGCGTTCCCAAAGGTCACGCGGTATCGGCCATATCCTGTCCCGATGACATACTTGATCTCTTCCTCCGGAATCCCCTTTGCGGCGATCGCGGAGTCAAACGCATTCTGCGCGGCCTGAACCACGTTTGCGCCGGTGTCTACCAGCCCTCTCGCCTGGATCTCCCCGCGATCATTGACGATAATGGCCTTGGTCTGGGTGGAGCCGACATCGACTCCAGCGGCATATGTCATTGGGATGCTCCTGCAGCCTGACGCTGCTTTCTGGAGTTGAGTCCTTCGAAGAAGGCGTCGATTCGATTCTTCAATTGAGCCTCGGAGACCACGCGCCGGTCCATCATGTCCGACTCGATAAACAGGCTGGGGATCTGCGTGTCTTCCATCAGCTGTCGTCGGCTGTCTGCCAGCCCGGTGGAGACGGTTCTACAGCTCTTGATTGGGTGGAAGACCACCCCGTCCAGCTGGAACTCCTCAATCGAGTCTCGCACCATGGTGGTCTGGTCGAACATGCTGTCCATGGCGTCACGAACAGAAAGCAAGGTCCCCTCGGCCAGGCTGGCGATGGGATCCGCAAGTTCGTACTGGTAGCCACGGTTGGTGCCCCCCGAGGCGAACCAGAGATAGGTGGAGGAGACGAAGGTGCCGCCCCACTCCGAGAAGATCTCATTGAACCGACGAAAGATGGGGTAGCAGGGGACGCCGACGAAGGAGAGTCGGTGCTCCTCTTTGGTAAGGGTGCCCAGGCCGTTTTCGGCCTTGAACTCCATTTCTTCGACCAGGTCCTGGAAAAAGCGGGCACCCTTCTCTGTGCCTCGAAACGCGTTTGCGACGCCGAGGAAGACGGTGCCGTCTGTCAGGGCATTGAAGACGGAAGGGTTGTTCTTGTTAAGTGCCAGGAGGCGGGCCCAGGACGCGCTCATCTGGTTGGCGTAGCCCATAGTCTGTCGGAGCTTGTCAATGTCGAACTTCTTGTTCGTGACCTCCTCACACAGGTCGATCAACTCCCGGATTTGGGTTTCGACGAATGCCCGATCGTGCTCAAAGTCGGCCTCCCCTGGCCGGGTGTGGACGCCCAATTGACGATGTCCGGGCACGTCCATGGTGAAGATGGGGGCGCCGTGAAGTCGTTGCCAGATCTCGGCCCATTTGATGTAGGTGTTGCAGGCATTGGTATAGACGGACATTGAGGGCTTCGGAATACGCCCCATGACGTGCTCTCCCCCGCGCAATTGCATTGCCACGTCAGCCTTCACGTATCCGCAGATGTCCGGTGAATAGCCGTAATCTTCGGCTTCTTGGAGGTATTCGTGGGCCACATGTCGTATGGCCAGTTGGAGAGAAGTGATCTCCGGAAAAGTTACGTGCATGTCGAAATTCCTGAGGATCTCGACCATGCTTCCCATGACGAAGACATAGGCGGCTGATTCGCCGCGTTCCGCGGCCTGGTTCAAGTCTTCAAACCAGGCTCGAAACAATTCCGCGCCGTCTCGGTTGCTGCGGCCCACTATGCTTGAGGCGTTCTCCATTGTTGGGTTCTCCATTTTCGTGTTTTCCATGACCATCAATCGAAGAGCAGGTTCTCGGAGAAGGTCTCGATCTGCAATTCAAGCGAACCGAAGTGCGTCATGTTCTCCTCGAATTCTGAGAGGAAGTAGGGAATCTTTTTTTCTTCCAGGGCCAGCACGTAGGCCACCTGCTCCTCCAGTCCCGGTTCACACATCTTGGCTGCTGTGAGGACGACTGCTTCGGCGTCCGCATCATGAACACGTTGAAGGAGCATGGCCTCCTTGGGCTTGTTGTCGTCGTGCTGAACCGGGCTGTACGAGGAACGGTCCAGGTAGGCATCGGCGATGTTCTGAAGGGGATCTCCAGTCTCAGGAATCTCGCTCGTAAACCAGCGCAGTCCAATGAGCAGATCGTCATCGACGATGTAGGCGGCGCGTCCCAACAGGCGGAGAAGATCCAGGGGGGGTTGTTCGCAAAACCCACCCTCGAACACGACCCGGAGTCGGTCCTCCCGCTTGATTTCTCTGTTCTTCAACAGTGGAAGCACCTTTTCCAGGACTTCGATGTGCTCCTCCACGGGAGTCATGCCTCCGAGTGCAACCAGACTGTATGCGTCCTCGGCAGCGATCTTCCAAGGTGTTTCCCTCTTGATGCGGTAGAGGTCTCGGACAAGTGCTCGGCTTCGATTGAAGAGGACGATGGAAGCGCGAAGATCTTCCTCGGTCACGGACTTGCCGGAGATTTTTGAGAGCTCCCCAAGCAGTCTCTTGTACTCACCTCGAAGGTAGGTCGCGCTGCTGGCGGAGTTGGGGTTTTGGGGGAGGTAGAGGATTTGGCTGGGGTAGTTGAAATTCCTGCCCCACACGGCTGCCAGATTGCGGGCGGCATCACAGATGGGATGGGAGACAAACATGTCCAGGACAAGCCGCTCCTCCAAACCCAACTGAAGGGAGGTCTTCAAAATGGAGCAGAGGTAAGAGCCAAAACGGGCTTCTGCGTCGGTGGCCTCCACGGTGGCCCCACAGATCTTGACCGGGAGCAGTCCGGCGGCGTGCGCAAGCTCCTGGGGGAAGTAGACCTGGAAGTGGCCGACGACCTTTCCTCCGGCTTCTCGCCAGCGCTCTACGGCTTCGTAGTCTCGTTCTTCCACCACATCTCGGCAGGTGGACAACACCTCGTCGAGGTCCATTTCCTGGACGTCATGAAAACACCGAGTGGGTTCGTTCACTTTCTGACTCCTTGTTCTGGCGTTGCCGCGAGAACAGAATTATACTGCTTTTGAATGAACGCCAACAGAAATATACTACCGACGCTCGCTGGGTTAATGGAGTCCACCTCTCGGGGAGTCGACATGCGTGAACTCGATTCGGATGCGCTTTTGCGTCGGGTGGGCGCCCGCATTCGAAACCGCCGAGGCGAAATGCGGCTTCGGATCAAGGATGTGGCGGAGCGAGCAGGAATGAGCGAGCGCTTTGTCTCGGATGTGGAGTTGGGAAAGGGGAACATTTCCATCGGTCGACTGAACGACCTGGCTTGTGCCCTGGAGATCCCCGTTTCGCGTTTCTTGCGCGGTGCGGGTGGAGAGACCCTTGAGACGATCCACTCTCTTTTGGGGGAGTGTGACGAGGAACAACTCTCAAGGATGCTCTCACTGCTCCAAATTGCGCTAAACCGAAGGATGCCGCAGGTCTTCTGCTTGCTGGGAATTCGTGGTGCGGGAAAGAGTGCAGTGGGGGCGGCCGTTGCCGAGGCCCTTGGGCTTCCGTTCGTAGAGCTGGCTCGAAAGGTTGAGGAAGCCGCAGGCATGTCCATTGGCGACGTGTTTACCCTGCACGGTGAGCCGTTTTATCGAACGCTTGAGCTTCGCTGTCTCAACGCGCTTGTGGCTTCTGGAACCCCCTGTGTTGCTGCCATGCCAGGCGGGGTCGTCTCCCACCCGGAGGCCTACGAGTTGGTCTTGGAAACCTGCTTTTCTGTTTGGCTACGAGCCAAGCCCCAGGACTATTGGGATCGGGTGTTCGCACAGGGGGATACCCGGCCCATGGCTGGCATTGATGATGCAATGGCGGATTTGGTGGCGCTCGCAGAGGAGCGCCGCCCTGCCTACGAGAAGGCTGATCTCATCGTCGACACTTCCAACGCGGCGCTTGAGGACGTGGTGGAGAAGGTGCTGACTGGAATCGATGGCATCCACGCGCTTCGTTGACCCCCATGGAAGAGGTGACCCGGTGAACCTGACCATTCAAAGCTGGCAAATGGTGGCCCCGAACGAGCCACTCCTGTTGAATTCACGTGTTGTGGCACTGGACGAGTTGGACCCTCAGTCGGTTGTGGTCGAGGTTGTCGGTTGCGGTGTTTGCCACACGGATGTCGGCTTTCTCTTCGGAGGGGTCCGCACGCGGCATGATCTGCCCTTGGCGTTGGGTCACGAGATCTTCGGAAAGGTGGTTCATGCTGTCGGAAGTCACGCCTCTCTCTTGGGAAGCTCGGTGGTGGTGCCGGCCGTCATTCCTTGTGGTGAATGCAGTCCCTGTCTGGCGGGCCGCGGGGCCATTTGTTCCGGTCAGTTTTTTCCTGGAAACGATGACCACGGTGGGTTTGCCTCGCACGTGGTCGTACCGGGCAAGGGCTTGTGTGTGGTGAGTGAAGATGCGCTCTTGCGTTGGGGTGGGGGGAGCGCCGCCCTCGCTGTGGTGGCGGATGCCGTCACCACTCCGTACCAGGCCATTCTGAACAGCCAGCTGAAGAGCGGCGACGTAGCGGTCTTTGTGGGCGTGGGGGGGGTGGGTTCCTTTGGGGTGCAGCTTGCCCACGCTCTGGGGGCTCGTGTGGCAGCGCTGGATGTGGACAGCGTGCGTCTGGAGCGGGTGTTGGGGACGGGCGCCGACCTTGTCATATCAGCGGATGGAGACCCCAGGGAGATAAAGCGTGCCTTGCGTGGGTGGGCTCGAGAGAAGGGGTTGCCGGAGTCTGGCTGGAAGATCTTCGAGACCTCGGGACATCCCGCTGGGCAGGCCCTTGCATTCTCCTTGCTCGGCTATGATGGCCACCTGGGGGTGGTGGGTTTCAACAGGGAGAAGATCCCGGTGCGCCTGGGAAACCTGATGGCCTTTGATGCGACCATTCGCGGGACTTGGGGGTGCCTACCCGAGCACTATCCGGCGGTCTTGGACCACGTGCTCACAGGGGAGGTAAAGCTCGAGCCCTTCGTGGAGTTTCGGCCCATGAGCGAGATCAACGATGTTTTTGTCGATTTGAGAGATCACAAGCTCACCCGTCGGCCGGTGTTGGTTCCAGACTTTCACTAAAGGGGAGGGTTGTGGCATGTCTCTTGCTTCTGACTTGGGGTGGATGCCTCATCGTTTTCCAGGACAGCGCGGAGTCCGAGTGGTGGTGCGCACGGCGCACATAGGGGCGGTGGTGCTGTTCATGGGCGCGGTGTTGAGCGGGTCCCGCTCCGGCGCGGGTGGAATGGCGCTCGGAGTCACTGGAATCTACCTGGTGGTGGACCAGATGATTCGTGATGGAGCAGCACATCTGCGGTATCTCGTGTTCTGGGCTGTTTTTGCGAAGGTGGGGGCACTGCTTTTTGGCATTCTAAACCCAGAGTGGCTGGTGCACTCTCTTTGGTTCTGCCTTGTGGTTGGAGGGCTCATTTCTCATGCTCCCGGACAAGTCAGGCACTTTGCATTGTGGGGAGGAAGCGGTCCTTGTGCTCACGAGCAATCCCGAATCAAGAGAGAAAGCCCAAGGGAGGCCAGTGTGCGCTTCGACACAGTTCACTCGTCTGAAATGTGCCAGTTTCCTCGCTTGAGCACCGAAGAATCGCCGCTCGGCACTCCTGAGAGGGTTTAGGCGACGTCGGTACGAATTCTGCAGGTAGTTCTTGGAAGATGAAGCCTGCGGTCAAAGCCCTGTTGGATCGGCTCATGACGGACGTGGAGTTCGCCGATCGGTATTTTTCCGCGCCCGGCCAGGTTCTAAATGAAATCGGTCTGGAACAGTCGGACCGCGAGGCGCTTGCCTCGCTGGATCGGGAGGCCGTCCAGTTCATGGCCGGCGTGGAAGATCAGGAACCCCAGCTCGCCAGAGAACATCCCGCAAACAACGCACAGAATCGTTGGGTGACCTCTGTCATCGCCCTTTGGGGATGCGCCGCCTATGTCTTCTTTTGGTTGTTGTTTGGAGGGGCACAGTCATGATGCGGGTCACACACGTTCGCGAGGGAAGAAAGCCTCGACGAAGGACGCCGGGCAATCTCCACAGGATTCGTTTGTGGGTGTTGGCCGGGCTGATGGTAGCCATCACCCTCCACATTGTCAGCTGGTATTGGTGGGGGTGGCGCTCCATCGGAAAGCTGAGTTTCAGTGGCTGGACCTCCCTGATGGTGGGGCATCTCAACATGGCCGCGGTTTTCTGCCTCGCCGTGACCGCCGGGCTCCTGGTGACCGGAAGGCTGTTTTGTGGCTATGGTTGCAAGCTGTCGGCGTTCCAGGAGTTTACCGAATGGGTCTACGCCCGGGTTGGGTTTCGGCCGGAGCTGGTGCATACCCGTGCGCGCATGGTGCGGCTGTTCATCTTTGTTCCCTATTTGTTGCCGGTGCTCTACACCTGGAATGAGGTTGGGCTGTCCACTGGCTACTACGACTTGGGCGCGGTGGAGCCCTGGACCGGCGACATTCCCCAGACCGTTCTCTCCAGCGTGTTCTACTTCGCCAGCATCACCTTCGTGTTGACGGCGCTCTTTGGGCGACGCGCCTTCTGCCGCCTGGTGTGTCCGTTTGCGTTGTTCTTTCAGCTCTTCGAGCGGCTTCCGTGGATCCCAAGGATTCAACAGAAGGGGCGCTGCATCGGTTGTGATGTGTGCACTCGGACCTGTCCCATGGGGGTGGGGGTGGCCGAGGAGATTCTGTCACAAGGCGCCGTGACGGATCCGGAGTGCATTCGATGCATGATCTGTGTGGATGTCTGTCCAGTTCGGTGCCTGAAGTACGGAGTTGGAAAGGGCAGCGTGCCGATTCAAGAGCCTGACCTGGTTCCGAGCTTCCGGGAGAGCGCCTTTCCCATCTGGGCCGACACACTCCTGGCCACGGGCGCAGTGGTGGGTGGAGTCTGGGCGGCCACGAGAATCACCGGGTTCCACGTGTTCCTCGGCGCATCTTGGGGCCTGATCTGCGGGGCCCTGGGCTGGCGGGTCATTCAGCGAATGAGAGGAAAGGAGACCCCAATCGAAGAGGAGAAGAGTGCATGCGCAAGCTAATGGAGACGGTGTCAGCCGGAAAAATGACCTGGATGCCCATTTTGCTTTTGTTCCTGGTGCTCGTAGCGACCTATTTTCTGGTTCCCCAGGCCAACGCACCGTTTGTCTACCAGTTCTTCTAAACCCAATAGTCCCGTTGGAGCATCCGACTCGGATTCCAAAGCGTCATCGTCCCGAGATGGGGTGCTGGTGTTTCATAAATCCGCGTGATGTCGCCGAGAGGCGCCAGATCCGAAGAGCGAAAGGACCCGGGCATGAGCCAAGACAGCAGAAAGGTCGGTCTCGACCTCCACAGGGCCACAATTCAGGTCGCCATACTTCACGTCGGGAGGGGACCGTCCGATCGAGTTGAGCCCCGAGAATCAGGAGAAGGCGATCACCCGGAAGGTGCGTAAGCTTTGGCACATCAGCAGTGGTCCGATCAGGGTCTCCTCCCAGGCGGGCCCGACTTTCCCTGAATGGGTCGCTGGAACTTCGAGATCTCCGTCGGGGCCTCGGGCGACCCGACTGCGGGGGGGGATGGCTTATCCCTTGGGGGAGTCGG
>CAZRYF010000015.1:53245-70504 GCA_964604165.1 uncultured Enterobacterales bacterium
GGGCCTCGGGCGACCCGACTGCGGGGGGGGATGGCTTATCCCTTGGGGGAGTCGGGCCGGTTGGGAGGGGCACCTTCCAGCAGGGCAGGGCGGGAGCCGGGCCGGGTGGCTCAGTGGGCTTCCAGGACGATGTACTTGTCGTCGCACAGCCTCTCGAGGATTGGCACCATGTCCGCTTCTGCGGTCTCGGGAGAGGTGCCCAAGGTGTCGGCAACCTCTTCCAACACTTGAGACCAGGTTCGTCGACCGTCTATATGCGACAGGAGGAGGAGCTCCGGCTCGTCCATTGGTGTGAAGTTCTTGCCCAGAAGCCAGGAGACGGTGGAAGAGAAGATGGGCTTTTCCATGTCGAAGTGGATTCCCTTGACCTGTTGAAGTGTGTGACTCTCCTCATCAATGACGCAGCTCTGCTCCAGTTTTCCGTTGATCCTCGGCACCGTCTTCGGGTTCAGCGTCTCCAGGGAGTCTGGCGCGGAAGGAGGGGAGTTCGACCGGGTGCCCCCAAGCTCCTGGGTCATCGCCTCCAGTGGGTGATCCAGGTGGGCCATGAACTGGGTGAACATGTGGATCTGTCGAATGGCTGCCGGGTGGGGATTTCCCCCCACCGTGTTGACCAGGAAGCTGAATGCCTGCTTGGCTCCAATGTTGTCGTCGAAATGCATGATTCGTCTGGATTTCCAGAAGATGTCCTCCTTGGCCAGGTCGTTGCAGGAATAAAAGTACAACAAGCAGTCTCGGGTGACCGAGTACATGCGCTTGTAGTTCCTGTCGTAGAACCGGATCGCGGCGCCCTCCATCTCTGGATTCTCCAGGATGGAGTGCATGCACACCGACGCCGAGTACCCAGCGAGCATGGCGAGGGTGACTCCAGTGGAAAGGAGTGGATCAACAAACGCCGCCGCGTCTCCGGCGAGGAAGAAGCCCGGACCCGCCATCCTGTCGCTGGCGAAGGCCCAGTCCTTGATGCCCCGGTAGTCTCCAATGCGCTCCGCGTCGGGACCCAGAATCTTCTGCATTTCAGGGCACCCTGAGAGCGCCTCCTCGAAGAATCCGGCAGCGCCCATCTTTTTGAGCTCGGGTCTGAACTCCTGGCCTGTCACCAGTCCAACGCTCGCCTCTCCCAGCTCCTGGCTCTTCATGGGAATGTACCAGAACCAGCCCTTCGGGCAGGTGCTGACCACCACGTGACCTTCCATGTCGGGGTCGCAACCGCGGATGTTCTTGTAGTAGGTGAATACGGCGGTCTGGCGCATACGATCGTCGTAAGTGCGCACAGTGACGTCCTTTCCGATGACGCAGGCCGGGCCAGAGGCATCGAGCACGAACCGGGCGCGCTGCTCCTTCAGGGAGCCGTCCTTGTCACGGAACCGCACTCCCACGACTCTGCCGTCCTCCTTGAGAGGGCCGACCACCGAGCAGGGCTGTCGGACTTCGACACCTTCCTCGATGGCGCGATCCAGGAGAATCTTGTCGAAGACCGACCGCTCCACGTGGTACCCGTAGGAGGAGGGGAGGAAGGGGTTCTCAGAAAAGAGTACGCTCCAGGGCTTGCTGTCTTTTCCCCAGGTAAAGCTGCCGCCGGTCTTCTTGGGAAAACCTGCCTCTTCCATGGCAGCGACGAGGTCCAGATCCTGGAGCACGGTCATGGTGCTGGGAAGAAGGGACTCGCCGAGCCGATATCGCGGAAAGACATCCCGCTCGAACAGCACCACGCGGTGGCCCTTCATGGCCATGTAGGTGGCGGTCGTTGAGCCAGCAGGGCCTCCGCCCACCACGATGAGATCGGGGTTCATTTCGAATTCTCCACTAGAGTTGGAATGCGTAGAGGTGGTACCCGAGGTAGCCAAGACGACGTACCTCCACCGTGCGACAGCCTGCCCCTTCAAACAGCGAGATCCACTCCTCCTTGGTGAGGATCCGCCCGTTGCGGATCAAGTGGTGAATCAGCACATTGGAATGGGAGTAGAGCCAGACGGTGTCCGAGACTTCTTCCTGGCGACTCGGGGTCAGGCGCTCCTGCTCAACTGCGATCAAGTAGGCCCCTGGAATCTCCTGTCGAAGCTTGGAGATCGTCTCGGTGAGTCTCGCACCACCGTCGGCCACGAACTCGTGAAAGTGGATCGAACCAATCGCGAGGGGGCCGTCGCCGGAAACCTGCGAGAGCCAGGACTCTGGCTCGAAGAAGTCCCCTTCCATGAAGCGAATGGTGTGGACGCCGAGGGTCTCGGCGCGTTCACGGGCATCGACCAGGGCGCTCTTGGATCGATCCAGGCCAAAAGCCTGAAGGGAGGGGACCTGCCCGCAGAGTCCGGCGAGCAGCCCGGTGGGAACCCCGACCTCGACCAATCGTTGGATTCCCAGGTCGTCAAGGGCCTTCACTACATGGGGAAGGAGCTGTGCCGCGACCTTGTAGACCCCTTGGGCTGCGTACTCCCCTGCTCGGTGTCGAGGACCTTCATACGGAGCACCGCGCAGCATCTCGCCCACACCTGCCCAGACGGGACCGTAGCTCCCGACCCGTACATCAAAGAAGTTGAACTGCCGACCATCGGAGTCTTCTCGGCAGTAGCGTTCGAGGACCTCTCGGCCAAAGTCGGTGAAGGCATAGCCTCCATCGGCATATTCGATGAGCTCGCTGACCCCCGCCAGGTACTCCAGGCAACAGGAGAGCACGTGAGGGTCCAGCCCATGCAAGTCGGACAGATCGGTGACAGTCCTTTCCTGCTGGCAGTCCATGGTGTTCAAGACACCAACTTCGTTGAGATGAAAGAGGAGCTGGGTGGCCACGTAGGCTGTCGCCTGTTCGTGAAACCAGGCCTCTGGAGATCGCGGATTGGCTTTATGGGTATGCACGGATGGTTCGTGGTTCGTGGTTTGACAGCTGGGCGCTATTGATTCCCCAACAAGAATCGGGCCAGCCCAGGAAAGCGGCCCTCATCGCTTGAAACGATGTGTGGGAGGGTGTTTGCGCTCCATTTTCTGTCTCTTGTGAGCCAGATCGCACACTGTTCGGTCCGAGAGCGGCCGGATCCAGACGCGAGTGCAGTCTTCCAGTTCGGTGTGTTGGTGCGCGGCTGGGCACGTGGCCTTGGCACGGGTGGCGAGGTCTCTCAGAACAGGTTCCTCTTCAGGCGTTCCCTTCCGGCCAGCCAGGCCCCCTGTTCTCCGAGGACCTCATGAAACGTACATCCCTTGCTCTTCTCCTTCTTGGGGCGTGCCGCGGTACGGACGGGGCCAAGGAGACCGGGAGCGTGGAGACCGGTGACTCCAGCGTTGACACCCAGGTGGAGGCGGTGGATGCAGACGGCGACGGATTCGACAGCACACTGGACTGTGACGATGCGGATGCTTCCATTCACCCGGACGCGGCGGAGACTTGCGATGGCGTCGACAACGACTGTGATGGCCTGGTCGACGACGCGGACGTGGACGTGGACGATCCACAGCCCTGGTACGCCGATCTGGATGGGGACGGATACGGAAACGCTGCGTCTTCGACCCTCGCCTGCGAGGCCCCCGCCGGCAGCGTGGCGGACAACTCGGACTGCGATGACTTGAACCCCGCCTTCCACCCGGGCGCAGAAGAGTCGGACTGCACGGACCCCGCGGACTACAACTGTGATGGCTCCGTGGGGTTTGCCGACGAAGATGCTGATGGATTCGCCGCCTGCGAGGAGTGCGATGATGCCGCCGCCTCCGTGAGCCCTCTGGGCACCGAGGTGTGCGATGGCGTGGACAACGACTGCGATGGGGCCACGGACGAAGAAGACGCGGTGGACGCGGCGACCTGGTATGCGGACAGCGATGCTGATGGCTATGGCGACGCGGCCCTGTCTGAGGAGGCCTGTTCCGCACCCACAGGACACGTGGCGGACGATACGGACTGCGACGACACATCGGCGGACTTGCACCCGGGCGCGACCGAGACCTGCGATGGCATCGACAACGACTGCGACGGCTGGGCGGACGATGCAGACCCCGACGTGTCGGGCACTTCCATCTGGTACGCCGATGCCGATGGGGACGGCCATGGGGGCAGCCAATTCCAGGTCCAGGCCTGCAGTGCCCCGGCCGGGTATGTCGCCAGCTCGGATGACTGCGACGATCTGAACGGCTCCAGCTACCCGGGCGCCTCGGAGATCTGTGATGGCGCGGACAACGACTGTGACCTGGCAATCGACGAGGGCGTGTTTCTCACCTGGTACGAGGATGGGGACAACGACGGCTATGGCAACGGCGCGGTCAGCAGTGAGGCCTGCGAGGTTCCGTCCGGGTATGTCGCCAACGCCCTGGACTGCGATGACTTCAGCGCCGCCACCAACCCCGCCGCCTACGAGGTGTGTGACAGTGCAGACAACGACTGTGACGGCAGCGTCGATGAAGACGCCATCAACGCCACCACCTGGTACGTGGACACCGATGCTGATGGCTACGGGGACGCCGCCAGCAGCGTGGATGCCTGTTCCCAGCCCACGGGCCACGTGGACAACGGCGACGACTGCCTGGACTCCAACGGGGCGGTTCCCGGGACCCAGGAGGTCTGTGACGGCCTGGACAACGACTGCAACGGGACGGCAGATGATGGCTGCGTGCCCACAAGCTGCAAGAACGCCCTGGACGCGGGGGTGGCCACCCAGGATGGGGCGGTCTCCATGGACCCGGAGCAGGATGGGGTGGGGGTCTTTGATGCTCTCTGTGACATGACCACCGATGGGGGAGGGTGGACCCTTGTAGCGTCTTTTGTGAATGACGATGGGACTGTGCACTGGAGCCGTCCCGAGGGTGTGACCCACTGGCAGAATGACAGCACCTTTGGGGACTTGTTGACCTACACGGGCGCGGACTTCAAGTCCGAGGCCTTTTCGGCGGTGGTGGGCACCGACCTGATGGTCACCGACGCCAACGGCTTCGTCTCCTTTGATACGCCCCTGGGAGGAGACACCCTCCTGGCCCTGATGACCAGCTTCTCCACCTGCCAGACCACGGCGGTCCTGGGCCCTGGTGATGCGGAGATCGCCTCGAGCAGCGCCACCTATGCCTCCAACGGCATGCTCGGGTTCTATGTGGGCGATCCCAACTCCAGCGACACCTGCGCTTTCAGCGGCAACCACAACGACTCGTCGATGATCTCCATCTCCGCAACGGGCTGCGGCTCCATGGGGATGGGACAGTGGGGAACCAACTACAACTCGGGAATGGACTGGCACGCGACCTTGAATGAGTCCGATGTCTGCGTGGCATGCGATCAGTGCGGCGCCTGGAACGGCGTCAACGCGGTGACCAGCGTGAACCACAACAACAACTCAGGGGTCCACGACAACAGCACCTGGGGGGCGCTCTGGGTGCGGTAGAGGCGCCTAGGGGTTGGTGATCACCAGGTTGTCATAGAAGACGCCGCTGTCGTTGTCATAGGTGGTCAACCCCACCTGGCCGAGCCCCAGGGGCAGGGGCAACCCGTGGGTGTGGCGAATGATCTCGGTGCTATTCCAGGTGCCGACAATCTCTGTTGCGGTCACTTGAACGCTCAAGGGGATCCACTGGGCTGTGCTTGTGTAGAGCTGAACGGTTCCGTCGTCCTGGGCAACGGTGGTGGTCGTTCCCATTGCGACCTGAATCAGCTTCAAGTCGGCCCCAGACCCATAGTGGTTGGTGGGGTCGCTCCAGCGCAGGTACCAGTAGTTCAACGGGTCGGTATAGCCGAACACGATGCCTGAGTAGTTGTTGGCAGTGGTGTTGTTGTAGATGTCCACCAAGATGGAAAATGCATCCAGGTCGCCCAGGTCTGCGGAGAGTGCGAAAGAGTCTGCGGCGTTGGAGCCTTCGTACAAGTAGCCTGAGTTGATTGACCAGTTTGGGGCGTTTCCTCCGCCGAGATCTACGGTCGACCAGTCGCTCCACCCCGAATCGAAGTCCTGGGAGTAGACGGTACTGTCGATGCAATTCACGACGCCATCCCCATCTGCATCGTCCTGCCAGCCGGATCCGATGTGGCCGTCGCAGTCATTGTCGATGCCCTCGCAGGTCTCCGGGGCGCCTGGGTGGACCTTGTCGAGGGTGTCGTCGCAGTCCGTAAGGTCTGCCACGTGTCCTGTGGGTGCGGAACAGGCCTGGGCAGAAAGGGCCGCGTCGCCATAGCCATCGGCGTCGCTGTCCGCGTACCAGGTGGGCGCGTTGACAAGGTCCGGATCGTCCTCATCCGTCAGGGCGTCACAGTCGTTGTCCACGTCATCACAGATCTCCGAGGCGCCCGGGTAGCTCGTCGCATCCATGTCGTCGCAGTCCGTGTTGTCTGCCACGTGCATGGGGGGTGCTGAACAGGCGGTTGCACCGACGGAGGTTCCCCCAAACCCGTCCGCGTCATAGTCCAGGTACCAGGACGAGGCATCCGTTGCGTCCGAGTCCGAGTCTCCACTGCAGTCGTTGTCGACGCCGTCACAGATCTCGGTGGCCCCCGGATGGACGGCGGAGTTTGTGTCGTCGCAGTCGCTGTCATTGTCCACATGACCGCTGGGCGCGTTGCAGGCGATGGCGGTCACTCCGGCGTCGCCGTACCCATCGTTGTCTGTGTCGGCGTACCAGGTGGCTGCATCCACGGCGCTGTCGTTGTCCACGGTGCCGTCGCAGTCATTGTCCGCTCCATCGCAGACCTCCGTGCCCAGGGGGCTGCGGGTGGCGACTGTGTCATCACAATCCACGCAGGCCGCAAATCCGTCGCCGTCCGCGTCCGCGTACCCCACCGAACCATCGCAGTTGTAGTCGGCCGGGTCCGTGCAGTCCGACTCGTCTGCACCGGGGTGGAAGGCTGCATCCGAGTCATCGCAGTCCGTGTGATCGGCCACGTGTCCATCGGGGGCTTCACATGCGTAGGTTGAATAGGCCTCGTTGCCGTAGCCGTCGCCGTCCGCATCGGCGTACCAGGGGCTGGTGCCCTGCAGGTCCACGTCCGCGTCGTCCACCCGCCCGTCACAGTCGTTGTCAATGCCGTCGCAGGTCTCGGAGGCGCCGGGGAAGATGAGGGGGTCGGTGTCGTCGCAGTCCTCGCTTGCAGGGGCGCCGTCTCCATCCAGATCCGGGTCCTCCACGGCGGTGTCCTCCGTGTCAACGGTGGCGCCCGAGTCGTCCGAGTCTGCTGTGTCTGCGGGGGCGGTGTCTGATCCCGTGTCATTCAGTCCTCCCACCTGGATCGAGTCGTCCTTGGAACGGCAGGAGATGGACAGGAGGAGCAGGACGGGGATTGTGCGTCGCATGAAGACTCCGTGCAGTAGCACCACCCTACCAGAGTGGCCCCCCGCTTCTTGGTAGGATGAGGGCGGCACCCCGAACCTGGAGACTCCCATGCGCTGTGCATCGCTTTTGGCCGTTCTGTTTCTCGCTGGCTGTCGCACTCCGGGAGAAGACTCTGGCAAGGACCCGGTGAAGGATGACACCGGAACCGTGGTGTCCGGCGTAGACGCGGACGGCGACGGGTTTGAGAGCGATGTGGACTGTGATGATGCAGACGTGACCATCTACCCTGGCGCCGCCGAGGTCTGTGATGGGCTGGACAACAACTGCAACCAGGAGGTGGATGAGGGCTTGTTGTCTACCTGGTTCCTGGATGCGGATGGGGACGGCCACGGCAACCCGGACACAGAGGTGGATGCCTGCAACGCCCCGGATGGACACGTGGAGGTGGGGGGGGACTGCGATGATTTGGAGGACGGAATCCACCCGAACGCCAGCGAGGTCTGTGACGGGGTGGACAACGACTGCGACGGTGCCACCGACGAGGACGACGCCACGGACGTGGCGACCTGGTACCAGGACGCAGATGGGGACGGGTTCGGGGTCGACGACACCACCGAGACCGCCTGCAACGAGCCCGCAGGCTACGCCTTGGTGGGCGGTGACTGCGACGACGCCGATCCGGCCTACCACCCGGGGGCCAGCGAGGCCGACTGCACCGACCCGGCGGACTACAACTGTGATGGTTCCGTGGGATACGCCGATGCAGACGGGGACGGCTTCGCCGCGTGCGAGGACTGCGATGATGCGGTGGCCACGACCTACGAGGGGGCGGAGGAGACCTGCGACGGCGTGGACAACGACTGCGACTCCCTGGTGGACAGCGACGATCCGGATGTGACCGGCACCACCGCCTACTACGGCGATGCGGATGGAGACGGCTACGGCGGGCAGCAGTTCCAGGTGGCCGCCTGCGAGGCCCCGGCCGGGTACGTCACCAATTCAGATGACTGCGATGACGTGGACTCCGCCAGCCATCCCGGGGCCAGCGAGGTCTGCGACGGCGCCGACAACGACTGTGATGCGGATGTGGACGAGGGCGTGGGCAGCACCTGGTACCAGGACTCCGACTCGGATGGGTTTGGCAACGGCGCCGTCTCCACCGTGTCCTGTGATGCGCCCAGCGGGCATGTGGGCAACGCCCTGGACTGCGACGACTTCAGCGCGGCCACCAACCCCAGCTCCTACGAGGTCTGTGACGCGGTGGACAACGACTGCGACGGCTCGGTGGACGAGGACGCGATCAACGCCACGACCTGGTACATCGACGGGGACGCCGATGGCTACGGAAGCGCTTCGAGCAGCACCACCGCTTGCGATGCACCGACAGGGTACGCGGACAACGCTTCAGACTGCGACGATGCAGACGGCGCGGTGAGCCCCGCGGCCACCGAACTGTGCGACGCGGTGGACAACGACTGTGACGGCGCCACGGACGAAATCGATGCAGCCGATGCACAGACCTGGTACCAGGATCTGGACGCGGACGGGTATGGCAACGCCTCCAACCAGACCCTCGGCTGCGCACAACCCACCGGGTATGTGGAGGACGCCACGGACTGCGACGACACCAGCGCCACCACCAACACGGCGGGCACCGAGCTTTGTGACCTGGTGGACAACGACTGCGATGGAACTGTGGACGAGGACGACGCGGCGGATGCACCGACCTGGTACCAGGACAGCGATGCGGACGGCTACGGATCCGGTACGGTCTCGGTCACGGCCTGCTCCACCCCTAACGGCTACTCGTCACTAAACACGGACTGTGACGACGCCGCCTCCGATGTAAACCCAACCGCCGGCGAAGTCGTGGATGGGGTGGACAACGACTGTGATGGCGCCGGCTACCACGGGGATTTTCTGGCCAGCGGGAGCACCTCCCTGACTGCAGGAGACTGGGAGTACTCCTCGTTCACGGTGAGCAGCGGGGTCACGGTCACGGTCACTGGAGGAGATGCACTGCAGGTGTGGGTGCTCGGTGCGGTGCAGATCGACGGCACCGTGGACCTGTCGGGCGCCGATGGCGAGTCCATCCGAGCGTGGAGCAGTGGAGCTCCGGTGGGTGGCGCGGGCGGTGGCGGTGGGGGCGGCGCGGGTGGAGACGGCGACGACTATGAAGGCTCCGGCCCTGTCACAGCCCCTTCAGGTTCGGGGGCCTCCCCAGGGCTTGGCGGAATCAGCTACTCCTCTGGAAGCGGCGGCGGGGGGGGCGGCCAGGCTGTAGCAGGGGACGACGGCACGTCCTCTGGGGGAAGCTACTCCGCCTATGCGGGCGGTGCGGGCGGCACCGCGGTGAGCAACACTTCGACCCCCACGCTGACAGCGGGATCGGGAGGCGGCGGCGGCGGCTGGGGGAGCGGTTACAACTCCTCCGGCGGCGCCGGTGGCGGCGGGGGAGGGGCCTGGTACCTGGAGGCGGACTCCATCCAGGTCGCGGGCACGATTCTCTGCGGAGGTGGAAACGGGGGGGGCAACACCAGTTCCAGCTGCTACCACGGCGGCGGCGGCGGCGCGGGCTCGGGCGGCACCCTCTGGCTGGTCGCGGACAGCCTGGAGGTCTCCGGCACCCTTTACTGCGATGGGGGCGCCGGGGGGGTGCCTGACTACTGTGGTCACGGGGGCATTGCGGGCACCGGCGGAAACGGGGCCGATGGCGTCATCTGGTTGGACAGCGCATCCCTCTCTGTTCCGGGCACGGTGAGCCCGGGCCACTACACCCCATAGACCCGCCGAGAACGGTCAGCCACTGGTAGGATGTTCGTCCGGCACTCGCATTCCCTGGAGTTGAAATGCGCACCTTTGCGATTCTGTTCACCCTTCTCGTCGCCTGTCGCGGCGAGGAACCCAAGGACACCAGCAGCTCGGACACCGGTGAGCCTGCAGAGGACTCGGTGGCCACTGTCGATGCAGATGGGGATGGTTTCGATGCGGACGTGGACTGTGATGACACGGAAGCCTCCGTGTATCCGGGCGCCGCAGAGACCTGTGACGGTGTGGACAACAACTGCGATGGGTCGGTGGACGAGGGCTTGTTGTCCACCTGGTATCTGGATGCGGATGGGGACGGGGAAGGGGACCCGGATCGGGACAGCGAGGACTGTGCCCGCCCCGAGGATCACGTAGAGGGCAATGGAGACTGCAACGACCTGGATCCAGAGGTTCACCCGAACGCCAGCGAGGTCTGTGACGGGGTGGACAACGACTGCGACGGTGCCACCGACGAGGACGACGCCACGGACGTGGCGACCTGGTACCAGGACGCAGATGGGGACGGGTTCGGGGTCGACGACACCACCGAGACCGCCTGCAACGAGCCCGCAGGCTACGCCTTGGTGGGCGGTGACTGCGACGACGCCGATCCGGCCTACCACCCGGGGGCCAGCGAGGCCGACTGCACCGACCCGGCGGACTACAACTGTGATGGTTCCGTGGGATACGCCGATGCAGACGGGGACGGCTTCGCCGCGTGCGAGGACTGCGATGATGCGGTGGCCACGACCTACGAGGGGGCGGAGGAGACCTGCGACGGCGTGGACAACGACTGCGACTCCCTGGTGGACAGCGACGATCCGGATGTGACCGGCACCACCGCCTACTACGGCGATGCGGATGGAGACGGCTACGGCGGGCAGCAGTTCCAGGTGGCCGCCTGCGAGGCCCCGGCCGGGTACGTCACCAATTCAGATGACTGCGATGACGTGGACTCCGCCAGCCATCCCGGGGCCAGCGAGGTCTGCGACGGCGCCGACAACGACTGTGATGCGGATGTGGACGAGGGCGTGGGCAGCACCTGGTACCAGGACTCCGACTCGGATGGGTTTGGCAACGGCGCCGTCTCCACCGTGTCCTGTGATGCGCCCAGCGGGCATGTGGGCAACGCCCTGGACTGCGACGACTTCAGCGCGGCCACCAACCCCAGCTCCTACGAGGTCTGTGACGCGGTGGACAACGACTGCGACGGCTCGGTGGACGAGGACGCGATCAACGCCACGACCTGGTACATCGACGGGGACGCCGATGGCTACGGAAGCGCTTCGAGCAGCACCACCGCTTGCGATGCACCGACAGGGTACGCGGACAACGCTTCAGACTGCGACGATGCAGACGGCGCGGTGAGCCCCGCGGCCACCGAACTGTGCGACGCGGTGGACAACGACTGTGACGGCGCCACGGACGAAATCGATGCAGCCGATGCACAGACCTGGTACCAGGATCTGGACGCGGACGGGTATGGCAACGCCTCCAACCAGACCCTCGGCTGCGCACAACCCACCGGGTATGTGGAGGACGCCACGGACTGCGACGACACCAGCGCCACCACCAACACGGCGGGCACCGAGCTTTGTGACCTGGTGGACAACGACTGCGATGGAACTGTGGACGAGGACGACGCGGCGGATGCACCGACCTGGTACCAGGACAGCGATGCGGACGGCTACGGCACCGCCAACTCCACGGCCAATGCCTGCAGCGTCCCGCCGGGGTTCTCCTCCTTGAACACCGACTGTGATGACACAAGCGCAGACGCCAACCCCCTCGGCACCGAGACCTGCGACGGCGTGGACAACAACTGCGACGGCACCGCAGACGAGGGGCTCCTGGGAATCGGCGCCGACTGCGCCGCGGAGACCTGCCTGGCGCTCTACACCGCGGACGCCACCCTGGCCGATGGAAACTACTTTATCGACCCGACCGGCTCCTCCCCGATGGAGGTTCGCTGCAACATGAGCAACGGGGGAGAGACCCTCTGCGCCTCGTTGACCAAGGGCTATGTGCCGGCCCACATGCTGTATGACGAGGACGCCTATGCCTTCCAGGCCAGGCTCAACAGTGACAGTGACTATGTGTTCGAGACGGACGCGCCGGCGGCCTCCACGGCGGCCTGGGACGCATCCGAGTCCCTCAACTACGGGCAGTTCTGCCGGGCCATGGGCACCGGAGTCAGCCAGACCCGGGTCGAGGCCAAGATGTTCAACTACCAGAACAACGCGACCAACCTGCGTGGCGCCAGCTACAGCTTCACCAAGGACGGCACCTTCTCTGGCAATTTGTTCATGTCCTGGTTCGCGAACGACAACTCTGTGAGCTTCACCCACACCCAGGGCGATGTCCTCTACCTGCAGGAGAACAACAACAGCTATGGGGGGGCGTATGTCGCCCACTCGGTGGGGTGGACAAGCAGCAACCAGAATGCCCCCTACACCCAGTCCACAAACCCCTGGGGAGATCCCTGTAGTGCGGGGGGAAGTTGCTGCGTAGGGTGTACCTCCAGCGGTAGCTACTACAACTACCTGCCCTATGGCCAGACCACGATCCTCAACGACACCTCCCACAGCTTCTGGGCTGGCATTCCCAATCTTCCCTACGGCTGGACCGACTGCACGGGCAATGGCAATTGCAACTACCACGAGTCCGGTTACGGCGTCTGGCTGTTCTGGGTGAAGTGACACTTTTTTCCAGAAAGGGGCTCTCATGCGTTCTCTTCCCTTGGCTTTCCTCCTCATGGCTTCTTGTCGAGGCACAGAGGGCGAAAAAGAAGCCGGCACGGTGGACAGCGTCCCGGACACTGCCGTCGACACCCAGGTAGAGCCAGTGGATGTGGATGGGGACGGCTTCTTCGCTGAGGAGGACTGTGACGATGCAGATGGGTCGGTGCATCCGGGGGCGGAGGAGACCTGTGATGGCATCGACAATGACTGCGACGGCCTCGTGGATGATGCGGACGACTCCGTGGAGGGGCAGGGCACCTGGTTCGCCGATCTGGACCAAGACGGGTTCGGCAATCCCGCGTCCTCGGAGCTTGCCTGTGAGGCGCCGGAGGGAAGCGTGGCGGACGACACGGACTGCGATGACTTGAACCCAGCCTTCTTTCCGGGCGCCGACGAGTCAGACTGCACGGACCCGGCGGACTACAACTGCGATGGCTCCGTGGGCTTTTCCGATGCGGATGGGGACGGGTTCGCCGCCTGCGAGGACTGCGACGATGGGTCTCCCACCGTGAGCCCCCTGGGCACCGAGGTCTGCGACGGCGTGGACAACGACTGTGACGGCACCGTGGACGAAGACGACGCGGTGGACGCCGTGACCTGGTTCGCGGACTCAGATGTAGATGGCACGGGCGATGATGCCGTTTCGGTGGAGGCCTGCGAGGCACCCTCCGGCTACGTGTCCGACGACTCGGACTGTGATGATACAGATGGGTCGGTACATCCCGGTGCCCTCGAGACCTGCGATGGCCTCGACAATGACTGCGATGCCCTGGTGGACGACGCCGACCCGTCCCTTTCGGGCGGAACCGTCTTCTATGGAGACTCGGACGGGGATGGGTACGGTGGGCAGCAGTACCAGCAGGTCGCATGCTCTGCCCCGGCGGGCTTTGTCACCAACGCCGACGACTGCGACGATCTGGACGCATCGAGCCACCCGGGCGGGTCCGAGGTCTGTGACGGCGTGGACAATGACTGTGACACCCAGGTGGACGAGGGCGTCCAAGCGACCTGGTACCAGGACTCGGATGGGGATGGGTATGGCAACGGAAGCGTGTCGCAAGAATCCTGCGACATGCCCACGGGCTACGTGGAGAACGCCTCGGACTGCGACGATTTCGACGCCGCGACCCACCCGGGGTCCTACGAGATCTGTGATGCGGTGGACAACGACTGTGACGGGGCCGTGGATGAGGACGCCATCAACGGGGGGATCTTTTACCTGGACAGCGACGGGGACGGGTACGGGAGCCTCGCAGGATGGGTGAGCGCCTGTTCGGTGCCCTCGGGATACGCCGCCAACGCCTCGGACTGCGACGATGGGGACGCGACCGTGAGCCCCGGAGGCGCGGAGGCTTGCAATGGCGTGGACAGTGACTGCAACGGGCTCGTGGACGATGGGGTGGGGAGCACTTTCTACCTGGACAGCGATGGAGACGGCCACGGAGACCCGAACGCGACGACCACCTCCTGCAACCAGCCCGGCGGCTATGTCGCAGGCGCCGACGACTGCGACGACTCCGATGGGGCGGTGAATCCCTCGGCGACAGAGCTCTGCGACGGTCTGGACAACGACTGCGATGGCACCGTGGATGGAGTGGGGAGTCTGGGGTCGGGTGCGGTCTGCGCCGGAGAGAGCTGCCAGGCCATTCTGACTGCCCTGCCCGGCTCGGGAGACGGAACCTACTGGCTCGACCCGGACCAGGACGGTTCGGGGGCCTTTGAGACGTACTGCGACATGACCTCGGACGGGGGCGGCTGGACCCTGGTGGGCCTGGTGCACCGCGCCAACCAGGCCAGCGTGCACGAACCCGACGACTGGTTCACCAATGGGTACGACGCCACAGCCCTGACCACGAACACCTCGACCGACAACGCGTCTCCCTCGGCTTTCGGGGTGGCGGCGTTCTCCGGCTACATCGCAAGCCAGGGGGGGGTGCAGAGCCGCTTCTCCCTTCATGCCCAGGCAGACGCCACCGTGGAGCAGACCTGGTTCAAGACCGTGGACGCCACCTCTTTTGCCCTCTGGTTCTCCTCGGATGGAAGCCAGGCGAGCACCCAGGTCTGTGCCGATGAAGCCATGACCCAGAGCTGCTCCAACGGACGCATCATCAATGTGGGTTCCACCACCAACCTGGAGGGAATGACCACCGGGGGAGGTTGTAGCTGGCATATGCGCACCAACGGCAACAGCAGCCCCGCCTACACGGGAATCTGTACCTGTGACGGCGGCAGCGTAATGGTTACTGGCTATGCCGGGCATTGGGGTCATCCCATGCGCATCTGGATCCGATAGCTCGGCACAAGAAGGGGAGAGGGGATGAGAACCACAGCTGGTTTGTTTGTTTTTTTGGTGGGGTGCCCCGGGATCGAGAAGGACGTTCTCACCCTGGACACGCAAGGAATCGAAACCGACTCAGGCACCACCGAGAGCGCGGAGCCGGTGGATGCGGATGGGGACGGTTTTGTGGAGGGCGAGGACTGCGACGACGCGGACCCGGAGATCCACCCGGATGCAGCGGACACAGACTGCGATGGCGTGGACCAGAACTGCGATGGCACCGTGGACGACGGGGCGACCTGGCAGACCTGGTACACGGATGCGGATGGGGATGGGTTTGGGGTAGAAGAGGGCGCGGTGGTGACTTGCAGCGGCGCTCCCACGGGCATGGTGGAGGCCCAAGCGGCAGGATTTGACTGCAACGATGGCTCCGCGGACTTCTACCCGGGTGCTGCGGAGACGGACTGCAACGACCCCAACGACTACAACTGCGATGGGTCGGTGGCCTTCTCCGACCAGGACGGCGACCACTACCCGGCCTGCCAGGACTGTGATGACGACAACCCGGATGCCCACCCCGGCGGCGTGGAGGTCTGCGACGAGCAGGACAACGACTGCAACGGTGAGATCGATGACGGGGTGACCACCTCCTACTACGCGGACTGGGATGAAGACGGGTTCGGGGAGGAGGCCGACACGGTGGAGGGCTGCGAGGCCCCCTCCGGCTACGTGGAAGCCCAGGCGGATGGGTTTGACTGCGACGACACCAGCGCATCTTTCTACCCGGGGGCCCCGGAGCCAGACTGTACGGACCCGGCCGACTACAACTGCGATGGATCCGTGGCCTATGCGGACCAGGATGCGGATGGGTTTCCGGCCTGTGAGGACTGTGACGACACAGTGGCCAGTACCAACCCCATCGCCATCGAGACCTGTGATGGGGTGGACAATGACTGTGATGGCGAGGTGGACGAGGACGACGCCGTGGACACTCAGGCCTGGTACAAGGACGACGATCAGGACGGGTATGGAGACGCCTACACCACCCTCGATGCCTGCGCAGCCCCCTCAGGGTTCACAGGGGACGCCACAGACTGTGACGACAGCGACCCCGCGGTGAACCCCGGTGCGGTAGAGGTCTGCGACAGCATCGACAACGACTGTGATGGCTGGACGGACGACACGGACCCGGATGTGACCGGCGCGTCCACCTTCTACGCGGACTCGGATGGGGACGGATACGGCGGCCAGCAGTTCCAGCAGGACGCGTGCAACGCGCCCAGTGGGTACGTAAGCAACGACGGGGACTGTGATGACCTGGATGGCACGAGCTTCCCGGGTGCATCGGAGATCTGTGATGGCGCCGACAACAACTGCGACAGCGCGGTGGATGAGGGCGTGCAGAGCGACTGGTACGCGGATGCGGATGGGGACGGGTACGGCGACGCCAACAGTACAGCCCAGGAGTGCAACGCACCGGCGGGCTACGTCGGCAACAGCAGCGACTGTGACGACACCTCCTCGGTCAACAACCCCAGCGCCCTGGAGACCTGCGATGGGGCGGACAACGACTGTGACGGCCAGGTGGACGAGTCGGATGCGGTAGACGCCAGCACCTGGTACGCCGATGGCGATGGGGACGGGTACGGCGACGCCAATTCGTCCCAGGCCGCCTGTGCCCAGCCCACCGCCCATGTGTCGAACCTGTCGGACTGCGACGACACCTCGGCGCAGATCTACCCGGGGGTGGACGAGCTGTGTGATGGGGTGGACAACGACTGTGACGGCACGGTCGACGAGGCCAGCGCCATCGACGCGGGTACCTGGTACGGGGACGCCGATTCAGATGGCTATGGGGTTGTGACGGGAACCAGGACCGGCTGCACCCAGCCGAATGGGTACGTGGGGAACCCGCAGGATTGTGACGACACGGACAGCGCCTCGACCACCCAGCTGACCGACGGCGACTGCGATGGCACGGTGACCGCGCTGGACTGCAACGACAACAACGCCAACTCCACAACGGTGGCCACAGATGCGGACTGCGACACGGTGCTGACGGCGGACGACTGCGACGACAATGACGCCAGCTCTACGACCGTGGCAACCGATGCGGACTGCGACACGGTGCTGACGGCGGACGACTGCGACGTACCTGCTCGCCCTACCACCCCTGTCTCGCGCCGGCACAAGGAAATACACCGG
>CAZRYF010000016.1:0-69702 GCA_964604165.1 uncultured Enterobacterales bacterium
CTGCGTCTGCGTCGGCGTCTGCGTCTGCGTCTGCGTCTGCGTCTGCGTCTGCGTCCGCGTCCGCGTCTGCGTCTGCGTCGGTGTCCGCATCAGACTCGGTGGCTGTGTCCTCGGCTGTGTCATCCCATTTCAGGTCGCCGCCCTGGTTGTAGGTGTTGTTCGAACAACCTAGGGAGAAAAGGGAGAGAATGAGGACGAATCGGGACATTGGGGCCTCCGTAAGGCAATGAAATCTCCGGGTTCGAGCCAGAATCCACCCGGTTGGGACAGCGCCATGTAGCATGCTGGTTGCGGCGGTCGCAACTGCGAGAGAGCAAGTAGAAAACCCCATGGACCTGCGAGTCACGGACATTGATGAGTTGTGCACCCTGGATCCCGGTCTTGGAGAGGGGGAGCTTGGAATCCTGCGAGACGCTGCAGTGGTCTTTGCTGGGGGGCGCTGTGCATGGGTCGGGCCCAGCCAGGAGGCACCTGAGGCGACCGTTTCTTTAGATGGATCCGGCTGTGTGGGGGTTCCCGGGCTGGTGGATTGCCATACCCACTCGCTCTTTGCTGGAAGTCGGGCCGAGGAGTTCTCCCAGAGACTTGCGGGGATCTCCTACACGGAAATCCTGGAAGCAGGAGGGGGGATTCTAAGCACGGTGACCGCCACTCGCGCCGCCAGCGACGAGCTGTTGACCGACTTGCTTCGCCAGCGGCTGAGGGGTTTTCTTGGGGGAGGTGTCACCACCGTGGAGGTGAAGACCGGGTACGGGCTCCAGCCGATGCACGAGCGGCGAATGCTCCGTCTGCTGCGAGAGCAAGAGCTGCCTACCCGGGTTGTTTCGACATTTTTGGGGGCCCACACGGTCCCGGAGGAATTCCGGGGAGATCGGGCGGCCTACGTCACCTGCATTCTCGAGGAAATGATGCCCTTCGCGCTGGAGTGGGCGGATGGGGTGGATGTCTACTGCGATCGAGGCGCCTTTGACCTGGAGGAGTGTGAACGGATTTTGGGAGCCGGCATCTCCGGGGGGTTGGTGGGAAGGGTCCACGCCGAACAAGTGGAGTACACCGGTGCCGCCGGGCTGGCGGCGGGGTTGGGTTGTGCTTCTGCAGATCACCTGGAGCGCATCGATGCTGATGGAATCAACGCCATGGCTACCCATGGGACCATCGGGGTCCTCTTGCCGGGGGCAATGACCTACCTGGGAGATGACCCTCCGCCGGTGGGGGAGTTGTTGGAGGCTGGGGTGGAGCTGGCGGTGGCCACGGACTTCAACCCAGGGAGCTCGCCGGTACGAGACCTCTGGGCTTGCGCCACGTTGGCGTGTGTGCGGATGGGCTTGAGCGTGGAGCAGGCGCTGGCAGGCGTGACCCGCAGTGCCGGAAAGGCGCTGGGGCGAACCGATCTCGGGTGGTTGGGCCCAGGGTCTGTCGGGGATCTTGCCCTTGTGGTTCCCCCGCCAGGAGAGCCGGCGCGCCACGAGGTTCTCGTACAATACATGGGGGGACACCGAGTGAAGGCCGTGGTGCGGGACGGTCGGTTTGTAGTGGGAAGCAAGGAGGCGGTGGTATGAAATTGGGCGGTCGAAAGGGGTCACAAGATCTTCCCCTGGAAGGCATCGCAGAGCTGAAGGCCGAGGTGCGCTTGTTGCGGGCCATTCTTCTGGATGTACTTAGGGGCCAGGCTGCCGGGGTGGAATTGAGCCTGGAAACGGAGGAGATTCGGGCGGTGCTCGGGTTGGCGGAAGATGCGGATGCGTCCACCATTTCCCTGCGCCTCGCCCAGGAGCGGGCACGGGTTGTGGCCAAGACGCCTTGCCAAGCTTGCGGGGGCATGGTGAAGCAGCGGGAAGGGGTGGAAGAGGTGGCCTGTCACTGGTGCGGCGAAACCGTCCAGATGTGACCTTGGAGGTCAACCGGGCTACTCTCGGAGCCAAGGAGGCAGCATGGCAGGAGTAGTGCCGCTGATTGGAATGCCCGGCCCCACCGAGCTGATCATTCTGCTGGTGATCGTGCTCATTCTCTTCGGACCTGGAAAGCTACCGGGGATCGGGGAGGCCCTCGGAAAGGGTATTCGCAGCTTCAAGGACTCGGTGAAGGACAGCGAGCTGCCAGGGGACACCCCCCGGGAGATCGATGTGACGCCCGCCTCTGCTTCGATGGAGGCGGAAGAGGTGGATTCGACGCTGAACTCCTAGACCGGATATTTCACCAGGCTTTGTTTCGAGGGCCCGTAGTGCGCCAGCGAGGCGGGTTTGGCGGGGGCCCGCGGGCGACGGCGTGCTGAAGCACGCCGACCCGCAGGGGGGCGAAAGCCCCCGCCGCAGGCGGGGGACCGTACGGGTCGGGGGGGCGCGACAAGGGCCGCCGCAGCAAGCAATTCGAGACCGCCAGCTATTCGACCTGAAGGAACAGGTGAACGGACTCTGTTCCGCTCTGTGGCTGGGAGACCAGCAGTGCATCCTGTCCGGAAGCCGTTCCTCCCAGGTCCCCACCAAAGCCGAGCGCCGAACCGAACTGTGCTCCGGGAACGTTGCCGTTCAGCCGGACATCCGCATCGGACGCGGTCAAACTGCCGGAGAGGGGGCCATTGTAGAGAAGCATAATGCCGCCGGAGGCGTTCGCGTTCCAACTGGACACGGCCAGGTCCGACTGGCCGTCGCCGTTCGCGTCACCGGTCGCGCTGGCAGTGCCCAGCTGCATGTTGAAGTCTCCGGACACTGTGGACAGCGCCAAGTTGGAAAGGACATCCGATGCAAGGCTTCCGCCGGAAATCACGTAGACAATACCTGCGTCGGTTGCGGTCACTCCGTTGAGATTTGCACCGATTGCGAGTTCCGGAAGCCCGTCTCCATCCTGGTCTCCGGCAGTTCCTACGCTAATGCCTGCTTGTTCAGACCCGGCACCGGCGAGGATGTAGTCTGCATCCGCCAAAGTGCCGCTGGACAAGGAAGAGGCTCCCATCACCACGTAGACCGCTCCATCTCCGGCGCCGTTGAAGTTTCCCCAGGAACCCACGAGGATTTCGGAGAATCCATCCCCATCTACGTCGCCGGGACTTCCAATGGTCTTTCCAGGGGGATTGCTTGCTGCGCCGATGTTTTCGGAGGCGGTGACGCCCGTGAACTTCACCACGTCGCTGGCTCCCAGTGACAACTCGTTGCCGGAGATGTTTGGGCTGGTTGTGACTGGGCCTTGCACCAGGTACACGGCACCGTTGCGGGTCATTCCATTGCTGTCGTTTCCGTCGGATCCGATCAGGATGTCTGGAAGGTTGTCGATGCTGGGATCGCCGACCACATTGCCGACCATGCTGATGGTGACACCAGCGTAGTCGTTCTTTGATTCTCCAGCCAAAATGACGTCGGCGGTTGAGACCAGATCCGTAGCACTTGGATCGAAGGGGCCCAGCAGGAGGGCTGCGCCTCCGAAATTCTTGTTTGAAGAAGCGGTGCCTCCTACGTAGTACCTCTGAACGCCGATAAGCACATCGTCAAGCCCGTCGCCATTGATGTCTTGACCGGCGCTGATCTGACGACCAGCCTTCGACTCGTAGGGCCCCGTAAGCGTGATGTCAGCGTTTGCGCTCGACAGAGTGGTTCCAGTAATGGGGCCGTAGAAGGCATACACCTCTCCTTCATTGGATCCGTTGGCTGTGTTGGCACCTACCACGAGGTCAAGCTGGCCGTCCCCGTCAACGTCGGCCGTTCCGAAGGCATCGCCAAACCTGCTGTAGCTTCCTCCGGTAATGGCGGTGTCTGCGTTGGACTCGGTGCCTGTACAAGGTGTGGTCTGGCCGGAACAGTTGTTGTCGATCCCGTCGTTGCAGATTTCTGCGGCACCTGGATGGGTCTGGGAGTCGGTGTCATCACAGTCTGAACTGTCCGCTACCCACCCTGTGGGGTTCGCGTTCGGGCAGGACGACTGGTAGATCGCGGCGTTCCCGTAAGAGTCGCCATCTGAGTCTTGGTAGTAGGGAACGGCGTCCACTGAATCGGCTTCGTCGGTCTGCCCATCACAGTCGTCGTTGATTCCGTTGCAGAATTCAGAGGCGCCCGGGTTGATGCCTGCGTTGGAATCGTTGCAGTCCGTGTAGTTGTCTGCGTACCCGGAGGGTTGTGAACAGGCCGTTGTCGCGCTTGTAAAGACACCGTACCCGTCCCCATCGGCGTCGCCGTACCAAGCCGTTGCGTCGAGGGCATTGTCGTCTACGGTGCCATTGCAGTCGTTGTCGGCGCTGTCGCAGTACTCATCCGCATCGGGGTTGACCGACGCACTTGTGTCGTCGCAATCGGAGCTGTCGTCGACGTAGCCTGAGGGTTGGTTGCAGGCGACGGTGTTGACCAGAACGTCCCCATAGGTGTCGGTGTCGACATCTGCATACCAGATGGTGGCGTCGATGGCGTCGTTTTCGTCGATGTCCCCGTCACAGTCGTTGTCGTAGCCGTCGCACTTCTCATCGGCAGGATCGTCCTCTGTGGTGTTCGGGTCATCTGGGTAGGCATCCGCGTGGAGGTCGTCGCAGTCGCTGTCGTTGGCCACAAATCCGGTGGGTTCCTCACACTCGGTCACGGAGAGGCTGGTGCTGCCAAACCCGTCGCCATCGTAGTCGATGTACCAAGTGGCGGCGTCGCTGGAGGTGGAGTCGTCGGTCAGGTTGTCGCAGTTGTTGTCGATTCCGTCGCCGCAGACTTCAGTCTGGTCCGGGTTGGCTGTGGCCTCTGAGTCGTCGCACTCCTCGCAAGCAGCCCAACCATCTCCATCGGCATCCTCGTATCCGACTGATCCGTCACAGTTGTAGTCCTCGGGGTCGGCGCAGTCTGTTTCCTCGGCAAGCGGGTTGTACAAGGCCGAGGCGTCGTTGCAGTCTTGGTTGTCCGTGATGTACCCGGTGGGTTGGCTGCAGGAGACAATAGAGTTTTCGGGATCGCCGTAGCCGTCCTGGTCGCTGTCCGCGTAGTAGGTGGTGGCGTCCACTGCGTCTTCGTCCACTTCCTCGTCACAGTCATTGTCGAGTGAGTCGCAGATTTCATCTGCATCGGGATTGATGTCGGCGTTTCCGTCGTCACAATCCATGTCCTTCTTGTAGCCGTCCCCATCCATGTCCGGGTTGTCATCCTTGTTTCCGTTGCAGCCTAGAACGAGGCCAAGGACGACGAGCGTCAGCGTACGAGTCATTTGCGTCTCCTGCTCAGACGGGGAATCTTGCGATTCCCGATGTGCCGTAGGTCTGGACCAACCGGGCCAGGGGCGTAGCATACCGAATGGACAGGAGGGCAGTCAATGCAGCAGGTCTCGGTGCCGGATCCACCTGCCTCCTCCCTGAAGGACCGACGAGTTTCTGTGGTGGTGGTCACTTTGGATCGGCTGGAGGAGATGCGGCGTCTTCTTCCCTCGGTTGTGGCTCAGACCTGGACTCCGGACGAGGTGGTGGTGGTGGATGCAGCGCCGTCGAAGGCCCTGGAGTCCGTACTAAAGGCTCACCAGGAAACGTCTGGGATTTCCATGAGGTATCTCACGTCCGAGCGGGGGATCTGCCACCAGCGCAACCGGGCGGTGAGTGCTTGCACGGGGGACTTCGTCTTCTTTTTTGATGACGATGTGGAGCTGGAGGTGGACTATATTGAGCACGCAATGGCCGCCTTTTCGATGAAGGCCTCTCCGCCTGTGGGGGGGGTGGCGGGAACGCTGGTCGACCCTCGGATTCATCCGGGTTGGAAGCGCTGGCTCTTCCACTCTCTCTCCCTTTCTCACGCGGGGCGCGCGGTTCCAACCGCTGGATACCCGAATGGGGACATGAGAAGAGTGGAGGATATCGTGGAGGTCATTTCTGTTCCCCTACTCGAGGGATGTCGAATGGCCTTTCGGCGGGAGGTTCTTGAAGAGGAGCGCTTTCAACAGTTTCTGCCGGGCTACTGCCGGGGAGAGGACGGTGACTTCTGTGCTCGTGTCGCTATTCGATGGACGCTCTTGCAAACCCCCGAGGCACGTCTCCGACACCATGAATCGGAGGCCGGACGTCTCGTGGGGGAGGCGATTGTCTATCAGCGTGCCTTTTCCCGCAGTCGGTTTTTTCGGCTCTACAGCTCGGGGCTCCTCTCGCATTGGCCACGGTTTCTATGGGGGATGCTCGGGTGGGGGGGGTGGATCGTCGCACTTTCGGTAAGGAATCTCGAACCTCGATTGTTTCGGGGCTTTGTAAGAGGAGTTTGGGCGGGTTGGAGGGCAGGCTCAACGTCGCCATAGGCCGGAGGTGGCCTCTTGGAGCAAGGCCCGATCGGTCTCGTCCACTGTTGCCTTCCAAGTGCTCCAGGTGCTTGCGAGGATCAAGACTGCGGTGGTGGCGAGCCGGTAAGCCATCGTGGCGGTCTCTCCTCCGTACCAGGCTGCAAGGCTCGCCAGCCCCCAAACGAGAAGCATGCGGGCATTCGCTGACGAAATGGGAGTGACTCGGAACAGTCGCCAGACCAAGAAGGCCCGGCCCGTCGACCAGCTGATCAGGGCCAGGCTGCTGGCAAGCGCGGCACCTGTCATTCCCCAGTCCGGGATCCAGATCCAGTTCAGGATCAGGTTTATTGTGACCGCTCCGACTCCGACCCCCAGGTTCAATGCTGCGTGGCCGCCATGGGCCAGACAGGTTCCCGCAGGCTCCAGAAGAACTTGAATGGCTCGGCCCGCAATCAGGAGAGCCAAGACCGTCGCCGCACTCTGATACTCATGGGAGAAGAGCTGGACCAGCAGATCTGGCAAAAGTAGCGCGACAAGAAACAAGGGAGCCGATCCGATGACAACCCACCGGGTCATGCGGTGAAGTTGCACGGCAAGGATCTCGAATTCACCCGCGTACAGCCACCGGGCAGCTCGGGGGGCGAAAACACCGTTGATGGCGACCAGTGGCATGGCTCCAAGCATGGCGAGCGCCATGGCCACTCGGTAGACGCCGACGTCGGAAAGGGTCGCCAGCGCGGAGAGCATCAACAGGTCTGCGGAGAGAAGAGTGCGGTGTAGAAGGCCGGAGAGGGACTGGGGCAGCGAGAAGCTCAGCAACGCAGGCCATTGAGTGGGTTGTTTGGGCTCTTGGGCGAGTCTCGCGGAGAGCAGACTGCGCACCCGATGCGCTCCCCGAAGGAGGGTCAGCATGCGAGCCAGAACCAGCGCACCAAGCGCGCCGATCACTCCCCAGCCGAGCGCCATGGCGACTCCACAGCCGAACAGGATGAGCAGCGGTTGTCCTACTTGCTGCACGCTCCAGAATCCGCGCATGTCGCGACCGCCGACCAAGGTTCCTCCCGCCAACGAAGAGAGGCTTCCGGCGACGATTCCCACGCCAACCCAGGCAGCCAACACGCGATGCTCCGTGCCCATGGAGGGGTGAAAGAGGCCCAGGCCCCAGGCGATGCAGGCAAGTGTGGTGCCACCTGTGAAGGCCAGCAGAAGTGAACCGCGCAGCATGGACCCGAGGGGGGAAGGCGCGGCCTCCTCTCGGTGCCTGGCAGTGTAGAAGACTGCCGCCGAGTCGCTTCCAAGGGTGCCCAGAGACGCGCCGAACAGGACCAGGGTAGCTGCCAAAACGTAGAGCCCGTAGTCCGCGGCTCCCAGAACCCGGGCCAGGAGCCAGATGGTCGCCAGACCCGCAACACGTCCGATCACTGCACCCGACAGGCTCAACAACGAATGACTTGCCAGTTTTCGTGCGTGGGTCGGTTCAGGGGAGATGGGTCTTCCCATGGTTGGGTGGCGGGTACCCGTTGACCGCTGAGTTCGGAAGAGAACGGATGGCCACGGCGGTCAGAGGGACCTCCTGGAGGTCTTGGGTGCTCAAGGGAAGGGACGCCGAATGTGGCCAAAGCCCAGATAGTTTCCCGACTTTCGCACGCCGCGGAGGGAGTAGCGAAGGAGGCATTTGAATGCGATGGGACGGCCTATCTCGAGGACCTCTCGGTAGACTCGCCAGCGGTACCTCGCTTTCTGGATCTTTTCTGAAAGAAACGATCGGGTGCGGATTCGGTGCCTGGTCAATGGTTTCGACAGAATGTGAACGAGGTGCCCTCTCTGTACCAGTCTCATCCAGGTTGCGTAGTCCTGGCAGTACGGCAGGTGCGGAAACGTGACGTTGGGGCACTGGTGACGATCGATCATCGTCGCGGACGTGGAGACGACGTTCTCCACCAGCATCTGGTCCCAGCCAGCTGTCTCCAAAGAAGGCAAATAGGCTCCTGTCACCTGGCCCTTCTCGTTGATAATGGTTGTGCCGGTTGTGCAGATTGCTGCCCCCCTTTTTTTCATGAAGGTCAGCTGCTTCTCCAACTTGGTAGGAAGCCATACATCATCGGAGTCCAGGAAGGCGACAAAGTCGCCCTTTGCCTGTTCAAGTCCCGCATTGCGAACCGCTCCGGGGTTCCCGGTGCTGTTGTGTACAAGCGCTGTCACTCTTTCGTCTCCGTTCGCGAATGTCTGGATGATCTCCATGGATCCGTCCGACGAGTTGTTGTCGACGATGAGAAGCTCCCAGACCGTGTGGCTTTGATCCAAGACCGATTGAATGGCCTCCTCAATGAACAGGCCCTTGTTGAAGTTGGGCATCACGATTGAAACGAGGGGAGGGGAGGCCTTGCTATTCACCGTGCACTACCAGGTACTCGTTGTGGTTGACCTTCCATAGTCCGAAAAGCGTGCCCACGGACGACGCCACGCGGCGAATCCCCTTGATGAGCTGAGGCCATCCAGAAACCAAACTGCCCAGGGTGATGGAACCTATGCCCGCGCCGAACCGGGCCGCCGCGAGCACCAACACCTGGAGCACTGTTCCCACACTTCTGCGGTTCTTCAGTCGGCTGATGGTGTCGCCGCTTCCGTTGCGGAATCCGCGCCGCAGAATCCACTTCAGGGTCAGCCGGGACGCTGGCACGAACTCGTGAACCAGGGCCTCCTGGCACCAGACGATTCGAAACCCCATGGAGCGGGCCCGTCGAAAGAAGTGGATGTCTGAGGAGCCGGTGTATCGAAAGTCCGTGTCAAAAGCCGGCTGCACTTTTTGGAGGACTTTGCGGTCCACCAGCACGTTGTTGGTGTAGGCCTTTCCCACCTCTGTTCCTGTCCGATACGTCTTCCACGAGTCGAAGGTCCGGCTCTTGTGGCCCCAGGCGGGAGCGTCTTCCGGAAGAACAGCATGTACGGGCCCGGTGACGATTTCGGCACCGGTATCTCGCCAAACCTGTACCAGGTTTCCAAGCCATTCCTCGTCAGCGATTTCGTCGTCGTCAATGAAGACCAGGGCCGCGTCACTGTCTTCGAGGTGGTCCACGACGGCCTGCCGCGCAAAGGGAATTCCTCGTCTCTCTTCTTCGATTAGATGAACTGGAAACGGGACGTGGCCCTCCAAGTTCTCAAGTGAGATTTTTGGGGGGAAAGCAGGGTCATTGTCGACCACCAGGACTCTGAACTGGAAGCCGTTGCAGTCGGCCAGGTCCTGCGCACCCAGGCTCTGAAAGAGACGAGTAAGACTCTTGGGTCGCCTGTAGGTGATAATGCCAATGGCTATCTGGATGGGCTCTTCCACGTGGGTCCTGGCAGTAGGCAAGAACAGGTGCTGCGAAGGTCTGATGACACGTTCCGGCACGGGAATCAACGGGTCCTGAAGTCCCTTGGGAGCGGGGGGGGGCGGCAATCCAGTTGATGTTCGCTGGAGGAGTGGATAGCGCCTCTCTCGTGCGACACCCATCCCCGACACTCCTTGTCTTTCGGGCCTTCTTGACAAGAGGGCACTTTGGGCTGGCTGCTCTCGTCACCGCCCTCTCGCTGGTTCCATGGGGGTCGTTGTCGTGGAGAAATGGCTTGTTTTCCAGCCCCTCGGAGGCCCTCATTCTGTTGGCCTGGATCGGGGGCTACCATATGGCCGTGGCGCTGGCGCTGCGGTTGTTTGTCGCGGTCGGGTGCGGCCTGAGCGCTCGATGGGTCTCATGGCGAGTCGATCCAAAGAGTGTGGCGCTGACCCTTTTTCTTTCCACCCTTGCCCTGTTCGTCATGGTGAATGGCATTCTGGCGTTCCCCATTGCCTACTCCCCGTTTCGCCAGCGGGGTGTGCCTCTCTTCACTCCATCGGGTCTCGGGGCGCTGCTGGTTCTGGTCTCGATTCCAATGGCCGCCTTTTGGGTGGGGCAGAAGTGGTGGGAAGAGCGCCGTTTTGCCTTTGGATTTGCAATGACTTGGGGCCTTCTCACTGTGGGCTTTCTTGCGTGGTCCCACGCCGCTGCCCAGCCGGTGAGCGCTGACTTGGAGCAGCTTGACGTTCGCGGGGAGCGAGCCGTTCTCGACGACGTGGTGGCAGGGGATTCTCCAAAGCGAGTTCTTGTGTTGGGCCTGGATGGGATGAGCTGGCACGTGGTCAAGGTCCTGCTCTCCCAAGAAAGAGCCCCTCATTTGGCTGGTTTGATTGAGGTCGGAACCCGCGCAAACCTGCGCTCGTTCGTGCCTACGCTGTCTGCCTCCATTTGGAACACCATCGCCACGGGTCTGGACGCGGAAGCCCATGGAATCACGGGTATGAACAAGTACCGATTGCCGGGCATGACGTCCTACCTGAAGAGTTGGCCCAGGATCAGCAGCATGAATTCATGGAACGGTATCAGCCGGGCAGTGGATTTGCTCGCCAGACTCGGTGTGGTGGAAAAAACCACCTTTCACCAGCCGGATCGGAAGGCGCCTGCCCTCTGGGATCTTGCCCTGCACCACGGCCAGAGTGTGGGGGTTGTGAACTGGTGGGCCACCTGGCCGGCCCTGCCGATGGATTCCGATAGCTACATGGTGTCCAAGCCAGTCATGGGCCCGGGTGGCTTCTCGTCCCCCAGTGTGGAGCGCCTTGTCGAACAGGCTCCTCCCCTGTCTCCTGTTTTCGGGCAGAACTCGCAGGTACTGCTGCATCCCTCGGCGAGAGGGATCTGGACTCGCACCGAGCGCGAAATGTCGGTGGCAAACACTCTTTTTGCCGCCTCGTCTCCGGACCTGGCCATGCACTACTCCCACTATGTGGACGGTCTGCATCACCGCTTGTGGAAAGGAGGGGACCCGAGTCTGTGGCACAGTGGAGCTGCCGCCTTTCCAGAGGTTCTGTTGGACGCCTACGAGGAGATCGACCACTGGCTGGGAACGCACTTGGAGCAAATGGCGCCGGATACCCTCGTCCTCTTGGTTTCGGACCATGGATACTCCTTTGATGGGCATGAACACCACTTTGCGCCAGATGGCGTGTTTTTGGCGGTGGGGCCCGGGGTCAAGGCAAACCATCTCCTGGAGGGACCCTCCGTCTACGACATCGCACCGACGATCTTGGCGGCCCTGGGCCTTCCCGTTCCCGAAAATATGGTGGGTGCGGTATTGGAGGACCTTTTTGAACCGGGGGCCCTGGCGCCCGTTGTCACCGTCCCCGAGCCATCTTGGTACACCCCCAAAGCTCTCGATACACCCAGAGACGCTGAAATGGAACAGGGAGAAATCGAGTTCCTTCGAAGCCTGGGGTATGTGAACTAGGAGGCGCTAGGGGATTTCTGTTCGCTGATCCGGGCGAGCACAATGGGGCGTGCATCTTCGGGAGGGTCGGTTTTGCAAGGGTCAGTCCCCCTTTTGAGACGAGGTGGCGTGGCGGTCATCCGCTCGAACTTCTTGCGATACAGCGAGACCTTCATCCATGACCAGCTGCGAACACTTGAGAGGTATACACCTCATGTCTTCTGTCGCAGGCGCTGGAACACGGACCGGTTCTCCGGCTACGCAGTACATGCAATTGAGGAGTTGCCTGACAATCCACGGCCTCTTCAAAGCGCTCGTTTTCGGGCCACTCAGCGCTCGGAGCGGTTTGACCAATTGTTCGCGGCAGGGGGGATTGACCTGGTGCACGCCCACTTTTTCTACGATGCTCACTATGGAGTGCGATGGTCGAGGGAGCACCGGGTTCCACTTGTCGTGACACTTCACGGCATTGACGTGGGCGTGCTCACGGGGATGGGTCGGTATTCGCCTCGATGGCTCCCGGTTTGGCTCTCCCGGAAGAGGATCTTTCGAGCCACCCACCTTTTCCTTGCGGACTCTGACGAGTTGCGGGATTTGATCATCTCGTTGGGCTGCCCTCCGAAAAAGGTGAAGGTGCACCGTCTTGGTGTGGACATTGACCGCTTCTCTCCAAGGACGGTGGAATTGTCGGGCACGCCGGAAGTTTTGATGGTGGGTCGCCTGGTAGAGAAGAAGGGCCATGAATATGCCCTTCGCGCAGCCGCATTGGCTAGGGACGCGGGGCTTGAGTTTCGGATGACCCTCTTGGGAGAGGGAAGGCTTCGCCCCCGCCTTGAGTCACTGGTGCGAACGCTGGGACTGACGGATCGGGTTTTTCTTCCCGGGGCTGTTTCCCACGACAAGGTGAGGAAAGCACTGGGAACCGCAGCCATTCTGCTCGCTCCAAGCGTCGTAGCCCGGAACAAGGACAGAGAGAGCGGAATGATCGCCCCCAAAGAAGCATCGGCATGTGGAGTGCCGGTGGTGGGCACCTGGCATGGAGGCATTCCGGAAATCATCGAAGACGAGGTCACCGGGTTCCTTGTACCGGAGCGAGACGTAGGGGCGCTGGCTCGCCGCTTGATTCAGCTGCTTCGGTCCCCGGAGTTGAGGGGCAAGCTGGGGCGCGCTGCCCGGGAGAAGATGGTGCGCGAATACGATCTGAGGGATCGTGTTGCTGCCCTGGAGGAGATCTACGACTCGGTGTTGGCGGCTCACCCGAGCGGCTGAAGGGGGCTACTCCTCGTCCGCCCGTCGCTGAAGAGAGAGCCGCCGGGCCAATGTCTCCTCTGCTGCCCGATGAACCTCCGGGAGCAGTACCCCTGAGGTGATGATGAACTTTAGATCCTGCACCATCAGGGTGGTCAGCAGCCCAATGGCAATTTCCTCAGGGGTATAGGGATTGGCCGCAAGGGCCTTTCGGACCGCATAGCTGGCAGCCCAGCGCCGGTGGGCGGCCACGCAGCCAAGCACTTCGGCGGTGCTGGGGCGCTGGGCGGCTACGAGCACGGCGTCCCGCTCGGTGATGCGGGGGTTGTCGAGCAGGTGTTGGATGACCCGATGGTCTCGATCACGAAGGAGGCGATCCAGCAGAAAACGATCCGAGCCGCGGGCTGCCTGCCGCCGGGTTCCAAGGGGCATGTTGATGTGGTTGTTCTCAGGCCATGCCTGCTTCAGGCCGCGCCGGTTCACCCGGGGCGCCAGGAATAGGGCGGCGACCTGGGGCAGGTCGGCTTCCTGGGCCATTCCATAGAGGTCCTGCACCCGCTCGTAGGGGAGCGCCCCTACCAGTCCCGGATCCAGCCCCATCTCAACCAGGGCAGCCCGGGCCTGGGGGTTTCCCTGCTCAGCGCGCTGGATCAACAACTCCAGGGTGGCCACCAGCAGGACGTCTTCCAGCTGAATCAGGAAGTTGTGCAGGGCGTGGGGGCGCATGCTGCGGTCTCGAATGGAGGCCACCAGCCGAAGCAGGAGGCGGATGGTTTCCACCACAGAGTCCTGCTGGTCTCCTGTTCTCAGCTGGGAGAGGCGGTCCGCTGATGGAGGGGGGGGGTCGGAATCCATGTCCATGGGCGGTATCCTATCCGGCGATGAAGAAGCGTCCGATGCTCCTGGTTGTTTCGTGTGGGGTCCTCCTGATCTTGGCGGGGCTTCAACACATGTTGGCTGAGGAGCCCAACGAGGAGGTCGAAGCGGAGCTTCAGGACGAGACCGGCATGACCCCCGACGAGCGGGAGGAGCTCATGCGCACCATCGGGTACGTGCAGCAGTAGCCCCGTGACGCCAGCTCCCTTCCTTGCACTGTATCTTGCTTGCCTTGGCGTCTGCCTCGCGGGGATTGAGGGGCTGAAGCAGGTCGTTCCCGTGGATGCGGAACCACCGCCCCAGAGAATCGCTGAGGTGGTCGCTGTGCCTCCCAAGCCTGAGGGGGCGCCCAAGCCGCCGGAAGCCATGGAGGGAGGTGAACCGGTCACCCGGGAGGGATGCTTGCAGCTCTCTTCTGACTACCGGGACGCCTGCTTCTCCGCTCTGGCCTGGCAGCTGGCGGAGCGGGATCCGGACGGTGCTCTCTCGGCATGTGGGGAAGTGACGGACCCGGAGGGGCGTTGGGAGTGCCATTCGGACGTGGCGGAAATGCACGCGCTGCAGGATGCCGTCATGTCCGAGGGAATCTGCCGGGCGATTCCAAGGAAAAGGTGGCATGACCAGTGTTGGTTTGGCATGGCCCTCGCCCATGCCAAGGTCCGCTTTGAGGCTGCCCGGGCCTATTGCGAGCAAGCTGGCATGTGGCGCGACTTTTGCCGGCACGATGTCAATGGAGAGATCGCCCAGGTGGATGCGGCCGCTGCGCTGGCCTGGTGTGACCTGGAGCAGGGGACCTCGCTGCAGCGCAAGACCTGCTACCACGGCCTTGGGAAGTACCTGGGTCGCAAAGACTCTCGGCTCGCTGCGCAGATCTGTGACGCCGTTCCGACCCATGAGCCGCTGTACCGCCAGAATTGCCACCACGGGCTGGGGTGGGCCTTGGCTGAGTCTGAGGAGGCGGCGGCCCTTCGGTTCTGTGAGGCCCGTTCCTCCCAGGCGGACTCCTGCCGGATGGGAGTCAGCTCCCACGCAAAGCGACTGGACCCTGCCCGCGCCTGGGAGATCTGCGAGGGGGTGGAGGACCGAACACTTCGGGATCGGTGCGCCGCATTCGCCAGGCGGTAGAGACCGCGAGGGGTAAGAGGCCCGTCAAAGGGAGCTGCGGCTTCGGGCCACCAGGGTGATGTCCTCGATGCCGGCTTGGCGGGCAGTGAAGAGCACCTTGCGCACCACACGATAGGGAACCGAGGCATCGGCTCGCAGTTGCAGGCTCTCTCCCGGTCTTTGCTGGAGGGAACCGTAGATTTCGCGCACCAGGTCCTCGTCGTTTTCGAGATACCAGCGAACGCCCGTGCGTCGGGAGCCGTCCAGATAGATTCCATCCAGGGTGATGTCGACTGCCCGGGCGGGGTCAGCTGTAGCGTCATGGGCGCTCGTGGGCAGGACAAAACCGCGGTCGGATGGGCGGACCGCTGGGTCTGACGAATAGGAGAGCAGCAAGAACACCAGGATCACCGTGAGCACGTCCACCAGGGACACGAACCTCGGCGAGGCTCGCCTGCGGGGGCGGGCAGGGACCAAGCGTCTCACCGCTGGCCTCCCAACGCGACTTCAGGAAAGAGCGGGCCGGCTGCATCGGAGCGCACGGCATCCATCACGTACACCACGCGCTGGACTGTCACGTCATCCGTGGGGACAATTCGGATGCGAGCGCGGCCCGGAGCCAGCCGCTTGATGGAGCGCAGTGCATCCTGAAGGCCGAGCAGGTCGAGGCCGTTTTCGTCATCCGTGAGCTGTGTTTCGTGTTTCTCCCTCTCGTCGGGGCTCGCGCGGATGTCGGTCCTGGAGATGGATGCGATGACATGGATTGTGGTGGGCGCAAGCTGTACCACCAGCTCCTCCACCTCCCCTCCCATGGACTGGACCTGTCCAGTGGTGGGAAGCTGGAGCTTCATCCGAAGGCCCACCAGCTTCTGGGAGGAGGTTGTAAGCAAGAGAAATGGCAGCAAGAGAAACAGCAGCGAGGCCACCGCCAACATGGAGGCCGCCGTGCCTTGAGTGGGATCCCGGGGAATCAGCTTGCGTTGGGACCAGGCGATGACGCCCTCTTGAGGGAGAGTGTGATGCGGCTGGCGGCGACCTCAATGTCCTCGAGCAGCAAGCCGGCCCGCGCCTCCAGCCATGCATGGAGTCCCATGGCGGGGATTCCGACCAACAGACCGTAGGCGGTGGTGGCCATGGCGGTGGAGATTCCCTCGGACAGCCGTGCAGCCCGCTCGGCAGAGGCTGCATCGCCCAAGCCGGTAAAGGCCAGGATCAACCCATAGACCGTGCCCAGCAGCCCCAGCATGGTGGCCAGGTTTGACACGGTGGCCAAGGCCCCGATGCGCCGTCGAATCTGCCCTTCTGCCCTGAGGCCCGTCGTGGACATTGCGTCCCAGGCAAGGTCGGGCTGGATCTCGGCGGCACCCGCCGAAAGAACATCTCCCAGGGGGGTGCCAGCAGCGGCCGTGGCTGCCTTTGAAAACTGACCGGAGTCGAGCATGGCACCGATGGCGTCGGAGTTCACACGCCACCGAAACCAAAGCAGCCAGGTCCGTTCCACAGTGATGGCCAGGGACAGGGCCAACAAGGTCGTGATCGCGTACATGAAGGCCGCACCGGGACCGGAGAAGGCATCAAGAAGGGTTGCGAGCAAGGGGCCTCCGCGCTGGAGCCATTCTCTACTTGCAAGCGCCCGGAGGCAAGGTGCTCGCGCTCAATCTCCTAGCTCTCTCAGAGGGAGAGCCCCCCCCGCTAAGCCCTCACCGCAAGAAGAAATTGGAGGAGACGCTTTCGGTTTGCGAGGTTCAGGTCCGGCGGGGGGGGGAAACTTTCTCTCTCAAGGGCGGCCGTGCCTCGACCAACACCTCTTCTGCCAAGCTACAACACGCGGGCGTTTACAGCAACAGGAAACTTGATGCAGGAGGTTCCAACGTCGGAAAACCAGGGCAACTTGACCTGATTTTGAAATTTTCGCGTCGGGATCAGCAGGCGGCGGATTGGTCTTCGGAGTCGATCTGTTGAATGAGATCGGCCAGGTGGGTCAGCGAGAAGGGCTTTCGAAGTACTTCTCTTGCGTGACGGCCCGCGAGGGAATCCGAGACTTGCTCCGCGTCGTGTCCTGTGGAAACCAGGACCTTTGTCTCGGGGGATTTCCGCCGGAAGAAATCCACGACATCCCGGCCGGTGATACCCGCCATGGTCCAGTCCACCAGGGCAATCTCGATGGTTCCGTCCCGGGCCGCCTCGATGGCTTCCCGCCCAGAGGATGCGCGCACGATGTCATGCCCCTGGCCCGCCAGGTACTCGGCGAGCACATCGAGGATTGTACGGTCGTCATCAACGACAAGAAGTCGGGCCATCGAACGTCCTTGCACGATCACGTTACCATTTCAGGCCGATCACGGACAGGGAACGGTGGAATCCGCCGGGTCTGGAACCGCGGTGACGGACGTCGTTGTGGTCAGCAATCGACCCCCGGAATCCGTGGCCTCCATTTTCAACGTGACCGGAGCACACGCGAGGAGCTCGGGCGGTGTGTCCAGCTCCCCTTCCGCAAGTGCCTGGACGCCGAGAAATCCGTACATTCCTGGATAATGGCCGCAGCAGCTTCCTGGGTCATCCACCAGTGCCACCCGGTAGGTGTTGTCGGACACAAGGGTCTCGCTTTGGTCATGGGTGATGGTGAAATGAAGCGTCACGATGTTCCTTGTGCCACAGACTCGAGCACTTCCAAGCATGTGCCAGCCACCCTGGGGTCCATGCACCATGGTGAGGGGCGCATTGTTGTCTAGATCCTCCCATTCGAACTCCCCGGTGCCAATTGTCACCGAGGGTTCCTCGCATCGACAGGCCGGGGCAATGGTGCCGAGTTGGATGCCCGTGTCCGCTGGAGACGCTGTGTCGCAGGAGGCGACAGAGTCTTCTGTGTCGTCCGAAATCGGCGCAGATTCTCGGTCAAGACATGCGAGAAGGATCCAGATCATGGCCACGCAGTCTACCCTCCGTCGCGCAGAGTTGTGTCCAGGTCGTTGTCCCAATTCTCGTTGTGGGTCCGGTCCCCCAGCTCCAAGACAGCTGCGCTTAGCAGGTGCGTGAGAGCGTGTGGGGTGGGGGCCAGGTCGCCGGGGTCGTCCAAGCGGACTCCTTGCCCGGCGGGTTGTTCCACCCACAGCTCGCTGTAGGTGGAGTCAGGCAGCAGTCGGGTCCACGCGCCTTTCGAGTCAAACACCTGGGCAAGCCCGAACACGTGGGGCGAATCGTCAATGTGCTGGGCGTGATCGGTTTCGCCCCCGAGGATGATGACCCCCATATCGGGTTGCCTGGCCACTGCCCCCGGCGCCAGTCGGCTGGCGTCTCGCCAGGCAAACCAGTCCAGGGCTTCTTGTTCTTCCTGGCGGCCGGGGTTCGGGGAGAGAGCACGCACAAGAGAGGGGGAGTGCAGGCGCCCTTCCTCCAGCAAGAGTCCCTCAAAAACTGGCTCATCCTCTCCTGGAAGTCCGTCGTTGTCTCGATCCAAGAAGGGAGGAGACGCGTCCACCAGTTGGTCGTAGGCCATTTCGCAGACAAGACCATCTCCATCCAGCGCCGAGAAGCCACACTCGCCTCGCTCGGGATCCCGCAGCTCGGTGAGTAGGAATTGAGGACCTGCAGGCGTCTCCCAGACCACGAGGCCTGCGACTTTCGGTACGTCCACGTCGGAATCGGCCAGGGTCGCCACCGCCAGGTTTCCACCGTTGCTTCGGCCGATGAGCACCACAGGGAGGGGGCCCTCTACGTTCAGCATTTCAAGGAGGGTGACTCCCTCAGTGTTCGGTGTGCTGCCCCCGGCAAATCGAAGAGCCGCGCCCACCGCCTGCCGAGAACCAGCGCCGTGGTAGTCCATTTCGCCGCCGGTCGTGGGAGAACCTTCCCCTCCAGGCAGCTCCACATGCACCTGAACCAGTCCCACATCCTGGCGAAGGAGGTGGTCTCCACTGGCGGGAAGTTGGTTGGGAGAGAACCCCCCGGGCAAGACCACGCCCACGACACGAGGCAGATCAACCGGGCTCTCGAAGAGGACTTCCAGTGCCACATCCTCCACCAGAAGCAACTCGCGCACCGCCTCGGGCGCGGGGCGGCAGCCACCGATGACCGTGGCCAGTAGCATGGCCAGGGGTGGGGCGTGGGTCGTGGTAGTCATCAAGTGTGCGCTCCCACGCCGAGTCTTGCCAGACTTGGTGCCATTCGCAAGCCCCATGACCAAGATTCTCTCCCCACTGCCAGTGGAATTGCTTCGACGAAGAGTCGACCCGAACGAGTTGGGATTCTCCTGCACATCGGAGCTTGCGACCGCAGACATCATCATCGGGCAGGAGCGGGCCCTCAAGGCGATTCACCGGGCCATGGCCGTGGATGGCCCCGGATTCAACCTTTTTGCGGTGGGGCTGGCCCGCACGGGACGACAGGCCACGGTGCGGAAGATCTTCGATGAACTCAAGCCGCGGCGACGGCGGCGGCGGGACTTTGTCTTCGTCCAGAACCTGGAGAACACCGCTCGTCCCCGGGTGCTGGTGTTGCCGGTGGGGCGGGCCGACGAGCTGCGCCAGGACCTGCATGATCTGCGCCGCCGCCTGCCAACGGTCATCAAGAACCTGTTGGACCAGGAGGTGCTTCGTAAAGCGCGGGAGATGGCCTCTCTTCACCAGGAAATCGATACCCGCACAGCCTACGTGGAGCTGGGTGGATTGGCAGGGGAATACGGCCTTACCCTGGGAAGCATTGGGGAAGGAGGCGAGGCAAGACCAGCCTTGTTCTACGTCCACGAAGAACAGCCCCTCTCCCGGGCTGCCCTGCGGGTCGGCGTGGAGACCGGCGAGGTGCAACTGGATCGGCCTTCGGAAGAGGTCGCCAGTGCTTTCGACACCATGAGCAAGGTGCTCGCCATGCGCATGGCGGAGCTCTCCCAGGTGGCCCTGGAGCGACAGCGTGAGGTGTTGCGGTTGCAGCGGCGCGGAATCTTCGAGGGCCTGCGGCCTGTGTTTGAGCCCCTGCGGAAGCGGTTTACCCCGGCGCGTTCTTGGCTCACTACCTTGCAGCGGGCGGTCTCCCACTCTTTCCATGTCTTCTCCGAGGGACCGGAAGCGGGGGTGTCGGATGAGCAGGCGCTCCTGGAGGCGTTCTACCCCAACATCATCCACCGGGGAGCACGCACCCAGAAGGCACCGGTCATTGTGGTGGCGGATCCCAGCTTTGCCAACGTGATGGGGGGCGTGGATATGGGGCTCGGTGAGGGCTCTCCCACCGCAGGCTTCTCCCGGCTGCGGGCAGGTGCACTGCTGGATGCAGATGGCGGCTACCTCATTCTCAATGCCCGGGCGCTGCTAGAGGAGCCCCTGACTTGGCGGGCCCTGAAGCGGGCCCTGGTGGGGTCCCAATGGGAGGTTCGAAACCCCGAGACGCTCACGGGCGGAGCGGTGGCCCCGATTCGCGCGGAGCCGGTGCCCCTGGACGTCAAGGTGGTGCTGCTGGGCGATCCGGGGGTGTACGAGATGTTGCGGTCCCGGGACCCGGAGTTTCAGAACCTGTTCAAGATCAAGGCGGAGTTTTCCCCGCAGGTGGACTTCACGGAGGAGACCCTCGGGCAGTACGGTCAAATCATCGCCCGCATGGTGGCTGACTCCGGGCTGAAACACCTGGATCATGAAGCGGTGGCCCGGTTGGTGGAGGAGGCTATCCGACACGGGGGAAGGGGGGGGCAGATCTCAGCGCGGTTTGAGAGGATCAAGGACGTCGTGCGCGAGGCCGGGCAGGTGGCTGAGGGAGGGGTGGTGCACAGGCGTGATCTGGAGCGGGCCCTCTGGGAGCGGGAGGAGCGCGTGGAGCTCTCCCGCGTGCGAATGGACCGCGCCATTCGCGAGGGTCGGATCCGCATTCAAGTATCGGGAGAGGTCGTGGGCCAGGTCAACGCCCTTGCGGTCTACCACACGGGGGATCTGGACTTTGGGCGGGCCTTTCGGGTCACAGCCCAGGTGGGCGCTGGCAGGGGTGGGGTGGCCTCCATCGAGCGCGAGGTGGGAATGTCCGGCCGAACCCACGACAAGGGGATGCGGATTCTCACAGGGTTTCTTCGGGGTCACTTCGCTCGCACGCGCACTCTGGCCATGAAAGCATCCATTTGCTTTGAGCAGTCGTATGTGCGGATCGATGGTGACTCGGCCTCTGCCGCTGAGCTTCTCGCTTTGCTCTCTGCCATTTCCCGGGTACCCCTGCGCCAGTCCATGGCGATCACCGGTTCTGTGGATCAGTTCGGATTTGTGCAGGCCATTGGTGGCGTGAACGAAAAGATCGAGGGGTTCTTTCGGACTTGCCGGGAAGGGGGGCTCACCGGGGATCAGGGAGTTTTGATCCCTGAAACCAACGTGTCGGATCTCATGCTCTCCCAGGAAGTGTGCGATGCGTGCGCCGCGGGCGACTTTCAAGTGTGGCCTGTTTCTCGGGTGGAGGAGGCGCTGGCGCTCTTGACCGGACGGCCGGTGGCATCGGCTGCAGACCCGGACTCCTGGGAAGAAGGAGGCGTTTTTGCATTGGTAGCGGCAGCGCTGGAAGAAATGGAGACCACCGTGCGCAAGGCCAGCCGCGGGAAGTAAGAGCGCCGCTACTCGCAGGTCTCGTTGGGGTCCTCATAGGCGAGCAGGCTCAGACTGCTGACGACCACGGGATGGGTCGGGTCGTTGGAGGCCACTTGCAGGACCCCCTCGTAGGCTCCTCCTGCCTGGGGAGTGGCCAGGATCTCCAGCGTCGCAGTGCCACCCGGTTCCACCGATTCGGCGGAGGAATCGACGAGGGAAAAGCTCCCGCTCACAGTGACTGAGTCAATTTCCAGGGACTCCTCTCCCGGGTTCTCCAATGTGGCGACCTGGCGGAGATCGCAATGAATCGGCCGGAATCCAAAGTCCACAGACTCCGGGGACAGGCTTGCCACGGGAGCCACCCCGGCTCCGGTAAACCTGACCAGTTGCTCCCCGTTGGGGACCAGCCAGGCTTCCCAGCTCGCGTTGGTTGTGGGGGCAAAGGTGACCTGGATGTCCAAGACATCGCCATCCTCCAGATCCACGAGGGCGGGGGCATCCGTGGTGAACACCGCCTCGTCACCTACGACCCGATCCAGGCCGGCAATCACCAGGGTCTGTTCACCGGAGTTCCGTGCGCTGATGGTGCGGGAAGACGTTCCATCCTGGAGGACCGAGAGAGAGCCAAAATCGACTTCTGCGGGCAGCACCACCAGCCGGCCCTCCCTGGGCGGCGGGCCAGCGGAGTCGTCTTCGCCTGGGCCGAAGGGCTCACAGGCCGCAAGTAGGAGGAGCGTCCCCAGCATGGACCCACGGTACCTCGTGCAGTGGGTCAGCGCAGGTGGGTCCCCAGGGTGAGTCCATGTTCCAGGGAGGAGGTCCAGACGTCTGCGTAGGGGTAGGGAACGCCCCGGAACTCGTACCGCAGCACCAGGTCTCTGCGGTGGCTAAGGGGCATAGCAAGCTGGGCAGCCACACCCGGGGCCAGGGTTGTCGTTGCCTGGCGATGGGGGCCGCCCTGGTCCTCAAAAAAGCGCCAGGGAACGACCCATTCCACCTGTGGACCCACCCGGAACCGCCGGCCAGGAGCACCCAACGGAGCGACCATCCCGAGGGCCGCGGCCCCGGATTGAACGGTCGTGAGGGGTCCCTGCTCCTCGACGATTCCGCTCCCATAGGTGGCTCGGAGTCGAATCGAAGGGGACATCCAGGACGGCCCGACAGTCAGCCACTTGTGGGCTTGGACCTCCAGGGACACGGGGTTCATCACCCCTGCGCCGGGTCCGTGGCGAAGCACGGCGCCCGCGGCCAGTCCCACCTCAGATTCGAAAAGCAGATCCTCGGCCCGGTAGGTTTTTCCTGCCTCCAGGCGAACGCGCCGTCGAACCAGCGTCTGGTTCTGGGCGTCTCGAATCTCGATGACATGGGCGCCGGGGGCCACATCGATCACGTCGGGCAGCACCCCCCGGGGCTGGCCATCCACCAGGACCGCCCCCTTGGCGAGAATGGCGTCGGCCGCGGTCAGTAGTGCCCGTTCAGCGTGACTCCGGGTGGAATCGTTCCCGGCAAGGTAGATCTTCTCCCGGCCCACAATACGGAATTCGGCTCGCGGAACCTGCATCCCGCCCGTGTGTTCGATGGTGGCGTCCCGCGCCCAGTCGTGGGCTTCCGTCACATCTACCAGGCCGTCTCGATCCAGATCCGCGGTGCGGGCAGAGTCTGTCAGGGCATCAATGAGAAAGTGCGTGTAGACCCCGTTTTCCAATTTGGGGTCCTCCATGGCTGGCTGGTAATACTGGGCGGCGTACAGCCGGGCCTCGGATTCACTGACGTTTCGCAGACTGCGGGGTGGAGGCGGATCCCCTTTCAGTCCAGCAAGCAGCTTGGAGGTCTCGCTGCCCAGGGAGGACTTGTCCCGGCCATTGTGGCAGGTGTCCAGGACCAGTACCCTGCGCCGGGCATCCACCGCCCCCACGGTCTCCTCCAGCCAGTCCACCGCCAAGCCTGTCTCTTTCGCCTTGGAGAGCACCCCGTCGGAGGGCAAGAACCACAAGCGAGTGCCCTCCGTGGGGTCCAGGGTCAGGGTGCCGTGTCCCGACATGTACAGCAGAAAGGTGTCATCTCGCTGGAGGCCGGAGGTGGCCTCATGGATCGCTGTCTCGATCTGGGTTCGGCTGGCGGTCTTTTGCGTGTCGAGTACGCGCACGTGGTCAAACCCGGCGTCTCCCCCCAACGCAGCGGCCAGGTCTCGAGCGTCCTTTCCCGAAAAGCGCAGGGGGGCCAACTCCGGGTCTCCGTAGTTGTCCACGCCGACCAGCAGGGCGACGCGGCGGGGGGCGTAGGCCGTCTCCAGGTCCGCCGGTGTCGGCGTGGAACCCAGGCTGCCGGCCAGGGCCACGGGCAGAAAGAGAAGAGAACCAATCATGGGGCCACCTCCACCATCCTGGCATCACAGGACCAGCCTTGCCCACGTGCTCGCTGGCAAAGGTGGGCAGGGTCTCCGCTGAGCGTCTCCACAAGGGCCAGGGAAGACAGAGGTTCTTTGTGGCCCACGAGGGCGAAGAACCCTTGGGAGTCGGAGGCGTCAAGGGACCAGGCATGGACAGAGTGGGACTCTCCCAGGTCGCTTTGACCCGCTTCCATGAACTGGGTGGCCACAACCTCCACGGAGTCCGCCGCATGGACCAGGTACACCCACCCGGGGTCGGAGAGATGGGCCCGGAAGAACAGGGTGTCTCCTTTGGAGTACTGCGTGCCCACCGCGTGACGAGAGATGGTCTCTCCCTGTTTCACGGCCATCTTCAACGAAAGGGAAGGAGCGGTTGCCTCCAGTCCCTTGGCCACCATGTGGTCGGTGTTCTTCGGCTCTTCCAGCCCGGGCGCCTGGATCCACATGAGCGCGGACGCCGCCAGGGCCAGTCCGACGCCGGCCCAGATTCGCCGCGGTGCCCGACGTGGGCGGATGCCCCACTCTTCATCGACTTGAGAGAGGGTGCGCTCGGCGAGTCCTGGTGGCAGGGAGGCGGTGGCCAGGGAACTCCGCACTGCGGGTGTTGGCTCGGGCTCGTCCCCCAGCAACCACTCTTTGAGTGCTGCTTCATGCATCGGGGGCATCCTTCGCGAGAGCGACTCGAAGAGCCGCCCTTGCCCGGGAGATACGGGCGCGGGCGTTGTCCGGGGAGATTCCCACCATTTGGGCGACCTCCCGGTGGTCGAATCCCTGAACTGGCCCCAGGAGAAAGGCCTCTCGCAGAGGATCTGGCAAAGAGGCAATGGCGGCTTCCACGTCCAGGGTTCCGCCGGCGGGGCGGGTGGTTCTGGACTTGTGCTCCCGGTCCAACTCCACCTCTTCAATGCGGCGACCGCTCGTGCGCAGGGCGTCGTGGAAGGTGTTTGCCGCAATTCGAAACAGCCAAGGTTTGAACATCTGGCCTGTCTTGAAGGTGCTGCGGCTGCGGTAGACCTTGAGCCAGGTCTCCTGGAAGAGGTCTTCCGCCTGGACCCCACGGCGGGTGCGTCGCACCAGGAAACCGTAGACGGATCCCTGGTGTCTCTCAAAGAGGGCCTGGTAGCTGGGCCTGTCCCCGTGCTGCACCCGGAGCATCAGTTCCTCGTCTGTGAGAGTGATGCGTGACATGGACTGTCAGTGGGGCACTACGCCCTTTGGCGGGTGGGTGTGACAGGAAATCGCAGTCCCGCTGCCGCCAGAACACTCAGAAGGAGGCAGAGCATCGGGAACCAATCCCCGTGCTTCCGGTAGAAGGTGTCGATGCGGCCGGGTTTGATCTCGACCACCCGGGCGACCTCCTCATAGGGGGCGGTCTCATGGGAGATGCGGCCCACAGGGTCGGCGTTGAGGCTGACGCCGGTGTAGGCCACTCTGTACATGGGAATCCCCAGCTCCACCGTGCGGTTGATGGAGAGCATGGCGTGCTGGTGAGGTGCAAACATACTGCCGAACCAACCGTCGTTGGTCACGTTGACAATCAGATCCCCCGCCGAGTGGTTCTTTCGAATGAACGGTCCCAGGATGGCCTCGTAGCAGATGGCCACCGTGAAACGGAAGCCCGGGGCCTCAAAGACGACCGGCTTGTCACCAGCCTCGAAGTCTCCTGGGCCCTTGATCCACTCTTTGAGAATCGGAAAGGTGTCGGCCAGGGGGATGTACTCTCCGAAGGGGAGCGGCACCATCTTGTCGTATCGGTCTGCCAGCTCTCCGTCTTCATTCACCAGGTAGACGGAATTACGGTACTCGCGAAACTTGCGGCCGGTGTCTGGGTCGACCTTTCGCTCAGAGAATCCCGCGCCGAGCAGGAGCGGTGCTCCGAGATTGCGGGTGACATTCTCCAGGAAACCCCGAATCCGATAGGCGCTGTTGGGTCGGGGATCGTGCAGGATGGCCCCTTCCGGCCAAACGACAAGGTCTACATCCTCCCGGATCAGGCGATCACTCAAGATCTTCCAGGAGCGAAGCGTCTCCACGGCGGATTGCGCCATGCGCACCTGCATGGTGACCTCGTGTTGGATCTGAGTGACGCGGACCGTGGGCCAGGTCTCGGTGATTGCATCGATGCGCTCTACGCGGGCGGCTCCCCAGGCCGCATTGGCAAGAGCCAGTCCCGTAGCCCCTGCCAGGAGTCCCCGCGGCGCCCCCGCCCCTTCACGCGCCCGGTAGATCCACTCTGCAATGGCGCAATTGAGGAAGAGGATCAGCCAGGAGACGCCGGCTGTTCCGGTCACGCTCGCAAGCTGAATGACCGGGAGTACCTTGTACTGGAAGGAGCCCACAAAGAACGGAAACAGCGACCAGATAAAGAACTCCAGCACCACGAACCAGCAGGGAATCAGCAACGTCCAGGCCGCGCCATAGCGGCGGCGGATCTGCGGCACCCAAGCAAAAGCCAGGGCCCATGGAATCGCGAAGAAGAGTGCGTACAAATGCACCGCTACGATGCACAGGATGGGGGGCACATTGGAGTAGATGACGAGGGTTTCTGCCAGCCAGAAAAAGCAGGTGCAGAGGCCTGCGTAGCCGGTGAGATAGGCCAGGACGGTGTTTCCGGCGGTGTCGTCCTCCCGCAGTGACCAAAGCAGGGGCACGTAGAGCACCCAGGTCAGGTGAGCCCAATTCAGCGGTGGCGAGACGATTGCCAACCCCAGGCCTGAAAGGATGGCTGCAGCAAATCGGCCCGGCGTAATCATCGAGGGGCGATAGCCTGCTGGCGCGAGGCTGTCAGCCCCCTTGGCGCCGGGAGGAGCCGGGAGTACTATGGGGCCCTTGGAGTGTGGATGATGCTTGTTCTGTGGATGTTGGGTGGATGGGTGTGGGCGGAACCGGTCGACGGGGCCCTGGAGAGTGTTCCCGCGGTGGAAGAGGCGCCGGCCGTGGAAGAGGCGCCGGCCGTGGAAGAGGCGCCGGCCGTGGAAGAGGCGCCGGCCGTGGAAGAGGCGCCGGCGTTTGGGGGGATCACGGAGGAAGAACTGCACGCCCTGGAGGCTGCATCCTTTTACAAGATTGGGTTGGAGTTGGTGGCGCGCGGGTCCTTTGCCGAGGCGCTGGCGATTTTTCGGCAGGTGGAGGACCGCTATCCTGTGACAGCTGCCTCAGCGGGGGCCGCCGGTCAGATCGCGGCCTTGGAGGCCCTTGCCCAGGCTGGAAACCTTGAGACCCCTCGAGGCGGGCTGGATGGCGTGACGGAGCTCGCCATCAACCAGGCCATCGCCATGCCCCTGATCATGGGTCTGCTCCTGCCGGGGGCTACATTTCAACCCGGGGAGCCCCTGGTTCCTGTGGCCATGGGCATGGCTGGGATGGGGGTTGGAATCGGCGGGGCCATGGTCCTGGACCAGATCCGGGGTGTGGACACAGCGTTCGCCATGTCCCTGTTCACGGGAGAGTGGCTGGGGGCCCTGAACGGGCTCGCGGTCTCCGCAAAGTGGCCCCCTCGCGGCTACAGGGGGCTCTGGGCAGAGACCTTGACGGGCACCTTGTTGGGTGCTGGAGCTGCAGTGGCGGCGAATCAGTACTTGGATGTGACTGCAGGGCAGGTGGCTTCCATGAACACCGGCGCTTTGTGGGGGGGGTATGCTGGCCTTATGTCCCAGGAGTTTGACACCCCGGCAGACGGCCTCGTGAGAACCACTGCCTTCGTGAACAGCGGTGCCTTGATTGGGGCGGCATTGGGCACCCGGTTTGACCCTGATCGGAGGCGTGTGAACATGATCACGCTCTCAGGGGTTGCCGGTACGGCCATGGCGGGGGGGACGGCGATTCTGCTGAACTTCTATGGCAGCTTGTACGACGATGAGCCTACGGTGGCGCTGATCATGGGCGGTTCAGCCGCGGGCCTGGGCCTTGGAGCATTCTTGACCCGGAACGCTGACCCGCACCGCGGTGCCGTGGCTGCATCGTCCTTGCAGTTGGCTCCCTTCGCGGGTCAGAACGGGGAGCTGGGCCTTGGAGCACAGGGGACCTGGTAGATTCTTAGAAAGACCAGGTCACCTCTCGGTTCTCAAGCTTGAGCAGCACCGTGCCCGTTCCGGTGCCGGTTTCGGACCACCAGCTATCCAACAAGGTGACAAGCATGTAGGACAGGTCCTCGGTCACCGGGTCGTTGCAGGTGTCTCCCTGGTCGTTGTGCACAATGAAAAGCTCCACTTCTGGAGGCGAGTCACTGGAGAACTCCCGGTTCCAGCACACGTCAATGTAGTGCTCGGTACAGCCACCTGTGTACCCGACGCTCAACTCAAGCAGGTTGCGGTCCGTCACGTTCATGGAGCTTAGCGTGAGGGCTGCGCTGTCCATCTCGGCAGGGCAGTCCACAACGGGGGGATTGTCGAGCCGGCCGATGCCCGTGTCCATACTGGTGTCTACGTCCGCATCGCTGTCAGAGTCGCTGTCGGCGTCGGTGTCAGAGTCACTGTCAGAGTCGCTGTCGGCGTCGCTGTCGGCGTCAGCGTCTCCGCCTTTGCCTCCGCTGGCTGGTACGCAGGTTCCCTCGTTGGTCATGAGGTACCCCTCCATGCAGGCCGTGGGCTTGCAGGCGCTGAGGAGTAGGAGGGAGAGCAGGGTCACAACTGGCAATGTAGTCTTCGAACCCGGTGCAATGCCAGGGTGGCCCCGAAGCAAGAACCCCCAGCCCGAAGGCTGGGGGTTCGAAAAGACGCTGGTTTGGGGGACTAAAAGCCCATTCCGCCCATTCCACCCATTCCGCCCATTCCACCCATTCCGCCCATGCCACCCATGTCCGGTGCCGGCGCGGCTACCTTCTTTTGGGGCTTCTCGGCGATCATGGCTTCGGTGGTCAGGAGCAAGCCGGCCACGCTGGCTGCGTTCTGCAGTGCGGCGCGGGCAACCTTCGTGGGGTCGATGACGCCCATTTCCAACATGTCTCCGTACTCGCTGGTGCGGGCGTTGAAGCCGTAGCTGGCGTCCTGCTTGAGAACCTCGTTCACCACGACCTCGCCGTTCACGCCTGCGTTGGCGGCGATCTCCTTGATGGGCGCTTGGATCGCGGCCCGGATGATGTCCACGCCAAAGGCCTGGTCACCGGTCAGGTTCAGGTTGTCCAGGGCGGACAAAGCACGGATAAAGGCGATGCCGCCGCCGGGAACGATGCCTTCTTCCACCGCAGCGCGGGTGGCGTTCAGGGCGTCCTCAACGCGGGCCTTCTTTTCCTTCATCTCTACCTCGGTGGCGGCACCGACGTTGATCACGGCGACTCCGCCGATGAGCTTGGCCAGGCGCTCCTGGAGCTTCTCCCGGTCGTAGTCTGAGCTGGTGGTCTCAATCTGGGCGCGAATCTGCTTGACGCGGCCCTTGACCCCGTCCCGGCCGCCGGCACCATCCACGAGGGTGGTGTGGTCTTTGGTGACCACCATGCGCTTGGCCTGGCCGAGATCGTCCAGGGTGATCTGGTCCAGCTTGATGCCCAGGTCTTCCATAATGGCCCGGCCACCAGTCAGGATGGCGATGTCTTCCAGCATGGCCTTGCGGCGATCTCCAAAGCCCGGGGCCTTCATGGCGCAGATGTTCAAGGTGCCGCGCAGCTTGTTCACCACCAGGGTAGCCAGGGCCTCTCCATCCACGTCCTCGGCCAGAATGGCCAGGGGCTTGCCGGTCTCAGCGATCTTCTCGAGCACGGGGAGCAGGTCCTTCATGTTCGAGATCTTCTTCTCGTGCACCAGGATGTAGGCATCCTCCAGCACGCACTCCATCCGCTCGGAGTCGGTGACAAAGTACGGGGAGAGGTAGCCTCGGTCGAACTGCATACCCTCGACGATCTCCAGGTCGGTCTCCAGGCCCTTGGCCTCCTCGACGGTGATCACACCTTCCTTGCCGATCTTCTCCATGGCTTCGGAGAGGATGGACCCAATCTCGGCGTCGCCGTTGGCGGAGATGGCTCCCACCTGGGCGATGGCGCTGGTGTCATCGGCGGGCTTGGACATCTCGGCCAGGGCTTCCACCACGGTGGCCACTGCGGTGTCGATGCCGCGCTTGAGGTCCATGGGGTTGGTCCCTGCGGCCACCAGCTTGGAGCCGGTCTGGTAGATGGCCTGGGCCAGTACCGTGGCAGTGGTGGTGCCGTCGCCGGCCACGTCAGAGGTCTTGGAAGCAACCTCCTTGACCATCTGGGCGCCCATGTTCTGGAAGCGGTTCTTGATTTCAATCTCCTTGGCGACCGTCACTCCATCCTTGGTGGAGATGGGAGCACCGAAGCTCTTCTCGATGACCACGTTCCGGCCGCGCGGGCCGAGGGTCACCTTGACGGTGTTTGCAAGGTGATTGACACCGACGAGGACGTCCCCGCGGGCGGTTTCGCTGAAATGAATGTCTTTGGCAGCCATTGGATTCTCCGAATGAAAAAAGGAAGGGGTTGAGGTTTGGGTCGTTCTTTTCGCGCTCTTAGCGCTCGAGCACGGCCAGGATTTCGGTTTCGCGAAGGATCATGTGGGTCTCGCCCTCCAGCTTGATCTCGTCGCCGGAGTACTTGCCGAAGAGCACGCGGTCCCCAGCGTTGACCTGGGGCGAGCGGCTGGAGCCGTCCTCCAGACGCTGTCCAGGTCCCACAGCCACCACGAGCGCCTCCATTGGCTTCTCCTTGGCGGTTTCGGGAATGTAGAGGCCTCCGGCCGACTTTTCCTCGGACTCCACACGCTTCACAAGCACACGGTCGTATAGGGGACGAAAGGACATGATGTAGTACCTCTTGCGATTTGGGAGGCAGGAGGTAGGCACGGCGCGGGCATTCGTCAACCCCTACCGCCACCTTTTTTTGGTTGGGGAGCACAATAGTTTTGGGCCCGGGCCGCCAAAAACAAACGCGGGGAGACCGGCTGGCCTCCCCGCGAGGTGTTTGGAAAAGGGACGATGCGGCGAATTCCGCCTCGTCTTTCCCTTGGCTTCAGTGGACAGGTCAGGGCAGGGAAGAATGTGTCCACCAAAGACGGATGGAAAAGAAGCAGGAAGCGTGCCGAAATTGCAACCCGCTGGAATTCGGTGGTTTCAGGAGGACGGAATCCCCGAATGCCCTGTGGATCACGACACGATTGTCACGGTGAATCGCTGTAGGGAGTTGACGCTTGTTTTCTCGGGATTAGCTTCCGGTCAAGACACGACCGGCACGGGATTCGGTCGGGCAACTTTGAAGAGGTACACATGGGAAAGATCATCGGAATCGACCTGGGAACGACCAACTCGGTGGTTTCAGTCATGGAAGGGGATGCCCCCACCGTCATCGTCAACGAGGAAGGCGGCCGCACAACGCCGTCGGTGGTTGCGTTCACCAAGGACGACGAGCGCCTGGTAGGCGCCGCAGCCCGTCGGCAGGCCATCACGAACCCGGAAAAGACCATTTCGTCCATCAAGCGATTCATGGGGTACCGGTTTGACGAGGCCGCCAAGGAGCTGGAGCGGGTTCCTTTCAAGGTGACCCGTGGCGACGGCGGCGACTGCCGGGTGGATATCGATGGCGAGAAGTTCTCGGCCCCCGAAATCTCCGCCATGGTGCTCCAAAAGCTGAAGCTCCAGGCGGAGCGCTACCTGGGCTCGCCGGTGACGGAGGCGGTGATCACCGTGCCCGCCTACTTCAACGACTCTCAGCGCCAGGCCACAAAGGATGCTGGCCAGGTCGCGGGCCTCGAGGTGAAGCGCATCATCAATGAGCCCACGGCGGCAGCTTTGGCGTACGGCATTGACACCGAGAAGGATGAGGTCATTGCCGTGTTCGACTTTGGTGGCGGTACCTTTGACATCTCCATCCTGGAGGTGGGTGAGAGCGTGGTGGAGGTCAAGTCCACCAACGGCGACACCCACCTGGGCGGTGACGATGTGGACCGGGTGGTCATCGACTGGTTGATCGCCGAGTTCAAGAAGGACACTGGCATCGACGTCAGCAAAGACAAGATGGTGCTGCAGCGCCTTCGGGATGCTGCCGAGAAGGCCAAGATCGAGCTCTCCGCTTCTCCGCGGACCTCCATCAATTTGCCCTTTCTCACGGCGGATGCCTCGGGTCCGAAGCACCTGGAAGCCGAGCTCACCCTGGCGAAGTTCGAGCAGATGATCGACCCCATTATCGAACGCACCCTGACCCCCTGCCGCAAGGCCATGAAGGATGCAGGCGTGACCTCCTCGGAAATTGACCAGGTGCTGCTGGTGGGAGGTTCCACCCGGATTCCCCTGGTCATTCAGAAGGTGACGGAGTTGTTCGGCAAGGAGCCCAACCGCTCGGTCAACCCGGACGAGGTGGTGGCCATGGGCGCTGCCATCCAGGGCGGAATCTTGGGCGGCGATGTCACGGACATGCTGCTCTTGGACGTGACACCGCTCTCCCTGGGCATTGAGACCCTGGGGGGTGTGTTCACCATCCTGATTCCCCGAAACACCACGATTCCTTCTTCCAAGAGCGAGGTCTTCAGCACGGCGGCGGACAACCAGACCGCTGTGGACATTCAGGTCTTTCAGGGAGAGCGTCAGCTCGCCATGGAGAACCGCTTGCTGGGCAACTTCCGGCTGGATGGTCTTCCCAATGCGGCCCGGGGGATCCCCCAGATCGAGGTGTCCTTTGACATTGACGCCAACGGGTTGGTGAACGTGAAGGCCAAGGACAAGGCCACGGGACGGGAGCAAGCCATCACCATCACGTCCTCTTCGGGGCTCTCCGAGGCCGAGGTGGAGCAGCTGGTGCAGGATGCGGAAGCACACGCTGAGAGCGATGCTGCCCGCCGGGACGAGATCGACGCCAGGAACAACCTGGACAACATGGTCTACCAGACCGAGAAGCTGCTGACGGAGAACGAAGACAAGCTCGACCCGGCTGCAGTGGCCCCGGTCAAGGACGCCCTGGTTTCTGCCAAGGCGGCCTTGGAAGGAGAGGATGCAGAGGCCATGAAGGCGGCGCTTGAGAACCTCACCGCGTCGAGCCAGAAAATGGCGGAGGCCCTGTACTCTCAGACGGCTGGCGATCCATCCATGGGGGCTGGGGAGCCCGGGATGGGTTCCGAGAACCCTGGACCCTCGGGTGATTCTGACGTGATCGACGCGGAATTCGAAGAGGCTTGAGTCGGATCTGATCGAATGGCCGCCGTGGGAATCCCCCACGGCGGCCTTTGGTTCAATCGGAGGGGCGTGTGGCGCGGGACTACTACGAAACCCTGGGGGTCCCCAGGACGGCGGATGAGAAGGAGCTGAAGAAGTCCTTCCGCAAGCTCGCCTTGCAGTACCACCCGGACCGAAATCCGGACGACGCGGACGCTGAGGCGAAGTTCAAGGAGGTCTCAGAGGCTTATGAAGTGCTCTCTGACTCCCAAAAGCGCGCCACCTACGACCGGTTCGGACATGACGGATTGAAGGGGGCGGGATTCTCTCCGAACTTCCACAGCGCCGATGACATCTTCTCCCACTTTGGGGACATCTTTGGGGATCTCTTCGGAGGCGGTGGAGGGGGCCGGCGTCCTCCCCGTGGACCCCGGCGAGGCTCGGACCTGGAAATCGGCCTGCGGGTCGGGTTCTTGGATGCTGTCAAGGGAGGGGAGCAGAACCTGGAGGTGCCCCGGCACCCGAACTGTGACCTCTGCGAGGGCAGCGGGGCGAAGCCAGGCAGCACCCCCGAGAGCTGCGATACCTGTGGCGGGCGCGGTGAAGTGCTGCAACAGCAGATGTTTCTGCGGGTGCGGACGACCTGTCCGGCCTGTCGGGGGCAGGGGAAGATCATTCGGGAGCGCTGTGCGGACTGTGGCGGACAGGGCCGGGTGCGCACCACCTCCAAGCTGACGGTGACGGTGCCTCCTGGGGTCGACCACGGCATGCAGCTTCGCCTGGCCGGGAAGGGGGAGTACGGGGATCCCGGCGGGCCACCGGGCGATCTGTACGTGACCATTCATCTCAAAGAGCACGAGTTCTTTCAGCGGGATGGGCTGGATATCTACTGCACGGTGCCCATGAGCTATCCCCAGGCGTGCCTGGGAGCGGAGATCACGGTTCCTACGGTGCATGGGGAGGCGTCTCTCTCCATTCCGCCGGCCACTCCATCCGGCAAGGTCTTCGTAATCCGGGGTGAGGGCGTTCCCAATCCCACGCGAAAGAACCAGAGGGGAAACCAGCATGTGCAGGTGGTGGTGGAGGTTCCCAAGAAGCTCAGCGCGTCGGAGAAGGAGCTGATCGCCAAGCTTGCTGAGTCTCAAGACCAGAAGGTGGGTCGCGGCCGGAAGGGTTTCTTCCGAGAATTCCTGGAGGGGATCAGTGGCTGAAGAAGCACAACGGATCGATGCACTCGAGCAGCAAATTGCGGCGCTCACTCCGGTTTTTGCGGGCGTCCGAGAAGAAATCGCCAAGGTGGTCGTGGGCCAGCAGGACCTGGTGGATCGGCTCTTGGTGGGCCTGCTTGCCGATGGGCACCTGCTTTTGGAAGGCCTCCCCGGGCTGGCAAAGACCACCGCAGTCAAGGCCCTTGCAGACACGTTGGACGCAGAGTTCACACGGATCCAGTTCACACCAGATCTTCTGCCAGCCGATCTGGTCGGCACACAGATCTATGATCCAAAGTCCGGCGAATTCCACACCCGGAAGGGGCCGCTTTTTGGCAACATCGTCCTGGCGGACGAGATCAACCGCGCCCCGGCCAAGGTCCAGTCCGCCCTTTTGGAAGCCATGGAGGAGCGCCAGGTCACCTTGGGAGATGAGACCTATCCCTTGCCGTCTCCTTTCCTGGTGTTGGCCACCCAGAACCCCATTGAGCAGGAGGGCACCTATCCCCTGCCAGAAGCACAGGTGGACCGATTCCTGATGAAGGTGCGGGTGTCTTATCCGGGCCGTGAGGAGGAACGGGAGATCATGCGCCGGGACATCCAGGCGCCGCCCGCGCTTCAATCCGTTCTGGGGCCAAGTCAGCTGCAGGACGCCCGTCGGGTGGTTCGCGCAGTTGCCATGGAGGCCGTGGTGGCGAGCTACATCCTGGACCTGGTCCGGGCCACAAGAACTCCCACGGCCTTCGGAATCGAGCTGGCATCCCTGGTGGAGTTCGGAGCTTCCCCGCGGGCTTCCCTGGCCTTGGCGGGGGCGGCGCGGTCCATGGCCTTTCTGGAGGGTCGGGGCTTTGTCACCCCGGACGATGTAAAGTCCGTGGCGCCTGACGTTCTGCGGCACCGGATCCTGTTGACCTACGAGGCGGAAGCCATGGAAGTGGATGCGGATGCGGTGATCCAGGATCTCCTCGAGCACGTTCCCACCCCCTGACCACCCATGCTCACGCCGGAGGATCTGCGACAGATTCGCCGCCTTTCCTTGCAGGCGGGGCGCCGGGTGGATGGGCTCTTCGCGGGGGGGTACCGCTCGGCCTTTCGCGGACGGGGCATGGAGTTTGAGGAGGTACGTCCCTATGTGCCCGGCGACGATGTCCGGCACATCGACTGGAACGTGACCGCCCGGGCCAGCGCCCCCCATGTGAAAGAGTTCAAGGAAGAGCGGGAGCTGACCCTGCTTCTTGCGGTGGATGTGTCTGCGTCTATGCGCTTTGGCTCCGGGGGACAGGATGGCCGGACGGACAAGCGGCTCCAGTCGGCGCGAATCGCGGGCGCATTGGCGTGTGCAGCCACGCGAAACAACGACCGGGTGGGGCTCTTGGCCTACACGGATCGGGTGGAGCTTCTTCTTCCACCGAGAAAGAGCCGGGGCCATGCCTGGACGGTGATTCGGGAGGTTTTTGAGCATCGTCCAAAGCGTGTTCGCACGGATCTGGGAGACGCACTGGAGCACATGGGGCGGGTGCTCAAGCGCCGGGCTGTGGTGTGCATTGTCTCTGACTTCCTGGATGTGGAGGATCATGCCCGGGCGCTTGGGGCCTTGGCCTCTCGGCATCGGGTGAGCGCGTTTGTGGTGACGGATCCGCTGGAGGAGGCGGTCGAGGGGCTGGGGCTCTTGGTTCTGGAGGATGCGGAGACCGGTGAGCGCCGCCTCGTGGATGCAAGTCGGCTGACCCCGGGCCGCCCGGTGCAGGAGCGCCTGGAGGTTTTGGCCAGTGCGGGGGTGCACAGGACTTCCATCTCCACGGGAGAAGACCCCTTTCGGGCCCTTCAGGGCCACTTTCGCCGCATGGAGAGACTTCGATGATCGCTCTCTTGCTTTTTGCCTGTGGCGCCCCGGAGCTGGCGCTTCCCCTCTCGCCTCCACGGGCCGCTGTGGAGCGACAGGTGGTCTCGCGACGTGTGGGGTCCGGAGAGGCTGTCGTGTTCCAGGAGCGCCTGTCCTGGGCCGACGGGTGGACTCCCCCGGAGGACTTCCTGGTGGTGGAGGGTGTCGAGGTGACCCTGGTGGATGAGGAGGTTGGCGGCACCGAGGACCGCAATTGGCGCACCCGCACCTGGTCTCTTGCGGGGGAGGATGGCTCCTACCACGTGCCTGCTGCCACCTTACGGTTCGTGGGGGAGGGGGATGCCCACCGGGACGTTCCCGCGGCAGCGGTGGACTTCGACATCGGTGTGGAGGGGCCGACTTCTGACTTGGAGGGGCTGATCGCCCCCCCGGTTCCGGCGCCCTTTCCGTGGAAGGCGTGGCTGGCGGCGGGAGTGGGACTGCTTTGCCTCCTTGCTCTTGGGTTCTGGGGCTGGCGCCGCTTCCAGCGCCGACGAGACGCCCCGCCTCCGCCCATTCCCCTGCCGCCACCAGATGAGGAAGCCCTGGAGGCGTGGGCCTCTCTCCAGGCCATGCCTGACCTGGATGACCACGCGCTCGCCCTGGGCCTCTCCCGTGTCTTCCGGCGCTACCTGGAGCGGGCCCTGGACGGGGTGCTGGCGACTTCTTGGACCCAGCGGGAGATCTTGAGGGCGCTGAAGAGGCTGGATCTGGACGAGGATCTTCTTGGCCGGTCCAAGAAGCTCCTCTCTGCCACGGATGCGTTGAAGTTCGCCCGGCGTGGGGGAGGAGAACGGTTCTTTTCCGAGCTGGATCAGGACTTTCGACGGGTCGTTGAGCACACCCGGCCGCTGCCGCCACAGGAGGAGCGCCTCGGTGCTTGAGTTCCAACATCCCGCCTGGCTTCTTCTCCTCTTGGTGCTGCCACTTGTGGCCTGGCGCCGACGGGGGACCCGGTCCCAGGCGGCTGTGGGTTGGTCTTCTTTGGGACTGGCAGGGGGCGGACGTTCTTGGCGCTCGGCCCTGTCCCCCCTGCCAGGAGTCTTGGAGATCCTGGGCATGGTGGCGCTGGTGCTGGCCCTGGCCCGTCCCCAGAAGATCAACCGAGAGGTAATGGTCGAAACCGAGGGAATCGACATCGTGTTGGCCCTGGACGTGTCTGGCTCCATGGAGGCCCTCGACTTTCGGGCGGGCGGGCGCAAGCTGAGTCGATTGGCGGTAGCCAAGCGGGTGGTGGCGGACTTTGTGGAGGGCCGCCCCCATGACCGCATTGGGCTGGTGGTTTTTGGAGAGGAGGCCTTCACCCAGGTGCCACTGACCCAGGACCAGGCAGCTCTCCTCTCCTTTCTCGACTCCATCCAGATCGGCATGGCAGGGGCCAACCGCACCGCGATAGGACAGGCGGTGGCTGTCTCCGCTCGCCAGCTGGCGGCCTTGGAGGCGCCAGGTAAGGTGGTGATTCTCCTCACGGATGGCAGCAACAACGTGGTGCCGCTCGACCCGCTGAAGGCTGCTTCCGCGGCGCAGGCGCTGGGGGTGCGGATCTACACCATTGGGGTGGGGTCCGAAGGGGGAGCCAGCAGGGGATTTTTCTCCATGGGGCGGACGGAAGAGGTCGACATGGAGACCTTGCAGGCCATCGCCGAGGCCACCGGCGGTCAGAGCTTTCGCGCCACGGACACCCGGGCCCTCTTGCAGATCTACGACACCATTGACGAAATGGAGACCACCACGGCCGAGGTGGCGGAGCTTGTGCACCGGGAGGAGCTCTTCCGCCTGGCCCTGGTTCCCGGGGTGTTCTTGCTGGCGCTGCAGCTGCTCTTGGGGCAGACCGTTCTGCGGAGGCTTCCGTGACCTTTGCCGCGCCTGTCTGGCTAAACCTTCTGTGGGGGCTGCCGCTCCTGGCCTGGCTCCTGTGGAAGGATGCCCGCAAGCGACGGGACCAGATTGCCCGGGTTTTCGGGGAGACCCTGGGGGAGCGCGTTGCCCCGGCTTCCCTCTGGCGCAAGCGCTCCTGGAAGCGGACCTTGTGGGTGTTGGGAATGGCGGCTTTGCTGTTTGCTGCAGCCCAGCCACGCTGGGGTTTCCAGTGGAAGGAGACACAGAGCCGTGGTGTGGAGCTTGTGGTGGCTTTGGATGTGTCCCGCTCCATGGATGCGAAGGATGTCGATCCCTCCCGTCTGGAGCGGGCCCGCCGTGAGATCCAGGACCTGTTGCAGTGGGTACAGGGAGACCGGATCGGGCTGGTGATTTTTGCCGGAGGGGCCTATCCCCGCGTGCCCCTCACCCGGGACCGAAACGCGCTCCTGCAGATTCTTCGGGCCACGGACTCCCAGGTGCTGCGGGCCCAGGGCAGCTCCCTGGCCGCTGCGCTCTCTGTGGCCAGGGACCTCTTTGGAGACGAGGCCGCAAGCCATCGGGGGATCGTGTTGATCTCAGATGGCGAGGCTTGGGATCCGGGCTTGGACCACGAGGTGGGTCTCTTGGCGGAACAGGGCATTCGCGTGTACGCGGTAGGGGTGGGCACCGAAAAGGGGGCGCCCATTCCAGAAACGGGCGGTGGGTTCAAGAAGGACCGCGCTGGGGAGGTGGTGTTGACCCGCTTGGAAGCGTCTGCACTCAAGGGCATCGCGGCGGCCACCGGTGGGGCCTATGTCCAGTCCGTGGCGGGGGCGTCGGACATGCGAGCCCTGGCGGACACCCTACACGGTGCGCTGGAGTCAGTGGAGGGGGAAGCCCACCGGGAGCGTGTGTGGGATGAGCGCTTTCAGTGGCCCCTGGCCCTGGGAGTGGCACTGCTTCTGGGGGCGGCCTTTTTGGGGGATGGCCGGAGCCTGGCGGCTGCATTGCTTCTGTTGTTCGTGGCCGCACCTGCCCGGGCGGAGTCCTCGGTGGATGCAGCGACTCTCTGGGCGGAGGGACAGTCGCTGCACCAGGCAGGCCAGTTCGAGTCCGCCCACCGGGTCTTCACGGATCTTGCAGATCGGGCCCTGGACCCGGCGACTGCTTTGAGCGCCCGCTACAACGCGGGCAACGCCTCCTACCGCGGGGGACGCCTTGAAGATGCCCTGGCAGAGTGGAGCCGGGTACTGGAGCAGGTGCCGGATCATCCCCAGGCCAGCGCCAACGTGGAGCAGGTCCAGCAAGAGCTACAGGCCCGTCGAAAACCCCCTGAGGAGCAACCCCAGGACGGGGAAGAAGGTGAGGAGGGAGACCCCCAGGAGGGGGAGGAAGGAGAGCCCCAGGACGGACAGCAGCAAGAGAATGGGGAAGAAGGGGATCAGGAGGAGTCAACAGAGTTGGAGGATCTCTCCCAGCTGGACGACACGGAGCAGACCCCGCAAGAAGGGGAGGAGGCGTCTCCGGTCGCACCGGGTGAGGGGGAGCTGACCGAGCAGGAAGCGATGCGGTTGTTGGAGCTGATTGAGGAAGGCCGGCCACGGGTGGTCGTTGGCGGCAGATCTCAGGAGAAGGACTGGTGATCGGTCTCTTGCTCATGGGGCATGTGTGGGCGGCGGAGGTCTTCCTGCAGGCGGAGACGACGCGCCTGCAGGAAGGGCAGACCGTGGGGGTGCAGCTCACGGTGGTGGATGGGGAGCCTCGCTCCAGGCCCGTGCTGAGAGTCCCCGAAGGGTTGACTGCCACAAGTGGTGGCAATCGCAGCTCCCAAACCCTCACCCGGGCAGGACGGCGGACCACGCGGACCTATTCCTGGAATGTGACCGCGCTGGCGGCGGGCACGTTTCAGCTGGGACCTGTGCGGGTGCGAACCCGCGATCGGGTGCTGGACAGCAACACCCTCACGCTGCAGGTCCAGCCACGGAGCAGCGAGCCAGGGAAGGAAGGCGCCACAGCCACGATGGGGGAGGGCCCATTCTGGGCGGGGCAGACCGTGATGTATCAGGTGGCTTTTCGAACGCCTCGGGAGCTGTTGGGAATTCAGTGGAGTCCCCCGGATCTCGACGGATTCATGGCAGCCCCGGGGGTTGAGCCAAAAGAGCAGAGCTTCGTTCTGGAGGAGGCGGGCCGGCGGTGGACGGTGGTCGAATTGGATGCACCCTTTGTTGCGACGGGCGCGGGCCTTCGAAAGGTGCCGGCCGGCATCATGACAGGACGTTTTCCGGCAGCCCGGCAGCGAAACCGGGGATTCATAAGGGAAACGCGGAACGATACCTTTGCCACGCGTCCCTTGGAGGTGGCCGTCAGATCACTGCCCACCGACGGACAACCGGAAGGGTTCAAAGGGCTCGTGGGAACGTTCCAGGCCCGGGCGACCCTGTCCGAGAGTACTGTGGCTCTCGGGGAATCTGTCACGATGACGGTGACCGTCGTGGGAGACGGCAGTCTGGCGGGACTCAAGCTGCCCCCGGTAGAGGAGGGCCTCGGGTTTCGGGTGTACGACGACCAGCCGGAGATCCAGGCGGCGGTCCAAGACGGGGTGTTTCTCTCCAAGGCGACCTTTCGCAGGGCGGTGGTTCCGGAGCAGGAGGGCTTGTTGGCGCTGCCAGCGGTCTCTTTTGTGGTCTTCGACCCGTCTGTAGAAGCCTGGAGAGAGATCCAGACGGCGCCCGCGGTGCTGGAGGTGAAGGCTGGGGAGGGGGCTGCCGCATTGTCGTCTTTTGTGGACCGCCACGCCGCTGGCGTGGACTCTTTGGCGGAGGACATTCTCCCGATTCATCCCCGGGCGCGGCTTTCAAGCCAGGCGTTTTCACCGGGGCAGCCCCGGTGGTTGGGGGTGCTCGGTGTTCCCTGGCTGGGTTGGCTTGGGCTTGTGGTTCTGGGGTGGGTGCAACGGCGAGCGCCAAGTCGGCGCCAACTCCTGAGGGAGCGACTCAAGGTCCTGTCCGATGGGGACCTGCCCGGCTTGGAGGGGGTGCTGCGGGAAGGTCTGGGGGTGGCCCTTGGGCGATCCGCCGCGGGCATTGATGGGGGAGCGTTGGAGGCGATCCCTGGAGAGTTGGGGGACGAAGCGCGCTCTCTCTACCGCACCCTGGAGAGGGTCCGGTATGGCGCCGCGACCGAGGCGGGACTTGCGGAACAGGTGCGGGACGTGGTGCACCGCTTGTTGGAGGCCACATGAACCTGCTTTTCTTCCTGGGGTTGGCCCTGGCCAATCCCGCCTCCCTGTTGGAGACTGCCAATGACCACTACCTGGCGGGGGAGTACGTCGAGGCTGCCCAGGGGTACGGCACCTTGATCCAGACCGGTCACACAAGCGGCGACCTGTACTACAACCTGGGGAACGCCTTGTACCGTGAAGGGGAGCTGGCCCAGGCCGTGCTTGCCTGGAAACGGGCCGAGTGGCTGCTTCCCAGGGACGGGGACATTCTTGCCAACCTGGATCGGGCCCGGGGGCAGGCACTCGATGGCATTGCGACGGACTCGGGGCCTCGCATCTACTTTCTCTCCCGCATGTTGTCTGTGGGGGAGCAGGCCTGGGCTTCTGCCTGGCTCTTGGGGTTGTTGGGGTTGCTGTTTGTGTGGAGACGTGCCCGACCGGTGGCCTCCCTTTCCATCCCCGTGGTGCTCCTCGGCGTGCCCGGCGCGCTGCTTCTGGTTTCCGCAGCCGGGGAGTTGAATCGACAAGGCCGTCAAACCCCGGCGGTCCTGGTGGCCCCTCACGTGGAGGCCACCTCTGCGGGGGAAGGGGGCGTGGCCCTCTTTGAGCTGCATGCGGCCGCAGAGGTGGTGATCCTGGAGCGGGTGGGGGACAAGCGGCTCATCTCCCTGCCGGACGGGCGGCGCGGGTGGGTCCCAGCGGAGGCCCTGGGCGAGGTGCGGCCTGCGGCACCCATGCCCGGGTGATACATCCGTGGCTTCAGGAGTTTCCATGCGCGTCCTTTCCCTTTTTCTGGTGTTTCTGTCCCTCTCCGGCTGCAGCTGGGAGCGACGGGTCAAGCACCTCTCCGATGCAGAGTTCAGCCACTACAGCGCCCTCAAGGTCTGGATGACCGAGGAGGAGCAGAAGGCCTTTCTCAAGTTCAAGGAATCACCTGCCCGGGACGCCTATCTCGTGGACCTGGGCCTCTGGGACCGGTACTACAAGCTCTCCGAGAGCCAGAGGGCCCAGTTGGAAACCGGCGAGGTAGAGCTGGGATGGACCCGAGACATGGTGCTCATGGCCTGGGGGCAACCCCACGACATGCAGAAGCTCGTGGGCCGGCAGGCCAAGCGATCCGAGCGCCTCGTCTACCGGTTTGAGATGCACGAGGGTGGGGTGGTCTACGTGTGGCGGCCAGAGGCCAAGACTGACTACAAAGCCATCAAGCTCTTCCGCCAGGATGTCATCCTGGACGACGACATCGTAAAGGAGCTGAACAAGCACGAGAGGTGGTAGGGAGGGGTTCTGTTCGCGGCACTACTCGTCGCTCGGGGCGGGAATGGTTCGGCGGATCGGGTGGTCTTCAAGAAACTCGTCCATTTCCTCTTCGCTCAACCCATCCGGTATGCGAATCACCTCCAGCGATCCGTCTGGAAGTTCATCGACGAGCACATTTCCAGTGACTTCGTGGGAGGGGTGGCGGTTGGGTGATTCCACAAGTCCTCGGGTCAAGGTGATGGCGTGTTCGTCGTCGTCGGTGGCCACCAACAGCTCGACCTCGGTGCCCTCGGGCCCCACACCAAATTCGATGAACTCGTGGGTGCTGAGGTCCGCGGTCGCCACTCCGTCGATCTCCAGGATGACGTCGCCGGTCTTTAGACCGTATTTCTCGGCGGGAGAGCCGGGGAAAACTCGTCCAATTCGAATGCCGTATTCGTCTTCTCGCAAAGAGATTCCGAGCCCGGCGGGCTTCCAGTCTGGTATCGAGAGCTGGACCTCGTGCTCGCCGTCCTGCACCACCTGGATCGTGACAAGGTCGCCCCAGATGGTCAACGCGCCATGCCGTCGCATGGCCTGCAGTGTGCACTCCCCAGCGTTGCCGTAGAGAAAGAAGTCACCTTCAGTGTCGACAAGCGTCCTGCGGCCACAGGTGGCTTGTACCCAAACGGTGTGCTCGGGCAGAATCGCGGCGTTGCGCACGCTTCCGTGGATGGCGCCCGCCCGGTCTTCGTTCACAGAAGGAGAGCGCAGGGTGGGCTGGGCAAGCGGTTTCGGGGTTCCTTGGCTTGCAGCGGTCACACCCGGGCCTCGATTCTTTCCATCTTTGTGCTCGCTCTCCTCCAAAGAGGGTGGGGGATGGGTGGGTGGGCTTGACAGGAGCAGCCAACCACCCAAGGCAAGCACCAGAAAGCCCACCGCCCAATTCCGCCTGCGCTTGTTCACAAGTAGCTACAGGCGCTGCCGGCCCAGTTGCCCCCGCCATCGACGCAGATCTCCGAGGCAAACCGGGCATGGTTCCACACTTGGACCTCGTCGATCACGCCGTCCATGAAGGCGTTTCCGATGTTGTCCCAGCCGCCAATTTCCAGGTCTGAAGCTGCATCAGCGGCCCCTGTGGCGCCGTGGTTGGCGACCTCTACCGCGTTGACGAACAGGCGCATTGCGCTGCCGTCATAAGTACCCGCAAGGTGGACCCACTGGTTCGCGGGGAAGGCGGTCGGAGAGTACCAGGCGGACTCGATTACGCCTCCGATTTCCAGACGCCAAAGGATTCGACCGGCGGTCCCGCCTGAGGAAAGGGAGAGTCGATAGTTGTTTTCAGCGCCCCCGGTGACAATGTGGGGCACCGGGTTGGCCCATGGGTAGGCGCTCACGTAGATCCATGCTTCCAGGGTGACGTCTGTGCCGGTCAGGCTGGAGAGCACCCCTGGTGCCTCGACCCAGTCGTCGGTGCCGTCCAGTTGGAGGCCGTGACCGCACTGGCCCGTGGTCCACCCGGCCTGTCCATGAACGGTTCCGTGGTGGGCATTTCCTGAACCATCCAGGGCCGTGGTGCCTGTGCCCTCCTCAAAGGAGTAGGACGCCACAAGATGGGAGTCTGGCGAGGGGGTGCAGGTAGACCCGCACACGTTGTCCTCGTCCACATGGCCGTCGCAGTCGTTGTCGATGCCGTCGCAGACCTCTGTGGCTCCTGGGTAGACCGCGTGGTCGTTGTCATCGCAGTCCTGGTGAGCGGGGTAGCCGTCACCATCGGCATCGGTCGGGCCGGTGTCGGTGTCGGTGTCGGTGTCGGTGTCGGTGTCGGTGTCGGTGTCGGCGTCCGCCTCGTGTCCGGTGTCGTCGTTCACTTTGGCCGTGTAGTCCAGGTTCCAGACGCAGCCGCCAAGGGTCAGACCGAGAAGAAGAAGTCGCATGGAGTCGTCCTGGTGCCAGGGGAATGAGTCAACCTATCCCGCAATGTGGGGGGGGTCAGGCTATACTCCGGCGCCGCCGGAGGTTCTTTGCGAATGATTCCCGCCTTTCTTTCCGTGTTCCTGGTCGCCTGTACAGACTACGGACTCAACGAGCGCAAGGATGACAACTACATCCAGCCCAGCATTTCCGTTTCTCCTCCTTCCCTTGCATTTGCCCTTGCGACCCTGGAGGCTCCGGAAACCGATGTGTTCCAGGTCACAAATGTAGGCAGTGCCCTGCTGGAAATCGGAAGCATGACCCTGCTTGGTTCTGGCAACTTCAGCTTCACGGCCCCGGACTACTCGGCGGGCCTGGAGCCGGAAGAGAGCCTCGAGGTGGTGGTGGCGTACACCCCGGATGCCACGGGGGTGCAGGACGATGCCGCGATTTTCATAGAAAGCTCGGATCCCCACAACGACATCATTCAGGTGCCCCTGGTGGGGCAGGTGGACATGCCCCTTGTGGTGATCTCCCCGAGCCCCCTGAACATGGGGCAGGTGGTGACGGACGAGTTTGGTGAAGACACGCTGTTTCTCACCAGTGCCGGGCAGGTGCCGGTCACCCTCAACCGGTGGGAGGTGTCCGGGGATGCGTTCAGCCTGGTGGAAGGGGACGCCTGGCCCATGACCTTGGAGCCCGGCGAGGAAACCACCCTGGAGGTGAGTTTTGCCCCCACGGAAGCAGGTTCGTTTTCAGAGACGTTTCAGGTTTACACCGAGTCACCAGCCCCCGATGCCAGCGCACTTCTGCTGGGAGAGGGCCTCTCTGCCGAGCCCATCGCCGTGTGCAGTGCGAATCCGACCGAGGTGCATCCCGGCGATTCTGCTACCTGGGTGGGAAGCAGCTCCTATGATGCGGCCGGCTACCACATCATCCAGTGGGACTGGAACCTGCTTTCGCGTCCCTCGGGCTCTACAGCTGGTTTCCCATCGGGTGCTTCCGCGGATCGGTCGGGTTTCGTGCCTGACCTTGCTGGGGAGTACCGGGCGCGTCTGATCGTGACCAACGAGCTGGGAATGGCGTCGGACCCCTGTGTGGCCACGCTGCTGGCGACGCCAGAGGAAGATCTCTGGATCCAGATGAGCTGGGCCCACGCAGGGGATGACATGGACCTGCACCTCTTGCGGCCCGGGGGCTCGCTGCGAACATCCAACGACTGCTACTACTCCAATTGCCGAAATGGGGGATTGGACTGGGGGTCGCCTGGCGTGACGGCGGACAACCCGGTGCTTGATTTGGATGACATCGGTGGGACTGGGCCCGAGAACATCAACATCTCCAGCCCGGAGACGGGCACTTTCACCGTCTATGTGAACGACTACCCGGGCAGCACCTACACGGCCGCCAACAACGTGACGGTCACCATCTTTGTGGGGGGCTACCAGGCGTGGACCGACACCCGCCCCATTTCTGGCGAGAGCGTGGACGAGGCCTTCGCCGAGATCGAGTGGCCCTCGGGCATTGTGACGGGCCTGTAGAGCGGGTAGCGTCTCTCCTATGAAGATCACCCTGATCAGTCCTTACCCGGACATCACCAACTACGGGCTGCGCATCTTGTCGGCGGTGCTTCGGGAGGCGGGCCACGACACCCAGGTGATCTGTCTGCCTGACTTTTCTGGAGATGGGGAGATCGCCCACGTGGAGATGTGTCGGGATCGGTACACCCCGCGAACCGTAGAGAGGTTTCTGGAGCTGACCCGGGATTCGGACCTGGTGGGCATCACCCTGATGACCCACTATTTCGACAGCGCTCTGCAGCTGACCCGGGCGCTGAAGGACCAGTCGGACACGCCGGTAATCTGGGGGGGGTTTCATCCCTCTGCCCGGCCCGACGAGTGTGCTGCCCACGCTGACTATGTGGCCGTGGGGGATGCAGAAGACTTGATTCTGTCCCTGGTGGACCACCTGGAGCGGGGGGAACTGGACGATCTCTCGCACATTGCGGGGCTCACCTGGCGCAAGGGGGATGTGATCGTAAAGAACGGTGTGGGGGAGCTGGAACAGGAGTTGGACGCCTACCCCATTCCGGATTTCGGCCCTGAGGGACACCACGTGCTCTTTGAGGGGGAGGTTGTCCCGGTCACAGGCGACCTGCTCCGCCGTTATTTGCACAGCGGGACGGTCTCCCGCATGTTTGGAAGAACCGGCTACCAGACCATGACGGGGCGGGGCTGCCCCCACGCGTGCACCTACTGCGGCAACAGCTTCACCCGCGACCTGTACAAGGGGCAGCGCTACGTGCGCTATCGCTCCGTGGAGCACGTCATCCGGGAGCTGGAGGACGTGAAAGAGCGCTACCCGTTTATCGACTTCTTCTGGTTCTCCGACGACTCCTTTTTCGGCCGCGATCTGCCGGACATGCTGCACTTTGCTGCGGAATACAAGCGCCGCATCGGGGACCCCTTCTACCTGTTGGGCAGCCCGGGCACGATCACCGAGGAGAAGTACGCAGCGCTGGTAGATGCCGGGCTCCACTGCATCCAGATGGGCATCGAGCACGGCAGCAAGCGCATCCAGAAGCTCATGCGGCGCTCCACGATGGGCAACGACAAGATCCTGGAGAGCGCTGAGATCATCGCCCGCTACGCGGATCGCACGGCCCCGCCCCAGTACGATGTGATCTACGATCTGCCCTACGAGACGGTGCAGGACAAGATCGACACCCTGAAGCTCATCGCAAGGCTTCCAAAGCCCTACAAGCTCCAGGTGTTCAGCGTCATCTTCTACCCGGGCACCTCGCTCCACACCCTGGCGAGTCGGGATGGGTTGATCCACGACGAGCGGGCTGAAATCTACGACAAGATGTACTTCGAAAAGAACGACAACTACCTGAACACGCTGCTGTACCTGGCGCGGTCCGGGCGGTTTCCACAGGGTTTGTTGAATTTGCTGATCGAGGAGCGGGTCGTGAAGACCATGACCTCCGACTACATGCGGCCGGTGGCGGGGGTCTCCAAGCACTTCATTCGGGGGGTGCGCTCCTTGATGAACCACCCGACCCTTGCCCGGGCCCGGTCCATGGAGACCCTGCAAGCACGTTTTGAGGGAATGACCGGAGCCAACGCCGGGGCGGCGGCGCCCTGGGGCGTTTCATAGCTCGCCTCGCTGGCGCACTTCGCGACCTCGCGACCCAAGCCTGGCGAAAGATACGGGCTATCCCCACTCCGCCTCTCGGCGGTAGATGGTCCGCGCGGTGATGCCCAGCAAGCTGGCGGCGAGGGGCTTGTCCCCGCCACATGCCCGAAGGGTCTCCAGAATCACCTGGCGCTCGATTTCCTTGAGGGGGGTGCCCAAGGGAAAGACCAGGTTGCGGGGTGTGCCTCGGCCTTGGTGCAAGGTCGAAGGCAGTGTTTCCACGCTGATAAGTCCATCCCGGGACAGGACGACGGCCCGCTCCAGTATGTTCTCCAGCTCCCTGACATTGCCGGGCCAGTCATGGTCGGCCAGCATTTCCATGGCGTCTGGAGTCAGCCCTTTCATGGATTTGTTGTTCTTTTTGGCGTACACCTCCAGGAAGTGCGTGGCCAGCAGAGGAATATCCTCCACCCGGTTTCGCAGGGGAGGCACGAAAAGTTGAATGACGTTCAGGCGGTAGAAGAGATCCTGGCGAAAGGTGCGCGCCTCCACCGCGGCCTCCACGTCCTGGTTGGTGGCGGAGACGATGCGGGCTTCAGACTTCAGCGTGCGCGTGCCGCCCACCCGCTCGTATTCCCCGTCCTGGAGCACACGAAGGAGCTTCACCTGTAGGGGCTGCGGCAGCTCGGTGACTTCGTCCAGAAAGAGGGTTCCCCCTTTCGCCAGGTCGAACCGCCCTTCCTTGCGTTGGGTCGCCCCCGTGAAGGCGCCCGCTTCATGCCCAAAGAGCTCTGACTCCAGCAGGTTCTCCGGAATGGCGCCGCAGTTCACGGTGATGAGGGGCCCTTCCGCGTGGCGGGAGCGGCGGTGGAGCCCTCGGGCAAGCAAGCCCTTGCCTGTCCCTGACTCCCCAACAAACATCACCGAGGCGTCGGATTGGGCCACCTGGGACAGCTCCTCCATGAGTCGGCGCATGGAGGGGGAGGAGCCAATGATCGCCTGCTCGGCATCCAATTGTTCTCGCAGAGCCCGGTTCTCCCTGAGAAGACCGCGGCGTTCCAGGGCGCGGCTGATGGCTGCCACCAGCTCCGTTCGACGAAGAGGCTTGGTCACGTAGTCCCAGGCCCCCTCTTTCATGGCGGCCACGGCAGTCTCCACCGTGCCGAAGGCGGTCATGAGAATCACCTCGATGTCCGGGTGTGTGGCCTTCACTGCGCGCAAGAGCTCCAGACCATCCATGCCGGGCATCTTGAGATCGGTGACCACGACGTCGGGTCGCATCTCCCGCACCCGCTCCAGGCCCTGGCGACCGTCTGCGGCCTGGGCCACTTCCCACCCCTCGCGCTGAAGAATCCGCTCCAGGGTCACCCGGTTGGATTCTTGATCATCGACCACAAGGACAAAAGGCATGCTTGACATTCTGACACATGGGTTGTCAGGATGTCACCTCGCTGACAACTGGTCACACGGGAAGGGTCAGCACCACTTCTGTGCCTGCAGAGGTGGATTCCACGGAGATGTTGCCTCCGTGGGCTTCCATGATCTGCCGGGTGATGGCCAAGCCTAAGCCTGTGCCGCTGGCCTTGGTGGAGAAGAAGGGATCCAGTGCCCGTCTCAGCTCCTCCGGGGTCATTCCGGGACCGTCATCGGCCACTGCAATGCGCAGTTCGCCGTTTTGCCTGGAGACCCCCAAGTGCACCTGCTGGGCCCCGGCTTCCACGGCGTTTCGCAGGACATTGAGCAGCGCCCCTCGCACCTGGTGGCCATCCATGTCCACGTCTCCCAGCGCTTCTTCTGAGAGAGCCAGGGAGACGCCGGCCCGGCGAAGTTCCTCCTCCAAGAGTCTTGCGACGCCCCGGGCCAATTCCAGGGGATCCTCCGGCTCCAGGACAAGCTCAGGGTGGCGGGTGAGGGCGAGGTAGTGCTCTGTGACCCGCTCCAGGTGGGTGATTCCCTCGCTCATGGTGGCCAGAATGGCTTCTGTCTCCGGCACGCGTTCGGCGGGCAGCGCGGAGATCTCCTCTCGCAACAGCTCGGCGTTCAAGGAGAGGGCGTTCAGCGGGTTCCGCACCTCGTGGGTGATCTGGGCCAGCATTTGGCCCACCAGGGCAAGGCGCTCGGAGCGGGCAATACGCTCCCGGTCGGCGAGGCGCTGGGCCTCGGCGCGGGCAGCCTCTTCTCCGCGTTGTTGCAGGGCCAAAGCCATGGCGTTGGTTTCTTCCGCGAGAATTCCCAGCTCATCCCGCCGCCCCACTGGCAGGCGCACGTCGTAGTCTCCCCCGGCAATGCGCTGTACGCCGCGGGTCAGAGCGACAATAGGGCGCAGGGCAAGCACGGAGAAGGCCAGCATGGCCATGCCGAGCACCAGGGCACCCAAGGCCATGCCCCCACTGAAGACCACGGCCCGGCGCTGGGCCTGGGCGGTGCGCTGGTAGACCCGTCGAATGGACTCGTCCACGCGGGAAGAGAACAGCTCGATTTCGGTCTCCAGGTTGGACTGGGCGTTGAGAAGGTCTCCTTCCAGTTCGGTGGCCAGATCCGACTGCCCGGACTCTACAAGATCCAGGAATCCGGTTCCGATTTCCGCGTACTCTGCGTGGGTCATTCGGATGATCTCAAGCCGGCCCCGGATGGAGGTCAGCACGGCGCGCTCCTGGGCACGGGAGGTCTGGGGAACCGCGCGATCCACAATGGAGACCCCCCGATCCACGGCCTCTCTGACCCGCTCGGCGTAGAGGGCTGCAGGCCAGGCTTTGCGGGGGATTTCCAGGGCGTCCAGGCGGGAGAGGCGGGTCAGGTCGGTCTCCAGGCGGGCCTGGAAGGACTCCAGCTTGGCGGCGGTGCGGGCCAGGGGCAGGTAGCCCACGTCGATGACCGTGAGCTCATCTCCCAGGGAGCGCAGCCGGGCGAGCCCCATGCCGAGCGCCAGCACGAACACGAGGAAGGAAACCAGAAACGCTCCGAGAATTCGAGCGCGAAGGGAAAGACGCCTCACAACGGAATCCTAGCCCATCGTCGAGCGCCACGCGATTGATGCCCTTCATTGCCCGTGATAGGTCCGGCTGTCTGATCGATGGAGGACCTGATGCGCAAAGACTTTTTTTCCCTCTCCCTGCTCGCCCTTGTGGGGTGTGGCGGTGGTTCAGGCACAGCCACGGAGACCCCTTCTGGCACGGCCGCCTCCGAAGCGACTGAGGCCGCCTCTGGGGCAACAACCCTCTCAGACGAAGAAGCTGGCGAAGCCGTGGCTACGGTCGGGGGAATGGCCATTTCTTCCCGTGATTTTCAGCAAGCCGCTGCTCGACGCCAGCCCCCGGGAGAAGACGAGGCAGCCAACGGAAAGCAGGAGGTGCTCGATCGCCTGGTGGCGGAGAAGCTCCTCTACCTCAAGGCGGTGGAGTTGGGCCTGGACCGGGATCCCAAGGTGCAGAAGGTGATGATCAACACCCTGCTTCGGGATCAGGTCTACTCGACGGTCAAGAACGCTGACTTCCCTGAGACCGAGCTCCAGGCCTACTACGACTCCCACAAGGAGGACTTCGTGATTCCCGCCAAGGTCCAGGTGAAGCGCGTGCTGATCCGGGTCACACCGGATCGGGACGATGCTGCCGCCAAGGCAGAAGCCCAGCGTCTTCGCGGAGAGGTCAAGGGGGACTTGGAGTCCTTCCGGGACATCGCAAGCGAGAGCTCGGAAGGGCCCTATAAGCGCCGGGGCGGGGACATTGGCTTTGTGGCCAAGGAAGGCAAGCCAGGCTTGGATCCCGCCATTGTGGAGCAGGCCTTCAACTTGGAGGTGGACACGCTCTCGGAGGTGTTCAAAACCCGCGAGGGCTACAACTTCATCACCGTGGCCAAGCGCCGGGACCGGGTGGAGCGAAGCTTTCAGCAGGTGAAGGGCGCGGTCCTTCGCAAGCTCAAGAACGAGAAGCTCAAGGACCTCTATGATTCCTACGTGGAAGGCCTGCGGGATGGTGCTGACGTCCAGGTAAACGACGGCGTGTTGGAGACCTTGGAGCTGGCACCTGCGATTCGGGGTGCCCACCCCATGCTGGAAGGCATGGAGGGTGCCATGCCAGGCATGCCCAAGGCGCCTTCTCCCAAGCTTGAGCGCAAGCGTCCGCCCACCGCTGGCGACAAGTAGACAGCGGTGTTGTCCACCGCACTTTGGCTTGTGTGCCTCTTCCCTGCCCGGGGAGAGGTGGTCGATCGCATTGCCGCCGTGGTGGAGAAGGACGTGATCACCCTCTCAGAGGTCTACGCCCTGGGGGGGGAGTTCATTGAGAGTGCCGCCCAAGGGAGTGGCATGGATGATCACGCTCGCCGAGCTGCCGAGCTGGAAGTCTTGGAGGAGCTGGTGCAGCGCGCCCTGGTGGCCAGGGAGATCGAGGACCTGGGCCTGCTGGTCACCTCCGAAGAGATTGACCGGGCCATTGATGACATTGCCCAGAGCAACGGCGTGGATCGAGCCCGTCTCAAAGTGGAGGTAGAGCGCTCGGGGCTGGAGTGGGGAAACTACCGCCACGAGTTGGAGCAGGAGCTGCGAAAGCTCAAGTTTGACCAGGTGGTGATTCAGCCTCGGATCTCTGTTGCGGAAGACGAAGTCCTCGACTTGTACAACCGGCAGGTTCGAAATGCGGACGGTCCAACCCGACGCACCATCCAGAGCATTCTGTTGCGGGAGTCCGCAGGACCCGAAGCGGTGGAGCGTCTCGCCGCGGCCAAGGCAAGACTTGCTGGTTCGGAGAGCTGGGCGGCACTCGTCGCGGAGTTTCCGGAGAGCCCCTATGCCTCCTTGGGAGGGGAGATGGGGGTGTTTTCTGCGGGGGAGCTGATGGAGGCTCTGGACGGGCCGGCCTTTGCTCTTGCAGTGGGCGAGACCAGCGACCCGATCGTCGTTCCGGGTGTAGGCACCTTTCTTTTGCGGGTCGACTCGGTGATCTCCGCGGAACCTCCTGGTCTTGAGAGCGTGCGCAGCGAGCTGGAAGGGATGCTCGTGCAGGAAAAGGTGGCCCAGGAAACCCAGATCTGGTTGGCCCAGGCCCGGCGCCGGGTCACGGTGGATATCAAGCTGGCCCCATGAAGCGTCCACTGGTGCTGACACCGGGAGACCCGAAGGGCATTGGGCCCGAGGTCGCGGTGGCAGCGCTCTCCCAGGTGGGGGAGGCGGCGGTGCTCGTGGGAGATGCGGCGGCGATTGAAAAGTGGGCGGGGCCCTTGCCTCGGACCGCCAGCGTGGAAGGGGCCGAGGGGGTCTGCGTTCTCGAGCCGGTGGAGGCGGGGCCGGTGGAGGTGGAATCCCTGCGTGTTGCCGTGCAGGCTTGCTTGGATGGGCATGCGGGCGCCCTGGTCACCGGGCCCATCCACAAGGCCAGCCTGGTGGAGCAGGGTTTTGCCCACCGGGGACACACGGAGTTTCTGGGGGAGCTGTGCCGGGTGCCCGATCCGGTGATGGCCTTTGTGGGGCGGCACCACCGTGCCTCCCTGGTCACCACGCACCTGCCGCTGGCCCAGGTCTCAGTCGGGATTACCCGAGCGCGGGTGCTCCAGGTGATTCGCGCCTCACACGCCTTTTGTGTGGAGAGGTTGGGCCTGGCTGACCCGCGCATCGCTGTGTGTGGGCTCAACCCTCACGCGGGGGAGGGGGGCGTGCTGGGCACGGAGGAGCTGCAACACATTGGGCCTGCTTGCGATGAGGCACGAGCGGGCGGGATCCAGGTGGATGGCCCCGTGTCAGCGGAGGCGGCTTTTCGTTGGAACGCCTCCGGAGGTGTGGACTGGGTGGTGGGCATGTACCATGACCAGGTGCTGGCCCCCTTGAAGCTGGTGGAGTTCGGCTCTCTGGTCAACGTGACCCTGGGGCTGCCCATCTGTCGGACCAGCGTGGATCACGGTACGGCGCGGGACATTGCAGGGAAGGGCATTGCGGATACGTCCTCGATGGTGGCAGCCATCGAGCTGGCCTTGCGTCTGGCTCAGCCTCCCCACATCTCGTCGGGCACCTCGCCCTCGCAGGGCGGATACTCCCCCAGGGATTCCCAGTCCACGATGGGGCCCCAGGTGCGGCAGTCCGCTTCGTCGTCTCGATCGGGTTCGTAGACCGAGAGACGAAAGGACAGTCCTTCCGCATGGGTGTTGTCGCAGAGCATGGCGGTGGACTGGCCCCGGGCCACATTGCTGGGATCCGCGACGATGGACAGGCTGACCCGAAGGGAGTCCCAGCCCCCATCTACTGCGGACTCAATGGACTCCAGGGGGTGCTCCTCCGGTGCTGCGTCGGCGAGATGCAGCGCCAGCAGCCCTCCCCCCGTCCATCCGGTTGTCTGGACTCGCACTTCCCGGGTGTCAAAGGTGGCGGAGCATTCGCTCCAAAGGGTCACGATGGCTGTGTCCACAGGGGCGGAGGAGTCCTGGCCGGGGTCGGTGGGCACGAAGGCGCAGCCTGTCCATGCGGTGGAGAGGGCCAGAGGCAAGAAGCCCCTGCCCGCAACTGGTGCGAGCAGGGGCTTCAAGATCGTGGGTGGCCGTGTGCCGGGCGGGCACAGGGGCCCGCCCCTACTGCCAGACGTTGTCACAGGGCGTTCCGCCCTCTACCGTCTCGAAGTCCCCACCGGTTCCGAAGAACGCGGGGTCCTCGCCCCAGGTGGTGCAGACCGAGCTGGTGCCGGCGCTGTCATTCACCTTGAGCAGGTAGGACAAGGTGTCCAGGCGGGCCTGGTCACATTGGAACAAGGTGGTGCCCACCTCTCCTGTGGTGGTGTTGTTCAACACCACGCTGCCGACGTCGGTAACGATGGGCAGGGACAGGTAGAGGGAGTCCCACCAGCCGTTCTCGTCGAAGCCCTGGCTGGACGCTGGGACATCGTGGTAGTCCTCCTTCCAACCATTGGTGGCACCGGTCTGGAAGACAGACAGCTCGCCGCCGCTGCTCCAACCGATGGTGTAGAACAGGAACCAGTAGCTGTTGGTCGCGGGATCGCATCCGTAGTTCAGCGCTTCGTGGGCGTCGCCAGCGTCCGTGGTCGGATAGCTCGGGTTCGCCGAGTCTACGCCGATGGACATGGCGCCGGTGTACTGCTCTACACCGGAATCATCGGTGTCTTCGGAGCAGTCGGTAGAGGTGTCGGCGGTATCGCAGGCATCCCCCGTGTCACAGGCAGCGGTGTCGGCGCTGTCGCAATTGGGCTTGACCGGCGGACAGGCCACCAAGAGAGTGAAGCATGCAGCCACACCAAGAATTCGGGTCATTTGTGTCTCCTCATCGCGCGTCATTGTTCGCGCGAGCACGCAGCGTATCCACACAGTTGGCGGCCCGCAATGGGGGATTCACCCTTTGCGCCTGGGGTGGTCACCGTTCTGCTTGATCTGTTCCCGAAAGAGGGAGCGTTGGATTGCATCCAGAAGGGCCTCCAACCCGGTGCCTGCCACAGCACTGCAGAGGAGGCCGCCATGCTCAGCGCGGATTTCGGCTTGAGCCTCCTTGGGAAGTCGGTCCTGCTTGTTCAGCACCAGCATGCGGGGAGTCTCGTCGACCCCGAGCTCCTGCAGCACGGTGTCCACAGCTTGGATTTGTTGGTGGCGGGTCTTGGAGGCTCCATCCACCACGTGGAGAATCAGGTCTGCTTCCCGGACCTCGTCCAGGGTGGAGCGGAAGGCATGGATCAGCTCCTTGGGCAGGGCACGGATGAACCCCACGGTGTCCGTGAGAATCACCTCTCGCTCCTTGGGTACCCGCATGCGCCGGGAGGTGGGATCCAGGGTGGCGAAGAGCTTGTCTTCAGCATCCACCTTGGAGCGCGTCATGCGATTCAGTAAGGTGCTTTTTCCGGCGTTGGTGTAGCCCACAAGCGCCACCACCGGCAGCCCGACCCGCTTTCGCCGGGCACGTCGCATGGCCCGGTCCCGGCCGATCTTCTTCAGTTGGGTCTCGATGCGTTTCTCTCGCTCGTCTGCACGGCGCCGGTTGATCTCCAGGCGGGTCTCTCCAGGCCCCCGGCCTCCGATGCCACCGGTGAGGCGGCTCATGGCGGTGGGCATGGCTGCGAGACGGGGTCGTCGGTAGCGAAGCTGTGCGAGTTCGACTTGCAGCTTTCCCTCACGGGTGGTGGCCCGCTGGGCAAAGATGTCGAGAATCAGCTGGGTTCGGTCCAGCACTTTCATTTCTGTCGCTGTGGCGATGTTGCGAAGCTGAGCAGGGGACAGCTCTCCATCAAACACCAGCACATCGGCCCCCAGATGCATGGAGCGCAAGAGGGCTTCTTCCAGCTTTCCCTTGCCCAGAAAGGTGCGGCTGTCCGGGCGGCGCCGGGACTGGATCAGGGTGTCCAGGGTGGTGAGGCCAGCCGTATGGGCCAGGCGCTTCAGCTCTGCGACGGACTCCAGCGCTTCGGACTTGCTGCCTGTGGCCATGCCGAGAAGAATGGCCTTCTCCCGGCTGTCGGTGGCCTGTGCTTTCTGGGCCCGGGCGAATTGCGCCTCCAGGTCCCGGATGAAGCTGTCGAAGTCCTCGTCCCAGCCGTGCACGGAGCCGTGGCGCTCGATTCGCCACATCTCCTCCTCCTCCCCATCCGGAGGCAGGAGGTGCGCCATTTCGACGGCTCCGGGAAGCCCATCCACCCCCGCCTGGATCACCACAACCGCGTCGAGTTGCAGCAGGGCCAGGTCGGTGAGGTTGTCTTTGGTGACCCCCTCCCCCCTCAGGTGCGTGACCACAAGGCGCAAGCCCCGGAAACGGCTGCTGCCAGCGCGGGCTCGCCCCAGGTCCGGAATGAAGATGCGGTGCGCATCCCCCACGATGACCTTTTCGATCCGTCCGGCGCGGTCCACAAGCAGGCCGAGCTGGCGGGAGGTGGTTCGCGAGAGCTCCGTCAGCCGTCGGGCCAGCTCCGGGTGGAGGAAGTCGCCCCGCGGCACCTGTCGCTTGTAGAGCGCGAGGAGGGGCCGGGTCTGGGAAGCCTTCAGGCCCTGTGTATTTCCGTGGAGATCAGGAATCGGTCTGCTCGGGCGCCTCCTGGGTGGGGGGAGAAGGCGGCGGGACAGCTTGACTTGCCGCGGGGGTGGGTGCAACCCGGTTTACAAGGGCTGGGATGTCTACACCGATGCCAGCTTTGAGTTCCTCCACGAATTTGACCGAGCTTGCGGCGGTGCCGTCGTGGCCGGGGAGGATGGTCAGCTTGTCTACGTGGATGCCGCTGATGGTGTCCACCAGGGAGGACATCACGTTTTGCAGTTTCTGCATCAGGAAGATGTCTCGGGCGCTGTCCCCGCCGTCTTGCCAGGTTCGAATCATCTCCTCCAGCACGAGGACGGTGGCCTTGCCGTCCTCCAGGATTTTGGCGGCCTCCCCCTTCGCTTCGGATTGCCTGGCTTCCATTTGGGCCTTGGCCGGCTCCAGGACGTCGGCAGCCAGCCGAAGGCGCACCTGCTCGATTCGGGCCCGTTGGACCTTCAGTTCTGCATGGGCGCGGGCCACGGCAGCGTGGACCTCTCCTACTTCCTCGGCCACCAGGGCCTCCCCTCGGGAGTTTGCATCCGCGATTCGCTTTGCGGTCTCGGCCCGGGTGATTTCAATCTGTGCCTGTGCCTCGATGACCCGGGCCTCCTTTCGGTTGGTGGCATCCTCGATCACGGACTCGGCGTTGTTGGTGGCCTCGGCGGTGCGGGCTCGGCACTGGATTTCCGCGGTCTGGCGACGGCCGATGGAGTCCAGGTACCCGACCGCATCGGAGACGTTCTGAATCTTCAACTGGTCCAGGGTGAGCCCCAGTTTGGCCAGGTCGATCTCCGCCTCGTCCAGGAGCTTCTCCCCAAAGGCCAGCTTGTCATCGTTGACTTCTTCCGGGGTCAGCAGCGCAAGCACGCCGCGCAGGTTGCCTTCCAGGGTGTCCTTGGCGATTCGGATGATCTCGGAGCGTCGCCGGTCCTGAAATCGGACCAGGGCGTTGTGCAAAAGGGGCTGGTGCCCGGCCACCTTCAGGTTGGCCACGCCCTGCACCGTCAGGGGAATGCCGCCGCGGGAGTAGGCCTCGGTGACCACGACCTCTACGGTCATGTTGGTCAGGTCCATGCGGGAGACCCGCTCTACAAGTGGCTTGCGAATGGACATGCCCCCTTTGACGATGCGGTATCCCACCCGTCGGTTATCCACGACCGAGTGGCCGCCGCTGAACACCAGGACCTCGTTGGGGCCGCAGATGTAGAGCAGGTTCTTGATGGTGAGCCAGAAGGCCAACGTGAAGAGAATAGCGATGCCCAACAAGGCGATTGCAGAGGCGATCATGACCGCACCTCCTTGCGGGGCGCGAGGATTTCAAGCACGTTCACGCCGGTGGTGTCCGCCAGCTCCTGGAGGACCTGTTGGACCATGGCCGGGAAGCCCGCGGTGTACCGGGCAAGGGAGGCACCGTCTCCGTCGTCCAGGAGGTTGACCTCTCCAATCTCCACCGAGTTCACCCGGTCGATCACCGTCTGGAGCACGGGCTCCAGGTTCTGGATCAGGAAGATGTCCCGGGCGTCCTCCCCGGCTGTCTGCCAGGCCTCGGTCATGAGGGCGAGCACGTGGGCCATGGCGTTGCCGCTCTCCTCGATGTCGGCGGCCGCCCCCCGGGCCCGAAAGGCCTCGGCGGTCTGGTCGGCCTGCGCGGGCAAAACCACGTCGGCCATGAGGCGGGCTTCTTCCACCTGGCGACGAAGCTCCTGGAGCTCTTGCTCCGCCTCTGCTCGGGCCTGGAGGGCGGCCTGTTCGGTGGTCTCTTCCACTGCCCTCGCCTGGGCCTCCAGCTCCGCCTGGACCTTTCGAAGCTCGTTCTGTTTCTGAAGGACTGTGGCTTCCGCCTGCTGGGTGGCCACCTCCCCCTGTTGTTTCGACTGGGCTTCGGCCTGCTCAGCCTGGGACTTGGCCCTGGATTCGGCCACCTCGGCGGTTTTGATGACCTTGGCGATTTGCTCCCTGCCGATGGAGGACAGGTAGTTCACGTCATCTGAGACGCTTTGGACCTTGAGGGTGTCCAGCTGAAGCCCCAGCTTGGAGAAGTCATCCCCGGCTTCGGTCATGAGCGCCTTGGAGAACTTCAGGCGATCCTCATTCACCTCCTCTGGGGTCAAGGTGGCCAGCACGCCGCGCAGGTGACCCTCCAGGGTTTCCTTGCTGACCCGGCGAATCTCCTCAACGTCTCGCCCGAGAAACCTCTCGATGGCGTTGTTCACGATCTGCGGAGAGTCGGACACCTTGACGTTGGCAATGGCGTGGACCTGCAGGGGAATGCCCCCCTTGGAGTAGGCATTGCTGGTCTGGATCTCGATGGGGAGAATACGAAGGTCCATCCGATCCACCCGCTCGAAAAAGGGGGTGCGCCAGCGTCGACCGCCGTAGATCACCCGGTAGCCCACCGCGGTGCCGTCGGTGAGTTGGCGACGGCGACCCGAGAAGATCAGCACTTCGCTCGGGTCGCAGATGAACAGAAAGGAGCGGGCGAGCACCACCAGGACGAGCAGCAGGAAAATCCCGGCAAAGGCACCCTGTGCCAAGGCCATGAGCGCCATGAAGTCGAGCAAAAGCGGGGTTGTCATTGCGGCCTCCTAGTGGCCTGGGGAGATGGACTCGACGGTGGCGATTCCGTCCCGCGCGGCGATGACCAAGACGCGTTCGCCGGGGGAGATTGTGCGGTGCTCTGGTGTGACGGCGGGGAGGTCCAGAATCTGGCCGTGGGCCTGAACGCGTATCTTCCCTGTGCGATCCGGCCCCAGGGCCAAGAGGACCGTGGCCTCCAGACCTGCGAGCTTGCTGGCGTGGGAGGTGGAGTCCACGGAGGAGTTTTGAAGCTTGCGAAAGCCCCAGGCCGCGGCGTAGCCCAGCACGACTCCCAGGCTTCCTGCAGCAGGAAGGTGAATCAGCAGCGGCTGGCCAAGAGAGTGGAGGACGGCGCCGGTTACGCCAAAGGAGCCCAGGCCGTAGGTCCAGAAGCGCATGGAGAGAAAGGGCAGGAGCATGCCTGAGGAGACACTCCCCACGGCGTTGTCGCCCACGACCAGTTCATGGCCTCCTGCGTCCACATCGACATCGACATCGACATCGACATCGACATCGACATCGTGCTCCGCATCAAAGTCATCCCCCCCCAACACCACCGAGGCGGCAATCAGGGCGAGTCCAAATCCGGCGCTGGCCAGGTAGATCGTCAGCATAGGGGGGGTGCCAAGCGTGATTCTGGCACAGGCGGTGGGCCAACGGGGGCGAGGCTACCGGCTGGCTGCGATGGCGATCCAGCTCCAGGCGGCGATGAAGCACAGGCCGCCTAAGGGTGTGATGGCGCCAAGGGCCCGTTGTCCCGTCAGGACCAGGGCGTAGAGGGACCCGGAAAAGAGCGCAATACCGGCCAGAAAGAGCCAGCCCGCCGCGCGGGGAGGTTGGGCGGTGGCGTGAAGGGACCACGCCCCCAGGGCAAACAAGGCCAGGGCGTGGATCAAGTGGTAGAAGGCGCCGGTTCGCCACACCACAAGCATCTCAGGAGGAACGCGCTCCTTCAAGCCATGGGCGCCAAACGCCCCTGCTGCTACCCCCACAGCAGCGAGAGCCGCACCGATTCGAATCCAGAGCATGGTGTCTACCTCCGCGGCCGGTCTATCATCCCCGGGCATGATTCTCTTCCTCTTGGCTTGCTTGGGTGCGCCGGATCCTCCGCTTCCGCTGCCGCCGGGGGCCTGGAACTTGGAGGGGGAGGGGGTGGTGGGGGAGCTCACCGTGGAAGACGGTGGGTGTCGTCTGGGGCTCTGGGGACCCACGTTTCGGGCGGGGGTGGGGGAGTCGGTGCCTTGCGGGCTGGAAGAGGATCCTGGTGGGGTTTGGGTGCACTTTCCCCTGGAGATGGGGGCGGGGGCCGGGTTGGCGGTGATGCAGCTGTCGGAGGAGGGAGCGCGGCTTCCCCTGGGAGAGCGGGAAGGGGAATGGGAGTTCCTGTTGAACAAGCGTCCTGGGCGCCTGACGGAGAAACAGCGCATCCTGGCCATGGCACGCAGCGCGGCAGGTCTGGAAAGAGAGGCGGCCGCCTGGGAGGGTGGAACCTTTCGCCTGGAGGAAGCTGGTCACCTGGTGGGGCAGCTTCAGCTTGCAGCAGAACCCATGCCACTTATCGAGGTCTTTGATGCGTTCTGGGCCACAAAGGGCCTCGTGGTGGCAGAAGTGCGGGACGAAGGCCCCGACTTGTTGTTGGAGTTTGACGTGTCCCCTTCTTTTCAGGGGGAGGGCGGGGTGCTTCGGGTGAACCGTCCGGTTCGGGAGGCCCGGATTCCCTTGGCTGAAGAGGTTCATCCGGCGGACCGGGTTCTCTCTCTCGTTCCGGGCGGGGTGACGGACGAGGAGCGGCGGGTCGCCTTGGCCGGCGGCCTGGAAGCTGCGGGCAAGAAGGAGCTGGAGGTCATGCTGCCCCTGGCCACCCAGCTGCTTGAGGCAGCGAGCTCAATGGGTTGTAAATGGGATGCGCCCTTGCGTCAGCAGGTCGACCTGCTGCTGGTGGGGTACGCGGTGCGGCTTGTCCCGGCCGAAGGCGCTTGCGGTCTGACCTTGGAGCCCAGCCCCGTACAGCATGGCCGGCGCCTCGCAGCGACCTTGAATTCGGGTGCTCCACCCCGGTGGGTTCTCCGAGCGCTTTCTCACGGGATGGAAGAAACACCCTCAAGCCCCTGAGACGCCGACCGACGTGGGGTTCGGAGGTGCTTCCATGAGCACGATCTCGTTGTGTGTCATTGCCCGTGACGAGGAACAACTTCTTCCTGGACTCCTGGCTTCGGTCGAGGGAGTCGTGGACGAGGTCATCGTCGTAGACACGGGAAGCTGCGATCGCACGGTGGAGCTGGCCCGGGCGCAAGGCGCGAGCGTCGTTTCCTTTGAGTGGATCAACGATTTTGCAGCCGCCCGAAACGAAGCCTTGTCCCATGCCACTTGCGAATACGTCCTGGTGCTGGATGCAGATGAGCGCCTGGCAAAAGGGGATGGCGCCATTCTCAAAGAGATTGTGGCGGCTGGTGATGCGGACCTTGTGCTCTTGGCGCTGTACAACAGCAATTCTCTGGATGCCTCCCAAGACGAGATTCTCCAAGGGTCTGCCAGCATGGGCGAACCGATTCTCCTGCCGCGTCTGGTGCGTCGCACGGAGAACCTGCGCTGGGACGGTGCGGTGCACGAGACCATCGCGGTGGAGCTTTTGGATGGCATGCAGGTCGCGGCCTGTGCCGACGTGCGCATTCTCCATTTTGGTGATGTTCCGGAGATTCGCGAGGGCAAGAAGAAGGATGACCGGAACCTCGCGCTCCTGGAGGAGCGCTGCAAGGTCGAGGTCGGAAATCCGGTCATGGCAGCGCACCTGGCCCGAGACTACATCCGTCGCGGCCGCCTTGAGGATGCTTGGGATCGGGTGGAGATCTGTTGGTCCCACCTGGAACAGCACCGAGCCTCCGATGGTTTTCCACCCGCTGTGGTGGGTCTTGCGACCCTTCGCGCTCACCTGCTCTTGGCCCAGGGTCGCAATCGATGTGCCCTCGAGGCCGTGGAGACAGGGCAAGGCTGGGGCAACAACCACCCCAACCTGGACCTGATGGGAGGCGCCGCCTGTGAAATGATCGCCTTGGAAACAGGGGGCGCGGAAGGCGTCTCCTGGTTGGAACGATCGGCCGCGTCTTATGTGGCATGTCTGAAGCGCCACGGTGAGGTTTTCGCCGAGGAGCTTCTCCCGGGCGCTACCAGCTGGGCGGCCAGCACGCGCCTTGGAACCGTGCGTCTTCTGCAGGGGCGTTGTGAAGAGGCCCTGGATGCCTTTGAGACCAGCATGGTGCTCAAGGAAGATCACGTGGAAGCCCGTCTCGGATGCGCTGAGGCCCTGTTGGGCTGTGCCCAGCCGGAAGAGGCTTTGGCCGTCGTTGAGCCCTGTTTGCAGGAGAATCTTCCGGATTCCTGGGTCATTGCAGCCGCTGCATGTGACGTGTTGGGGCGCATTGACGAGCTGGTACTTCTGGCAGGACGAGGACGAGACCTGGCAGAAAACGGATTCATGGCGGTGCATCGGCGCAGCTGCTTGGAGCAGCTGGAGCTTGCCTGCTGCATCTACGGTGGCAGCCCGGTTCCCGGCGATGGCCCCGTGGGGCTCCTGGGGGCTGTCATGTCGCGTCGACCGGAAGGCGCCAATCCCTGGGCTGGGCAGGCGCCGGATCCGGAGCTGGTGACCCGTGTGGCCTTGAACAGCATTCTCGGGGGCCACTCGGAATTGCTGGATCCCCTGTTTGAGGATCGCGCTGAAGATCTGCTTCCGGGCGTGTCTTCCATTTTGCAGGATGCGTTGTCCCAGCTGGGCGTGAACGTGGTGGACGATGGCGAACCCACGTACCTGTTCATTGGTGGCGCCGGTCGATCGGGTACGACCCTGGTGCGGGCCATGCTGGATGCGCATTCGGGGGTTTACTGTGGCCCAGAGGTCAAGTTGGTCACTGGAATCTGCGAAATGCACAAGGTGTGGACCGAGGCCATGGGGGACAGTTTTGAGGCGTCGGGCGTTGGGTCCGCCCCTTTGGATGCAGGCGTTCGCAGCTTTGTGGATGCTGTGTTGCGGGAAGTGGGGGGAGATGCACGGTGCATTGCGGAAAAGACGCCCCACAACCTGTTGGGCATGGAGCTTCTTGGGCGCCTCTTTCCCAGGGCCCGCTTTCTCCATGTGGTGCGGGATGGGCGGGCTGTGGCAGCCTCATTGGTAAAGCAGCAGTGGGTCCACCCCGGCACGGGCGAGCTGGTTCCCTACTGTAGAGACCACGGTTCGGCGGCCCGCTATTGGGGGGAGATGATTACCGAGGTACGCACCCAGGCGTTGCAGGTCCAGGACCGGTACATGGAAGTGGTGTACGAGGAGTTGGTCACACAACCTGAGCAGGTCATGCGACAGGTGTTGGCCTTCGTGGGGCAACCCTGGGAGGATGCAGTGGTTCACCACCATGCGTCCGATCAGCGACTTTCCCCGACAGAGTCCTCCAGTGAGGCGGTCTCTCGGGCGGTGAATACCGATGCGGTGGACCGCTGGCGCAGGGAGCTGACCACGGAACAGGTGCAGGAGATCGAGTCCGCGGCTGGCGAGATTCTGAGCTGGCTCGGGTACACGACACCGGTGGACATCCAGAGCGTTGGGTAGGGCTTCGGTGCAGCACCCGTCGACAAAGACCCAACGGGCCACAGAATCCGGTGGAGCCCGACAGGTGGAGACACTTCGGCAGGCGGTTTCTCGGCATCCGACCGCGGAGAACATGGCCCGACTTGGCTCGGCCCTTGCCGCGGCCGGGGTGGCAGGAGAGCCGCTGGAGTGGTTCTCCCGTTCCCTTGAAACGGCGCCTTCTGCGGACACCTGGTGTCGCCTTGCCTCACACTTGCTGACCCTCGGCAAGTCCGAGGACGCTCAGGACTGCTTTCACCAGGCCCTCTTGCTGAAGCCGGGTTGCTTGCCGGCACAGGTGGGGCTTGCGGGTGTGTTGCATCGCTGCGGCCGATCGGGGGCGGCCTTTGAGCTGTTGCAGCGTCTCCCGGGAAAGGTGACGCCACAGCACGCCCTGCTGTTGGGCCAGGTCTGTCGCGTGTTGAACCGTCCCCAAGAAGGAATCCAGGCTATCCACAAGGCGCTGCAGGCGAATCCAGGGACGGAAGCCACGGGCATGCTTTTGCACGCGCTCGCCCACCTGTTGGACCGGCAAGGGAACCATGCCCAGGCCTTTGGCGCGTTGCAAAAAGCCAATGACATGAGGCGCTTGAGATTCGATCCCGATGCTTGGGATGGGGCTCTGGAGCGGATTGCGCAGGTCTTTACGCGGGAGGCGGTGGCGGGCGCCCCCAGCTCGGAGAATATGTCGGAGAAGCCTGTGTTCATTGTAGGGGTACCTCGATCAGGCACCAGCTTGGTGGAGCAGATCCTGTCCTGCCATTCGCGATTTGCTGGGGCGGGGGAGACCGATGACCTCTCGCGGGTCATGGCCGACGGTGACCTGGATCCGTCACACCTGAAGCGCGGCGCCGCGGAGATTCTTTCGCGGTTGGATGCGGTGGATACCGAGGCATGTCGTGTCAGCAACAAGCTTCCACAGAACTTTCTCCACCTGGGTCTGCTGGCCCTTCTGTTTCCAAGGGCCCGTGTGATTCACTGTGTGCGCTCGCCCATGGACACCGCCTTCTCCTGTTATTTTCAGAATTTCCAGAGTGACCTTCCCTGGGCGACCCAGCAGGACTGGGCGGCTCGGTACCTGTTGGCTGAACGGCGCCTCATGGCCCATTGGAAGAGCGTGCTGCCACTGGCCATCCACTCCGTTTCCTATGAGCAACTGGTCCTTCACCCGGATGCCACGATTCGCTCCATGGTGGGATTCTGCGGGCTTCCCTGGGAGCCGGCCTGTACCGAGCCCCACCTGAACCCGCGGGTGGTCCACACGGCTTCGAGCCACCAGGTGCGAGCACCTCTCCATGCCCGGTCCGTGGGGCGGGCCCGCGAATATGCGCCGTATTTGGGTAAATTGAGGGCAGTTTTGGGATGAGGCGCGGGGTAGTCTGAATCAATTGGGCGTACTCGTGCATGAAAATGCACGATAGCGGGGCGCGTTTCGTGGGAATCGGTTAGTTCCCGGGGCCATGGAACGCGAAATCCTCAAAGATGCCCGCCGCATTGTTGTGAAGGTAGGCACGGCTGTGCTGGCTCGAGAGGACGGGCGCCCAGCGTTGGGGCGAATGGCCCACGTGGTGGAGCAGATTGTCGATCTCTTGCGCAGTGGAAAGCAGGTGCTCCTGGTGAGCTCTGGGGCGGTGGGGCTTGGAGCGGAGCGCTTGGGCATGAAGGGCCCCCCGACTCGGCTGGTGGATCGGCAGGTCTGTGCGGCGGTGGGACAGGGGAGCCTTGTGGCGACCTATACGGACCTGCTGGAGCGACTCGGGCAGGTAGGAGCTCAGGTGCTCTTGACCGAAGACGACTTCTCGGATCGCACCCGGTACGTGAACCTGCAGCGGACCCTCGAGCGCTTGCTGGCGTTGGGAGTGATGCCCATTCTCAATGAGAATGACACCGTCTCCACGGCCGAGCTTGAGATCACCGAGGGGGCGGTCTTTGGAGACAACGATGGGCTCTCGGCGTTGTTGGCCTCCAGAATGGAGGCGGACTTGTTGATCATCTTGAGCGACGTGGACGGGGTCTACAGCGCTCCGCCGGGAGAGGCGAATGCCGTGCGAATTCCCCTGTGGTCTCGGAACATGCAGGTTGAGCTGGGGCCGGACTCTCCTTTGGGACGTGGGGGCATGGGCTCCAAGCTGGAAGCGGCCCGGGTGGCGAGTCTGTCAGGGGTGTCGGTGGTGATCGCGAACGGTGGAACGCCGGGCATCATCCGAGAGGTGGTGGAGGGTAAGGATGTGGGGACCCTGGTGCCGGCGGATCGTCAAGGCAACAGCCGAAAGCGCTGGCTGGCGTTTGCGACGTCTGCCCGGGGCACGCTGGTGGTGAACCGGGGGGCCCGCCAGGCGCTGGAAGAACGAAAGGCCAGCCTGCTGCCACGGGGGGTGGTGGGGGTGGAGGGGGAGTGGTCCGCCGGTGAGGTGGTGGTCATCGCCGACGAGGAGGGGCTCGCCTTTGCTCGGGGGATGGCGAACTGCTCCAGCACGGATGCGCGGGCGTCTCTCGGCAGGCACAGCACGGAGATTGGGTCTTCCCGGGGGGATCGGTGCCTCGTGCACAGTGAGAACCTCGCCATATTGCAGGAGGTGGCCCCGTGACGCTGGAATCCACGCCTGAGGCGCTTGCCCGGAGCGCTCGTGCCGCCAGTCGGTCTGTACAGTCTCTTGCTGGAGTGGATCGCTCCGATGCCCTTCGTCGGATGGCCCGGGCCTTGTTGGACCGGGAACAAGAGATCCTGGCTGCCAATGCCTTGGATGTGCAGGAAGCCGCGGTGCGGGTCGAGGCGGGGTCGCTCTCCTCGTCGCTGGCGGCCCGGTTGCAACTGACCCCTGGAAAGCTCTCTGTTCTGTCCGAGGGGCTTCGGTCCCTGGCGGATGCTGAGGATCCCCTGGGCCGCGTGCTGCGGCACACCCTCCTGTCTGAAGGCTTGGAGTTGACGCAGGAGAGCGTGGCGCTGGGGGTGGTGTTGGTGATCTTCGAGTCTCGGCCGGATGTGCTCCCGCAGCTTGCAGGGTTGGCGCTCAAGAGCGGCAATGGGCTCCTGCTCAAGGGAGGGAAGGAGGCGGTGCGCAGCAACCGGGTGTTGCACCGGGTGCTGGTGGAGGCGCTGGAGCCGGACCTGCCCGGTGGGTTGTTGGGCCTGGTAGAGACCCGAGAAGCGGTGGCTGACCTGTTGGTCCTGGATGACTGCATCGACCTCGTCGTGCCCCGTGGGTCCGGGGAGATGGTGCGGGCCATTCAACAGGGGACGCGCATCCCGGTGTTGGGGCATGCAGACGGCATCTGCCACGTGTTTGTGGATCGGGCGGCCGACCCCGCCCGGGCTGCCTCCATTCTGGTGGATTCCAAGACGGACTACCCTGCGGCGTGCAACGCCATGGAGACGCTGCTGGTGCACGCCGAATATGGGGGGGCGTTGGATCTGCTAAAAGCCTTGCGTGGGGCAGGGGTGGAGCTGGTGGGGGGGCCGAGGGCGGCCCCGACCTGGGGGTTGCAGCCGGCGGCTTCCTTGGCTGTGGAGTATGGGGAGCTGACGGCCTGCGTGGAGATCGTGGAGTCTCTGGAGGCTGCCGTGGACCACATCCACGCACATGGCAGCGGGCACACCGACTGTATTGTGACTGAAGATGGCGCAGCGGCTGCCCGCTTTTTGAATGGGGTGGACAGTGCCTGTGTGTTTCACAATGCCAGCACGCGTTTTGCGGATGGGTTCCGTTTTGGATTGGGAGCCGAGGTAGGCATCAGCACGGCCCGCATCCATGCGAGGGGGCCCGTGGGGGTGGATGGCTTGCTCACCACGCGCTGGCGATTGGTGGGCCAGGGAGACACGGTGGCACCGTTCACCAGTGGAGAGCGGACCTTCGAGCACGTGTCGCTCGGTTGATTTCCCGGTTGGTAGGGGCGGTTTTCCCGGGAGAGTAGCCGAAGAAATCCGGTGGGAGTTATGAAATATCGCTTGACATTGGCTTGAAGTACAGGCATATGGCGCGACAATTGCATGGAGGCAACCATGTTGCGCACACTCTCTTTGTGTCTGGTCATGTGGGTAGGAGCAGGATGCTCCGAAGATTTCAAGGGTGGTACGGAAAGCCCGGATGACACCGGTCGACCCGGCAGTCTCGCATTCGATGACGATGGCGATGGCTTCTCCGAAGATCAGGGGGACTGCGATGACAGCAACCCGTTGATCTCCCCGGACGAGGTGGAAGAGCCCTACAACGGCATCAACGATGACTGCGACGACGCCACTGGGGATCGGGACGCGGATGGCGATGGCCATGATGCGGACTTTGCTCAGGGCGGAGACGACTGCGATGACACCAACGCGGCCATCAACCCCAGCGAGCCGGAGACGGCCTACAATGGGATCGACGACGACTGTGATCCTGAGACCTCGGACCTGGACAAGGACGGGGACGGCTTCGATGCCGAGAGCAAGGGCGGCGATGACTGCGACGATGAAAACGCCGCCATCAACCCTGGTGCATTTGAAGACACCACCGATGGCATCGACAACAACTGCAACGACACCATTGATGAGCGCTTTTCACCAAGCTTTGTGGACTTCTACAGCTTTGTGGGCGAGCGCTCGGCGTTGGGTGTTGACTCAGCGGGGCAGCTTCATGTGGCCTACCAGGATGCTGCCGCCGAGCAGCTGATGTACCGCCACCGCCTGGCAAACGGCGTGTGGGAGGATGCAGAGGCTGTGGCGATCGCGGGCAAGGGTTCCGGCGCCTACATGGATGGCGCAGTCGATGCCCAGGACAAGTTTCAGTTGGCCTTTACCTATGGCCAGAGCGGAACGCAGCGGCTGGAGTACGGGTACCGCCAGGTGGACGGCACTTGGGGAGGTTGGGAGATCGTGGCTGAGAAGGACACGCCCATCCTCGAGTTGTTTCCGAATGTCGTGGGTGCGGTGCACAGCGAGAACGTGGGCTTTGATGTCACCATGGACCTGGACAGCGGCGGGCTGCCCTCCTTTGCCTACTACGATGCGGGGCGAAAGGAGCCCGTGCTTTGTGACTTCACCTCGTTTGGAACGGCGATCTATGCCCAGGTCGATGCCTACTACGATGTGGGCCATGAAGTGTTGACCGGCTTTGGCATGACCGATGGACCGACGGGCTACACCCCCAGCGTGGCGGTGGATCAAAACGACATGGATCACGTGGTCTACTGGGACACCTCGGCTTGGGATGGCGAGTACTTTCCTCCCGGATTCGATGATGAGGCGCAGTACAGCGCGTTCACGGACTTTGACCTGGACAAAATCTACTTCTCGGAGGAGATCTACCAGGGCGGAAGCTACACCTCGCTCGCCATCCGTGCGGACAACACCCCGTGCTTTGCATCGCAGGACAACTTCAACGGAGACCTGCAGTACAGCTGCTTTGAGGGGGGCGTCTGGAGCCAGGAGGTGGTGGACGCGACCGGTTCTGTGGGCGCCTATGCGGAGCTGGGCTTCAACTCCAAGGACGAGCCCTACATCGCGTACTACGATGGCTCGAACTCCGCCCTGAAGATCGCCCACAGGTCTGGGGAGACCTGGCAGCTGATCACCGTGGACTCGGACGGCCTGGTGGGCAAGGAGCCCAGCATGGCCATCAGCGCGGATGACCGGGTGTTTGTGACCTACTACGACCAGACGTATGAAGCCTTGAAGCTGGCGGAAGGTCGGTAAGCGGCGCAGCATTCTCCCTGGCCGGGTCGCACCGGTCGGGCCGGGACACATCGGTCGGGCCGGGACACATCGGCGGGGAGATAATCCATCCCCCCCCGCCCATGTCTCCCCTGTGCCCTGGTTGAGGCACCGCGGGGGGGAGATGCCCTTTCTCCCCCTGGTAGTGGGGAACTTCGGCCCGGGTTCGCCAGAATCGAGGAGAGTTGCTCTATACCCCCCTGGATTTGGCGACCATTCGGGGCTCTCTGTCGCCAGAGAAGGGGGGGGATGCCCTGTCTCCCCCTGGAAGTGGCGATCTTTGGGGGCTTGGGTTCGCCAGACTTGGGGAGGGTTGTTTCATACTCCCTTGAAAGTGGCGACCGTGGTTGACTGGCTTGACCTCGGCCTCCACCTCGCTATCCCGGATTTTTCATCAGGCTTCGTTGCGAGGGCTCGAAGTGCGCCAGCGAGGCGGGTTTTGGCGTGGCTCCGCGGGCGTCGGCGTGCTGATATGGAGTGACCCCTTGTCAAGTGTCTCCGACATGGGGGGTGGGATTGTTCCAGCGTGCCCCGGGGAGTGGCGGGGGTCGAACGATGACAGGTTCTCCGACGACGAGCCACTCTGATATTCGCAGATTGCGCTTTCGCGTAGAGCCGCCGTGACCGTGTTTCGTCGTGGGGTTTCGCTG
>CAZRYF010000017.1:0-32716 GCA_964604165.1 uncultured Enterobacterales bacterium
CTCAACGCCCGCTCCTCAAACCCCGCCCGCAGGATGAACCAGACCACCGGCGCCTCCAACCCAATCACCACACCCACCAACACCAGCCCCAGGACCATGAACAGGATTCCCCCAAGTCCGGCCGACGCCTTGGCAGCGTTGTCGGCCTTGAAGTCTGGAAAGCTCGCCCCGAGGCCCATGGCGAGTCCCGAGAGGGAAAAGGCCAGGAGCAGCGCGGTCAGCCCGCCGATCAGGGACAGGGACAACGGGGAGTCCAGGATGGAATTGGAGGCCAAAATCAGGGTCTCCCCCACCACCAGCATGGGCAGCATCCCCGGCAGGGCCTTGGCGAGGAGGTAGCGCTCTGCGCTGACAGGTCCCGAGCGCAGAAGCCAGAAGGCGCGACCTTCTCCGCTCACCGCCGTGAACTGAAAGCGCACCGCGATGCCCGCCATCACGAACCCCGCCATGCCCAGGTTCAGAAACGCCAGGGCGTTCTTGAACCCCTGCATGAAAGGACCTCGCACCACATCCACCGGCAGCGCCTTCACGCTGAAGAGGTAGATCATGATCAGACTGCCCAACAAAAAGACCTGGCTCCACTGGGAAGGATCCCGAAAGAAGACCTTCACATCCTTGGTCACGATGGGTCGCATGTCCGCGGGCAGGAACCGGCGCACCACCGACAAGGCTCCATCCAGCCAGCCGGCCGTGGCAAAGCGGGCATCCCCCGCCTCCTGGCTCTTGGCCCAACCCCCGTCAAAGAGGGACAACACAAACCACCGACTGACCGCCAGGGCGGCCCCGGCACCGCTGACCAGAAGGCCCAGGGAGACCCAGGGAAAGGGCCGCCCCTGTAGCTGGCTGATGAGCACGTCTCCCGCCCACCCGGGGGGAAAGAAGTCCGGAATCGGCGACTGCAGCTGCGCCACGTAGGCGGCCAGGGACTCAAAGGCCTGGGCGTTGACCAGCTGCTCCGGGCGCACCATGCGCAAGAAGAGAAACACCGCCACCACCAGGAGCAGCCCCATCACCACCAAGGCCTCCCGCGCCCGCCGGGCGGGAAACACGTTCACCAGCACGCTGGAGAAGCTCACGCCAATGGCGGCTGGAATCAGGAGAAAGGCCGGCACCACCACAAGCAGCAGGGCGTAGTAGGAGAGCCCCGCCCCATGCACGTAGCCATAGGCCAGAAAAAGCGGCATGCCGAACATAGCCATCATCCAGCTGGACTGGGTCATGGACTCGGCCAGGCGAGCGTAGTGAAAGCTGCCCCGGGAAACCGGGAAAGAGAGGACCAGCTCCAGGTCGTCGGAGAGATAGAAATTCGAAAGGGTGGTGATGACGTTGGAGAAAATCAGCATCGCAAAGAGCGACACCAGCAAAATCTCCAGGAGCTTCCGGGTGAGCAGGGGACCGAAGACCTCGACCTCCTGAAAAGCACCCACCAAGAAAGCCATGCCCACAAGGAGCCCCACCCAGAACAGAACGCCCCCAAAACCAAAGGCGCCCACAATCCAGTGGGTGCGCGTATCCGCGGTTCGCCAGCGGCCCAGAAGCCCCAGGAATCGAGGCCGCAGCAGGTAGACGCTGCTCACGCCTTCCATGAAGCGCTCACGGCTCGGGGGTGTCGGACCAGCTGGCGGCGTCGCGCTCCTCGCCCTCTTCAATGGTCTTTCGGATGTAGCTCCTCAAGAGCTTCGAGCGCTGGGCCCCCCCGACCAGGGACCGCATCTCTTCGTAGAGGCTCGGGTCCTGGGCCAGCATGCCGATGGTGCCCTTGCCCGCCTCGACGCCATCCACCAGGAGGCGCAGATCGGACACCACCGCCTCCAGGTCATCCACCATCTCCGTGCGATCCGGGTCGTAGAGAAGCGCGTTGAGAAGGCTCTCCTCGCTTTGCAGGTCGTGCACCACCCCTCCGATGGCGTCCGCCAGCCCCGAGAGCTGCCCCGCCAGGATTGGCCCCTGATCCCCGTAGATCAGCTGGTTGGCCAGGCCGTCCCCGGTGCGCACCGCATTTGCCAGGGCCGAAAAGTCCTGGGCGGCGAGCTCCAGCTCGGAGGCCACGTTGTTGACCCGGCCAGCGAGAGCGCCGTCGTAGACCAAAGAGTGGATCAGTCCATCTCCCTGCTCTGCGCTGACCATGATGTTCTCCAGGGAGCTGATGAGCCGGGCCACAGAGGCGGCGGACACCTCGGACTCATCCCCCATGAGCACCTTGACCTTCCGGGCGATGATGGCCACGTCGTTCAACACCTCGGTGGCCCTCTCCTGGTATTCGAGGAGGCTGGTGCTGGTCTCGGTGGCCAGCCACGCGTCATGGAGCAGCTTCGGCTCCTCCGGGGAGCCCACGGAGATGCTGATGTACTTGTCCCCGAGCATGCCTTCAGTCTCGATGCGGGCGATGGAGTCTTCTCGAATCCGCGGCGCAAAGCTCGCATTCATGGAGAGCTGGACAAAGATGTCCTTGACCTGGGGATCGTCTGGAAGGCGAATCGCGGTGACCTCCCCCACGTCGATTCCCGCCAGTCGCACGCTGGCCCCCTGGCGCAGTCCGGCCACGTCTCCAAACGAACAATGGAGCTTGTAGTAGTCCTCGAACAGGCCCTTTGTCCCACCCAGCATCACCGTGGCCACCACGCCAAGGCCAAGGGCAATCGCGAGAAAGAGACCCACGCGGAAGTTCTGGCCGCGTTGCTGATCCATGATCCTCCCCGGCCCACAACAGGCCGAAAGCACCCTCATTCTATCTCGGAGTCGCCCGCGGAACGACCCTTGCAGGATATGCAGGGCGTCGGGAGGTGATGGTGGCGGGTTCCAGACGAGGCGCAATGGCCCGTGGACTGATGCAGTCCGTAGCGGGAACGGGCTTCTCCCGGGCCATGGGGGCATTCCGGGACATCGCCATTGGGCACGTCTTCGGTGCGGGGCGCGTCTCGGATGCATTCTGGGTGGCTTTCACCGTTCCCAGCGTCTTTCGACGATTCGTTGCGGACGAGGGGCTGACGGGCATCTTGGTGCCTGCGATTCAACAAGCGGAAGCGGATGAAGGGAAAGAAGCGGGCTGGAGACTGGCCCGAAGCGCGTTGGCCGTGCTGCTGGTGGCCTGTGGCGTCCTCTGCATGGTGGGTATTCTGGGGGCCCCGTGGCTGGTGTCAGCGTTCGCGTGGGGCTTCACCTCTGATCCGGAGCAATTTCAGCTCACCGTCACCCTGACCCGGATGCTGTTTCCCTTTGTCCTCCTGGTGAGCCTGCTGTCCTGGTGCGAGGGCATGCTCAACCTGCGACGGCACTTCTTTCTGCCCAAGATGGCGCCGGGTTTCGTGGGGGGAGCGATGGGGGCCTCCGCCCTGTTGCTCGCCAACCGCTTTGAGGAGCCGACCTATGCGCTCGTGGTGGGCACCCTGGTCGGGGGGGCCATCCAGGTGCTGATTTGCCTGCCCCGCATCATTCGCACGTTCGATGTGCCCATTCCCTGCTTCACCTGTCTGGGATCTCCACGTCTGCGCGGCTTCATCTCAGCCATGGGCGAGGTGGCCATCATCGGCATTTTTGCCCAGTTGAACCTGGTGGTCCTGCGTCTCTTGGCCTCCTTGCTGGAGCCAGGAAGCGTGACCCACTACTGGTACGCAACCCGCATCAACGACCTGGCCCAGGGCATCATCGCGGTGGGTGTGGGCAGCGCCGCCTTGCCCGAGCTGGCCTCATCTGTCGCCGCAAGGGACTGGGATTCTTTTCGGGGAGACCTCTCCGGCGCCATGCGCCTGGTGGGTGTGCTCCTGATTCCTGCAGCCGCGTTGACCTTCGCACTGGCCATGCCGATCACCTCTCTGTTGTTTCTCCACGGGGAGTTCGGGCTGGAGGATGCCCACCGGACGGCTGCCACCCTGCGCATGATGCTGCCGTTCATGTTGGCGCTGGGGGGAATCCACATTCTCAAACGAGCCTATTTCGCCTTGGACGACCGGCGGCTGCTCATGGGGGTCGCCTGCTTTGGGCTGGTGTTGACAGGTTCTCTGGGCTGGTTCTTCTCCACGAACATGGGGGTGGAAGGGCTGGCCCTCGGACTGTCCTTGGCCACGACGGTACAGCTATTGGCCTATGCGTTCTTTCTTCCGCGGCGCACAGGAGAGCGCATGGGGCTACGGGCGCTTGGCTCACCCCTCTTTCGCATGACAGTGGCTGCAGTGCCTTCGGCGCTTCTGTCATCGTACCTGGCAGGACTGGGTTCCTGGGAGGGAGGCGCATCCCTTCTGAACTTTGGCGTCCTCACGGCGGCGGGAGCTGCGGGGCTTGTTCTCTACACCGTGCTGGCCTCGGCGCTGGGCATCGCCGAAATGCAGGCGGTCCTCACCCGGCTTGGAGTTAGGAGGTCCGCATGAACGCACTCGTCACCGGCTCCTCCCGCGGCATCGGCCGCGCCATCGCCACCCGACTCGCAGCCCACGGCGGCAGCGTGGTCGTGAACTACCTGGTCAACAAGGCCGAGGCGGAGATCACCGCCGAGCAGGTGAACGCCGCCGGGGGCACGCCAGTCCTGGTGCAAGGCGATGTGCGCCACGCCGGGGACCTGAAGCGCCTGGCGGGCTCCCTGGACCGCATCGACGTGCTGGTTCACAACGCGGCGATGGGCGTGCTCAAGCCCATGGCGGACATTCGCGAGAACCAGTGGGACCTGACCCTGGAGTCGAGCGCCCGCCCCTTCTGGTTGCTCACCAAACTCTGCCTGGACCGCATGCCCGCGGGCAGCAGCATCATCGGGGTGTCGTCCCTCGGATCCCGCAAGTTCGTCCCTGGCTACGCCGCCATGGGCGCCGCCAAGGCCGCCCTCGAGGGCCTCACCCGCCAGCTTGCAGTCGAGCTTGCCCCACAGGGCCTCCGCGTGAACACCATCACCGGCGGGCTGGTGGACACGGACGCCCTGAACCATTTTCCGGACAGAGAGGCCATGATGGCCACCGCAAAGAAGATCACCCCCATGGGCCGCGTGGGAACGGCGGACGACATCGCCGCAGCGGTGGAGCTGCTGACAATGCCCCAGGCGGCCTGGATCACCGGGCAGACGCTGGTGGCGGATGGGGGGTTGTCGTTGGTGTAGTCGGGAGCCTCTGTGCCCTGCGCGGAGTTCCTGAGTTCCGGGCGGGGGAGTTCCGACCGGAGTTCCGCCGGAGTTCAGTGCGCCGGAGTTCCAAGGAGTTCCGCGTGAGTTCCGCGTGAGTTCCGAAAAGTTCCGGGGACACCATACTTAACTCCCGAAGTTCCGGGGACTGGACAAGTTCCGCGCCAAGCTCCGGGGACTCTCAACGCCCACTCGCGGTGGGTCCACATTCGCAGGCCCTTGACGATACGTTGCGCGTCCAGGACCTGGTAGACCAGTCGGTGCTGGAGGTTTATGCGACGGGAGTAGGTGCCTGCCAGATCCCCCACCAGCTTCTCGAAGCGCGACGCGGTGCGATTCGGGTCCGCCGCCAGCAGGTCCAACAGGGCCTGAGCGTTCTTTCGAAGGCTGCATCGGGCGAGCTTCTTGGCGTCCTTCTGGGCATGCCGGGTGAACACGACCCGCCAGCTCACCAGCCGGGGTCCTCGCTCATGTCATCGGAGTCGGTCTGATTGCCTTCCCGAATCGACTCCACCAGCTCACCAGCCGGGGTCCTCGCTCATGTCATCGGAGTCGGTCTGATTGCCTTCCCGAATCGACTCCACCAGCCCCGGCACCCGGTGCAAATGGACAGTCTCCAGCAGGCCGCGCCAATCTTCTTCACCCACCGGCACGGCGTTGTTGCGCTTGCCAGTGATCAGCACCGGCTCGTGTTCCTCCGAGACCTGATCCAGGAGTCGATAAAGGTTCTGCCGGGCCTCGCTGGCGTTTATCTTGCTCATGGAGAGCCTCCACTCGAATAACGTACGGTCCGTCCACGGGTTTCTTGGAGATGGGGGGAGGTGGGTGTGTTGTCCCCAGAACTTGGGAGTTAAGTATGGCGTCCCCGGAATCTGGTCCCCGGAATCTGTGGGTTGTTCGGATTTTGTTCGGAATCTGTGTCGGAATCTGTCTGGGTAGTCGGAATCAGTACGGAATCAGTAATGGCGGCCCATGGTAGCAGGCCAGCGAATTAGAGAGGCCTTCAGGCGAGAAAAAACCGCCGAGAAAGGAGCGAGGATGCGTCTTCCCGTGCCACAGTCAGCCCTCCTGCTCGGACTCACCCTCCCGGTCCTTGCAGGACCTTCAAAGAGTTCCGGGGACTCAAAGAGTTCCGGGGACACCATACTTAACTCCCGGGAGTTAAGTATGGTGTCCCCGGAACTCCCCTCCCCGGCCGAGCAGAAGGCCATGGACACAGCCCAAAGCACCGCCCAGGCCCTGGGGGCGGATCTGAAGTCCCGGCTTCAGGCGACCCTAAAGGCAGAAGGTCCCGCAGCCGCGCTCTCCGTGTGCAGCCTGGAAGCCCAGCCCATCACCCAGAAGGCCAGCGCCCCGGAGGGAGTGCGCGTGGGACGCGCCTCCCTGCGCACGCGCAACCCGAAGAACACCCCGCCGGACTGGGTCGGGGCCTGGCTGACCGAGCACGGTGAGCGCAAGGTCACAGGCCTCTCCCCCAGCAAGTCCCTGGGCCAGGACCCAGAGGGCCGGCCCGTGGGCCGGTTTTTGGCCCCAATCGGCGTTCAGGGGCCCTGTCTCTTGTGCCACGGCCCCAAACAGTCCCTCCTGCCCGAGGTCCAGGCCCTCCTGGCCAAGCGCTACCCGGAAGACCAGGCCACCGGATACGCCCTCGGGGACCTTCGGGGGGTGATCTGGGCAGAGTCGCGGGTCGAGTAGGACCGGGGGACTAAGTCAACAACCCCGCATCCTCCGGCCGAAGGATCCCCCTGCCCCCTTCCGTGAACCGCTGAAGCACTTCGTGGCCGCTCTGGGCGGCGGCCTCCTTCGGGCCGATCCAGGCGACCTTCTTGTCAAAGAGAAACGCGATTCGGTCCGTCACGGTGAAGCAGCTCTCCATGTCGTGGGTCACCACAATGCTCGTCATCTTGAGCTTGTCCTGCAGCTCCAGGATCAAGCCGTTGATCCGCCGCACGTTGATCGGGTCCAGCCCCGTCGTGGGCTCGTCGTAGAGAATCACATCCGGCTCGATGGCGATGGCCCGGGCCAGCCCCACGCGCTTCTTCATGCCCCCGGAGAGCTCCGGCGGCCGCAGGTCCTCAATCCCCGGCATGCCCACCATCTCCAACACCTGGGCCACCCGGTCCCGCTGCTCTGCCTGCGTGCCCCAGTCGTGCTCCACCAGAGGATAGGCGATGTTCTCCAGCACGGTCAGGGAGTCAAAGAGGGCCGCCCCCTGAAAGAGCATGCCGATGCGACGCCGCAAGCCCAAGAGCTCCCTCGCGTTGAGGCCGCCCACGTCGTCTCCGAAGGCCTCGATGGCCCCCGAGTCAAACGACAACAGGCGAATCAGGAGCTTGAGGGTCACCGACTTGCCCGTGCCCGATCCCCCCACGATGGTCAGGGTCTCCCCCCTGTGCACATCCAGGCTCATTCCCGAGAGCACGCTCTTGGGCCCGAAGGACTTGCATACATCTCGAAAGCGAATGACGACTTCGGGTTCCATCAGCCGTACACCAGGAGAAAGAGCTTGGTCAGGAAAAAGTTTCCAATCAACACCGCCAGGCTGATCGCCACCACGGAGCCCGTCGTGGACCGGCCCACCCCTTCCGTACCCCCGGCGGTCCGCAGGCCCATATAGCAGCCGATGATGGCAATGAAATACCCGAAGAAGACGCTCTTGAAGAGCCCGTGGAACAGGTCCACCACCGTGAGGGTGTCCATGATCTGGGACACGTAGAACCGCGGAGTCACCCCCACCTCGGACACGGTGGCCAGCATGCCCCCGAAGCAGCCCACAAAATCCGCCAGCAGGGTGAGCAGCGGCAGCATGAACACACAGGCCAACACCCGCGGCACCACGAGCTTCTCCACCGGATCCGCCCCCAAGGCCTGAATGGCGTCCACCTGCTCGGTGACGGTCATGGAGCCGATCTCCGCCGTGAACCCGGCGCCTACACGCCCCCCCACAAGCACCGCCGTCAAGGTGGGCCCCAGCTCCCGGATGATGCCCAGCGCCACCAGCTTGCCGGTGTACAAGGACCCTCCATACGGCTGCAGGCCCGTGGCAAACTGCAGAGCGAGCACCGCCCCGGTGAAGAGCGCGGTCAAGGTCGCAATTGACCAGGACCCCACCCCGGCCCGGTCCATCTGTTCCCACAAGGTCCTGGTGGAGAAGCGCCGGCGAAAGATACACACGAAGACCTGGCCGGTGAGCACGCCCACGTCCCCGAGAGCGTCCAGAAACCGGACCACGTGCGCCATCAGCTCCCCGCCCGAAACGTGGCCAGCGCCGCCTCGTAGTCTTGAAAGATGGCGTCAAACTGGTTGGGGGGACCGAGGACCACAAAGTCGTACACGCAGTCGTCTTTCTTCAAGATGGTCAGCGCCACCCCGGCCTTGACCCCGTCCAGGCGACCCTCCAGGCGCACGGTCAGGGCCGTGCGGCCATCCACCTGGCTGCGCTCCTCCAGGACGCGGTCCTCCACGACGATGCCCGTCATCTGGTGCTGCAGCAGGCGCTCCAGGGGGAGGTCCTGGTAGCGACTTCCGCAGTTGGAGTCCGCATACAAGGTCGCCCCCAGCTGCTCATTTCGCCAGGCGTAGTCCGCCCCTCCACCTGGCACCTCCGACCACCCCTGGGCCGGAATCTCCATTTCGTACCGGCCCTCCATCCGTCCGGCCTGCCTGGCGGCACGCCCCATGCACGACCCCAGGAAAACCCCGCACAGACCCAGCAGGCAGATGCGCCTCACGCGCCCTCCCCGGGAGCGGCGCCGGGCTGGGCCTCCTCGTCCAGAATGCGGAGAAACACCTCTTCCAGGTCCCGCGCCTGGGGATGGGCGGTGGAGCGAATCTCGTCGTAGCTCCCCTGGCACACGATCTCCCCGTGGTTCAGGATCACCAGGCGATCACACACCTCCTGGGCCACGTCCAGGCTGTGGGTCGAGAGAAAGACCGTGCGCCCCTCGTCGGCCAGCCGTCGAAACACGTTCTTGATCTGGCGAGCCCCTCCCGGGTCCAACCCCACCATGGGCTCATCCACAATGATCAGGCGGGGCTCGTGGAGCAGGGCCACCGCCAGGGTCAGGCGCTGCTTCATGCCGTGGGAGAACCCCTCGATCAGCTGGTCGCCCACGCCTCCGAGGCCGTACTCGGTGAGCAGGAGATTTCCCTTGGACAGACACTCTGCCGGGTCCATTCCATAGACACCGCCCACGAAAACCAGAAACTCCCGCGCCGTGAGCTTTTCATAGAGGTAGGGACGATCCGGAATAAAGCCGGTGAGGCGCTTGGCATCGACCGCGTGGGTGCTCATGGGCAGGCCATCCACCCAGACCTTGCCAGCCGTAGGGGGCAACAACCCCGCAATCATGCGAATAAAGGTGGTTTTTCCCGCCCCATTTGGGCCCAGGAATCCAAAGACCTCGCCCTTGCGCACATGCAGGTCGAGGGGTTTGAGAGCCTGGAAAGCGCCATAGCGCTTCTCGATTCGCTCCGTTCTGAGCATCCCCGCAGGAATCTACCACGCCCCCGCGCCAACCACCCACCTTGACAGCACACGTCAGTCCCGCAAACTTGGCCCCATGTGCGAATCAAGTCTCTCGAGTTGGCCCATCCGAATCAAAGTCCCCGTGCAGTGGGGGGACATGGATGCCCTCGCCCACGTGAACCACACCCTCTACATCAAGTGGATGGAGAGCGCTCGAATGGTCTACTTCAACGCGTGTGGGCTGTCCGACCTGTATGAGAAGGAGCGCATCGGCCCGATTCTGGGGACCCTGGAGGTCACCTACCTTCGCCCGGTCCACTTTCCCGATGTCATCACCATCGAGACCACCGTGAGCCGCCTGGGTGGGTCCAGTTTCGACATGGACTACCGCCTCACGAGCCAAGAGCAAGGCGGTGCAACCGTGGCTACGGGCCGCGCCGCCTGCGTGATCTACGACTACAACAACGCCTGCTCCTTCATGATGAGCGATGCGTTGCGGGCGGGGTTCCTGGCGCTCGAGGCCGGGGCCTGATCCTCAGGAAGCAAAGACCCCGTTGACGATGGACTTGACCTCCCGATCGCTCAGAGGCGATGCCCCCTGCCCATCGAATTCCCAGGCAATGCGCGCTTTGCATCGGGCAAGGGCTGCGGTTTTTGTGTAGCCCAGACGAAAGAGCAGCCCAGCCCGCTCACGCAGCTCCTGGGCATGCGTCGCCTTGTTCGCAATAGCCCCGTCTCGGGCAGGCCCGGTGACTTCCATCCAATCAAAAGACATGGATACCCTCCTCGATGGACTTGACCTGTCCCGATTGGAGATGCAAGAGAATCCCATGCAATCATCAAAAATCCTGCTTCTCTCTCTCATGGGCTGCGCCGCTCAAAAAACCTCGGGGGACTGCAGCGACACCGGGGCAGAACCCATGGAGTTCCTTCTTGCGCCCGGGCCGTGGAGCGTTGGATTCCACAAGGAAGACCTGGTCTACGCCGATCCAGCGGGGGATGGAGACCGCACACTGAACCTGCTGACCTGGTACCCCACCGCGGACACAGACGGTTCCCTCCCGAGCTACCGCTCCCTGAAGCAGCCCGATGCAGTGTGGGAAGACGCAACCGTCGCCGGCGGGGCCTTTCCCCTCCTGGTCTCTTCCCACGGCTCCCAGGGCTACGCGGAGGGCAGCTCGTTTCTCTTTGAGCACTTCGCCTCCCATGGCTGGATCGTGCTGGCACCGGACCACACCACCAACACCTTGTTCGACAGCGAACCCAGGACCAGCGCCATCTACCTGCAGCGCCCCCAGGACATCTCGGCGGTCATCGATCACACGGAGAACCTGCCCGAGGGGCACCCCCTGACCGGACACGTGGGGAGCCCCATCCTCGCAAATGGCCACAGCTTCGGCGGGTACACCCTGCACGCGTTGGCCGGTGCGCTCCACGACCTGGACACCCTCGTGCCCGCCTGCGATGCGGGAAGCACCGCCGGATTCTGCCAGGACCTGGATGACACGCGGAAGCAGCGGTTTCAAGACGGGTTCTACGAGGACCGCATCGAGGCCCACATTTCCATGGCCCCAGGCGACTTTGGGTCCTTTGGCGAGGCGGGGTTTGCGTCGGTCCAGGCACCGATCCTGCTCATGACCGGCGAGCTGGACAACTCCACTGGATCAGACTCAGATCCCATCTGGGACGCCCTTCCCGGCTCGGATCATCTGCGTCTGGATCTCCTCGGAGGCGGTCACACCACCTTCACCGACTACGCCGGCCTGCTGGAAGACGCTGAACTCGGACTCGATCCGGAAGAAGGCTGGCGCATCATTCGCGGATACTCCCTGGCTTTTGCAAGCCACCACGCCGGCAACGAGGCGTGGATCGACCTGCTCGATGGAACCGTCGAAATCTCCGAGGCTGTGCGGCTTGTGCAAAAGGACTGATCCGCATTGTGGACACCGTTCCAGGACCGTAGACTACCGGCGGGGGCCTCCTTGTCTTCAGCATTCGCGCGCATCCTCGCCATGGTTCTGTTCGGCGGAGCCAACCTGGCCTGCACCAGGCAGGAAGACACCGCCACGCCCCCCCGCGAGGATGCCCCGGCCTTTGATGCCGGGGCTCCGGTTCTGACACGCCTGACCGCTGAGCAGTACGCAAACACCATCGCAGACCTCTTTGGAGACGAGGTGGTTGTGGCCCGCAGCCTGGAGCCGGACACGTCCGTGGATGGACTGCTCTCGGTGGGAGCCTCAGTCACCAGCGTCTCGTCCTGGGGAGTCGAACACTACGAGCTGGCAGCCTTCGACATTGCCGAGCAGGTCATGGCCGACCCGGTGCTCCATGGCTGGTTTCTCTCTTGTACCCCCGCGGGGGCGACCGATTCGGACTGCGCATCTGAGGCGCTGGAGACCGCGGGGCTCTTTACCTGGCGCCGCCCCCTGACCTCTGGGGAGTTGGACCGCCTGGTGGGCCTGGCAGACGCAGCCGGGGCCACGCTGGCAGACTTTCACGACGGCCTCGCCTTCGCTTTGGCGGCCCTGCTCCAATCCCCACACTTTCTCTACCGGGTGGAGGAGGGCGAGGCCGCCAATGGAGAGCGCTCTTACACGGACTGGGAAATGGCGTCCCGCCTGTCGTTCTTTCTGTGGAACACCACGCCGGATGCGGACCTGTTGGCGGCGGCCGAGGGGGGCGAACTCACCGACACCAAGACTCTCGTTCCTCACGTGGACCGCATGCTGGACGATCCGCGGGCCACCGACGGCGCCCGAAACATCTTCTCGGACCTCTTTCGGCTCTACAGCCTGGATGATCTTTCCAAGGACACGACGGTCTTCCCCTATTGGACACCGGACGTGCGGTCTGCGGCCCGCGAGGAGACTCTGCGCCTGATCGAAACCTGGATCTTCGAGGAAGAGGGAGACTACCGGGACCTGTTCGTCTCGACCCGCACCTTTGTGGACCGCCGACTTGCTGCCCTCTACGGCATTCCCGCTCCCTTGCCCAACGGCTTTGGGGAGGTGCGCCTGGACAAGAGCCTGGGACGACGGGGTCTTCTGGGCCACATCTCCCTTTTGGCCCTCAACTCCCACCCGGTGTCGACCTCGGTGACCCGCCGAGGACAGTTCGTGAGGGAGGTGCTTCTCTGCCAGCCCATTCCCCCGCCTCCCTCGGGGGTGGACACATCGATTCCCGCGCCAGACGAGAACGCCCGCACCATGCGGGAGAGAGTCCAGCGCCACCTGGAGGACCCGGTCTGCGCGTCCTGCCACCAGCTGACCGACCCCCTGGGATTGGGGCTGGAGAATTTCGACGGCATCGGCCTCTGGCGGGACTTGGAGAACGAGGTGGAGATTGACCCTTCGGGCGACCTTGATGGCGAGGCCTTCGACAACGCCTGGGATCTGGGTGCCACCCTCTCTGGACACGAGCGGCTACCGGCTTGCCTGGTGGAGTCACTCTATCGATTCTCCCAGCGGCGCAGCGTGTCCGACGGCGAGGACGATCTGCTCGCCTGGCACGCAAGCGGGTTTGCCGAGTCGGGTTTCCGGGTGAAGTTCCTTCTCCGGGACCTTGCGCTCAGTCCAGCCTTTCGGCAGGTCGGGGAGGTGTCAGAGTGAAGACTCTCTCTCGCCGGGCGCTGCTGCGTGGAATGGGCCGCACCGGGGTGGTGGGGATCGCCCTGCCCTGGCTGGAGATCATGGCGGGCTCGGGAAACGCTCGGGCGTGCGGCGGACTGCCCAAGCGGTTTGGCCTGTGGTTCTGGGGGAACGGAAACCTGCCCGAATACTGGAACCCAACCACCACGGGGGAAGGGGACGAATGGAGCCTCTCCGAGCAGCTCGCGCCCCTCGCAGACCACAAAGCCAAGATCTCCGTGATCAGCGGCATGACCGTCCGAGTCCCCAACGACGAACCCCACGACTCGGGCATGGCGGGCATCCTGACCGGTTCGGCGCTCCTCATGAACGGCGAGGACTACACGGTCCAGGCCCCCACCATCGACCAGGTCATCGCCAATGAGATCGGGGGCGACACCCTGTACCGCTCCCTCCAAACTGCCGCCTCAGACTGCACTGGCCGCTCCTTCAACGGACCCGACAGCAAGAACCCTCCGGAGACAGACCCGTTTGCGCTGTACGAGCGGCTCTTTGGAGACACCTTTCGGGAGCCAGGAGAAGAAGGAATCGTGGACCCGAGACTGGGTCTGCGGCGAAGCGTGCTGGACTCGGTGATGACGGACATCGCAGCTTTGGAGGGAAAGCTCGGGAGCGCGGACCGAACGCGCCTCGACCAGCACCTGGCCGGCATTCGGGAGCTGGAGATCCGCCTCGCCCGCCTGGAGGAGGATCCGCCCAACCTCGCTGCCTGTGCTCGACCCATTGAGCCCGCCGGACCGTTTGAGAACGTGGAGGGCCGGACCCTGGTGCGGGAGCGGAATCTGGCCATGGCCGAGCTGACCGCCATGGCTCTGGCCTGCGACCAGACCCGCGTGTTCGCCCACTTCCTCTCAGATCCCGTCAAGGACATCCTCTTTCCCGGGGTCAGCGCGAGCCACCACGACCTGACCCACAACGAGGCCGAGCCCCAGCCGGAGTGCCACGACATCAACCTGCAGCTCATGGAGTGCCTTGCGGACTTTCTCTCGGCCCTCGACTCGGTGCCGGAAGGGGACGGAACCCTGCTGGATCACTGCGTCCTGATGGCAGTCTCTGAGGTCAGCAAGGGACGCACCCACTCCTTGGACGACCTGCCGATTCTCGTGGCGGGCGGGGGGTGCGGCACCTTGAAGACCGACCTTCACTACCGGTCCGCCGGCCAGGAGAATGCCTCCATGGTGCTGCTGTCCCTGATTCGCGCCATGGGCATTCTCCGGGCAGATTTTGGGACCGAGGACGCCTGGACCGACCAGGGCCTCTCGGCCCTCGAGGCATAGGACCCCATGCCCATCGCCATCTTGTCTCTTCTGTTCTCTCTTGGGGCCTGCCAGGACGAACCACAAGAGCGACAGCCAGGTGCCTGCTCCGGCACAGAAGAGAACGCGGTGGCGCTGATCACAAGCCTGCGGTTTGGAAGGGAGCATGAAGACGGCACCGCCCCAGGATTCGACCTGGACAACGACGTGTCCTCCATGGGCGGAACCACCGGGTGTGGGCGACCGGACCACGTGGATCCCGATGGAGTGGAGGGTATCGACAACGCGTTCGCACGCATCGTGCCCTTGCTCGATCAAACCGAAGCGGTGGCGGTGGAAGGCATCGTGCTGGACCACATCCAGAGCGGGGAGCTGCTCCTGGTGATTGAGCTGGAGGATCTGGACGACCCAATCGACGATGCCTGCGTGAATGTAACGTTGGGGCGTGGAAAGGGGGAGGTACTCCAGTCCGCCGATGCAGATCTCATGCCCAACCAGACGTTTGAGCGGGACAGGGACTTGCCTTCAAGTCAGGTGTTGGAGGCTGTGCTCCAGGACGGCCGAGTGGATGCAGCCCCAGTGCAATTCTCCATGCCCATCAACATCTTTGGAGTGGAGTTGGACCTGCAGCTGAGAGATGGCGCGGTGCGAGTGCAGATCGCAGAGGATGGATCCATGTCCGGCTTCGTAGCCGGGGGCGTTGAAATCGACTCCATCCTGGACATCGTCTACAACAACGCGGTGGGGGATGAGGTCCAGGAGCTGTTGGACGGTATGCTTCGGGCTTCGGCGGACCTGGATCCCGACGGCGACGGCACCTGTGACCACATTTCGGCCACGTTGGAGTTCGACGCCACCCCGGCGTTTCTCTACGAGTAGCCCGCTCCCCCGGGCGAACCTACGCCGCCGCCTCCTCGTACTGCCCCACGCGCATGCGCTGTCGGTACTCGGCCATGTGCAGTTCCAGGGCCTCGTCATGGCCAAAGCGGTAGAGCAGCATCATACCCACCAGGTCCGCCATCTCCTCGGACTCGCTTCCTGTGTGGATGTGGGCCACCTCGTGGGCGAGAATCACCAACAGGTGGGCCTGGGTGAACCAGCCCTGATCGAGAAGCGTGGCATCCAACACGATGAAGGGACGCTCCACCTCTTCGCCATAAACCGCAAAGGCATGGGTGCCCCACTCGGCCACTCCGTCGATCTCGTCGGGCCGCACGATGAGCACATCAATGCCAGCATCCAGTGGACACTCAATCAACAACGGATTCCCCAAGGCGACGAAAACTCCACGAATGACTTCTCCAGCCCAGGGATCGGCTTCTTTGTTAAGAAACCAAAGAAGGAATTGAGAAGTCGACGGGGAAGCTTGATTTTGGGGGGCGAAATTGCCCGCTAAAAGCTGTACTCCACGGTCTCCCCCCCAATGTGGACCATGATGGTGGGGGTGCTGGTGGGGTAGCTCGCCTGGTAGGACGTGCGCATGGCGCTGAGGTCGAAGGTGTGGGTCTCGGTGAAGTAGGCCTGGCACATCTCGCCCAGTCCGTCGTGATCCAGTTGAAGGGTCACCTGGACCGGAAGGGACTCCATCCACATGCCGTTCCAGCAGAGGTCCACCGGGTGGTTTCCGCTACAACCGCTGTAGCCCACCTCCACCAGGAGATCATCGCCGGACATGGAGGCGGAGAGGACGCTGATGGGATCTGAGGGAAGACCGGTGGGGCAGGAGAGGTCAGCGTCTGCATCTGCGTCTGCATCTGCGTCTGCATCTGCGTCTGCGTCTGCGTCTGCGTCTGCATCCGCGTCTGCGTCGGCCTGGGTGTCGCCCGTGTCCCCTGTGTCCTCTGGAACTGGACAACCAAGAAGCAGCAGAAAAATACCGGCAGCCCATCGAGTCATCGCGCCCTCCAGGTGTCCATTCTAGACGCTCCCCTTCACAAGGCGCTACTCTCGGGGCATGTGGATGGCACTTCTTCTTTCACCCTTGTGGGCCGCCCCCCCCGCCGCCCCCGTGGCCAAGGTGGGCAGCTGCCCATCGGGGTACGCCACCAGCGGCTCTTTTTGCAACCCGACCGGAAACGCCCGACCGGCTGTCGCCAAGGTCGGAAGCTGCCCCTCCGGCTATGCCACCAGCGGCGCCTACTGCCTGGCCTCCAGCGACCGTGCAGGACACGCAGTCCAGAAGATTGGATCCTGTCCCTCCGGCTACGCCACCAGTGGCGCGTACTGCTTGAAGTCGGGTGCTGGACACCACGTGCACGAGAGTGCGATCGCTCTCGAAAAAATCGGCTCCTGTCCCTCTGGCTACGTCACAAGCGGCAGCTACTGCAACCCCAGCCCGAGCGCCCGGCCAGCTGTCGCCAAGGTCGGAAGCTGCCCCTCCGGCTATGCCACAAGTGGAGCGTACTGTGTGGCCAGCTCAGACAACGCAGGCACCGCCCTGCCCAAATCCGGCAGCTGCCCCTCCGGCATGGTGACAAGCGGGGCCTACTGCCTGAAGCGCTGACGAAGCGTTCAAGCGTGGAGTGAAGCCTCCTTCGGCGCGAGGGAATCAAGGATCGGGGCAATCACCGTGTCAAAGGCCTGTCGCGCCAAGGAGCGGCGGGCCCGGGGTCCGAGAACGCCAAGTTCCTCCAGGTCCTCTCGACCCTCACCGGGTCCACCAGAGAGGAGCAGTCGGGACCTCTCGGACGCGAGCACCCGGTGCACTGTGTCCAGTCGGGTGGGGTCCTGGGACACCAGCCAACGCACGGTCTTCCACGCCAACCCCGCGTGGCGGGCCTCGTCGGACGCGATGACCTCGAAGGTCTCCTGCAAAAGTGGATCGGTGGCCTTCTGTGCGAGGAGCGCCGCCTCCACCGCGGCAAGGGTCTCGTTGACACACCCCTCCCGCACGGTCTCCACCAGGACCTCCTCGGGGGTGGACTCAGAGGTGGCGCCGCTGGTGTCCAGAGGGCCCGGCCCCAGCGGTTCTCCATAGGCCGCCGCTATGGAAAAGCAGCGACGGGCGTGATCCAGCTCGTCTGCGATGGCCTGTTGGGTCGCCATGAGCAGATCCGGGGGTGCCCCCAGGTGCATCAACTGCATCAGGAAACGACCAAAGCTCGCGACGGACGCGTGCTCGGCCAGGGCTTGACGGGAGAAGTGAGCCGCCAGATAAGGGCGCAGCGCCAGAGGGACCTCTCTGAAAGACCTCGCGTCGCACCAATCCTCCCGGAACTCCACGCTCGCGGTGCGGGCATGGCCCTGGACCCGCAAGGGGCGTCCTTCCACCCACTCCGCCACGTTCACGAGGTCACAACAAGCTCCGTCCAACCACATGGGGCCGCAGGTGCGCCACATGTCGAACCCACCCGCCTCGTAGGCGTGGTCTGCGCTCCAGGCCGCTGCACTCTCATCAAAACAGTCATCGTCACAGGCCATGCAAGCTTCCATGTCCTCCACGTCCTCCTGACAATAGAGAATCTCGGATCCGTTGGAGGGATAGCCCGCTTCGTTCTCCTCGTAGGGAGCGGCCGCCTCCACATCGGCCACATCACACTCCCCGTAGTTGTCCACGGGTCCAGCCTCACCGGTGTCGGCTGTGTCCGCGGTGTCCTTTCCATCCGTGTTGATCTGTCCCGTACCGCAACCGGTGGCGAGGAGCGCGCCCAAACCCATGGCTGCTAGAATCTCTGCCCGCACGCGGTCCATCTGTCGTTCCATCTCGGCCTCCTGCTTCCTGCCGCTCCCACCATACACCCGAATCTTCGGCCCCTGGTAGGCTGGCTTCATGTGGGCTGGGCTGCTTCTCTTCGCTTGTCGGGGAAACCCGGTGCTGCCACCGCCGGACATCCTGGTGGTGGTGCTCGACACCGTGCGTGCCGATCGCCTCGCCACCTACGGCCACACCCGGGACAACAGCTACCAATTGACCGCCATCGCAGAGGCCGGCGTGCTGTTCTCCGAGGCCTGGGCCCCCAGCCCTTGGACCTGGCCATCTCATGGCAGCCTCTTCACAGGGGAGCCCCCGTGGGTCCACGGGGCACACCGGGGGGCCGACCCGGAGGCGGGGCTGGCTTTGCCCGGACTGCCTCGAATGCTCCCCTTGCGAGAAGACCTGCCCACTCTGGCAGAGCGACTGGGTGAAGCAGGCTACCGAACGGCCTGCGTCTCCACCAACCTCTTGCTACAACCCAGCCTCGGTTTGACCCGGGGGTTTGGGCTGGCCGAAACCTTTGACTCGGACCCTGAGACCGTCGCCCGAGCGCTCTCCATCCTGAAGACGGACGAGAAACAGCCGCTCTTTCTGTTCGTCAACCTCATGAGCGCACACACCCCCCACCAGATCCTGGACACGGTGCCCTGGTCCGCTTCGCACAGGGAGGCTCTCTCTCCTGGGGGATCATCGTCCCGGCTCGCCTTGGAGCAGGACGGGCACCTGGGGGCGTTCATCCACAACCAGGACCCGGCAGCGGGCCTGCCGATTGATGTGGCGCTGGCGGGGGGAAACACGGCACTCTCCAGCGAGGAACTGGAGATCCTCGGGGACCTTTACGACGGGGAGCTGGTGCGGCTGGACCACGCGTTGAAGGCCCTGGTGGAGGCATGGAATCCACGGGGGGAGAACAGCGTGATGGTGGTCACGTCGGATCACGGAGAGGCGTTAGGAGAGCGGCAGCTCCTGGGCCACGGCACCACTGTCTGGCCGGAGATGCTCCGTGTGCCCCTGGTGGTGGCGGCTCCGGGCCGGTGGGAAGGAGGGCAGTCGGTGAAGCAGCCCGTGGCGCTGGAAGAGGTGTTCGATGCGGTCTTGGCCTTCGCCGGGAAGGGGACCGAGGGCGACTCACCTTTGCATGGGGCCCGGCTGGGCAGGCTCCGCAAGGATCCGATTCTGGCTGCTGTGCGCCCCCCCCCCTACTGGGGGCGAAATGTGGGGCCTGCGTTTGCGGGCAGATGGACCTTCCTCAAAGACGGTGACTGGAGCCTCGTGACCCAAGGGAATGGCACCCGCCAGCTCTTCCATGGGTCGGATCCAAGAATGACAAAGGACCGATCCGTCATCGACCCGGCCGCCCTGGAGAGGTTGACCCAGATCGCAGCCGCCACCTTCCAGGAGCGGGAGGCCACCGCGGCCGGTCCTGTCCCCCTGGAGGAGGACGTGGTCGAATCATTGCGGGCCCTAGGATACGTGTCTGACTGAACCTGGAGTTGTCATGCACCCATTTTTCATTCTCCTGGCCGTGGGTTGTTCAGGAAACGGTGACGAGGACCTGGGGTCGGACTGTGTGGAAGCCAGCTACTTCCCTGAAGTCACCGCCGACTCCGCCAACAGCGACTACCCGGACCCGGAGGTCCAGGTCACTTGCACAGAAGACACGCTGCGAGTCCAATCCAACGGGATTCCAGACTACGAATACGTCGCCACCACCCCGAACGCTCTCCAAGCGCAGGATTGGGACTGGGAGTTCACTCGCTTCCCACAGCAAACGGGGGTGCAGGAGGACCTACCGCTCCTGGGGACGGCAGGATTCACCGTGAACGGAATGCCGATCTACGGCCCCAACGAAGCAGATTTTCCAGACCCGTTTGGTGACCCGATCTTCAACGAGGTGACCGATACCTGCCAGGGGCATCCGGGCGGGATGGGCGACTACCACTACCACGCACTGTTGGCAGCATGTGTCGTGGGGGCGGACAGCGGCGCTTCTGATCCATCTCCGGTCCTGGGCTTTGCCCTGGATGGGTACCCGATCTACGGTCCCCGAGGCTGTGCCGATACTGAGTGCACCGAGGTCGTGGAGTATCGGAGCAGCTGGGACACCACGGGCGACCCCACGACCCACGCCTGGGACGCCAACGAGTGCACCCGGGATGCCTGCGAGGAGGCCGAAGGCGAATACCTGGATCGCTGCAACGGCCGCACCGGCCCGGACGGAACCTACCGCTACCACGCAACATCCACCTTCCCCTACATCCTGGGCTGCTTCGCCGGGTCGCCCTCAGACGACGTAGGAGGAGGCGCCCCGCCTGCACAATGAGAGCCTACTGAGTCGGCCAGTTTCGGGGGGGGGGGATGGCCTATCTCCCCTCGGAATGAGCCGATTCGGGGGCGCGGAAGCCGTCATGGAGGCGGGCGGTGGGAAAGGGCGGGACGGTGGCGTCGGGTACCAGGGGGGTGCCTGGCCAGCCGGCTTCCAAGAGTGCAAATGCGACGCCCTGGGCGATGGCCGCGTGGCCAGCCCCGGTGGGGTGGACTCCGTTCAGGAAGGCCCGCTCGCTGGAGAGGCCTGCCTTCGTCAGCGCATCACGGGCATCAACGATCGGCACCTTTCGGTGGCGGGCGACCGCACGCTGGGCCGCGAGATACGCCTGCCAACGCTCCTGGCCTCGCCCCCCCTCCAGGCGCTCGGCATTGGCGGGCATCAACACCACGGCCCCGGCACCTTGCTCCGCAGCCCAGACCAACATGGCATCGAGGTTCGCTGCAAACTCCCGAGCTGACACCCGGCGCACGGTCCCGGCTTGGGGTGGTCCCCCCGGACGAAGGCGTGAAGCAGAACGAGCATCCGCCCCCGGCGCGAGGTAGCGCACAGCTTGAAACGAAGCCTCTCCAACCGGGGGACTCACAAACACCCGGGCCCGCCACAAGAACCTCCCGATCGGACCCGCCACCCCCGATGGAAGAAGCTCATCCATCCAAACACGATCCGCCTGTGCGCTGAACATGGCGTCATTCCAAAGACCGCTCAACACCACCAGGTCGGGGGCAATGCGGGGCCCCTCCTCCCGAAGCAATTGAAGTGACTGGACCGAGGAGTACCCCGGGACCGCCCCACAGTGGACATCCACAGCATGCCCCTTCTCCTTCAGGGCGTTGACCAGCCCCCGGTGCAGCGTGTCTTCCTCCCCGACATTGTGTCCAAAAACCACCGAATCCCCGAGGGTCAGCAGCTGCTCGCCACCACCTCCCAGAGCTGATTCCCGCAGACCATGGGTGTCGATTCTTGCAACAGTCTCTTCCTGATCCATCACTCCCGGCTTCAAGCCCCACAAGCGAGTGGGATGCGGGTGCATCAGCGTTCCCACCTCGGCACTCCACCTGGCCTCGAACCGGTGCCACTGCCAGGCCCGCCCCCCCAACAAGACCACCACCAGGGCAAGAAGCCCCCACATCAACCGGTCGAGCTTGGCCAGAAGACCCTCCGGGTCAGTTCAAGGTGGCACAGGCGCAGTCGTAGGTGGAAGTCGATGACCACCCATCACCGGGCCGAGAGTACCCCGCAAGCCGCGGCACATCCCCGGTGTTGGTGGGTCCGCACCCGGTCGTGGTCCGATTGGAATACATCGGGTACGCCATGACTGGCTGGGAAGCCTGTGCGTTGGCATCGCGCTCGAGCATCCACATCCAGGCACAGTGGCCCTGTCCCTCTGAGGCCCAAGCGAGCACCTCGTCCGTAAATGCCATGCGTTCCCCATTGGACTGACAAAGCGCCAAGCAGGCGGTGGGAGTGCAGGTGTAGGTGCTTCCGCAATTGCGGAATTGAAGCCGCTCTCCCGAAATCTGTTGGTCCACTTCCAGGTCCGCCCCAGACACTGACACCACCCCGCTGGCGGTGTCCGCATCGACAAAGGTGGAAACATCGTCAATCCAAGGCAGGTAGTCTGCCTGGATGTCGTCCACCTCCCCCGCCACTGCATCGATGTCCACGGTGTTCTGAATGATGTCGTTTTGTAGCAGACCCTGCTCAGCCGAGGTGAGATAATCCGCACCAATCGAGGCAATGTCAGCAGCGTTCGTCGCGATACCCGCAGCATTCGTCGCGACATCCGCGGCATGCGTCGCGAGACTCGCCGTGTTGCCGTCAATGCCCGCTTGAAGCGCCGCCTGCTCGGTTGAGGTGAGGTAGTCCCCGGTCACCACTGCCAGCGTCGCCGCATTCGTGGCAATGCTGGCCGTGTTGCTGGTCAACGACACCTGGGTGGCAGCAATGCTTGTGGCGTGGGTGGAGGCTGCACCGGTATTTGCAGCGATGTCCGCGACGTTCGCGACAATCCCAGCCTCGTTGGCGTTCACATCCACTCGCAGGGCGGCGGTCTCATCGGAGACCTGTTCAATCTCAGTTTCGTGCATGCTCAAGGTCGCATCCTGCTCGGAAACAGCCGCTTGCAAGTCCGCCACTTCCGTTTGCAGTCCCGCAAGCGTCTCCGTCAGACCTTCGCCCTCTCCTGTACCCACCAGCGCATCCAACGCATTCACCTGCGCCTCCACTTCATCCGCCCGGGCCTCCATGGACTCCATGCGACTCGTCAACTCCTCGAGGTTCGACTCATTCGCCGCGACTCGATCCGCAAGGGCCGTGCTGGGGTCGCTGCTTCTGCATGAAACCAGAGCCAGCCCCACAGTCCAAAAGGTCCACCGCATGTTTCCTCCAAGTCGCCTGCCGGAAAATACCACGGGTCAAGGGTCTGGCACCTGGGGGTCCGGACAGATTCTGGCCCATGGAGGGTTCAGAACCGTCCTATGTTGAAACACCGTCCAAGGAGAGCCCATGCACCCCCCCACCACCACGCAACTGGTAGACACCGTGGAGAACATTCGACGCTGGGTCCAGACCCGCCCGGATGTCCCTGTGCCGCAACCCGCGGCCACGGACGCCTCCCTGGAGCCCCTTTGGCAAGGCGCCCGTGTCCTGGTGTGCGAAGTGCCTCTCCCCCGCCCCACTGAAAGCGACGACCCCTGGCACCGGTTCGATCGCCACGTCCACGTGTGCACTCCCCATGCCCAGTCCCTGTCCAAGCTCCTTGACCGCCTCCGAGAAGGCATGTCCGGCTTGTTGAATGCCGAACGAAAACACCTGTTCTTCGGGACACTCGCCCAAGCTGCCCTGGAGCACCAGGCCCGGCACCCCCATGGCTCCGGCGAGCGGGGCCTGCTCCTGGCAGTCCTGGAAGAAGCCATGGAGATCGGCCTGACCTGGTCCCAGGAACCACCCCCGCCATAAAGTCTCTCGACCGCCGGAGGCCGCCCAGGCCTGAGAACGAGATACCGGAGGGTAACCAAAGAACGGTGACCCACGAGGGGAGGCAAAATGGAACCGATTCACACCGAGACTGATCTCGACCGCCTTCGGCGGGCCAGCCAGGCCTACGCAACGGTGGCCGCCTGGGGAAACGCCGGCCTCTTCAAGGCACTCTCGGAGAGGGGGCCCTCCACCACCAAGGAGCTGCCTGGAGACGCACGCGCCCTCACCATTACTGCCACCATCCTGGGGCACCTCGGACTGCTCATTCGACAGGAAGACTCCAAAGGGGAATCCCTGTGGTCCCTTTCCACATCGGGGCGAGCCCTCCACCACAGTGGCGCCCTCTCCTTCTTTCGCAGCACCGGCATTCCAGAGTTGGGCCGCTTGCCTGAGGTGCTTGAACAAGGAGGCCCGGTACCCGACGCCTCGGGCCGGTCCTTGAATACCTCCATCGGCGTGCGGGCCGACGACCGGGAAGGCTCCCACCGCTTCATGGACATGCTCCACCGACGATCCGAGCTCGCGGCAGCGGAATCAGCCCGGCTGATCGCAGGGCGCCTGGAGACAGGCCACGTACTCGATCTGGGAGGAGGACACGGGCGATACGCCCACGAGCTCATCGCCCAGGGATTCGCCGCCACCTTGTTCGACCAACCCGTGTGCGTCGAGTACGCGGCGAACCAGTACCCCGAAGGCATGAACTTTCTAGCCGGAGACTTCCATTCAGACGACCTGGGAGGTCCCTACGACGCGGTGCTGGGGTCCAACATTGTCCACGGCCTGGGGGAGAGCGCCATTCGAGCGCTGCAGGACCGCCTCCGGAAAGTCATTCAACCCGGCGGGCTCCTGGTCTGGAAGGACATGTTCCTGGACGACACGGGGGTCGGCCCCACCGATGCCGCAATCTTCGGCGTAAGCATGCTGATGTACACCCAAGAGGGTCGTTCCTACTCTGTCGGAGAGATGAGTCGCTGGCTCAAGGCTTCCGGGTTTCCCACTGTGGAGCACATCCGCGTGCCCAACCTCCACTTCTCCCTGCTTATCGCCTCGTAGGCAGAACCTTTAGTAAACCGGCCCGAGCACCCACCGGGGATCCGGATAGTCCCGCAGCGCCTGCTCCCGCTGGTCCACCGTCACCACCCCAGGAAGATCCGCACCAACAGGCTCCACCCGGGAAAGCTGAAAGTGCACATGGGGAGGCCACCCGCCGTTCTCTTCTTCACACCCCACCCAGCCCAACACCTCTCCAGCAGCCACCGCCTGCCCTACCTTCTTTCCCTCCAGAGAGGCACAAGAGAGGTGCCCAAACAAGGCCCAAACCACCTCTCCCTCCAGCAGGTGACGGGTAACCAGGGTGGGCCCGTAGTCCCCGTCCTGGTCGTTGTTTGCAAAGGCAAAGACCTCCCCCCCCACAAACGCATGCACCGATGTGCCCACCGGAGCGCCGAGGTCAATGCCCACGTGGATGTTCCGTAATCCCCCAAAAAGGGATTGGTTGTAGATGCAGCGAACCTCGTTGTACCGGCCCACGCTGAACGCGCCGGTCCGAGGCGCCTCGACCCCCTCAGGGGAAGACAAGTCCAGCACCTGCACATCGGGCGGCAGTTCAATCACAGGGTGGAAACCAGAGATCAAGGCGCCTCCCCGGCGTACCCCAGCGCCTCCAAGCGTTGGCGTTCAACCGCGGGAATTACGGGAGCCGGTCTCGCCGCGGGCTGGCCTCTCCTCATGGCCTGAATCGCTTCTGAGAGGTGTCCACTTGTCCCTTCCTGGTCTGCTCCTGCTGGCCCCAGAAACAACGCCCCACTTTCATCTCGAGCCCCCCACGTGTGCCGAATCCTGGTCCGAGTGGAGAGCGGGTGCGAGAAACCCAACACATCGGGTTTGTCCAGGGCCTCCGGCACAGTCCCCTGTAGGTAAGCGCCCAACACCCGCCCCACATGATGAATCTGCAATGGCCTCAAAGGTCGAGACGGCGACACCCCGGGCACAGAAATCGCCGCGTGAATGCGGGTCACCTGGTCCCAGAAAGCATGACCGTGCTCAAACCCACCCCGCTCAAACAGCTCCTCGCCGTGGTCTGAAACCAAGGCTGTGATAGCACCGGGCCCCACGCCGTCCAAGAGCTCCCCCACCCGGTCGTCCAGGTCCTCCAGTCCCGCCGCATAGAGCGCAGTGATCCGAGCTTGATCAGCGGCGTCATAAGACTCCCACCCATCGAGATCCCAGAACTTTTCCCCCACACGTTTGGTTTCCCCGGGGGGTACCCGTGTCGGCTCATAGGGAAGGTGGGGTGTCACCAAATGAACCCACACCGCCTTACGACCCGGCAGGGTCCATGCCTCCAGCGCCCGGCCCACGGCTTCCTTGTCCGACGACGCCTCGTACAGAACGTCGAAGGCCCGGTCGAACCCACGGCTCTTGGTGACATAGGGATTCGCGGAGAACATCTCACAGCGCAGGTCCGGAATCTCCTGGCAAAGGCTGCTCCCTGGCGGGTAGGACGCATCCTCTTCTCCCAGCACTTCCCAGGGAGGGCGGCCGGTCAGAAGCGCCACCATCGCCGGGAGGGTCCACGACGACGGGGACCAGGCCTGCAACGGAAACCAGCTGTCCTCGGCATGCGCCAGGATGCGCGGCGTACGCTTCTGCGACAGGAGATCCACCCGCACGGTATCGAGGATCACCACCAACACATCCGGCCCCGCGGAAGGAGGTCGTCCACAGGCAAGCAAAACCAGGAACCAGGGCATTCCCTGATGCTACCCCGCATCGGCCCCGGGACGGATAACCTCCAAGAGTCATGCCACTGCAACGCCCCACCCCCGCCGCGGCTGCCGTGACCGGTATGGGGGTTGTCATGTTCCTTGCGGCAGCTCGCACCGCTCTGGGACGGTACCGGGACTTCTCCCAACCGCTCGGCTTGGACAACGCCTACTTTCTGCAGCGCACCTGGCAAGCCGCCTTTCTGGACGCCCCGCAGCGCACTCTCCTGGCCACAGAGAGCGGCGAGGGGCTCCTGGCTGGCCGACACACCGAACCGATCCTGTCCTTTTTCGTCCCATTGATCCGCGCCTGGCCCACCATGGAGACCTTGCTCGTGGCGCAGGTGTTCCTCCTCTCCCTGGGGGCAATCGGGGCCTACCGGATTCCCCGTGTCTTGGGCCTGGACCGCTGCACCGCCTGCTTGCTGACCGGGGCGTGGCTGCTTCTTCCGGGCCTGTGGGCCATGGGCACCCTGGACTTCCGGAGTTTTGCCCTGGCGGCCCCCCTAGCGGTCTGCGCTCTGGCAGCCCTCCTGGAAGGCCGCCTTGTTTGGGGGGCTGCGCTGATTTTGGGAACGGTAGCGTGCCGCGAAGAATGCGCACTGCTCTTGTTGGGGTTTGTGCCCGCCCTCTGGTGGCACCACCGGCCCAACACCAAGGCCGTCCAGGTGCTGGTCTGCGCTTGCTGCGCGTGGCTTCTACTCCTGGTCCTGGCCACCGGTCCCCGCTGGAGCTTTGCCACGCCAGGAGAGTTCATAAGTCTCCTGTCCGACGCCGGGTTCTCCGGCGGAAACACCCTGTTCCGAGAAGGCGCTGGGATAGGTCTCTGGCTTTCACTCCTCGCCCCTCTGGAGGCCCTCCCCCTCCTTCTGAACTGGCTCGCCGCAAACGCCCTGGGCGCCCTTCTCAATGCCCGCGCCGCCCACATCTTTGCCCTGGCCTGGGCGGGGCTCGCCTGGGTGCAGGCCGCTGCCATAAAGCGCCTTGTGTCCAGGACAGAATCCACGATCGGCACCCCGAGAGCCAACCGCCTCGCTTGGGCCCTCGCCGCCGGACTCGCCACGACCAACGGGATCGCCACAACAGACAGCTTCTTTCCTCCCCCCTCCCTGGACGCCCACGCAGACACCTGGAAGCTGCTGGACACCGCCCCGGACGACGCCGTCGTCTTGACCCAGTCCCGGTTTGCCCCCGCTCTCGCCACCCGGCCTGAGATCTACGTGACCGAGGACTGGCCGCTGAGAGACCAACGCATCCTGGCGCGGTGCACCTTTGCCGCTCTCCAGGCAGACCATCCCTGGTCCGCCTCTCTGGAGGCCGATGGACTCAAGCGAGCCGCCAGCGCTCCTGGCATCTGGACCTGGAGACGTCCCGGAGACGCCACCGCCACCGGTCCCGCCCTCACTCCTGGGGAATGAACCCTACCGTTCGGTAGGCATCAACAACCAAAGCACCAGGTAGGCAAGAACGCCTGTCCCGTAGATCAACACCGCGAGAATAAAACCCACACGAAAGAAGATTGGATCCAGCCCAAAATAGGCCCCCAATCCCCCACAGACTCCCCCCACCTTTTGCTCCCGGCGGCTCAACATCAAGCGCTTCATGGTCGTGAATTCTCCATTGTGATTCAGTCTATCCCGGTTGCCCGGGCTCCTCCCGCACCCCCACTTCCAGCAAATCGAACCGCAGCCTGCCCAACACTCCCATGATCTCGATCTGCCGAGCCAGGTCCCCCTCCACGAGCTTGATGTGGGTGGCATCCGCCACCAGCTGGCCCAAAGTGGGATCCACCGGCACCCACCCCCCTTCCGGCCCGAAATAGACCTCGGGCCAGGCATGGTAGTAGAAGCTGCCCTGGGGCGTCACACGGTTGGAGTAGACCACCCCCGCCGCGATGCGAGAGGAGATTCCCGCCGCCCGCGCCAGTCCCACAAACAGTGCCGTGTGCTCGTTGCAGTCCCCCTGTCCCACCTCCAACACCTCCAGCGCATTGGGAACACCCACCGTGGGAGCCTTCACCAGGTAACCATGCACCCAGTCCACAAGGGCCTTCACCGCAGCCCGGCGTGTGGGGAGCGCGGACACGATCTTCTCGGCCTGTTCCACAAGGCGCCGGTCGCCAATGGGCAAGAAAGGGGTCGCAGCGCGATGCTCCTCAGTGGCAGGATCGCGGTCAATCACGGGAACATCGGGAATCGATGACCAGACAGGGCTTTGAGTCCGCACCACATCCCCCGAACGCGACTGCACGGGCCCATCGTTCATAATCCTGTCCGGATCCACACCCCCGATCCGCAAGGCGAGCCGCTCCACCTTTCGCGGTCGATGAAGCTTGCCGGTCAAGGGCACGGCGGAGAGGGCAATGATGTCCACCGGCGCAGCGCCCGTGGGAAGCGTCCGCGCTTCCTGGGCCGTCTGGCGCACCATGGCCATTCCAAGCGCCCCCTCCTCCCGAAGAACATCTCCGGCGGGGGTCACGAGTGTGCGGGTCGTCGCGCCCGCAAACTCCCGCTCCAGCCAGTAGGCCTCCTCTCCGTTGGAGAGCAACTCGGTTCCGACCACCCGAATGTCCATGGTGGCCTGGGCCAGGGTAACCGGGTCGAAATACGGCGTCTGAAACACCGAACCTTCCGAGATTTCCTCCTGTGTCGCCACCCATTGAGACAGGGATGCGCTCATCTGCGGGGGGGCATCAATAGGCAGACGCACCGTCTGGATCTCGCCCGCCTGGTGAAGCTCCACCACCAACTCGGTCTCGAGGACCTCTCCCCGGACCGCCAACCGCACCGGGTCCGAGCTGGTGAAAAAGTCGAACCGCTGCACTTGCGCCCCGGTGCTCAGCACCGCCGAGGCTGCCACAACCACTTCCTTGATCTCCCCAAAAGCTGCCATTCGAAATGCGGAGCGATGCTGGACCAGGGTGCCCCCTCCGTCGATGGGAGCCCGAGAGTTCACGGCATATCCCACCTTCTGGTCCTGGAAGTAGATGCCAAACCACTCTTCTGAGGCGGCCCCCTCCGTAAGGACGGCCGGGTCAATCGGCTGGAGACCTGACTCTGTGGAGCGGTTCGCTATCACCGAAACCGAGAGAGCGACCCACACCCCCACCGCCAGCATCTCGATCAGGAGCAAGGGAGATAGGCGCCGAATCTTGTGGTCTCCAGAGGAGTGTTTGAAGATGATACCGGGCCTTGGAGCCAGGGACACCCCCTGTGATCCACAAACCCGACAGCCGCCACCGGTAAGATGTTTCCTCCTCTCTGGAGCAATCCATGCCATCGGCCCTGCACGTCCAGGCCTGGGCGGCCAGCGACACAGGACGTGTCCGCCGTGAAAACCAGGACAGCTACCTGGTGGACCCGGAATTGGGTCTGTACATCGTGGCGGATGGAATGGGCGGCTCGGAGCGCGGAGAGGTAGCGTCCGAATTGGCCTGCTCAGCCATCAAGGAGCGGCTCCTTGCAAGCCGGGAGATCCTGGACAGCCATGAAAAGGAACCGACGCCGGAGCGAGCCAGTCGCTTGGAGACGCTGCTCGCTGAATGTCTGCAAAACGCAAGCCACGAAATCCACCGGGCCGCCGGCGCCTTGACCACGGAGGGTCGCCACATGGGCACCACCCTCGACGCGGTCCTGATTTCAGCCGATGTGGCCTTTACCGCCCACGTCGGGGACTCGCGCATCTGGCTGCTCCGAGACAAGGAGGCGCGGCAGATCACCGAGGATCACACCCTGGTCCAGGAACGAATCCGCCGGGGCACCCTCACCCAAGAACAGGCCCGCTCCCATCACCAGCGCAACGTGGTCACCCGAGCCCTCGGAGTCTTCGAGTCCGTCATGGTGGACTCCCTGCGCATTCCGCTCTCCCCCGGTGACCGCCTGATCCTGGCAAGCGATGGCCTCTATCGACACGTGGAGGCCCACGAGCTGGCCCACTGGGTGCAAAACACGGCTGGCAATGTCGCCGTGGACGCATTGGTCGACCTGGCCAACCGACGGGGCGGACGGGACAACATCACCGTGCTCCTGGCGGAATTGAAGCCCACCGAGGAGTTCAAGAAGAAGACTGAGGCCGGGCCGGCGCCGGATCACATGAACGCCCTGCGGCGCTGCGAGTTGTTTGTGTTCTGCACCTGGCGAGAGCTCGCCAAGGTCGCGTCCGCCTGCCACGTTCGAGACCTGCCCCCCGGGGCTTTTGTCTTTCGGGAAGGGGACACCTCTCGGGAGTGCTACATCGTGTACCGGGGGCAGGTGCGCCTTACCCGCGGAGGCACCGTGATGGCTGAGATTGGGGAGTCCGGACACTTTGGCGAGATGTCCCTGATCGACATCCCCCTGCGCCACGCCACCGCCACGGCGTTGTCCCCAGTGCGTCTCCTGGTGCTCTCGCACGCGGACTTCAACCGCCTTCTTCGAGAGGACACGGCCCTGGCCGTGAAGGTCAGCTGGCGACTGATGCAGTACCTGGTCCGCACCTTGCGCACCACCATGCGAATGGTGCCGCAGATTCCCACTTCCGCTGGTCCGGACGAGGAGGATCAGTAGAGCTTCTCGCCGAACCGATCCGTGCGAAAACGCAGTCGAAAATCCCCCATGAGGGGATTTCCCTCACAGGTGTCATAGGAGAGCCAGACCAGGATCGCCTTACCCTTGATCTGGTTCCGCTTCACAAACCCCCAGGCTCGTGAGTCCTTGGAGTTGTGTCGGTTGTCTCCCATCATGAAGTAGCTGCTCTCCGGCACCGTTCGCGGCCCCCAGTTGGAGAAGGGAACCAGGCCGTCGGAGTGCAGGAGCTCATGGTTCATGCCTCCCAACTGCTCGGAGTAGCGACGGGTGCTCTCAGCCCGGCAAGCACGATCCAAGAACCGGTAGCGATCTTTGAAGACCTGTGTGGCTTCCTCTCCGTTCACGAGCACCACGTCGTCCCGCACCTCAATGGTGTCCCCGGGCAAACCGACAATTCGCTTGATGTAGTCCACCGAAGGGTCCTCCGGATAGCGAAACACGATCACATCGCCTCGCTCGGGCTCCCCCAGGGGCAGCAGCTCCACCTGGGTGAACGGGACCCGGAGTCCATAGGTGAGCTTGGAGACCAGGATGTGATCGCCAATTTGCAGGGTCGGCACCATGGAGCCCGATGGAATCCGAAAGGGCTCGGCCACAGCGGATCGAATCACCAGGACAGCCAGAAGGGCGGGACCCCAGGTACGAAACAACTCCGAAAACCAGCCTGCAACCCCACCTCGACGCCGTGGGTCCGATCGCTCCTCGTCGTAATCCAAGATGTCAGGGGTTTCGGGTGAGGCCACGAACTTTCTCCCAGGGCACCAAGCCCCGCTCTTAACTAACGTATTCCCACCCGAAAACGCGTTTCCCTTGTGGTTATCTACGGTCCATGGACCTCGACCTGTTGAGACGATGTATCACCGAAGACACACGCTCCTCGGTGCCCTCCGAGACAGGCATCCTTCGGGCGGCCGTGGTGCTTCTCTTTCAAACAGCGGCGGACGGAACCCTGGAGCTCCTCATGATTCACCGCAGCGAGCATCCGGGGGACCCCTGGTCGGGCCACATGGCCTTTCCCGGGGGCCGAATTGACTCCGGGGACGCCTCGGACCTGGAGGGCGCCCTGCGGGAAGTTGAGGAAGAACTCTCCCTCACCCTCTCTCCCGGCGACCTGCTGGGGGAGCTGGAACCCATGCGAGTTCCCCCTCGCGTCCTCTCTGTCCCGATGTGGGTGCGGGCTTTTGTCTTTCACGCGAAAGACCTGCCTACGGCCTCCCCCAACAACGAGGTCCAGGCCGTTCACTGGTTTGACTTCAGCAGGTTTCTTTCACGCGAGAGCCGCGGAGAGTTTCAGTACAAGCGCCACGGCTACGACGTCATGCTGCCGGAGGTCGAGCTGGACGGATGCCACATCTGGGGCATGTCCCTTCGCCTGATTGATGACCTCATGGAGCGCATCGAGTGCCCGTGGCGAGGTCCAGCCGGAGAGTGATCAGCGCCCCGAGGAAAGCGCGTCGAACTTGGCGCCCAGAAGCACCACGAGCGCACAGAAGTACAGGTACATGGCCAGCCCGATGACCGTACCCAACGACCCATAGGTCGCGCCGAGATCCACCACCTCCCCCAGATAGAGACGGAATCCCTGGGTCACCCCCACCCAACCCAGGGTCGCCGCGATGCTGCCCCGTGAAAACCAGGTGTGGCCCCGCCGGGACTCGGCCGCCGCCCGGTACAACAAATGAATCAGCTGGTGCAAAACGAATAGAACCAGGGGCCACCGAGCCCACGCCACCACAAGACGCCATGCCTCGGGCAACCCCGCATGGACGGTCAACCAATCGAGGGCAGCCTCCCCAGCAGCCAGGGCCAGCACCATGAGCACCACCCCCCCGACGCAGGCCAAGGTCAAGAACACGATGCGAAGACTCACTTGAGTCCAGTGCCGCGGGTCCCGCATGCCCCAGGCGGCGTG
>CAZRYF010000017.1:32794-69695 GCA_964604165.1 uncultured Enterobacterales bacterium
GAGCGCCAGCCCCAACCCAAGGAGCAGCCGACCCCCGGTGGCGCCACCGGTCACCCGATGAACTTCCTGCAGGAGGGGTCCGCTGACCTCCGGTGGAAGCGCACTGTCGAGAATCACCTCCAAGCGTCCCACCTCGTCGCTGAGATCAAGGAAACCAAAGGCCGAAATGAGGACAAGCATGGAGGGGAAGATCGCAAAGAGCATGTAGAACGCGATCTGTGCCGATCGCCCCGTGAGCTCGTCCTCCCGAATGGAGCCCAGCACCTCCCAGGCAATGGCAACGGTTCTTGCCATGCTCACTCCTCCTCGACCGCCGGGAGTGGGACTGAACCTTCCGTGGCAACCCGCGGCTCCAGAATGCGAATCGTGGCGTCGGTCATCGTCCCCCGCCTCTCCACCGTGTACGCCACGTCCTCCACCCGCACCCACACGCCGTCATGGTCATGGACCCCCCCGCACAGAAAGAGCCCATCCTCGGGTCCCACCGGACAGGAAACCTCCCTCCCGCCCAAATCCACCACCACCTCGATCCGCCCGACCCAGTCCCGGTGGTTCAACAACCTTCCACCAAAACCCGTGGGAACCCCCTCCGCTGGATCCTCAGGTGCTTCCATGAACTTCGGCCGCTGGTCATAAAGACGAAACACCCGCACGCCGGTGCCATCCTCAAAGACCCGCTCCTCCACAGACCAGCGCCCCAGAAGATCTCTTAGAAAGGTCAACTCCTCGGGTCCATACCGGGCTTCATCCACCACCACGTACTTGAGGCCCGCTCCCATGAGCCAGTCCATTTCCTGGAGGTAGACCGCGGAGGGCGCCGTGGCCGAGTTGGGCACGGACTCTCCCACCGTCGAACGGGCCAGGTCCGTCAAGTTCTTGGCAAGCTGCCCCTCCGCCCCCTCTGACCTCGCAAGCGTGACCAGGGACGGTGCGTACCGCCCTGCCTTCTGCGTTCGGGTCTGAAGGAACAGCTGATCCGAGCTGGAGACCGCCCGGGAGAACTCCGCAAAGACCGGCATCTCGTGGCGGCGCCGCTCTCCGGTCTCCGCGGTCTGCTCCACCGGCAACTCCACCGGCAGAAGCAGGGCGGCGCAGGGCTCATCGTCCTGGGCAATCCAGTCCGCGAAGGCAGGGGTCTGGGGCACGGGCGTGGTCGGGTAGCCTTTCATCCAGCCCCCGGCGTGGGCCCCCCAGAGCCCCAGATACAAGGCCATGGCTCCACCCACCACGACCTCCACCGTATCGCTCCGGCGTCCCCCGAGACGGCCCCAGGCCTTGTGGAAAAGTCCGGTCAGAGCCAGTCCTGAACAAGCCGACAAGACCACAGCAAACGCTGCCAGGTAGCGCCGGGGAAAGCGCACAATGGAACCCAGAGGAGAATCCGCCCACCACTGGATGGGCACCAGGGGATGGTCCATGGACAGCAACAGATAGGCAGCCCCCAGCACCACCAACCATGCCTGCCGGCGCAAGGCAAACAAAGCCCCCACCCCAAAAGCAAGCCAGTGGGCCAGCGGTGGACCATACAAGTCGCTGACCCGCCACCCCCTGCTTCCGGGCGAGAGGGCCAGCTGCACCAGGACCTCCAGAGACGCAGCGTTTCCGCTGCGCACCGCAGCCATGTCATCTCCAGTGCCCGCCAGCACGCTGCCAGCGTTTTCAATGACAGGGGCGAAAACGACCCAGAGCACGCCCGCTCCCACCAGGGCAGTGGCGCCCGCAGCCGCCATCGCCAAGGCCGCTTTCCGACTTCGAATGCAGCAGGCCGCAAACAGAAAGGCCAGGGCGGAAAAGGACCCAAAGTAGGCTGACTCCAGGCCGATGCAGAGGGCCAGACCTCCCGCTGCCATCCCCCAGCGCCAGGAGCCCTGCAGCGCGCGGGTCACCGCCACCAACCCCACGGGAAGCCATGCGACAGCCAGCACCTCCAGGGTGCCATCCCGCAACGCTCCCCCCAAGATCGGCTGGGTGGCGAGAAGGGCCCCTGCCAGAAGACCTCCACCGTTTCCACCGCCCAGGGTGCGCACCAACCACCAGGTAGCAACCACAGCACCCGCGGTATAGGCGATGACCAGAAGGGAAATGGAAACGTCCGGGCCAAACAGACCCGTCAGCGGCGCGATTCCCACCAGGGACAAGGCGGGAAAAGGAAGAAGATCCACACCTGCGGGAAAGTGCACACGCTCCGTATGAAAGGGCCAGCCCGGCAGTTCGGCCGCCACCAACCAGGCAGACCAGTGGGCCCGGTAGATGTCACTGCCCGGCTCTCCAGGCAGGAGGGATCCCCACCCGGCGAGCAAGTCGCGGTGGAGAAGCAGCCCCATGAGCAGTGAAATCCCCACCACCAGGGCAGTCTCGGGCAGGCGGGTCTTCATCGAGGTTCATGGATCATACCGGTTTCCCGGGGAACCTCAATCCCCGGGGAGGCGGTGCGAATCCCGCCATCAAGGGCTATGGTCATTGGCTCCAGAGGTTTGACATGGCGAGAGCACTCCTGGCCCACGGATTGATGGCATGCCTGGCGGGATGCAGCGGCGAATCCGGCTTCAACAACCGAGAGCTTGACGTGAATCCCGTGGAAGGGGACGCGATCATGGAATTGTCTGCCCAGAGCCTGATCTGGGAAGACATGGAGCCCGGATTGACCGTGGGGTTTGACCTGCTTGTAAGCTCCGTCGGAGAGCTGAACCTTCACCTGTACGAATCCCGCCTCACCGCTTCCGGCGGAGGCGTGTTCTACATCTCAGAGGACTGGCGGAGCGAAAAGATCGTGGCCCCTGGAAACAACGTCACCATTACCGTGACCGCTGCGTTTGAAGAGGACGCCGCTGCCGGCGCTGTGGCAGAGGGCATCCTTCGCATTCGGTGCAACGACATCGACTCCACCCTCTATGAGCTGCCATTGCTTGCAACGGTGCGCGATGAGGGCGCCGACACCGGGCCGGGCGCCGACACCGGACAGGACACAGACGCTGGGACCCCTTGACCCACGCTTTCAGGCCCTCCGGATCTGGACCACAGAAGCTCTCGGCCTGCCAGTCCACGCCATTGTTCGATGTGTACACCCCACTCCAGACGGGGGTGCGGTGCTCGGCTGCGACCATGGCCTGGTGCGGTTGGGCGAAGACACCTCGGCTGTGCTGTCCTTCCCCGACGGAACTCGCCGAGAGGCCCGTGATGTTCTCTCTATGGCGCTTTTGGGCGATGTCCTGCACGTGGCCACCCACCGGGGCATCTACACCCTGACCGAGGGTGTGCTCGACGGGCGAGGCCTGCCTCCCGATGGTGTCGGCGGGTTCGATGATCTACGCGCAATCCACGCGCACCAGGGACGCTTGTTGAAGGCCTGGCGCACGAAGCTGGAAGGAGGAAAGGGCCCTGGCGACATCCAGTGCTTTGTCTCGGCACCCGCGGGAAGACTCTTCGGCGGCACGCGGGACGGGCTGCTTGTGGAAGTGGATGGCGGCCCCCTCAGGCAGTTCCATGACGGTGCGCACGAGGCCCCCATCCGCCACCTGGCCTGGAGTCAGGGGGCGCTTTGGGTGGCAGCAGCCGGCGGCCTGCACCGCATGAAGGAGGGCAACTGGACCGCCCAGGCACAGGAACCCCTGGCCCTTTGCACGGATCCACGGGACCGCCTCTGGGTGCTGATCGGAGAGTCCCTGGCCGTGGCAGAGTCCGACTGGCCCGCCCGGGTCAAGGTCCGCTTGAGCCGCCCATGGTGTCTCGCCGCATCGGATGAAGCCCTGTGGGTTGGCGCCCGGGGCGCTCTCTACCGGCTCTCGTTTTCGTCGCGTGGCTCCCAGACCTGAGTGGGGCGCACCCTCCACCCGGCCCGAGACCAGAAGACACGCCCCTTCCACTTGAGGTCCTTGGAAGGCACGCGCTCATAGGTCTTGGCCATGCCGTGACCCAGGCCATTGCGGCCTGACTTCTTGGGTCGGTTTACAATCACGGCATCCCAGCGCTGCTCTGCAAAGGCCCTTCGAATGCGTCGGGTGGCCCGAAACAAAGGACCACCGGGGTGCTCCACATCCCAAAGGGCGATCAAGGGAAAACTCGGAGACTTGCCCACGAGCGCCGGGTACCAAGGGGCATGGGGAACCAGGACTTCCCCTTCGTAGCCAGAGATGGTGGCCAGTAGCGCTTGTCCTGCCTCCGTATCGGCTTCTGTGGGGGTGTACCGCTTGGGGTCCCAGGCCCCTTGCCAAGCCTGAATAGCAAACAACAAACCCACGGCAAGTGCCAAGAGAGGGCGCGGACGCGTCAGCCAGAGTCGACCCAGCATCCAGGATCCGACGGCGGAGAGCATCCAGAACCCGGGCATCAGAACATTGATGAATCCGCCGTGGTGCCCACGCATGACGGCGCACAGAATCCAGACCACACCAGCCGTACCCACCCAGAAAACCACAGCTTCACGCCGCACCCACTTCCTTCTCTCTTCGCCGTCAGCCAAACCCAACACCACCCCCGCCAAAGCCGCCGCTGCGGCCACCCAGGGCACCGCCTCCATGATCTCAATCCAGGCACCGGGAAAGGCCCGTTGGGCCACGAAGGGATGCACCGCCGGCACGCCCAACAAGTACACCAAGAAGCGCCCCTCCGTGGCCCAGGTCAAGGCCCCGGTCACAAAAACGGCCACGCCGGCGGAGGCCAGGAGAAACCGCAGCGCAATCGCCCGGGAATGGAAGCGCCACAACCAGTAAAGTGCCGGCAACCCCAACAAGGCGTAGTTGTGCTTGGACAAGTAGGCCGCCACCAGGAGCAGCCCGGCCACCACCACAGAACGGGGTCCCGCGGCCCGAAGCGCCACGAGAAACCACGACGCGAATCCAAGCGCCAGGGCATCCCCTCGCACCAGGTCGAAAAAGGAGCCGGACTCATCGTAGCAAGAGAGAAAGGCCGCTGCGCCCCCGACAGCGAAGAGCCAAGGGGTGCGGTCCAGTCGGAGCAAAGCAACAAGGGCCCCGGCAGCGGCCACAGCCGACACCGCTGAGAGGAGCCGGCCGGTTCCGTAGTCTACAGGCCCCAGGATGGACAAGAACCAGGGATAGAGCGGCGGGTAGATGTAGGGGATGAAGTCCGCGCTGGGCTCCACGTAGAGACCCAGCCCCTCGCGAAGCCTCCAGGCATGCACCAACATGCCCCCCTCCATCCACTCCAGGTCAAAACCATAGGAGAGCCGGGCGGAGACGGTTTGGAAGAAGCGCACCAACAAGAACAGCAGCCCCCCGCCGGCGAGAACACATCCCAGCCCTAGGGCGATCGGCCGACCGTGGGGCCGGCTCACGGAAGAACCGGGGCGTACTGGTTGCACCGCCCATCCCTAAGAAACCCCACAAGCTGGATGCCGGACTCTTGCGCCAGGGAGACCGCGAGACTGGAGGGCGCCCCCACCGCCGCCACCACGGGCACCCGGGCCACAAGGGCCTTCTGGACGATTTCAAATCCCGCCCGCCCAGAAACCACCAAGACCGCGTCGTCCACGGGAACCTCGTCTTGGAGCAGCCTGAAGCCAAGCACCTTGTCCACAGCGTTGTGTCGCCCCACATCCTCCCGAAGCACCTGAATCTCCCCAGCCGCCGAGAACAGGGCGGCCGCATGGAGGCCGCCGGTCTTCTCGAAGGCGCTTTGGGACGCTCTCATACGCTCCGGCAGGTCGACCAGCGCCTCCAAAGGTACCCGCAGGGGCGTTTTGAGTGCCGGCGCCCCAAGCATTACCCGCTCGATGGTGGCCTTGCCACAGACGCCACAGGAGCTGCTGGCGTAGAACTCCCTCTGCGCCGATGCAAAGCGTCCATCCTCCACCTTCACACCCGCCGCAAGGCGCACATCTACCGTGTTGTCCTGGGGATCCTGGGGATCCCGCACATGGGCCAGGACTGACAGGTCATCTGGGCCGTCAATGCAGCCCTCGGTGTACAGAAAACCCGCCACAAGCTCCTGATCATGGCCTGGGGTTCGCATGGTAACCGCCAGAGCCCGACCCTCAATTCGAATCTCCAGTGGCTCCTCGACAGCGACACGATCCGGGGCCGACATGCCCCCTGGATGCCGAATCACCTGGACCGTAGCTGAGGCGGACATTTCCTGGCCGATCTCGGACATAAGCTTGGGCCTATCCTGATACACAGTCCCGGCCAGCTGAGGCGCCCCATGGATCTCGACACCCTGCTGCAGGATCGCTTCTCCCACCCGGGCTTCCGGCCCGGGCAGCGGTCTATCTGCGCCCATGTAGCCAGCGGCAAGGACGCCCTTGTGGTCATGCCCACGGGCTCCGGCAAGTCTCTTTGCTTTCAACTTCCCGCTCTCTTCCGAGGAGGCACCACCCTGGTGGTCTCGCCGCTGATCGCCCTCATGAAGGACCAGGTTGACTCCCTGCAGCAAGCCGGAATTCGCGCCACAGCCATTCACTCAGCCCTCACCGCCCAGGAACGCGACGCCCGGCTCGCAGGCCTCGATGCGGGCGAGTGGGAGCTTGTGTACGTGGCCCCGGAGCGCTTCCAGCCGGGATTCATCGAGCGCCTCTCCCGGTGCGACATTCGCCTGTTGGCGGTGGACGAGGCCCACTGCCTCTCGGCCTGGGGGCATGACTTCCGGCCGGATTACCTTCGCCTGGGACAGGTCCGCAGTGCCCTGGGTGCCATTCCCACGATCGCGTTGACCGCCACGGCCACTCCTGCGGTGCAGGACGACGTGGTGAAGCAGCTGGACCTGGCGGATGCTGCCCGGTTCATTCTGGGATTCGACCGGGAGAACCTCGCCCTGGAGGTCCTGCCTTGCGCCCGGGCCCAAGACAAGGCCCGGGCGACCGCTGATCGGGTGCGAAACAAGTGCGCCATCGTCTACGCAGCGACCCGGAAGAACGTGGAGCGAGCCACAGCCTCCCTTCAGTCGGTAGGTGTCAATGCCCGCGCCTACCACGCCGGGCTGGCACCAGGAGAACGCACCGCCACCCAGGAAGCCTTCATGCGAGGGGAAGCGCCGGTCATCGTGGCCACCAACGCCTTCGGCATGGGCGTAGACAAACCCGACATTCGCGCCGTGGTGCACTGGGATCTACCCGGCACCGTCGAGGCCTACTACCAAGAAATCGGCCGGGCCGGACGAGACGGGCTTCCGTCCCAGGTCACCCTCCTCTACCGCCCCTCTGACCGCCGCACCCAGGAGTTCTTCATTCGGATGAGCCATCCACCCCTGGACCTCGTCCATGCCACCTGGAGGGCCCTTCAGACCGGCGAGAACCCTTGCCCTCTTTCCGTGCGCGACCTGGCGAGCCGTGTACAGGCAGAAGAGCCCAACGAGAGAGCCATTTCCAGCTGCTTGACCCTTCTGGAGAGAGAAGGCTGGCTCCGGCGCCTTAGCGCTCGCGGTTTTAGCGCTCGCGGTCCCACCGCTCGCGGTCCCACCGCTCGCGGTCCCACCGCCGCCGGCACAGGAGGCGCTCGAATCCTGAGGCCAGGAGCCCCCCTGGAGCTGGACGAGCCACGGCTACAGGAGCGGCGACAGAGGGACTACGAGAAGCTCGATCGAATGGTGGACTACGCCCACGCCCCTTGCCGGCGTCGGTATCTCCTTGAGTACTTCGGGGAAACCCCTCCCTTTGACGCGTGCGGCAGCTGCGATGCCTGCGGTTCCGGGGCCCAAAATGCGCGCCTGCCCGGCGCCTTGGACGATACCCGGGAGGAGGTGGTCCGAAAGGCCCTGTCCTGCGTGGCTCGAATGCGCGGTGCCTGGTCGGCCTCCCTCGTAGCGCGGGTCCTCGCCGGATCTCGAAACCGCGCCATTCTCCAATTTCACTTCGACCGCTTGTCTACCTATGGGCTGCTACCGAATTGGACTGTGGCCCAGCTGGAGGGACTCCTCGGAGAGCTGGTGCGTGCTGGGGCACTTCGCCGCACCCACGTGACCCGAAGCGTGCGCGGGCGGGAACGGACCTATGCAGAGGTGGAGTTGACCGAGTTGGGACACCGGGTCATGCGACAGCAAGAAGACTCCTTCGTGATGATCTGGCCCGAGGCGTCTCCCAGAGGTGGGGGTGGGAATTCAGAGAGGGCCCGTCGCGCCGCAGCGGAAGCCTCTCCACTCCCCAAGGTCGCCGAGGACCTCTACAGCTACCTGGCAGACATTCGCCTGAAGCTCGCGAAGGCCGCCGAGGTCCCGGCCTACGTGGTCGCCCCCAACCGCACCCTTCGAGAAATGGCTGCACTCCGCCCCGTCAACGAGGAGGGAATGATGGCCCTCCATGGCATGGGGGCCTCCCGGTACGACCGGTTTGGCGCCCAGTTCCTGGATGCCATCCACGTGTTCGGTGCAGGATAGGGCATGCCCGATGCCGAAAAGCCACTGCCTCGCGGGTCGGCGCTGCCTCGCGGGTCGGAACCGCCACACACGTGGAGACTGCCACGCTGGTGGGCGTTTTGGCTGATCCTGGGAGTCGGGTTGTGGCTCACGACTCCGTTGTGGGGCGCCACCGGACATGTCTTTGGAGGCATCCTCGTGAGCGACGGGGCCCAGGGGCCCTGGTTCTATGACTTTGTGGCCCGGGCCCTCCTGGAAGGAGGCGGCCTCGACCGCTTGACAGACTTCAACCACCCGGCGCCCACCGCACGCCAAGACGAGATTCCAGGCATTGGGGATGCCATTCTCGCCGCTCCTGCGGCCTGGCTCTTCGATTGGCCCCGGCAGTACGGAGTGGCCCAGTCCCTGGCCATTCTGGTGAACGGTCTTGGCTTTGCCTGGTTGGCCCGCACCATGGGGTGCCGGGGGCTGGGGGTGGCGCTCTCGGGAGTCCTGGGACTCTGCTGCACCCCTGCCCTCAAGGAACTTCACCTGGCCCGGGTCAACGCGGCCTGGCCCGGGGTTCCCGCAGCGGCGCTGGCAGCCTGGCTCGATCTCATGGACCCAAAGCTTCGACCCAACCGGTTTCACGGCTTGTTCCGGCTTTTACTTGCAGCCGTACTGGGGGCCCTGGCGGCGGCGACCTACCCACCCTTTGTGGTCATGTTGGTGCCCGTGGGGCTCGTGCTTGCTGCACCCCGGCTTTACCGCGCCGGGCGCATGGAGTGGGGCCTTGCCCTCCTGGCCGTGGCATTGGCTCTTGGGTTCTTGTGGCCGGAACTGGAAGGAATCCGCGACTCCCCTCGGGTCTCAAATCCCGAATGTGTGCCCGGGACCTGTCCCACGGAAGTGCAACCCGGCGGCACCTTGCGGGCCCTTGTACCCCTGGCCTGCATTCTCGAGGGGTTCTGCCCGAGGGGAACCCTGGCGGTCCAGGTGGATCAGTGGTTTCGCCTGAGGGATGCGGGCAGTGTTCGCATGGGGGCCGGCTTGGCTGTCGGCACCTGGATCTTGGCGCTGGTGGCCCCTCTGCACCGGAATGGGCGGCGCATCATCTGGGGATGCCTCGCCTGTTTTGGGGGCTTGGCATTCCTGGCTCTGGGCCCTTGCGCCGCATGGACAGAGGGTCGCCCCATGGGGGCTGCCACCTGGCCACTGTTTCGCAGCTTCCTTCCCCGGTTCTGGTGTGAGACCGCAGTGCTCCACGACTTCGGACGTTTTGCGACCATGGCGGCGTTGGTGGCAGCCCCCTTGTCGGGTCTGGCGGTGGAAGGAATCGACAATCGCCTGAGGAACCGAGCGGGACTCGTGCGCTGGGCAGGGTGGCTGATCGCAGCAATGGCCGCAGCACAGGCCCTCTCCTACACAGTGGGCCAGCTGACCTTGCCCCAACGGTGGGAGAAAGTGCCCACAAGTCCTACCGCAGCCTTCCTGCGACAGGCCCCTGCGGGGCCCGTCGCCGAGCTGCCCTTCGACAGCGGCCTACAGTTTCTGTCTGTCATGGAGGCCCCTGATCACCCCCGCATCAATCCCTTCAACGCGGTGGATGGCCCTCCAGCCTCAGATCCCTTCCTCTCCTGGCTCTATGCACTGGGCAGGGGGCGATTGGATGAGCCCATGCCCTCCCAGACCCATGCGCTCCGGTCCGGGGTGCGATGGGTGATTTTCGATCCGACCCGATGCCGGGCACCCTACATGCGGGAGCAAGCTCCTTGCTCCGATGCCGTCGCGCTGGAGTTGGAGAAGGTGTTGGGTGTCCCCGAGAAACTGGAGCAAGGAGCCCTGGCATGGGAGGTGAGCGGCGATGATTGATCGAGCCAAACACGCCGCGGCCTGGGGCCTTGTGGTTGCCGTCGCCTTCTGGGTTTCCTGGCCCCTGTGGACAGCAGAGACCTCGTTCTATGGGGCACTGACCGGGGACAACGTGCAGACCGCCTGGTTCTACGACTGGACAGCCCGCACCTTGGCTGCTGGCGGTGACCTCGGGCGCCTGTCGGATTTCAACCACCCGAACCCCTACGAACGGGCAGTGGATTTTCCCGCCGTAATGGATGCTGTCCTTGCTGCTCCCATGGCTTGGGCCTTTGATTGGCCCCGGCAGTTCGGAGCAGCCCAGGGACTAGCGGTTCTCTGCAATGCCCTGGGATTTGCCTGGCTCGCACGGGCCCTCGGGGCGCGAGGACTGGGCATCGTGGTGGCGGGTGTTCTCGGCGCATGCTGCCACCCTGCCTGGAAGGCACTGCACATGGCCCGCATGAATGCGGCCTGGCCCGGACTCTCGGCCGCCGCCCTTGGGGCCACCGCAGAGGTGCTACGCCCGGGTGGATTCTCCTGGTCCAGGCCAGCCTGGGCCGTGGTGGCTGGCGCACTGGGGGCAGCAGCGGCCACCGCCTATCCGCCCTTCCTTGTCATGCTTGCCCCCTTTGGAATCATCCTCGTCTTGGGAGAGTGCCGCCGGTCCAGTCCATGGGGCTGGTTCTTTCTGTGTGTCGCCCTTGCATTGGGCGTGGGACTGGCCTTTGGAGAGCTCTCAAGCATTCTCGGGTCCAGTCGAATTGCGCCGGAAGCCTGGGATGCAGCCACATGTCTCACGGCAGCATGTCCAGATGCCACGCTGACGGTTCCCGCTTCCCGTTTCTTTCTTCGGGCACCCCCCACCGGGAGGGAGCAGATGCTGGCGGGCATGGCCCTGTCCGCTTGGGTGCTGTCCCCGCTGTGTCTGCTGGCCCCCAATCGACGCGGGGTGGGAGTCGCCGGCCTTGTGTGTCTGGTCGTCTTGGGAGGGCTCGCCCTGGGCCCCTGCCCCACCTGGGCAGGCCAAAGTGCTCCTGGCACCTGGCCCGAATTCCTCACCCGGGCTGCCTGCCGAGTGTCCGTTGTGCACGACTACGGTCGGTTTTCTGCCATCGGCGCAGCCATTGGAGCGGGCCTGACGGGTTGCGGATTGGAAGCACTGCACCGGCGTCTCTCCGGTAGAGCCCGGTGGGGGGCGGTTCTCCTGGCCGGTGCCGTGCTGGGATTGAGCGGCCGATACACCTTGGGACAGGTCACACATCCGAACCGGTGGACCCAGGTTCCCCACCTGGCAACCACCGAGTTCCTCGCATCCATCGAGACCCCCGTGGCGGAGCTTCCCTTCGATCCCTCCATCCAGTATCTCTCGGTGTTGGAGACGCCGGGGATTCCCCGGGCGAATCCCATTCGACGGTCTGATGCTCGCCGAGAATCCGATCCGTTCAGAACGTGGCTACACCAATTGAGCACGGGAAAGGTGCCCGACACCGCCCCCACTCTGGACCAGGCCCGGGAATCCGGTCTTGGATGGGTGCTGTTTGATCCATCCCGTTGTGGACCGCCCTACCCACCGCCTGAAGCCTGCTCGTCCCGGGTTTCATCCGCCATCGCACAGGTACTCGGCCAGCCCATTGCTGCCGGAGGCACAGCAAGGGCTTGGTCGATCAGGTGATCTCCAGCACGGCTTCGGAGCCGCGCACCTCCACGCTGTCCACCACCAACCGGCCCTCCTCGCCCTTTGGCTTGTGCCACACAATGCGCCTGGGCCTCTCTCGCCAACGTCCCACCAAGCGCACAACCCCTCCTTCTGCCTGCAGGTCCACGGCCCCAAAGCGGGTCGGCACGTTCTCAAGAAGGGTAGACCGGTCCCACCACCGGCGATCCGTGCCCCGAAACAGGTGCAAAACACCTCCTTCCTCACAGAGAACGAGCGACCGGCACAGGCTCACAAAGTCTGCGGCTGCCCAGCCAGAGTCGCCATCTCCCATGACGCCCCCCCTCTTCGGATGAAAGGCCTCAGGCCAGCATCCCGTCGGGGTGGCGTGCTCCGCCAGGTAGTCCAATTGGGTGACAGCCTTGGTATCACCATCCAAGAGCCTCGCCTGGGCCAGGTGGCAAGTGAGGTAGGCATTGACACCCGAGTGGACCACGTCGTGAAAGAGGCCCTCCTCGTGCATGCAGTGATCCAAAAGCCAACGCACTGTCTGCCGCATGGCAGGCTCTCCCGCCCCCAACAGACCCAGGGGCCAGACCGCAGCCAGCACAGACACCGCAGCCGAGTCCATAGATCGACCCGGCGCTGCCGGCACGGGCCCCTCCCCCATGCGAGTTCTAAGACGCTCCAGCACAACCCCATGAACCCCCATGAATTCCCGGGCATCTCGGCGCTTACCCAGGCGCTCCGCCGCCTCTGCCGCATCCCGCAGGCCCGCACAGCACCACAAGGCATCCCAGTAGTACCGGTCTGCCGGCCCCAGGTGTTCGGCAGACCATCCCGCCGGCATCATTCCATCGCTCTGCACCCGAGCGATCCAACGTGCAGCCCGGGAAACGGATGGATACATCCGTCGCAAGAATGAAACATTTCCGGTCAAACGGAATGTATCAAGAATACTCCAAACGGCTTGCCCGGTACCATCCCACTCTCCCCCCTGGGAGAGCCAGGCACCGGATCGTTCCTGGCGAGCCACCCATCCCTGCTGGATCTGAGCCGTGCGTCGCACATGACCGAGCCGTGACAAGGCCGCCAACATGTACGCGGCGTCCCGGTACCAGAAGTCGTGGTAGGTGGAGGGACCTGGGGTGATGAGATCGTCATCACAAAGGGCCAAGAGGGTCGTAACACAAGAATCAAAGAGCCGAGAGTGGACCGGAACCTCAACCCTCGCCCCCGCACGCACAATTCCCTCCCAATCCGCCTTGGCGCCCGCGACCATTCTGGACGCGGAGGATCGCCGCAGCGCATCGCCCAACGAGGCCTCCCTGGCTGCGTATACCGTCCGTTTGAAGGTCTCCTTTGGTGACAAGGTGGCCCGATAGATTTCGCAGCCCGTGGCCAGGCCCGCTTCGCAATTCACCGCGTCACGCCCCTCCCCCAGAGAGGGCCGCTGACCCGCATCCCGAAGCATTCCACCCACCATGGAGTAGGCCTCCCCACTCTTCCAGTTTGCCAGGCAGTGTGAGTCGGAAGGGTGGGGGAAAAACAGAAACGGCTTTCCATTGACCCACCACCAGCCATCATTCTTTCGGGCCATGTCAAAAACCGGCGCAATCCCCTCCGGATTGGCGGGACGAATGGAAAAAGCGAGACGCACGGGACGCGGTGCCGGCGCCAGGAGACGCGCTCGGGCTGTGATGCCAAAGACCTGTTCTCCGTCCACAACGGTGGGAAAGACATCGACTTCCACCTCGATTTCATTTCGCTGGGCCGTGGTTCGCACCATGGGATAGTTCCCGAGGCGCTCCTGGGAGAGCAGCAACCCAGAGTCCGTTCCCCAACCCGGAAGTGGTCCCAGGGTGTACATCCTCCGGGAGTCCCCGACCCATACTGCAATGGAGGGTCCGTCACGCCACGGGGTCACCCACCCACCGGGGTCCACGATGGCTTCATCCTTCCATCCCGGCAGTCCCACGGTGGTCCAATTCCGATAGGAGAGGTTCATGTGAACTGGCAGAAGAGAACGGGGAAGAAACCCGTGATCCTCTGGGTCCAGCTGTCGCACAAAAGCATAGGGCCAAGGCCGCTCTCTACCGACCGACAAGACCCGGGCGGTGAGAACCCCTCGAGAGACCATGCGAGCGCCAAGAGAGAGCAGCTCTGCGGGAACACCGCCTCCCCCCTCGAGACCTCGCAAGGCTCGGGTACAAGCCGCTGAGAACCTGGCATCGGTGCCCTGGAAAGCCCGGGCGAAGGCCTTTACCCGCCGGGTCGTCAACAGCCCCTCGGGCCTTTTTCCTACTCCTCTCGCCACCTGCGGCTCCGCGCTACTTCTGCCCTGTAAGCAGACAATTCTTCCTCTCGGCGGGCATCGCTCCAACCCAAAAGGGCCTGCATACGCTCCGCGATTCGAGGGGCCACATCCAGGCCCTGGTTACCGTCTCGAAAATAGAGTTGGGTGCGTCGCACCATCAGGTCTTCAAGAGTCTGTGCCATCTCTTCCTCTATCGCCCAATCCACAATGCCAAGCACTTCTGGCCGTCCATCCACAAGGGGTGTCCCTCCGTCCTCCGAGAGGGAGGCGGCAATGTCAATGCCCCGGGTGCCATAGCGCCGGGCCAGGTGCAGCGCAGCCTCGGGAGAGATGCCATGAGTCGCCCCGGCTCGGACCTTCTCCGCCACCGCCTCCAGGTCGCCATTCAAGGGCCAGCCCACTGCACCGGGCAGCGGTTCCTGGTCCGTCTTTGAAGGCGCCAGGTCTCCCTTGCCATTGTCCATAAGCTGCACAGCCTTCTCCACCACCTCCTCTGCCATGAGCCGGTAGGTCGTGAGCTTGCCCCCCGCGATGGTCAGCAATCCGTTCTCATCCACAAATAGCTCGTGTTCTCTCGACACAGACGATTCCATGCGTGCGTCCGTGTCCTGAATCAACGGGCGCAAACCCGCCCACGTCGCAATGACATCGGCTCGCTCAAGCCCTGCCTCTGGAAAGTAATGGGCACATGCAGCCAGCAGGTAGTCCACGTCCTCACCCGTGGCCGCCACACTCTTGGGATCCCCGTTGAAGTCGGTGTCGGTGGTTCCGATGTAGCTCTGATCTCCCCAGGGAATCGCAAAGAGTAGCCGCTTGTCCGCTGGATGGTTGCAGACCACCGCATGGCGGACCGGAAGCCGATCCGCATCCACCACGATGTGGACACCCTTGGTGGGGCGCAACAAGTCGCTGGATTCTGCCGAGAGGGCACGCACCTTGTCCGTCCAGGGGCCCGTGGCATTCACCACCACCTTGGCCTGCACGTCCAGGGACTCCCCAGAAAGTGCATCTCGAACGCGCACCCCATTCACCCGTCCCTGGTCACTCTTGAAGAGCGACTCCACCCGAGCATGGTTCAACACTGTCGCGCCCGCATGTATGGCGTCCAGCGCCGTCTCCAGGGTGAGCCGTGCGTCATCAGTGGCTGCATCGTAGTAGAGGGGCGCACCCTTCAGGCCATCGCAAGCAAGAATAGGCTCCTCTTCCTTCACCTGGCGTACCCGCAGGTTTCTGTGGAGCTTTGGGCTCCGAAAGAGGGAGAGCCCCTCGTAAACCCAGAGACCCGCCTTCACAAACCCCAAGCTGTGGGGGCCATTGGCGTAGACCGGAAACAGGAAAGCCTGCGCCCGAACCAAGTGAGGCGCAATGCGCATCAGCGTCTGTCGTTCCGTCACCGCCTCGTGGACCAATGAAAACTCCCACTGCTCCAGGTACCGCAACCCCCCATGAATGAGCTTGGAACTGCGCGAGGAGGTGCCCGATGCAAGATCGTTGGCTTCAATCAATGCGCAGCGAAGCCCCCTTCGGGCGGCATCCCGGATCACACCACAACCGGTGATGCCTCCCCCCACCACCACCAGGTCGAAGGCTTCCTGTCCCAAGCGGGAGACCATTGCATCGCGAGAGGGGATCATTCTTCCAGCGCTTCCATCCAGCCAGGGAGCTTGGCACTTGCGACCAAAGCCTGCCAGACCAGGTCCTTGAGAATGGTCTCGTCTCCTTCCAGCATTTCCTGAACTCTTGGATTATCTTGTCCCACAAGCTGTGCATAGAGATGCGCTGCGGTCCATCGCACGCGATCCCGAGAGTCCTCCAGAAACTCCACCAATGCTTGGGGAGGGGCCTTTTCCAAACAGAAGATCGCATGGAGGACGGCCACATCCAGGTCATCACCGTCCGTGACCCCCACAAGGCGCCTCCCGCCCCCCCAGGTGCCTGTGCGATTCAGGTGACTTGTGCCCTGTGCCTGTGCGGGAGCACTGTACCGAACCGAGCGACTTCCCCGGCGAATTGGGCTGCCCTCTGCGGGGCGTTGAGCCCCTTCCCAGATGCGGCGCACTTCCGAGGCCACCCGGTCTGCGGGCTGGCCACCTTTCGCTGCCACCAACCGCACGGCTTCCAGAGCAAAGGCTGTGCGGGCAGGGGCTGCATGGGCGCCGGTTGCAGATCGAGCCAGAGATGGATCCGCAAGGCCCGACCCGAAATACACATTGAACCAGGCTGCCGCAATCAGCTGGTCCATGGCCTCCTCTTGAAGATCCTCCCTCAGTCCCGAAGAGGCGAGACGAACCTCGTCCTCGAAAGCCATCAAAAGCCCGAATGCTTCCTCTGAGCCCGGGCCGATGAAGCCCTCCCCCTCTCCTTCCCCCCCATCAATGTACACGCGAACACGGGCTTCCCATCGGGGATATCGCCAGGCAGTCTGGATCACGCAATCCGAAGCAAAGTCGCCTGCCTTGGCGCAGTGTCGCAGCGCCACCTGGACACGTCCAACCCGCCCCAGCTCTTCGGCCACCCTGAAGTGGCACTCATCCCTCCACAATGAATCTCGGACCGCCCCGCAGGCCAGCCCCGCCGCATCGACATCACCGCTGGCAGCCGACTCAATGGCTCGCACCACCCGACACGTGGTGGCCATCTCCGTAAACAATGCCTGGTCACAGTCGGCCAGGGCGGTGGCATCGTCCACGAGCGCGTGCTTTGCGAATGGCTCGGCTTCCTCGTCCCCACAGGCAAGCAACCAGAGAGAGAGAACTCCGATCATGGGCCCGCCTCGGATCGCAGGTGTTTTCTGCCCAAGAGCCTGGAACAGCGACTCTTCACCGCCGTGGTCTCCAGCCCTTCATCGCAGAGCCAACCAAGCCGGACAGGGTCCCGTACCGCAAGTCGCAGCCGCAGCAAGTCACGAGAGTGCTCGCTTGAGAGTGCATCAATCGCTTCCTGGAGCGCCTCTCGTTCGTCTCCCAATGCAACAGCTTTCTGGTACCGGCAATCCTCAACGGCCACCGGCTCGCTCAGATCGTCACAACCACCGAGCCCAGCCTCGCCCGCACAGCCCCAGAGGAAAAACAAAAGCATCAAGGCTCGAAACGCTCCATGGCACCCCAGGGAACCGACTCCCCCTTTCGGATGGCATCGAAGTGTGCCCGACCCAGGGCTGCGTCTCCGGAGTCCAGACAGTGCTCATAAGCACGCGCTTCCAGCTCCATTCGATCCTCCTGGGAACGTCCAACTGCCCCCAGGCAAGCCTGCTTGAAAGCGGCCACCGCGGTGGGGCTGTTTCGGGCCACGCGGCCGGCAATCTCCAGTCCGCGGACGAGGCCCGCGTCCACGTCGTCAGCAACCTCCTGCACAAGGCCTATTCTCACGGCTTCCTCCGCCGAGATGAGCTCCCCGGTCATGCCCAGGCGCAAGGCCTGGGGTACCCCGATCAAGCTCCATAGATTTGCGCTCCCCCCGGCACCGGGGAGAATCCCCAGCCCGGTCTCCGGCAAACCAAAGCGGGCCAAAGGGGTGGCAATCCTGTAGTCGGCGGTGATCAGGAATTCCGTACCCCACCCCAGCGCGACCCCGTGCACCACCGCCACGTGAAAGAGGGGAAGATTGCGAAACCGTGCCATGACCCTGCGCTGATTCCGAACATGGGCCGCCACCCGGTCCCGGTCCCAGCCAGTCCGTTCGGTCACATTGGCCCCCGCAATGAAGATAGGAGTGCCCCGAGAGGACAGGCGCCTTGACCAGGTCACCAGGGCCCGCGTGCCGTCCTGTTCCAGCTCCTGGGCCAGTTCATCGAAGGCAGCCACCTGTTCGGATCCCATCTCGTTGGCCTTGCCGTGATGAAACTCCAGCAGCGCGATGTCGCCCTGTCGTTCCAGCTGCCAGGACTGTGATTCAGACACCGGGAACCTCCAAGGCGCCTCTATCCCGAGTCTGGGCACCTGTCCGGGCCCCGACGCGCCTCCATCTTTGGCATACTCCCGGAACCCAATCGGAGCCTTGCGTGCGAATCGCTTCCGTCGGCAGAGCCTTGCCCCCCCATTTCTACGATCAAGAGACGCTGATCGCTGCATTTCGTGCCCATTGGGGCCAGCGCCACCACAACATGGATCGGCTGGAGGCCCTGCATCGCAACGTCTTGGTGGGGGGCCGAAACCTGGCCCTTCCCTTAGGAGAATACCCGGGACTGGACTCCTTTGGCGCCGCCAATGATGCCTGGATTCGAGTGGCGCTCGAGGTCGGAGCCCATGCACTCCTGGCCGCACTAAAGCCCATCGACATGTCCCCAGAGAGTGTCGATGCGCTCCTCTTCGTCAGCGTGACCGGCCTGGCCACACCCTCCATCGATGCACGACTGATCAACCGAGTCGGCCTCTCCCGCCACATCCGACGCATGCCCCTGTTTGGGTTGGGGTGTGTGGCGGGGGCCGCTGGAATCTCTAGGGCTTCGGAACAGGTCCGTGCCCGGCCCGAAAGCGCTGCGGTTCTTCTCTCCGTAGAGTTGTGCTCCCTGACCCTCCAACGAGATGACCTCTCAGTCCCCAACCTGATCTCCTCGGGCCTCTTTGGAGACGGTGCAGCCGCCGTGGTCCTTGTGGGGGAGAAACACCCCCTGTCGGCCCATGCGGGCCCTCGCATTGTGGACACCCGTTCAATTTTCTACCCGGACACGGAAGAGGTGATGGGTTGGGACATTTCCGAGACCGGTTTCAAGGTGGTCTTGTCCGCTGAGGTACCCAGAATCGCCGGAGAGGTCCTGCCCCGGGATGTAGAGGCCTTTTTGGCGGACCATAGCCTGGACACGGGCGACATCCATCGGTGGATCTGCCACCCGGGTGGCCCCAAGGTGCTAGAGGCGCTGCAGCGGGGACTGGACTTGCCGGACAGCGCGTTGGATTTGACGTGGAAGAGCCTGCGAGAAGTGGGAAACCTGTCCTCCGCCTCAGTGCTCATGGTCCTGCAGGACACCCTGGCCCAGCCGCCCCCCCCTCCAGGAAGCCACGGGTTGCTCCTGGCCATGGGGCCCGGTTTCTGTTCCGAGCTTGTCTTGTTGCAATGGTGACCTCCCAGGTGGCCTTCGCTGCCGTGCTCGCCTGCGTGGCCATGGAGCGGTTCGGAGAGCTGCTCCTTTCCCGTCGAAATGCCCGCCTTGCCCTGGAGCAAGGTGGCGTGGAGGTGGGCCAGCGCCACTTTCGCTGGATGGTGCTTCTGCACACTTTGGTCTTCCCCTTCGCTCTCGCAGAGGTTCTGCTCCTCGCGCGGCCGTTTGATCCTTTGGCCGGCGGAATCATGGGGGTGGCCCTGGTGGCTTCCATGGGACTTCGCTACTGGGCGGTGTCTACCCTGGGGCCCGCCTGGAACACCCGGGTGCTGGTGGTGCCTGGGCAACCCGCGATAGAAGCTGGCCCCTATCGGTGGATTCGCCACCCAAACTACGTGGCGGTCTGCATCGAAATGGCGGCCCTTCCACTGGTTCACGGCGCCTGGATGACGGCTGGGCTGTTCAGTCTGCTCAATGCCGCCCTGTTGAAGGTTCGAATCCAGACGGAGGAGGCGGCGCTCACGGAGCACTGCGGGTATGGGGAACACATGGAACAACGTCCACGATTTCTTCCGGAGGGTCCGTGAACCGGGAAAGCATCCTGGAAGGCCTCGTCGCTGTGGCCAGGGAGCACCTGGACCATGAAGGGGGCCTGGAGGTGTCATCCCCCCTGGTGCAGGTCCTGGAGCTGGACTCGATCCGCTTGTTGACACTGATTGTAGAGGTGGAGAACCACTTCCAGGTCTGCCTCGAAGAGGGGGATGAACAGGGCCTGGAAACTGCAGGGGACCTGGTGGATCTCATCGGGAGACGTCTTGCAAACGCTCAGTGACTGCCTCGAGGAAGCCCGGACCATCACCGAATTCGGTCTTCGCTTTGTGGACCGAAGCGAAGACGCCGTTCACATTTCATGGGCTCGCATCCGCAAGAATGCAGCCCGCACTGCCGGACAACTCCTGGAGCTCGGTTGCCAACCCGGTGACCGGATCTGCCTTGTGTACCCCACTGAGCCCGCCTTCTTCTCTGCATTTCTGGGAGCGGTCTGGGCGGGTATGGTCCCAGTCCCCCTTTACCCACCCGTTCGTCTTGGCCGCCTGGACGAGTACGCGGCCAAGACCTCCAGAATGATACAAATCACAGGCGCCCGGGCAGTGCTCGCTTCCACCCGGGTGCGCCGACTCTTGGGGCCCGCCATCCAGGCTGCTCGACCGGAGTTTGGCTGCCTGACCCTGGAGGACCTCCCTGCTGCACCCGAGGCACCGCGGCACCGGGCCCGCCCCGAAGACCTTGCGTTCGTGCAGTTCTCCTCTGGAACAACCGCAGACCCAAAGGCGGTGGCGTTGACCCATGGAGCGGTCATGGCCCAGGCGTGTATTCTCGTGGAGGGACTTCTGGAGGCGTGGCCAGAAGAGGAGCACGGCCTGCAAAGCGGAATCAGCTGGTTGCCCCTCTACCATGACATGGGTCTCATTGGCTGCGTGTTCCCGGCCCTCTTGAAGGGGCGGGACCTGACCCTGATCGGGCCGGATGTTTTTGTGACACGCCCCGCCCTCTGGCTTCGAACTATTTCTCGCTACAAATGCACAATCTCAACGGCCCCGAATTTTGCCTACGGGATGTGTGTTCACAAGGTCAGGGATTCGGACATGGAAGGGGTGGACCTCTCTTCCTGGAAGGTGGCCCTCAACGGGGCAGAGTCCGTCTCTGGGGAGACCCTGGGCGCCTTTTCAGATCGCTTCTCCCGGTGGGGGTTCGACCGAATGGCCCTTACCCCAGTGTACGGTCTCTCCGAGGCTGCCCTGGCTGTCACATTTTCTCCTCTCAAAGAGATCTGGAAACAGCGAGCCCACCCAGCAAAGGGCCGACCTATCATGTCTCTGGGCCCCCCCTTGCCTGGATTCACCGTAGACATTCGAAGCCCGGAAGGGGACAGCTTGCCCGAGGCCCAGGTGGGCCACGTCTGGATCCAGGGGCCATCCCTGATGCGGGAGTACCTCCAGAACCCGGAGGCCACCCAAAAGGTACTGCAAGACGGCTGGCTGGACACGGGAGACCTCGGATTCCTTCAAGAAGGGGATCTGCACGTGGTGGGTCGCGCCAAGGAGGTGCTCATCCTTCGGGGTCGAAACACCCCGCCCGAGGCTGTGGAGTCTGCGGTTACGGAGCTTTCCGGGGTGCGACGTGGATGCGTAGCCGCAGTGTGCCACCGCCCACCCGGTGCCCACACAGATGAGCTGGTATTGCTGGTGGAGCAGGCCAAGGAAAGAAGCCTGGCCCCAGATCAGCTTGCAAGGGACTGCCGAGAAGCGGTGGTGGCAGCAACAGGCCTCTTGTGTTGGAAGGTGGAGGTCCTGGAGCCGGGCACACTTCCCCGCACCAGCAGCGGCAAGATTCGCCGCATTGAGGCGGAAGAGCGCTTTGCATCGGGTAGCTTGAGGGCCGCGACAGAGCCCGGACCCCTGGGTCTTGCCGCCGCCCTGGTCCGTTCAAGCCTTGCCATGCCAAGGCGAGGAGGCCGACCGACAAAAATGTAGTTTCTTGCTTGCCATTCAACAGAGCATCTACCCCCGCGCCGTTCGAATCGCCTGCCACACCCGCGCCCGCAAGAGCGAGTCCGCTTGAAGCTCTGCCAGGGCACGCTCCAACACCCCTGCCCCTTGGCCTCCGTCTCGCTGGTGGCGCTCCAGACGAGCCTGGCCTGTGAGGAAGGGGGCGCCGCATTGCTCTCCCAGGAACACGGCGGCGCTCAGGTCTTCCATTGCGCCGTCGGCTCCTGCTGTCCAGCGAGACAAGCCCCTGGCCAGGCGGGCCCGGCCTTCCAAATGAGAGAGGGAACGCTCCTTGCAAAAGGCCACCGCTGCGTCCAAGCCCCCGGGCAGAAAGGCATGAGACGAGTCTCCGTGGGCAGTCATGGCCCGCTCTACGGCCACTCGAAACTGGCCGCTCTGGCGGCCGGCCTTCCCCCAGGCAATCCACGACCTGTCCAGCAGGGAGAAGGCCTCTTCCACTTCCCCCTGGTCCCGCGCCACGCGCGCCAGAGCTTCCCACACCGCCCCCAAAGCCGATGGATTGGGAGGGTCTTCTCCTTCCAGCTCCAGGGCACAACTCAACAGGCGCTCCCGGGCGCGGTTCCAATCCCCGCTCAACTGCGCCACTTGGGCCCGTCGAAATCGGACTGCGATGCCCACCTCTCGGGCGCCATCCTCCCAGGCATCCAAGAGCTCCCCCAAGGGCGCAATCTGACCGGATGCCACCAGAATTCCCGCCAACGTGTCTGTCGCCAGCTCCCTGACCTGACCTTCCTGCACCAGCCCGAGAACACGGCGGGCGTGTCCCTCCCCCTCCTCCAGGCGCCCCATGTCAAGACATGCCGCGGCACCGTGGATCCAAACAAGGGCCTCCAACTCCACATCCGGCAGCCGTCCTTCCAGAACCTCAATTCGCGCCAAGACCTGCACAGGCCGGTCCCCCCGTCGCCAACAGTCCACGGCCCGGATTCCGGCCTCCAGGGCAACATCCCCGCGCTCCTCGGCTTCTGCGATTTTTTGAACCTGCTCCCAACAGGGTGCAGCCTGCTCCCAGTCTCCCTCCATGGCCTGGGCTCTGCCCAAGGCACGCTCCAGCGCAGTGTCTCCGCTTTCCATCCGTGACTTAGAATCGCCCGTTCATGCGAATCCCGTCGGCTCCTATGCCCACCTGGACATCCCGCTGCTTCCACCACAGCGCTCCTCCCGCTCCCCCGAGCACCGCACCGCCCGCCACCAGGCCCAAGGTCAATGCCCGGGTCTTCTGAAAGCTGGCGGTCAGGGCATCTGCCTCAGCCCGGGTAACGGTGGAAGGATTAGACCGCGCCTGCTGGATCTCCGAAAACTGTGGATTCAGCAGCGCAAAGTTCACGACACTGCCCGCCAGCAGCACCAAAGCGCCCCCCCCAAGCAGCGCCTGGTCCAGGGGCAGACCCGCCCCTTCTCCCCCGGCAAATGAAGGTCGAAAGCACTCGGACATGGAACAAAAACAGCCATAGTCTGGCGCCGTGCCAAAGAGCACCCACTTGCTGGTGAGATTGCCCTCAGCACACATCACCTGCACCAGGTGTCGTCCCTCTACCACATCGTCGTAGGAGGTCATCAACCGTCCATCGATGTAGATCTTCTCGGTGATGGCAGCCACCGGCACCCCCGCAGCCGGGCGGTCGCGGAAGTTGACCTCCCTCCGCAACAACTCGAACAAGTCCTGCAACTCGTCCTCCGCCACGAGCTCTTCATCCCATTGAAACTCGGTGTCGTGGACCAGCGCGGCCTTGAAGTACTCCAAAGCCTGCACTTCCTTGTCTCCCACAAAATACTCGAGAATTCCCCGGTAGTATTGGATGCGAGACAAGAGAGAGGGAAGAACTGGAACGTCACTTTTTGGCGCCAGCTTCTCCGCGTCGTCCAACAAGTCATGGGCCGTTTCAAACTCCCCATCCAGAATGGCCTCTCGCGCTCCATCCACCTGTTCCAGGAGGGGACTCGCCCAGGCGACCGAACCGCCCAAGAACAGCGCGAGGCACCAGCCCCCTCGAATCATGTGGTTCAGTCGCACCCGCGCTCCTCCCATTTCAATCCACTTCCGCTCTTCTTGAGATTGTACCGACAGGTTTTGTCAGATCGTACCCGTACCTTGAGGGTCTCCTCCGGACCACCACTCTTGGGGGTGACCCGGGTCTTGTAGCTGCCTGGTTGCAAGTCCGCGATCTCCAGGCGAATGCAGGGGGAACGACAGATCCGCAAAAAGCCGCTCCCATGGCTGACCTTGACCTGGGCCCCACCTATCGACAAGGTGTTCAGCTTGAGGCTTCCCGGGCGGGCGCTCGCCCGCGGCGCTGGCGCCGCTTTGGGGGGTACAGCTTCAGGGGCAACAACCTCCTCTACCTCCTCCACCACAATTGTCGGCGCGGCCGCCTCAGGCGCTGCTGGCTCTTCTGCAAGGGCGACCGCGGGCTCCTCCTCGGGGGCTGGCGCCTCCACCACCGCTGGCGCAACCTCCGCTTGCAAGGCTGGCTCCTCACCGCCGCCCCTCAGAATCTCCGCAACGGTAACCGCCCCGAGCACTGCCGCCGCGATGACCCAGGCCTTCTTGGACCTCGCCGGTGTGGGAGGGGGCGCATCCTGGGTGAGCTCCCCTGCCTCAAATCCAAGGGTCCCCGAGAGAGACGGGGCCGATGCAGTGGTGTCTTCGGACCCCATGGGCGGTGGAGGCGCAGGCAAGGTCGTGCCTTCCGGCACCTGTACGACCGGCTGTTCCCCGGGAAAGGTCTCTGACGTCCAGACCGGCTCCTCGTCCACGTTTCCCAGGTCCAGCGTCCGGTCCGATTCCTCTCCCGCCGCCGCTGCAGCCGTTTCCTCCGAATCCTCGACGTAGTCATCCAGCCATCCGGCGCTGGTCTCGCTTCCGCCAGCGGTGGGGGTCAGGGGGCCCAGGTCTTCCTCCCCAAGAGGCAGCCCTTCCGTATCAAAGGTGGCCGTTCGGTCCTCCTCCAAGGTCTGCCCTTCGAGGGAGTCCCCCACGGCTTCCAGAGGCTCCTGGTCTCTCATCACCTCCTTTACGTGCTCCTTGCAGAACCGGCGCAAGCTCTGCCCCCCCACCTGTTCCGCCAGCTCCTCCATGGCTTCTTCCACCTCCAGCGCCGTCATTCGGCCCGTCTCGTTGAACGCCATCATCGCCCCGAGAACCCGCCGAAGTTCCGCCAGGATCTCATCATCGCCCCCCTGCAGCTGAACCCGCCCCAGGCTCTCCTTCAGAGCCGCCTCGTAGCGCTCTTCCCGCAGTTGCACCCGACCCGTTGGCTCTCCCACCAGCAACTCAAACAGGGTGACTCCAAGTGCAAACACGTCGCAAGCCCGTGTGTCCCGGTCTCCCATGAAACGCTCAGGGGCCATGTAGATCTGCGACCCAAAGTGCATTGCCTCCGTGTGAGCCTCCCGGGTCTCGAAATTGGCGCGAGCGGTTCCAAAGTCCAAGAGCTTGACCTCCCCCTCCGCAGTCACCATCACATTGGAGGGTTTGATGTCCCGGTGAATGAGCTGAAGGGGATTGCCTCCCTGGAGCGGCACGTGGCTGAAGGCCGCTTCCAGCGCTGCCGCCACCGCTCCCACCACCTGAAATGCCATACGCGGAGGGACGTTTTCACCCTTCTTGGCAAGCCAGGAAATGAGGGTGCCCATGTCGACCCCCTCCAGGTACTCCATGACCACTGCACAGTGCCCCCCCAGGTTGGTCAGGTCCTCCACCCGCACAATGTGACGATGGCGCAAGCGGCCGAGCAGACGGGCCTCATCCCGGGAGCGCATGACCACTTCCTGGTGCTGCGCCCACTTCTGGTGCAGCACCTTCACGGCCACCACCGTAGAAAAGTCATCTCCGGTGATCATCTCCGCCAGGTACACCGTCCCGAACCCGCCTCGAGCCAGCTCGTGAATGAAGCGGAATTTCCTTCGAACGCTCATGGCATGTCCACCCAAACAGGTCCATCTCCCGAAGGGTTCACAGGAGAGCCCGGGCAGCATACCGCGGGTCTCCCGGCAGTTGGAGGTATCCTCGCGTGGTGTTGCTTGTCTCGATCATTGCCGCTGTCGCCTGGGGCACCCCCATTCAGGCAGATCTCCACCTGGACACCCCGACCCAGCTGCACCGGAAAGAGGTCGGAATCGATGCCCCCGGACTGGAGGCGGGTTTGAGACAACTTCAGGCTGGGGGAACCAACCTGGCGGTAGAGGTCTTGTGGCCTCCCAGGAGGGCCGACCACGTGGCCCACACCCTCGCCTTGTTGGATCGACTGGAGTCCGCAATCGACTCCCAGGACATGTTGCAGATCGTGCGCAGCCCCACCGAGGCCAGAACCACGGGAGAGGCTGGGCGTATCGGAGTGCTGGTGTCCCTGGAAGGCACCCACGGCCTGAAAGAAGACGACTGGCGCGCCTCCCTGCAAGGACTTCAAGCGCGGGGCCTGGGCATGGTCGGACTGACCTGGAGCTTCTCCACGCCCTTCGCTGGAAGCTCCGGAGACGGAGGGGGGGGATTGACCGAAAAGGGCCGAGAGCTCGTCTCCCTCTGCCAAGCCACCGGGCTGATTGTAGACCTGTCCCATGCGAGCAGGGACACCACCCTGGAGGTGTGCACAACCTCCCCCGTGCCCGTCATCGCATCTCACTCCAACGCACACACGCTGTCCCCCCACCCTCGCAACCTGTCAGATGACGAGATCCGCTGCATCGCTGCCACCGGGGGCGTGATCGGCTTGAACCTGCACGGGCCCTTTGTGGGAGGTGCCCGAGACCTCGGGGCCGTGGTGGCCCAGGCCAATCACCTGGCCCACATCGGTGGCCACGGTGTGGTGGCCCTGGGGAGCGATTTTGACGGCTTGATTCAGCCAGTAAAGGGTCTGCCCAACGCCTCAAACCTCCCAGATCTCTGGCGTGCCCTGAAGACCGCCGGCTGGTCCGAGGCGCAGATCCGCGGTGTGCAAGGCGAGAACTTCCTTCGGGCCTGGAGCGGAGTGACCTCCGCAGTCAGGTGATGACACTGTCCGGCAGCGCTTGAACAAGCCGGGAGAAGGCCGGCCGCGACAACCCGTTGCCATCCAAGGCGAGCCTCTCGATGCCTCTCAACCCCCAAAAAGCCTGCAAGTCACCATCGGACAACCCACAGCGCTGAAGCCAAAGGCGCTTCCACTCCGCCCGCCGCAGAAGAGACTTCACCCCCCCGGACCCAATGGCATTGCCCGAGAGGTCCAAGTGCAAGAGAGCAGGCAGCTTCACCAGGGCCTGTACAGAACCAGGGCCCAGACCACACTCCCCCACCCTTAGATCCACAAGGGCTCTCAGCGCACCCAGCGCTCGTGCACCCGCATAGCCCACCGGGTTTCGGGAAAGGTCCAACTGCACCAAGGAGCGAAACCCGGAGAGGACGCGTGCACCGGCCCCGGTGATCCCATTGTGGGCGAGATCAAGCCGCACAAGCCCCGTGAGTTGTGACAAGGCCTCTACGCCTTCATTTCCGATTTCATTGCCTCGAAGGTCAAGCCACCTCAAACCCTGGAGTCTGGCCAGCTGGTGCGCCCCGTGTACACCCAAGCGGTTGTCACAGAGACGAAGCCGAACAAGCCTGGGCAAGCCCGAGAGGACCTGAAAGAAACGATCATCTCCATCCACGAAGAAAAACACGACATTCTCAGGACCCGCCACCAAGCTCGACCGTCGCGCCTGCACGGCATTTCCATCCACCGCGAGCGCTTCCAGCACATCCCACCCAGGCGCATCCAGGCAGCCCACCACCGCCTCGAGACCCATTCCCGCGGAGAAGGTCAGGCGGTCGATGTTCACCCGCGCCTTTGGAGGCAGGCGCCCCAACACCCTTGCGCCTCGTTCAGTCAGGACCCGAACGGCCACACCGCGCCCCAGAGAGCGAGCCACGAGATCCCCCCGATGGAGGGCATCCAGGTCTTTTCGATCCTGGCAGGAAAGCCCCGCTCCCAAGTCGACCCGGGAGGGGGAAGTGGCGGGTGCAGAGGAAGGCATGTGGGGAATTGTACATCCGGCCTGCAAAATGCCGGGCCTCCAGGGGAACGTTATGTGTGGATAGGAGGTGCCCGTGACACCCGACCTGCTCGCAGCTGACCTGGACACACTGGATGCGCTCACCCCCGGAGAGCGCGTGGAACGCCTGGCAGAACTGGCGAAACAAGCCATGGAGCACCAAGAGAACGGGCTCGCCAATGCCCCGGCTCTGGCCCGCCTGGGGGAGGCCCTTCAGGCCGCCCTCGAGTCTGGGGAAGGTTCCACTCCGGACCGGCTCACCGTGGGCACTGGACTGGGCAAGCTTGGAGACGGGCGACTCTTGCTTCCGAACAGCGAAAATTACTGGGCGAAAATCGAACTGGCCTCCGGAGATCGAGTGCTCGTGGGGCGCCAACCGGTCAGCACCCGCGCGTTTCAACGGTTCGTGGACTCCGGAGAGTACGACAACGATGCCCACTGGACCGAGACTTCCCTGGGATGGAAGAACCTGGGCCGAAAGACCTGGGCCGACCTGGCAGCCATTGTGCCGCCCAGCTTGATGGGGGCCAATCAGCCCGTCGTGGGGACCAATTGGTACGAGGCCAGCGCCTACGCCGCCTCGGTGGGAGGCCGCCTGCCCACGGTCCACGAGCGCCTTCAGATCGTGCGGGGCGCGGAGAAGCGGCCCTACCCCTGGGGCGACCCCTTCGGCCAGGGAAACGCGAACACGGAAGAAGAGGCCCTCGGTCAGCCCTGCGCAGTAGGGCTGTTTCACGCAGACCGCACTCCGGAAGGCGTCTGGGATCTCGCTGGCAACGCAGGGGAGTGGCTGCAGGACGTGGTGGGAGAGCAGCGCTTGTACCACCCGGGGTCCTGGAAGCAGCCGTCTCTCGCGTCCTGGGCCAAGGCCCGGTCCATGGAGGCGCCCACCTTCCGCGCCGATGACCTGGGTTTCCGGATCGTGCGGGACGCTTAGACCGGATATTTCACCAGGCTTCGTTGCGAGGGCCCGTAGTGCGCCAGCGAGGCGGGTTTTGGCGGGGTCCCGCAGGCGGGGGACCGTACGGGTCGGGGGGCCGCGACAAGAGCCACCGCAGCAAGCAATTCGGGGCCGCCAGCTGGAGCGTAGCGGAAGCCGGCGAAAGCCCTCGCCGAACGGCGAGGGACCGCAGGGTAGAACGGCTGGTGAAATATCCGGGTTAGCCCAAAGCAAAGCCGGTCAAGGCTTCAAGCTAAATCACTGGCCGACCGACGACGTCGCCGGCCGAGAATCCCCGCCAGCGCCCACCAGGCAGCGGCGGGAAACCCGGACGTTGCGCAGCCACCTGGATCCCCTGCATCCGGGAGTTCCTCGTCGCTCCGGCAGCACCCAAGAGGCGGAGGTGTGGTGCCGCCCGTGTCGCTACCGCCAGACTGACAGTCTGTGTTGGCCTCCCCCGGGCTGGGGCTCCAACACGTGGCCCAGTCCTCGGAAGCATCGTCTGAGTCTGCCCCATCGGGCCACCTGGAAATGGAGGCGTCATCCTCGGGAGTCGGGCCGAGGGTCACAGCGATTCCACCTGAGTCATCCACGAGACCGTCCTCGTTCACCGGCCCATAGACCAGGGTGTCCACAACCCCCCCTTCGCAGTCCAACAAGCGCACGCCGTCCGCATTGCTGGAGGCATTGCCCATGCTCAAGTTGTCCGTGGTCTGCAGGTTGGCCCCTTCCACATCGGGCCCTCCGATGAGCACGTGGTCTCCGGCATCAATACCCGCCCCATTGGGGAACACCACCGCGATCGAGCCCCAGGAAGACTTACCGATGTCGATCTGCCAACCGTCCAGGCGCACAGACGTAGAACCGATGTTGACCAGCTCGATCCACTCGTAGCCACCGTCGGTTCCATCCGGATTGGCGAAAACCTCGTTGATCTTGATGTCGGATGCGTTCTCGACCTCACACACGGCCGGCTCTTGATCCTCATTGGGACTTCCCGGGGTGCAGTCTCCGCTCTCCAAGATCACAAAGTCACTGCCCGAAGCGTCTGTGTCGTAGCCGTTCTGTACCCGGGCGAGACACTCCTCCTCCCCAGGGGCTTCAGCCAGAGAGCTGGCGACCTGTCCGCTGTCATCGATGAAGGAGTCACTGTTGGGGCTGCCGTAGACCACCGTGTCCGCCACGCCCTCTTCACACACCAACCGCACAGCATCCGAGTTGCTGGAGCCCTGTCCCAGGTCCAGGGAGTCCGGGTCCGCCACCACAATGTCGGCGGCGCCCCCTGCAGCATTCTCCTCCCCCACCAAGAGGTAGGAGCCAGCGGGCAGGAAGCCGAACAGGGACACCCGCTCACTGTAGGTGGACTTGGCACGCTCAATGGCCCAACCATTGAGTTCGGCCGGTTCTGTCCCCGCGTTGAAGATCTCAATCCACTCGCCCATGGCGCTGGAATCCGAGCCCGCGGGATTGGTTAGAAGTTCGTTGATGACCACGCTGCCTTCGCACCCCGCGGGTGGATCCCCCGTGTCTGGAGGGCCCGTGTCGGGGACGTCACCGCAGCTGTTTGGCTGGCCAGGAGAAGGGGAGTCGTCCTCGCAGAAGTCGTCCCCGGAGTTGTCGCTGTCCTCTCCGTCTACCTGGCGCGCCACGGAGCTCCCACTGTCAGGCTTGGGGGCCAGGTGGGCGTCGGCGGCCACCAGCCCCGAGTCGTCCCGCCAGTCGTCATACCCCACGTTCTGGTTGCCATAAATGACCGTGTCGGCCACGGACCCGTCGCAGACAATTCGCACGCCATCCGCATTGGAGGAGGCGTTGCCCAGGTCCAGCTTGTCCCCCGAAGAAAGCCGCAAGTCCACTGCCCCAGGGGCGTTTTCCTCCCCCACCACGTACACCGACTCTCCATCCAGGGTGCCAGAAAGATCGGCTCTTCCATTCCAGTCGGAGCTGGCACTCTTGGCTCGCTCTACGGACCACCCATCCAAGCTCACCGCCGCTCCACCGGTGTTGTAGATCTCCACCCACTCGGCCAAGGCGGAGGAGTCCGCCCCATCCGGATCCGGCACGAATTCATTGATCTTGAGGTCGTAGTGGCCGCTGCAAAATGCAAGCGCCGGCCCGGACAGCAACCACAAGGGAGCGACGGTCCACCATCGAGCTGGAATCAGGGGCAGGCGCAGCCGCATGTGTTCTTGCCTCTCAAGGTCTCGGAACTATAGCCGGATGAGGCGGGCCCGCCCTCTCCCTGGACGCCCGACAGGTCAAACCAGGTCCTTGTAGGAGGATCGCCCCCCCTGTGAACGAAAGAGGCTGACCCCGGCGATCCCAAGGAGCACCAGGGGGCTCCAGACCAGCGGATGTCCTCGGCGGTGCTTGAGAAAGTACACCAGGGTGTCTCCCAGCGCGACCGGGTGCACCCCGCCTTCTGGACCCGTGAATTTCATGGCACCCACGCTGGCCTCCACCGCGCCTCGCAGCGCGGCATCCTCGGCCGGAGTTCCCAGAGCATAGGTCAGGATGACCCCGTCGTCATACGGCGTCAGCGCCACCCAGACCGCCGTGTCACCTCCCGAGGGGAGTCGATAGAGCGCGGACGTGCGGCCCGCAGGGCTCTCCAGAAGCTCTGCCTCTACCATGGCTTCCCCAAACCCCCGGAACACCGTGGCCCGGATGTGCTGATCCACCGCTGCAAAGGAGTGCTCGTCCACCACACCCAAGAAGAGCTCCATGGTGCAAGAAAGCAGCAGGTTGGTCTCGCCGCTGGCCTTCGGGGCAATCCCCATCCAGCAGGTGTCGTCGGTGACGCGCTTCTGGCCCAGCTGAGAGGCCAACTGGACTGCCTCCAGGAACTCTCCACGCAGGGGCTTTCGCCAACCATCCGGCAAGACCGACGAGAACGAACCAGCGGAGACGTCTCCGTCGAGTTCAGACAAGTCCGCCGCGGGGTGCTCCACTTCGATTCCGGGCACCCAGGCGTCCAAGGCAGCCCGGGCCCGACGACGGTTCTTTTGCAGGGCCGTTGAGACCACGTGGACCATCCGTCCCTCAATGGCAAAGGTCTCCTGAAAAGCAACCGCCTGGGTCTCTCCCTTCACTTTGTAGGCAATCTCGGACAGGGCGTGGAACGCACCTTCCCGGGCCAAGGAGGATACCTCCCGTATGCTGAAATCTTCCCCCTTCTGGTGTTCTTTGAGCCAAGGAACCGCCAAATCCTTGGCCCATTTCTCGGCCAGGCCGTCCACGAGGGGCTGCTGATAGGTGGTGGAAGACACGTGCAACTGTACGCTCTTTCGACCATCTCGCGCCTCCAGGTCCCAGTCCGACCACCGGGGCACAGACCAGCCCGACGGCAAGGGCAGAGTGATGCCCACCCGGGCCAGGTAGAGGGGCTCCTCCTCTGCAGAAACCCCACCGGCCAGAAACCACAAGACAAGGCTGATCAAGAGCCTTCCTCCTTCTGGCCCACCACCGCTTCTTCCAAAAAGCCCAAGCGGTCATTCCCAAAAAAGAGCTTTCTACCCACAAAAAAACTGGGTGATCCAAAGGCACCCCGCGCCACCGCCTCCTCTGTGGTTTTCTCCAAGCGCTCCATGGACTCCACTCTGGCCCCCATCACCAACGCCTCCTTCCCCACGATCTCCTGCAGGATCTCCTGGCTCGACAGATCGCGGCCTTCCCCCCAGAGAGCTCGGAACAGCAACCGGGACAGCGCCGGGCGCTCGGCCTTGCCCACGCACACCAGCACCCGCATGGCATCCAGGGTGTTCACCGGAAAGCTGTCCGGAAAGTGAAGTGGCACCCCAATGCGATCCGCCCACCGGCCGAGGTCCCGCACCATGTACCGGCGCCGCGGTCCCAACTGCACGCTTGGATCATCCCCTACCTGTCGGAACACACCGCTCAACAGGAACGGCCGCCAGCGGACATCAGCGCCGGTGCGGTCTTCAAGCCCCTGGATCCGCTCGGCAGCGAGGTAGCTGTAGGGGGAACCGATATCGTAGAAGAACTCGATCATGGGGCCATCGGCCCCACCCTATCACCCCCTGTGGTCGGTGCTCCCAATCGCCGAGCGCAGGAGAGAAACCTGACGCCCGATCTCTACCCAGGCGGTTCCTCCCCGGGAGGTACGACGTTCGGCCGCACGTACCGGATCCAGGGCCTGCAAGGCTGCTTCCCCAAGGGCGGCGTGGTGTTCCGCCAGCACCTCGGCCGTCAACAGGCTGAAGTTTCCACCTTGCTCCTCGCACCAGCGCACGATTCGCCCCACCACGTGGTGCGCCTCGCGAAATGGGACGCCCTGCTCCACCAGAAAATCCGCCAGCTCGGTGGCCAGTAGAAAATCCCCCGACAGGTCAAACCTCTCAGCGTTCACAGCCAGATCTCCCCAGACCCCCGCGAGCACCGAGACTGAAGCCACGGTCGTATCCACCGCATCAAAAAGCGGGTCCTTGTCCTCCTGCAGGTCGCGCATGTAGGCCAGCGGAAGTCCTTTTGAGAGATTCAACAGGGCCATGAGATCCCCCACGACCCGGGCACCCTTTCCCCGCACCAGCTCTGCTGCATCCGGGTTGCGCTTCTGAGGCATGATGCTGGAACCAGTGCTCCAGGCATCTCCCAGGCGCACCAGGGCAAACTCCGCAGAGCTCCAGAGCACCAGCTCCCCCGCCATGCGAGACAAGCGGGTCATGGTAATGGCGCAGACCGCAGCCACCTCCTGCATGTGATCCCGTGCGCTCACCGCATCCATTGCGTTCTCCACCACCGCACCAAAGCCAAGGGCTGCCGCCGTGTGTTCCCGATCAATAGGGTGCGGGGTACCGGCCATGGCGCCAGCTCCGAGGGGGCATGCATCGACCCGAACGAGGGCCTCTCGGCATCGGTCCAAGTCCCTGGAGAGGGCAAAGGCATGGGCCAGAAGGTGGTGGCCCAACCAGATGGGCTGGCCGCGCTGGAGGTGAGTGTAGCCGGGAATCAGAGTGCGGCCGTCCGACTCCACCCGATCCAGCAGCACTCCCACCAGCCGAACCAGCTGGTCCGAAAGATCCACCAGGCGGCCCTTGAGCCACAGGCGTACATCGGTGGCCACCTGGTCGTTTCGGGATCTCGCCGTGTGCAGCTTGCCCGCTACGGCCCCCACGTGGTGGCCCAGGCGATGCTCCACCGCCATGTGAATGTCCTCCAGCTCCGGGCCCGGGGTCCAGGTGCCCTCTCGAAGCTCGGTGGCCACCTCGTGCAGTCCGCGCTGAAGCTCCAGCCCTTCGTGCTGCGATAGCAATCCCACGTGCTGCAACATGGCTGCGTGGGCGAGAGAACCTTGGATGTCCTCCTCGAACATGCGCAGATCGACGTCCAGCGACTCGCTGAACCGCTGCATCTCCTCCGCAGGTCCTCCGTCGAAACGACCGTCCCACATGCCCATAATTACCGCCCTTCCGCCATTCCGTGCTTGCCGGTCTGGCCGTGCTGAAAGACAGGCTTTCCGGACTTGCGGCGCACCTCGGCCACGGTCTTGTAGGAGAGCCCAAAGAGCTCGATGAACCCTTCTGCGTGCTCCCGCTTGAAGGTGTCCCCCTCGTGGTAGGTGGAGAGACCGGTGTCGTAGAGGGAGAAGGGGGAGCGGCGTCCGGTGATGCGGGCCAGCCCCGCGCTCAAGCGAATGCGAACCTCGCCCGAGACCGTCCGCTGGGACTCCTCGATAAAGGCCTGCAAGCACTCCCTCAGGGGGCCAAACCACAGTCCATCGTAGATGAGGTTGGCGTAGTCCTGGGAGATGCGGCGCATGTAGTTGAAGGTCGGCCGATCCAGGCAGATCCGCTCCAACTCTGTGTGGGCCATGTGCAACAGAGTGGCCCCCGGGGCCTCATAGACCTCCCGGGACTTGAGGCCCACCACCCGGTTCTCCACCATGTCGATGCGACCCACGCCAAAGCTGCCGGCGAGGTCGTTCAAGTAGGTAATGAGCTCCACCCCAGCCATGTTCCTCCCATCAATGGCCACGGGAATGCCCTGGTCAAAAGTCAGCACCAGCTCCACCGACCCCTTGGGGGCATGGGAGGGATCGCTGGTCATGCGCCAGACATCTTCCGGGGGCTCACACCAGAGATCCTCCATTTCGCCGCACTCGATGGCGCAGCCCCAGAGGTTCTGATCAATGGAGTAGGGCTTCTCCTTGGTCACCGGAATGGGGATGCCGTGTTCCACCGCGTAGTCGACCTCATCGTCTCGGGTCAGAAGTTCCCAGGTCCGAAGAGGTGCAATCACCTCCAAATGGGGCGCAAGTGACTTGACCGCCACCTCAAAGCGTACCTGGTCATTCCCTTTGCCCGTGCAGCCGTGAGACACGGCGTCCGCGCCTTCCGCCAGGGCCGTCTCCACGAGCCGCTCTGCAAGGAGCGGACGCCCAAGAGCCGTGTGCAGTGGGTACATGCCTTCGTAGATCGCCGAAGCCATGAGAGAGGGCCAGATGAACTCGCTGACAAAGCGCTCGCTCAAGTCCTCCACCACCGACTTGCTGGCGCCCGTTTGAAGAGCCTTCTGGCGAATGGCCTCCAGGTCCTCGCCCTGACCGAGATCCCCGGTGTAGGCGATGATCTCCGCCCCCCCGTAGTTCTCGGAGAGCCAGGGAATCATGACGGAGGTGTCGAGCCCTCCAGAATAGGCAGTTACGATTTTCATGTTCCTTCCTCCACTTTTGCTGCTTCCAGCGATTCGATGCGTTCGGCGAGACTGGCAGTCCGGGAGAGGTCCCGGGGAGAGACAAAGATCGTGTCATCTCCTGCCACGGTGCCAAGGATTTCAGACTCATTCCAGGAATCGATAAACGCCGCCACCCCCTGGGCGCGGCCGGGCAAGGTGCGCACGACGATGAGCGAGCCGTTGTGCTCGACCCGGGTGATCTCCATGGCCACCACCTGGCGCACCACGGCGGCGTAGGCCCGGGAGTGGTCCAGGGCATAGGCCGGACCCGTCGGGGTCGCCCGACGAACGATGCCCATAGAGCGCAGATCCCGGGACAGGGTGGCCTGTGTGCAGACCACTCCTTCCTGAAAGAGAAGATCCACAAGGTCCGCTTGGGAGGCGACCTGGTGTTGCTGCACAAGACGCTTGATGTGCGCCCGACGGGTCTCACGTGTAGCCATAGCGGCAACTTATACATCGCCGTGCATAACCATGCAAGAAGCAAAGGTGGACGATCCCGGATAAGCCGCGGTCCATGCTCTCCATTCGCTACCGACAGCACGGACCACCCGCCCAGGTGCTGGTCCCGGAAGAGTGCCCCACACCGGACCCCGGTCCCGGGGAAATCCGGGTGCGGGTAGAGGCCAGCCCCATCGACCCCCTGGACCGGCTGATCATCCACGGGCACTACCCGCTGCTTCTACCGCTGCCGGCCACCGCTGGGGTCGAGGGTGCCGGTGTGGTGAGCGCTGTAGGAGACGAGGTGAAGGGCTGGGAGGTTGGGGACGCCGTATTGCTGCCGGTGCGGCTGGGCGCATGGGCCGAGGAGGTGCTCGCCCCCGCAGACGAGCTCTTCAAGCTCCCCCCTGGCATCGACCCGGTGCAAGCCTCCATGTTGCGCATCAATCCCCCGACGGCGCTGCTTCTTCTGACCCACTTTGCCGCGGTGGAACCTGGCGACTGGGTAGTGCAATTCCCCGGAACCTCGGCGGTTGGCCAGCTGGTGATCCAGCTGGCCGCCCAGATGGGCATCAAGACCGTGAGCATTCTCCGAAACCCAGACCGAGCCCCAGCCCTGGAGGCTCTGGGCGCCGACGCCCTGGTCATGGAGGGAGAGAATCTCGCCCAACGCGTGAAGAAGGCCACCGGCGGCGCCGAAATCAACCTCGCCCTGGATGCTGTCGGCGGTAAGTCCACCCACGCTCTGGCCCAGTGCCTGGCCCCAAGCGGCAGCATCATCTCCTACGGGGCTCTCTCCCGGCGACAAGCGCAGGTAGGAGTCGACCAGACCGTGTTCCGGGACATCCGCCTGCAAGGTTTCTGGCTCTTCGCCTGGAACGCAGCCGTCGGCCCCGAGGCGGAGAAAACCGTAGTCCAGGAGGTGGCGAACCAGGTCGCCGCCGGCGCACTGAAGACCCGCATCGACTCGGAGTTCGCGTTGGCCGACTACGCGGCCGCTTTGGAGAGGGCCGCATCGCCGGAGTGCTTTGGGCGGGTGGTCTTGCAGCCCTGACCAGGAGGCTGTAGGGAGTTCCGGTGACACCATACTTAACTCCTTGGAGTT
>CAZRYF010000018.1:0-26383 GCA_964604165.1 uncultured Enterobacterales bacterium
CCCCTTGGTGGCGAGGGCTACAAACGCAGCTTCTACGCCCTACAGCCTCCTAGAACCTCCACCGCAGAAACAAGTCAGCGCTGCTCTGCCCCCGGTCCCCCGCCACCACCTGCGCGTGGACATTTCGGGTGAAGAAGACCTCCAGTGTCAGCTCCGCCTGGTTCTCATCCATCTCCGCATAAAAGTCTCGACTGTAAGACAGAAACGCCTTGTCCCCGACGGCCTTCCCCACCGTGTAGGCACTGATGGCTTCGCCCTCGGTGTCCAGTTGGAACAGGTCCACCCAGTCTCCCAACCCAATGGACTCCGCGCGCCCGGCCATGGCCCCGACTGCAGCCCCCACAAGGCTGCCTTCTCCCTCTCCCAGCTCGCTGGTGGGCCGCCCCAGAAGAAGCAGGGCGGCGATGTCCTTTTCATTGAGACCCACGCTGCTGCGAAACGCGAGAGTCAACGCCTCCAGGGTACCGCTGATGTCCACGCTCACGTCCCCGTACTGTGTCGTCTCGTGCACCGCCGTGAGGTCCACCTCCGGGTTGGTGTAGTCCGTGCCGGTGAAGCGGATCACCCCCCCACGCTCCACCTGAAACTCCGAACCAAACACCACAGCCGTGGCCCGCTCCGTCTCAAGTTGCCCCTCCACCAGCGCATCTTCGATGGTGCCCTTCACCCGCACCCGACCCCGCACCCGGCCTTTCGCCGCCACGGTGCTGAACACGCTGGACACAGCCCCATAGGTCACATCCAAGGGCACCAGCGCCTCCCCCCAGGTGTTGTTGCCCAGGTCCACCTCCACGTCCGCCACGAGACTCTCCCACCACTCCCCCTGTGCCAACCCCCGCGCCCCCTCGGCCAGGACCACGCTCTCCCGGTGAATGCGCACGTCCGGGTTCAGGGCCATCGTGGCCTGGGACAGCCAGACATTCTCATCCACCACCACGTTGGCCTCCACCAGCTCCACCGCCCCGGTCGCGACCAGATCCGGCCAGGACCCAGCAATCTGTACACCTCCCGCCATGACCACCTCCAGCTCCGGCAGATCGGCCAAAAGCAGATCGTCCAGGCTGATGTGGATGCTCATGCCTGCGTCCCCCCGCCAGGGAAAGGGGATCTCCCCCTCGGCCGTGAGGCTTCCCTTCCTTCCCCTGCTCCCGACAAGCGAGCGGGAACTTCCGGACACAGTGAGAAGCCGCATTGCATCCGGTGTTGTGTCCGCCTGAAAGGCGAGATCCCGCATACCGATTCCCAGAGGGGGATAGTCCAGGCGTCCCCCCTCCAGGGAGAGCTGGATCTTCGGCGCCGGCTCAAGAAGCGAGCCTCCCACGTGGCCGCTGATGGCCAACCGCCCCTCGGCATTCCGAATGCCTGGGTCCACAAGAGTCAGCGCACCAAGAGGGACTCCTCGCCCCCACACGTCCACCGCCAGCCCCTCTCGTTGCAGTGTTTTGTCCAGGTCAAAGTCTGCATCGAAGTCGAAGGGAACCCTGCCCGCAAACTCGAGGGACCCCTCGCCCAGACCGAAGAGCCCCATCACCTTGAAGGCACCTTCCATGGGGGACACCGCCACCAGCGCTGGCGCGAGCGCCAGGTCGCCCAGCCGACCATCGATGACCTGCACCGCGCCCGCCAACGTCGGGTGCGCCCCGGTTCCCCCCACCTGAAAGCCGCCCCCAAGAAACCCCTGAAGCCCCTCCGGAACGGGCACAAATGCCTGCAGGGCCGAAAGAGGAACCGCCATGGGAACCACTTCCAGCTCCAACGCACCCACCCACGCGTTGATGTCTCCCCAGGGAGGGTCAGAGGTTTCATCCCAGAGGGAGGAAAGCAGCGCTTCGATCCGGGTCGCTGCCTGCCCCTCCACCCGGAGACGCCGCACCCCCTGCTGCATCACCAGGCCCCCCACCTCAAACCGTCCCTCCCGAAGGAGCACGTCCAGGTCCACCCGGGCCCGATCCGGGACCTCCCCCAGGCGAACATCCAAGCTGCTGGCAAGGGTCATGCGGGGCTTGGAGGGAGTGCCCCCCACCCGAACCTCCGCCCCCACCCTTCCCTTGGGGAGCTCCTGTACGCCCGGCATCAACGCACCAAGACGGCGCAGCCCCACCGGGTCCAGGACCCCGTGGATCTCCATGGGAGCGTCCGGCTCCAACCAGAGACCCTCGATCCCCAAAACAGAAGGTCGATCGGACTGCAGCCCGAACCCCAGTGGAAGCCCAGCCTGGACCCGACCCATGGGCGCCCTTTCATCCGACAAGACGCCCTCCACCCGAGCCACCCCGTCCAGGTTGGTGAAATCCACCGCGAAACCCAAGCCTTCGACTGTGTTGGGAATGAAGAGTTCCCGGGCTTCCAACCTTCCCTCCACCAACAGGTTCTCAAGGGTGCCGCCCAAGTGAAACTGTCCGCTTGTCACTCCACTCCACCCCTCCACGGGCAAGACCGCTTCCAGCCAGGAAAGGACCAGGCCCGACACCTCCACATCCGCCGTGAGCGGGCCATCCTCCACGGCCGCCTCCACACGCAACCGGCCACTCGGGGAAACCAGCGACAGGAAGGCGGCGCCTTGGGTGGTGCCCATCCACGTTGCCCTGGCAGGCTCAGTGAGCTGCCAGGCGTCGTAGCCCGGCGGGGAGAGAGCGAGGGTTTCCACCTCGAGGCGACCCTCTTCCGGCCACGCCACTCCCTGCAGATCCAGAAGGGGCTTGCCTGCCAAGGTAAGCGACACGGACACATCAGCTTCTCCAGAAGGGGAAAGCACCAGGCGGACCCGCCCGGCGTCGGCCTTGAGGTTCTGCCAGGTCACGGCACGGACCTGCATGTCCAAATCCACGGAGAGAGGCGAGTTTGCACGGGCGGAGAGGGAGCCCACCAGGCCTCCCACCCGCAACCCACCCCCTTCAAACCCCCCCGCCTTGACCCGTGCGTCCAGGTCAAAGCTTCCATCCGGTGCATAGAACCCTTCCCACTCCAGCAAGGCATCGCCCAGCCGAGCCTGATCCGTCTCCAGGGCGCGAGCACGGGTTCGACCCGAGGCGTCCACCCGCCCGTCCCTCCACACCAGATCCACCGGACCGCTGGCGGATCGCAACCGCACGTTCTCGGGACCGCGCACCCCTTCTGCTGCCACCTCTCCCTCGAACTGAACCACCGGCACATTCCCGAGGGTGGCCCGCACCGAACCTGACGCAGAGCCGGCCCCCGAGAAACCTGTGACCCCGACCGCCTCCAGGCGCGAGAGATTCGAGGCCTGGGCGTTGACATGGCCCGAAAACCCGTTGTCCTTCCAGGTGCCCGACACGCCTACCAAACCCAGTGGGCAGTCCACCTCCAGGGACTCCAGCGCGAAGCCGCCGTCGACCCCGCGCACCTTGCCCTTCACTCCGTGGAACGGTTGTTCCAGGGCGAGGCCTTCTTCCATGTCCAGGGAGGCCAGGAATCCTTCCTGGGGAAACCAACCCGTTCCCTCCAGGGAAACGGTGCCCGTTATGGAAGAGGGAAGAAGGCCCGCCAGGTGCGCCGCCGGGTCCAAACCCTCCAGCCCAAGCAAAAGGGACCAGGCCGGGACTGCATCCAGGGAACCCAAGGTGCCCGCAAGAGACACCTGACCGGCTTCCGTTTCAAGCCGTCCGGTGAGAACAAGAGACTGCACGGTGCCCTTTGCTTCCAACGCCAGGGCCAGCGCGCCCGAGAGCCCCTCGACCCCCACGGAGTCCTCCCAGGAAGCCAAACGGAGGTTCTCGGCCTGCAGCTTTCCCTGCAACCTGGGCACACCCTCCAGGTCCGCCACCGTGCCCTCCACGTGCACCTTCGCCTCCCGGGCAGTGACATCGAGAGCCTCCAGGAGAATCTCGGTCCCGTCGAACATCCCGTCCGTGGCGAGACGCACCTCGCCAACCTCCCCTCCGGCTTCGGCCTGGACTGTGAGCCCCCGCCAGCGAAGAACCCCGGCCTCGAGCGCCACCCCACCTGCTACCCCCCAGGCCCCCACAGGGAGCTGAAGGTCCGGATGTTCCAAGTTGATTCCCTCGCCCTCTATCTCCAGGGCCTCCACCACCACGTCCCAACCTGAGGTGCCCTCTCCCTCGGAAGCTGGGAGCATCTTCTGAATCGAGAACTGGCGGTCTTCTCCCGTTTGAAAGTCCAGGTAGACGTCGCGCAAGCGCAGGTGGCCCAGGCGCACCTCTCGCCACAGAAGTGGGGCCAGGGAAACCTCCACCTCCAGGGAAAGGGACGCCACCTCCCGATCTGTGCCATCCAACAGTCGCATCCCCCGCAGCGTGGCCCCGTGCAGGCCTTGAATGTCGATGCCCTCCAACTCCAGGCGCCCTTCAGCAAGGGAATCGGCAGCGAGGGATTGCAACTGGTCCAGCACAAAGGCCTCGCCTCTTGGGGAGGCCAGCCAGCTGGCCCCTGCCACAAAGACCCCCACAAGAAGCGCTGCGGCACCCCCAAGGATCCAGCGAACGCGCCTCCCCCCCACCATCAGAACGCCTCCGAGAGGCCGAAGTGCACGTTGAACCCGGGAAAGTCCACCGGCCCCAGGTCTTCCTTGAGGCGAAAAGCAAAGTCCAGTCGCATGGGCCCCACGGGGGTGCCGACGCGCACGCCCACCCCTGCAGAGGGCTGCAGATCCGACAGGTCGAAGTCCTCCGGGGTCATCCAGGCTTGGCCCACATCCAAAAACCCGGCCAAGGCGCTGTCCCAGGGCAGGTCCAACCGGTACTCCACCGTCCCCCAGAGAGCGATCTCACCTCCCAAAACCTCGCAGGTGTCCAGATCCCCGGGAATCGAGCAACTCACCGGACCCAGCATGTTGGGCATCCAGCCACGAACACTGTTGCTGCCACCCACCTGGAACCTCTCTGGGTACGGCACCCGAGAGAGGGCGTCTCCCGGCTCTGCCCACACATCATGGGGAGCCGTCCAGCCGCCGGCCAACCTCGTCGCCAACACCCCTGCTGTGGGTCCCAGTTGATTTCGCCACCGCCGGGTATCCAAGAAGCCTCGCAGATCCCCCTTCACATGGAGAAAACGGTACCCGGCCCCGAGCCCAGCCTCCGTGATTCCCAAGTCTGCGTAGGTGCCCTCCCGGGTGCGAATGGGATCGTTTCGCTGGTCGTGGAGCAGGCGCTGTTCCAGGGAGAGAATTCGGTAGTCGTCCTTGAAGTCCGCAAAAGGTTCCAGCTCCCGGAGGCGCTCGTCCAGATCGCCGGACCACAACCCATAGTGATAGGCGAAAACCAGGGAGAGGTTCCGGCTAGCCTTCCAGGTCAGGGAGGGGGAGAGATCCCAGTGGCGGAAACGCCCCCCGGGGTCCTCGTCAATCTCAAATTCCGCTGCTTGTCGGAGGGAGAGATCCGGCCGAAGGAATCCAGGCGTGGTCAACGCCACCTCTGCGTCGGCCACAGGGGCCGCATCGAACTCTTCGGTCACGCCCGAGAGCTCGGGCACCCCCTCGGCACTTGCAAAGCTCTTCAGACCCATGTTGGCGGTCATGTCCAGCTTGAACAGCCTCTCCAGCAAGTTGGAGTGGGCAAAGACCGCCCCCAGACGCACAAACTGCTCCCCGTTCTCCACCCCGAGCCCGGGCCCCAGGCGAAGCTCTCGAAACCGGGTCTCGGTGAGATCAAGCCGCACGGGAATGTCCTGGCCGGCCACCCCGAGATCCGGCTGAACCTGCACCAGGGAGAAAACCCCCAGGGAGAACACTCCGATTTGAGTCTCTGAGAGGGCGCTGGCGCTAAAGGCCTTTCCGGGTTCGACCACAATTTTCTCCCGGATCTGGCCCTCCGGCACACGCTCTCCTCCGGTGATCTTCACCTCGCCAAACCGGCAGGCCTGCCCCACACCGACCCCCGACACCCGGTAGACCAGGTCCACAGCCTGCTCTTTCGGCCACACGTTCACCACTCCCTCGACCTTCGCCCGAGCAAAGCTGGCGTTCTGGAGAATGGCCATGGCTTCCTGGATCGTCGCTTCATGTGCTTCCAGGTCAAACCTGTCCCCCACGCGCACAGAGACACGCCTGGCCACAGATCCCCGCAGGGCTGGCACAGCATCGAGCCCCTCAAAGGTGATGGACCGCACGTGACTGGCGGGACCTTCCCGGACATGGCCCACGACCTGGACCACCTTGGGGTAGGGGGCCCAGCTTGGATGAATCCACGTGCGCCAAGCGCGCTCGGACCGCACCTCCCGAATTTCCCACCCCTGAAACCGCACATCGAAGAAGCCGTGGTGGGCGTACCAGAGCTCCATGCGGCGAGCATCGTCCTCCAGGCTGGCGAGATCCAGCTCCGTTCGGTCCACCACAAAGAGGAGGTGGGCCCCCGGCGGACTGTTCTTCTGCAGGATTGCCGTGCGCAAGGTGTAGTCAGAGGTGCCCCGAACCCAGCGAAAGCGCGGGTGCTCTTCCACAAACCTGATTCCCTTCACGGTGGGCTGTTCGTGGACACGCCCCTCTCGAAGCACCGCACAGCCGGCACTTGCCAGCAGCGCCACCCCGAGGGCCAGCCCGGACAGGAGCAAGCGTCGCCTCAGCACGTACGGTTCCATCTCCCTCGAGGACCCCTCAAGAGTCTACCGATTCCACGGGGATGGAGCGTTGACAGGCCGCCGACACGGCGATACAAACCGGGGCCAACTCCCCCAAAGGGAGATTCTCACCGTCTCGGAGGTCACCATGGCCAGGAAAGCAGGCAAGGGCCGCGTCATCATTCATCTTGAGTGCACCACTTGTCGGAACTCTGGAATGCCGGGCGTTTCCCGGTACTCGACCACCAAGAACAAGCGCACCACCCCCGACAGACTTGAGTTCAACAAGTACTGTCGCTGGGAGCGAAAGCACACGCCCCACCGGGAAATCAAGTAGCTCACTGGCTGTCTGCACCTCACCAGGTGAGGGAGCGCAACACTTGAGCCAGCGGCGCGCGGGACCATCCCCCGAGACGCCAAGCCAAGGCAGCGGCCAAAACGAAAACGGCCCGTCCGACGATTCTTCTCGCCGAACGGGCCGCTGAAACGGTTGCGAGCGCTACAGCTTCTGCGAGTAGAACTCAACGATGGCCTGAAGGTTGACCTCCAGGGGCAGGTCATCTGCATGGGGCGCTGCCACCACGCGACCTTCCACCTTGGACGGGTCGAATTCCAGGTACTGGGGGCGAGGCCACGCTGCGGAAGCCTCAATGGCTTCTGCGATGTACGGCTTGCTGCGTGACTTCACGCGCACAGACAGAATCTGGCCCACCTTGACCTGGTACGAGGGACGGTCCACGCGGGAGCCATCCACCGTGATGTGTCCATGCACCACCATCTGCCGGGCGGCGGGAATGGTCGGAGCCAGTCCAATGCGCCAGATCATGTTGTCCAGCCGGCTCTCCAGGAGATTGGCCAGGATCTTTCCGGTGGGTCCCTTGCGACGGGAAGCTTCCTTCACGTAGCGAATGAACTGCTTTTCGAGTACGCCGTAGTGCCAGCGCACCTTTTGCTTCTCTACCAAGCGGACTTTGTAGTCCGAGGGTCGGCCGCGACGTCGCTGCCCGTGATCACCGGGGGGGTAGGGACGCTCAAGCGTTCCTGCCGTGGTGAGTCCGGGAAGCACCGCGCCCACTGCTCGGCACTTCTTCAGCCGAGGTCCACGATAACGTGCCATGACACGCTCCTTTTGGGGTGCTGTGAAGACAACCAGGGGGTTTCGTCAGGAAACGTGGGCCCGGCTGCCGGTTCGCACCCGGGAGGATCCCGGGGCGCGAGCCGGCGATTTATGGCGCAAGGGGCCTGAAGTCAACCGGATTCAGCGGATTTAGCAGCGCGAGGGTTCGTCTCCGGGAGGGTATACTGCCCCGGTGATCACCTTGTTTTCGAGAACCATTCACCCCAGGCATCCCCGGCGAGCGGGTTTTACCCTGATCGAAATGGTCATTGTGATCGCGATCATGGCGGTTCTTTCGGGACTGGCCATTGCCACGAGCCGTGAGCTTCTTCCCCGTTTTCGCACCCGGCAGGCCGCACGCGACTTCTCCAATGCCCTGCAAAATGCACGCATTCAGGCCATTCAAAACAACCGCCAGACCCGTGTGCGCATCACGGACTACGACACCGACGCCACCAGCTCCGGCGGTGCAAACGCTGGCGCCTGGATCGCGGAGATCGGCAACAAGAAACTGGGCAGCACCACCTGGTCCACCCTGGACTTTTCCAAATACGACCTCTCCAAGACCGGAGAGGACTACCTCAAGCAAGTGTCCCTCAGCTACACCTCTGGCGCATTGAGCGGTCCTTCCGGATGCAGCTGCACCGACTCCATCGTGTACAGCCCCCTGGGCCGCGTGTTGAATCCGGCCGCTGACTTCGAGAGCGACGGGTACATTCAGCTTACCTTTGTAAACAAGTCCCACAACCACCTGACCAACAAGGACTACTACTACGTGAACGTGTACCGAGCGGGACTGGCCCGGGTGGATCCGACCCAGGGCGACCTGTACTCGGCGGACAAGGGCGGTACAGCGACACAGAGCACTCAGTAGCGACTCTTTCTCACAGGAAGATCGCGGAGAGAACCGCCCGGGCGCTGCGGGCAGCAGGACCAGACTTCCTGCTCGTCGCCTCCAAGGCAGGTACAGCAGCCTCCCCAAGCTTCCAAAGGCCCGTCATGGCAGGAAGGCGCAGCTCGTCCTGGGGGCGCTCGACCTCACCGCCCAACCAGCCAAGAAACAAGGGAATGGCTCGGCGATCCTGCAGCTCACCCAGGGCACACAACACCGTCTCCCGCACCGGAAACTGCACCCCCAACCCCGCCCCAGGTTCCCCCAGCGTGGCGCCTTCCGCAAACAGCGCTCTTTTCAAGGGCCTGAAACCCTCCGGAAGCCCCAGTCGCCCCAAGGCCTCAGCGCTAATGCGGCGGTGGGCAAGACCTCGTCCGGGATCCACATGCATCTCATCCAGTCCGTCCACGAGCGAGGAGCGGCCAGATGGGCAGCCCAGTCGGCCGGTGGCTTCCAGGCAGGCATGCTCTCCCCTTCGCCCCGCTGCCTGCCACACTCTGTGAATACGGCCTACATCCTCGGGCCACTGGTGGCCGCAAAGCTGCAAGAGCACCTCCCGTCCCCCACCTGGGTCCGAATCGAGCCTGTCACGCAGGTCACCAGGGTCGGTTTCCAGCACGTCCCGCAGCTCATCGGCCCACATCGTTGGTTTCGCCGCCAGACCGGGTCCAACACGCAAGGAGAGCAAATCCAGTGCTCCCTTCGTCTTGCCACCACACCGCACCCATGCCACCGCCAACGCCAGGCGAACCGCCTCCACCCGCTCCTCCTGGAGCCGATCCCACAATTGCGCCTTGTCCTCCCCTCTGCCCAAACGCCCCAGCCCAAGTGAACCCACTCGACGCGCCGCCGGCACCTCGGCAACCAGCGCCTCGAGGAAACGAGAACGCCCCCCCAACCTTGGTTGTGCTGCCTCCCGAAAGAGGCCCTCCACTCGTCGAGCCACCCGCATCTGAACCCCTATCCTCCTGAATTCACGAGGGGTTGGATGCGCCCCTCCCCAAGTTATCCACAGAGTTGTCCCGCGCTCCGCGAATTCGGACATTTTTCCCCGGGATCCGGCGCGCCCATTCGAGACTTCTCCATCAAGTCATCCATAGGCCTCTCGCCACTCAAACCCACGAGGGACGCGGGTTCACACCTCCGATCCACAGTTGTCCATAGCATCCACAAGATACTATATGTGGGGTAATTCTCTCTTTTCGACCACTACATCTTGTGTTTTTTTGCCTTGACCGGTTCAATCGGATGAAGGTAGAGAATGATGTCATCAACCCACCGGAGATCCTTCATGGACAGCCAGCCCACCCCTCGCACCCCCTCCCGCAGCACCCGCTCCCGCTCTCGCACAGCCAAGACCCGGAAGGGGCTGGAATTCACGCGCTCCTTCACGACGGCCGGTTCCGACCCGTATGACACCGTCGCCTGGGAGCTTCGTGACGCGGTGATTGCAGATGCATCTGGGGAGCCTGTCTTTGAGCAGCGCCAGGTGGAGGTGCCCAGTGACTGGTCCGCGACCGCGACAAACGTAGTGATCTCCAAGTATTTCCGTGGACATGTGGGCACCCCGGAGCGGGAGACCTCCGTTCGCCAGCTGATCGGCCGCGTCTGCGACACCATCCATTCCTGGGGACTGGCCGACGGCTACTTTGCAGACGAAGAAGCCGCCGCCGCGTTCCGGGACGATCTCACCTGGATGTGTCTCCACCAGTACGTCGCCTTCAACAGCCCGGTCTGGTTCAACGTTGGCGTGGAGGAGAAGCCCCAGTGCTCCGCCTGCTTTATCAACGCCGTGGACGACTCCATGGAGTCAATTATGACGCTCGCGCGCACCGAGGCCCTCCTCTTCAAGTGGGGCAGCGGCGCAGGCAGCAACCTCTCCTGCATTCGTTCCTCCAAGGAGCGACTTCGCGGCGGAGGCACCGCATCTGGACCCGTCTCGTTTATGCGGGGCTTTGATGCCTTTGCAGGTGTGATCAAGTCCGGCGGCAAGACCCGTCGAGCCGCCAAAATGGTCATTCTCAACGTGGACCACCCGGACATTCTCGACTTTGTAAACTGCAAGTCCGAGGAAGAGCAGAAGGCTTGGTCCCTCATCGATTCCGGCTACGACGGCGGGTTCAACGTGCCCGGCGGAGCCTACGACTCGGTCTTTTACCAGAACGCAAACCACTCGGTCCGCGTCACTGATGCGTTCATGGAGGCGGTCCTCAAGGATGGCGACTGGAACACCCACGCCCGCCGGGACGGGGAAGTCGCAGAGACCCTCAAGGCGCGAGATCTGATGGCCCAGATTTCCGAGGCCGCCTGGCTCTGTGGCGACCCGGGCATGCAATACGACACCACCATTAACGACTGGCACACCTGCTTGAACACGGACCGGATTCACGCCTCCAACCCGTGCTCCGAGTACATGTTCCTGGACAACTCCGCCTGCAACCTGGCCTCGTTGAACCTCATGAAGTTCCGCATGGCGGATGGCTCTTTTGATGTCGATAGCTTCAAGCATGCGGTTCAGTTGAGCATCACCGCCCAGGAGATCCTGGTGGACCGTGCCTCCTACCCAACCAAGGAAATCGAAAAGAACTCCCACGCATTCCGGCCCCTGGGGCTGGGCTACGCCAACCTCGGTGCGCTGCTCATGTCCTGGGCCCTGCCCTACGACTCGACAACCGGCCGGGCCCGCGCCGGCGCCATCACCGCGCTGATGCACGGCGAGGCCTATCTTCAGTCTGCCCGAATCGCTGACTCCCAGGGAACCTTCAAGGGCTATTCCAAGAACCGCAAGCCCATGCTTCGGGTCATTGGCAAGCACCGCAAGGCAGCCAAAGAGCTGCCCAAGGACATGGTTCCGACCAACCTTCTGGAAGCCGCACACCAGAGCTGGGACGAGTGCATGGAGATGGGCAAAGCAGCCGGCTACCGCAACTCCCAGGTCACCGTGCTGGCCCCCACCGGCACCATCGGCTTCATGATGGACTGCGACACCACCGGCATCGAGCCAGACATTGCGCTCATCAAGTACAAGAAGCTCGTGGGCGGCGGCATGTTGAAGATTGTGAACCAGACCGTGCCCCTGGCCCTGGACATGCTGGACTACCCGGAGGTGGAACGGGACGGGATCCTGGCCTACCTGGACCAACAGGAGACCATTGAGGGTGCCCCGGGTCTCAAAGAGGAGCACCTGCCCATCTTTGACTGCGCTTTCAAGGCGCGGAATGGAGTGCGCAGCATCGCCCCCATGGGCCATGTGCGAATGATGGCCGCCGCCCAGCCTTTCCTGTCCGGCGCGATCTCCAAGACCGTCAACGTGCCACCGGATGCCACGCCAGCCGAGATCGCAGACATCTACATGGACTCATGGAAGCTCGGCCTCAAGGCCATCGCCATCTATCGCGACGGCTGCAAGCGGACCCAGCCCCTCAACACCAGCCTGGATGCCCCCAAGGAGGACACGCCCGAACCCATCGTGGAGTATCGTCCCGTGCGTCGCAAGCTCCCGAACGAGCGCCAGGCTGTGACCCACAAGTTCTCCGTGGCGGGCCACGACGGGTACATCACGGTGGGCCTCTACGAGGACGGGGTTCCCGGCGAAATCTTCCTGGTCATGGCCAAGGAAGGCTCGGTTGTGTCCGGACTCATGGATGCATTCGCCACGTCCGTGTCTCTGGCTCTCCAGTACGGTGTGCCCCTGAAGGTGCTGTGCGACAAGTTCTCCCACACCCGGTTTGAGCCGTCCGGCTTCACGGGCAACCCGGAAATTCCCATCGCCAAGTCCATCACGGACTACATCTTCCGCTGGCTGGAGCTTCGGTTCGGAGCCGATGCTACCCCCATGGTGGCCACCCTCCCCAAGGCCCCGTCCGCGGCCCCCGCCCCGATGCAGTCGGCGTCGGTCTCGGCCCCCAGCACAGACATGGAGAACCACATCTTCAACACGCAGGCCGATGCCCCGCCATGCCATGTATGCGGCAGCATCATGGTCCGATCGGGCACCTGCTACAAGTGCTTCAACTGCGGCGCTACCAGCGGCTGTTCCTGATGTCCCCCACAGGGAAAAGCGCTCGCTTCTCCCCTCCGGGTCCTCCGGAGTTGCATCAAAAGGGAATCCGATAGCTGCAGTCAGTCCGAGGCGCCGAAAAGCAAGTCGGACAAGGGGGTGGGGCGAAAGCCTCACCCCCTTTCTCAATTCAGCAATGAACCCTCAACCACTGAACGCCTGCACCACAGCGCGCACTCGCTCCACATCCAAGGGTGACGACAGGTCCGCATGCCCATGAAGGGCCGTACCAACAATGGCTGCATCGGCAGCTGAATACGCCCCGGCGTTGTCCGGGTTCAGTCCACTCCCAATCCAAAGCGTCGCCTCGGGAAGGGCGCCCCGCAGCTCCTCCAGGTCCTCCACGGACGTGGGCTGCCCCGTACCGCTTCCAGAGAGCACCAGCACACGAGCCCCCCCCCGGTGCAGCGTGTCCCGGGCCAGCTGAACGGAGTTTAAGGGGGCCAGAGGTTGGGCATGCTTCACCAGGTGGTCCGCGACAATAGCCACCCCTGGAGCCACCCGTTTCCGGTACAGAAGGGTCTCCCGAGCCCGCCCCTCGACAATGCCCTGGTCTGTCACCATGGCCCCCACGTGAACGTTGATCCGGACAAACCCAGCGCCGCTCGCTGCGGCCACCGCCAAAGCGCCGACTGCATCGTTGCGGAGGACATTGACTCCCACCGTGAGGTCCGCTCCAAACCGTTCCACCACCTCTCTCGCCACCACGGTCATCGCCGCCACCACGTGAGGCTCGACCTCCTTTGCAAAGGGAGCATCCCCGATATTCTCCACCACCACCCCTCGCGCCCCCCCAGTGGCCAGAACCTCGGCATCACGGAGCGCACCCGTGACAATCGCCTGCAATCCCGGCCCATCAAAGGGGGCTCCCGGAAGCGGAGGCAGGTGAAGAACCCCCACCACGGGCCGGTGGTGCGAAAGAAGACGCTGCATGGTGCCAACGTATCACCGGGACACCCTTCTACCCCTGGTCAAAAAGGTGCAACTGGACCTTCCGTTCCTCTTTCAGCGCATCCGGGCGCAACGCTCGCTGCGGGAAGGGAATCACGATCCCCCTGGCGACCTCCGCAGGCTCACGCCGAGGAGCCTGTCGAGACACTATGGTGAGTCGCCCAGCCACCAGCCAACGCTCTTGGCAGCAGGGAACGCCCGTGGGCTCCGCCACCAGGCCCTGCTGGGTGATGCGACCCACCAGGGGGCGACCACGGCCTTGGGGCACCAAGAGGCACAGGTCTCCCACACGGGCCGCTCCCTCGGCCAGGAGGAGGTCTCCCGGCCGAAGGTTCAGGACCTCTCCAGACGAGGCATCGCGGACAAACCCACCCACCACGACGCGACAAACCCACCCGGAAGGGACGGACGAAGCTCCCGGCACCCTTTCAAGGTGGGGTACGGAGAGTTGAGGATGGGCTGCCAGCATTGTGGACCTCCTTGGGATCCCGGTTGCACGGGAGGGGTACACACAACATACTGAACAACCGTTCTACGGGTAGACCATTTTTTGTCCGGCTCGCTTAATTTCGGCCGCAAGTACGGCGAAAGGAACAGAACCGGCACTCGTCGCTGCCATCCACCACCTTCGGAAAGTCCTCCATCAGAGCCACATTGCCCTCCACATCCGACAGAAGCTCCTTCATGGCTCGGGACGACTCCACCAGCTCCTGCTGGCTCTGGTCCAATTGAGAAGCATCCACCGGGTGCGCCTTGTACCCACCATCACGCGTGTTGACGTGCAGCGCCTGGATCTGGCCAGGTGCCAAATCCAGCTCCTGCTGGGCATAGAGCCCATAGATGCCCATTTGGCGGCCCACCTCTGCATCTGCGTGGGCTCTTCCAGTTTTCCAATCCACGATGACAACCCCCCCACGGCCATCATCCATCAACACATCCAGAGACACCCAGACCGGTACCCCCATGATGTCGATCTGAAGCAGCCTCTCCACCTGGAGGATTCGCTCCTTGACCGCCACCATTCGCCGGAAGACCGGGTGATTGAAGAGATTGCGCACCTGGCGCTCCATTTCATCCAACGCCTCTTCCCACGCTCCCTCCGGAAGGTCCGCGCCGTAGTAGTGCTCTTGAAACTCAACCTTCTTGCTTGCGCGTCGCGGGTCGTTCCCAGTTCGAGATCCCTCCACATCCGAGTGCCCACGGTTTCGAATCCAGGCCACCGAGTCCTCCACCCCTCTCGGTTGGGCCCATCCAAGTGACTTCAGCGCACGCTCCGCCACCTCGTGCACGAGAATGCCAATCCACATGGCCCGAGAGGTGAGCTTCTTCTGGCGATAGATCTCCCGCACCTCCTCCGGCGCCCTGGAGTCCCAGCCTCCCCAGCTGCCGTAGTAGTTCAGCCAGTACCGCCGAAGGCAGGAACGAAACATACGGTCCCGGGAGTAGCTCCAGGAGAACTCATTCACAAAATCTGCCAAGGGTCGCCTCGCAAGGAGCCTGTAGCACCCCAGTGGGATGCAGGGTATGCAAGTCGAAGTGAGCACATCGGGCCATCGTTCGAGGGGAGAGAGGGGAATCCACCTGGACAGCCAGCATCTTCGGGGGCGGGTGCTGGGAGGCGTGCCGGTCCAGTCCGTGAAGAATGGCTGCTACGAAGGAGCCCGCATCAAGGAGGCCCTCCTCGTTGGCCTGTGTGAGCGGTCCACCTTTCGGGATGCAATCCTCGAGGCCCCCAAAGCGGAAGAGGGAGCCCGGGTCCTCGGGTGCAAGATGGAGGGGATCCACGTGGACAGCGGGATGCTGCAGGCTCTTCACCTGGAGAGCAGCCAACTCACGGAAGCGCAGGTCCAAAACACCCGGCTTGGCCGTGTTCTGCAGTGTGATTTGGGGGGAGCCCGTCTCGAGGGCTGCTCCGTAGAGCGCCTGTCCTCTTGCAATTTGGACCGCGCAATCCTTGTGAACTGCGTACTTGACGATGTCTCCGAGTCGTCCTTTCGGGGAGCTCGGCTGCAGGACTGCACCATTCATGCAGCCAAAGGGGCCGACTTCCGGGGCGCCCGGGGCCTCACGGCGGAGATGACGACCCACCTGGAATCCCTGGGCGCCCGGTGTGGGCGACGCCTTCCGACCTCCTGGCTAACTATCGTCTCGGCGATCACCCTCCTCGTGGGCTGGCTCGCCACAGCCCCTCCTGACGGAAACTCCCCGGCATCCACCACCCTCGTGCCCACCCAGGAAACGCGGAGGGCAAGCCAAGAGGCCCTGCTCCAGCTGCGGGAACGTCTGGCCCACGCCCACCACACCATGGTGGAGACCGGCGCCACCCACCGGACCTGGCCCACCATTCGGGACCTGCAACAGAATCGATATGACATGGATGGGGACGGCCCCATGGAAAACTGGGACTTGATCGCCACCACGGGCCTGCCGCAGAACCGCCTCACGCGCTCTCGGGGAGGCGTGGTTCTCTTCTGCAAGGAAGACCCTATCCAAGCGGACCTGTCGGGCGTGGACACCGACTGGTACTACTGCGAACTGAACGGTCGACTGCTGGCCGCGGCCGGAAGCAGCGGCGAAGCCACGCTCAATTGGTAGCGGGCGCGAGGGGCAAGAGGAAAGTGCCCACCAGGTTGTAGAGCCCATCCGCCACAGCACCGGTGACACTGGCCTCGGCATCCGCCGCCAGCTGATCCGCCGTGCCTGCGTAACCCACCACGTAGGTCTGGCCCGCGTCCAGGGCATCCACGTTTTCGACACTCTCAAACCGAGCATACAGCCCGTACAAAAAGAGCGCCGGGTCCGAAAGCCCCAACTCCACCACCCCCGCATGCAACTCCGGATGGAACACCCCCAAACCGAGGCCCACCAAGGAAGGAATCTGGGAGTAGTCTCCACACGCCCACGCTGCCTCTTCCTCAAGGAACGTCATGTTCCACCACTGGTAGAGATCTGGATCCAGGCTCACGTCCTCTTCTACCAGGGTCGCTGAAACCGAAAGCGCACACTCGGTGAGCTCTCCAGCATCCAGGTCCGCTGGAAAGAAGCTGCCCAAGAGCCCGAGGGAGCCAGCAATCCCTCCTGCGATCTCCATCTCGCCAGAGATCTTGAGCCAAACCGGCTCCGTCAGCGCTGCCCCGTCCAAGTCTGAAGCCGTGTCGCCTTCATCAGCCCAGGTGGCAGTGTCCGCTGGCGCACTGGGGTCATCGCTCCCCGTACCGCGCTTGGTGGCCAGCACATCGTAGGATGCACAGCCTGAAGTCCACAGGAGGATCACGACCAGGGTTCGGCTCATTTGTGGCTCCAACCCTGCCCGGTCGACCTCCCCTTCATGATAGCGAGGCTGCCGGCAGAGAGCCACCCCACCTACTGCAGAACAAGCAGTCGTTTCTCCACCTGGTCCGCCCGGGGTCCCGTGGGCAAGAGTTGCCTGTACCGGTACCAGGAGTGCAGGGTCCGCTCGTGCTTGTCCCCAAAGTCCAGGTAGAACAAACCTCGCTCGTAGTGTGCAAGCGCCGTCTCCGGACCCAAGTTCACCGCCAGATCCAGCTCCAAAGCGGCCTCTTCACCCCGCCCAAGAGACTCCAGGTACCGCCCCCGGGCCACCCGCACCATGGGATCGATGGGCGACCGTTGCATTGCATCCTCCGCCCATTTCTCCCGCTCCTCCAGATCGACACCGTAGAGAGCCACCTGGGACATGACCCGGCCAGTCAACCCCAGCAGCATGGGGTCCGAACTCTCCGACAGCCCCGAAAGGGAGCGAACCAGCGCTCCTCCTGCGCCGGGGTCTCCACGGGTCCCGCGCATCAGGCCCACCAGCCAAGCCGGCTCCGGTTCCGCCATACGGTCCAGAAGCCGCTCCAACAGCGCTGCATCCAGGTCCCCCTCCGCAAGCTGGACCCATCCTTCCATACAATCCAGTCCAGGCTCATCAAAGACCGTCTTTCGTCCCTCTTGCAGCGCCTCCCGCGCCGCAACGACCCGGTCCTGCTCCAGCAGCACCCGGAGCAAGCCCGAAAGACACCGGGCATCGCTGGGGCGACTGGCGCGACAAGCCTGGAAGTCAGCGGCTGCGGCCTCTAGCCGGTTCTCCTGGTACCGCTCTACCCCCGAGAGGTACCGGGCATCCGGGTTCTCCGGATCGTGCGCCAACGCTCTGGTGAGGGAGGCGCGCGCAGTGCCCTCTTCCCCCCGCGCCTCGTACAACGCCGCCAAGTGCAATTCCACGGACCCGGCCAACCTGGGGGCCAGCTGGCCATGAGACTCCAGGTACCCTTCAAACCGCGAAATCTGCTCTGGAGGCGTAGCGTTGGAGGACAGCGCGTAGATCTCCAACAGCTCCAACTCCGGATGCCTTGGCTCCAAAGCAGCAGCTGCCTCCAGGCTGAAACGGGTGCACGCCTCATCCCCTGACCGCGTGCAGAGCCTCGCTCGCCAAAGGAGGTTTCGCATGGATCCAGGCGCCAGGGTCACCGCGCGGCCGGCCAGAGTTCCGGCCAATTCCATACGTCCTGCGACAGCAGCAATACGAGACTCCAGGTAGAGCCGCTCCGCATCCTCTGGCAACACCAAGAGATCCTGTTCAGCCCGTGGGAGGTCCCCCATGTAGAAAGACCGCCACGCATTCGCCAGCCCAAGCGCCGGCCCACCCCCTCCGAGGGAAGCCGCCACCTGCAGTGACTCCGTGGCGGAGGCCAGCCGAAGCTTGCCACCGCTGTACTCGCCCCAGAGGGCCAACTCCACGAGGGCTCGGGAGACATGGAGCGCAGCCAAAGGGGAGCGCTCTTCGAGAATACCCAGATCAAGCTGGGCCTCCTGCTGCAGGATTTGGGCATATCGGGCATCGTTGAGAACCGACTGAGCATCCCCCACCACCCGTGCGACCGCTCGCATGGAGATCATGCGACTCCCCCCCAAGACACCGAACCCGCCTACAAGCAAGACCACCAGGGTCAACCAGACCAGCCTCTGGGTGCCAACAGGATCCAAGTCCGGCGCCCGGGCCAGCACGGTCTCATCCAGGGGCGGCGACGCTTCGGCGGGCAGGTCGCTCGAGGGGGCTTCCAGCTTTGCGGTCTGCTCCCCGGTCTCGTCTTCCACATCATCCGAATAGAAAGGCTGGGTGATTTCGGCCTTTTCGCGCTTGGGCCCGATCTGCTGGGGAATGACCTCAATTGGAGACAGAACATCCGCAACACTTGGATCCGTAGGCTCCAGCTCCCGCCGGGTCATCACGACCCGATCCGCATCCTCCGTCTCCAACATCATCACGTCCCCGGTGAACTCCAAGTCCCCTGTGGCCTGCATGTCATCCAGGTTGGAGCCCACCCGGCCGGACTCCTCCAGGTCCAGCGCCGCCAGGGAGAGCCCTCCGGTCAGATCGCCGTGATCCGCAGCATCAGACCCGGCGGACGTCACATCCTGGGTGCTCTCCTTTCGGAAGATGAGCCGCATAATCCGGGTCTGGTGGGAGCCCGTGTCGTCGTCGCCCTGGGTGTGCTCCTCTGACACCAACCTCTCAGCTAAGCTGGACACGGCTGTAACCTCAGCGGTGCCTGGATCGGCCGCCTCTTCCTCTAGCCATCGAAACAGAGAGGGGAACGCAGGCCCTTCGGTCTCCACCGGCGGGTCCACCATGTCCACCAACACGGGCCCCACGCGGGTCTGGGTCATCGTCTCCCCCCCGCCGTCAAACTCCACCAGCGCAACCCTTGGGAGCAACGACTCCGCCAGAGTCATCAGGTCCACGTCGTCTTCTTCAAAGCCTCCATCCAGCCCCCACAACAGATCTTCGACCCGTTGCTCCCAAGGCCCCTCCTTCTTCTTCAAGCGCTCCAACACCGCCCGGGCACGAAGGTGCGACCCCGTGCGCAGGAACCGCTCGGCCAGGTCCACCAGCTGCTCGGGGTTTCCTTCCCGTTCCACGTCCCGGGCATCCGTGGGAGGCTCCATGGCCGGCGCATCGGTGCGCTCCAACAAGCGCAAGAGGGCAGGCGTCTCCGGGTGAGCCTCCAGAGCGCCTTCCAGGTGTCTCCTCGCACGGGCAGGCCACCCGCGCTGCAGATACATCTCGGCCTGAAGAGCCGAGTGTTCCACGGTCTCCCCCAGGACCTCCTCGCACTCCCGCATGCGGACCCAGGCCCTATCCACCAGCCCAAAGTCCAGAAGGGTGCCCGCTTCCAAAAGGGCCACCTTTGGGGGCAATCGCCCAAGCACACTCCAACACTCAGCCAGCCGAATCAGGGCCCGCTGCTCTCCCGCCCGATCCAGGGCGAAACAGAGACGCTCCAACATGGCGGCCTGGACGGGCCGTACCGATCCACCGGGTTCGCGGATGCCCATTGCCGAAACGATATCACCGGAGCGCCCCGCGAGGGGATCAGGTCATCGCGGTCTTGAACGCCTCGGTCAGGGCCGGGCAGATCTCAAAGAGATCGTCCACAATCCCGTAGGTGGCAAACTGGAAGATAGGCGCATCCGGGTCCTTGTTGATCGCGACGATCACCTTGGAGGTCCGCATGCCAGCCAGGTGCTGAATGGCGCCTGAAATCCCGCAGGCAATGTACAGGGAGGGGTTGACCACCTTTCCAGTCTGCCCGACCTGCCAGGAGTGCGGGGCATAGCCCGCATCCACCGCGGCACGGGAGGCGCCCGGCGTGGCAGAAATCGATGCAGCCAAAGGCACGATAACCGCCTCGAATTCATCGGACCCCTTGAGGGAGCGACCTCCTGAGACAATTCGATCCGCTTCGGTGAGGTCCACCACGGTGGAGGCGCTTTCCACCACCTGGGTGACCCGAGAGCGGCCATCCTCTCCATCGGACGCCACTTCCAGGGCGACCGTCTCGGCCGACCCACCTGTGGAGGCAGGGACAGGAAAAGAGTTCGGGCGCACCGTGAAGAGGCCGACTTCCGATCGGGCGCGACACTTCACAAAGGCCTTCCCGGCGTAGATGGGACGGTCCCCCACCAGGATGCCGCCCTCGACGCCAAGATCGGTCACTTCGGTGATCATGCCGGCGGAGAGCCGGGCCGCCAGGCGGGGAAACAGATCCCGCCCTGCCTGGGAGGCCGCCGCAAGCACCGCTGCAGGACTGGCCTGTGCCACCGCGGCCGCCAGGGCTCTCACCCACGCGCCGGTGTTGTGCTGTTGGAAGGCGTCACCGGACACGGTGTAGACCCGGGCAGCCCCGTAGCCCCCCAGGACCGCGCCATCGGCATCGCCGATGACCACTGCGGACACCTCTCCCCCGGTGGCTCCAGCCAGCTCGCTGGCCTTGGCCAACAGCTCGAAGGACGTCTTCTTGAAGTCGCCGTTCTCATGCTCACAAAAAACAAGAATTCCAGTTCCCATGGTGGTCTCCTACAGAACCTTGGCTTCTTCGCGAAGGAGACGAACCAGCTCGTCCACCTTCTGTTGTGTGGTTTCTCCGTCGATGATGCGACCGGAGGGACGCGCCGGCGGGAGGGTCATGCCCAGTTCTTCCACCACAGCGCCCGCGGCACCGACAGTGGAAGCGTCCAAGCCCAGATCCGCTGCACCCCAGACATGGATGGTCTTTCTCTTCGCCATCATGATCCCCTTGAGAGACGCAAAGCGGGGGGTGTTGATGCCCTTGTCGCAAGAGAGCACCGCCGGCAGCGATGCTTCCATCACGAACTTGTTGCCGCCGCCGGCTGCACGCTCGGCCGTCACGGTTTCCCCTTCCAGCGTGAGGCTGCTGATGTCCGTGACCTGGGGCCATCCCAACAGCTCGGCCATCATGGCTGGGAGTTGCGAGCTGTCATGGTCGACAGCCTGCTTTCCACACAGCACGAGGCCGATCTCCGCTTTGCCAGCAGCGGCAGCCAAAACCCGCGCTGCCCCAAGTGCATCCGACCCCGCAAAAGCCGGATCGTCCAGGCGCACGGCTGAATCAGCACCCCGGGCGAGGCCGTCCTTGATCCGGGCCTCAGCGGGGGCTCCCCCAAAGGTCAGGAGGATGACTTCGGTGGCCTTCCCCTGCTCTTTGAGCTGAAGCGCTGCTTCCAGCGCGAATTCGTCGTAGGGATTGACCTCCCACTTGATCTCGTCTTGCACGATGCCGTTGGCGTCCGCATTGATCTTGATGCGGGAATCCGTGGCTGGCACCTGCTTCAGGCAGACTCCAATTTTCACGATGTCTCCTTGGAAGTGGGGGATGTTGAAAGCCCCCGGATAAATACACCCGCCACCTGGTCGGCAGCGACGTCAAGCTCAATTTTTCGTCCTTTGGCGAGCACCCACTGGGTGCCAAGCTCGTCCAGGGCGCCAAAGAAACTCCACATCTGCAGAAAGGGGTCCACGTCCTTTCGAACCAGTCCGTTGGCCTGGCCCTGGCGCATGGCTTCTGCAAAAACACCGATATAGGCCCACAGCTTTTCAGGCCGGTAGTCCTTCAGAAACTTGTTGGATCCCCGAAGCTGCACTTGGAGAACCTCTGCCTCCGCCGGGTTGTCCCGCACTTGTCGCAGGTGAAAACGGGCGAAGACCCGAATGCGCTCCAGGGGATCTGACACGCCCTCGAGCGCCGACTGCAGACCCGACAACAGCGTGTCCATGCTGTCCTCGAAGATGCAGATCAGGAGATCTTCCTTGTTTCGAAAGTACAGGTAGATGGTGCCGTCTGCGACCCCGGCCTTCTCAGCCACATCGCTCACCCGGGCCTGGTGAAACCCTCTCTCCGCGAAGACCTGCACAGCAGCACGCAAGATGATGCGTCGCTTGTCCCCCTTTCGGGATGCCTCCTGCAGCGCCATGAAGCCCCTCGTACTGCCTGGTTTGGACGCATTCAGGTAGCCCAGGCGATCCACCTGGGCAAACCCGCTCCGGGCCCTACCGCCCGTTTCGTTCCAACCAGCGGGTGACCTGTCCCACGATGTCCGGGTCCGGGACGCTCTCCCAGTCCCGGGTGAACTTCTCGTTCCCGCTGTCGGTCAAGGGGTGGTTGAACAGCTTCTTGAGCACCCCGTACGGCACCGTCGCCACGTCGGCACCGGCTTGGGCCGCCTGCACCAGGTGCAGAGGATGGCGAATGGAGGCAGCCAGCACCTGGGTCCCAAGGGCCGGGTAATTGGCATAGATCTCGACAATCTCCTCGATGAGGTCAATGCCGTCTCCCGAAATGTCGTCGACTCTGCCCACAAAGGGAGAGACAAAGGTAGCCCCTGCCTTGGCGGCGACGAGGGCCTGAGCCGACTGAAAGCAGAGAGTGACATTGGTTCGAATGCCTTCGTCCGTGAACACCTTGGTGGCCTTGATGCCCTCCTCGTTCAACGGGACCTTGATGACCACGTTGTCGTGCACGCGGGCCAGAAGACGGCCCTGCTCCAGCATTCCCTCGGCGGTTTCGTGGACCGTCTCCGCCGAAATCGGGCCATCCACAAGGGTGCAAATTTCCGCAATGGTGTCGACGAAGTCGCCGCCTTCCTTGGCGATCAGGGAGGGATTGGTGGTCACGCCATCGATGATGCCCCAAGAGGCGGCTTCACGAATGTGGTCGAGGTTCGCGGTATCGATGAAGAACTTCATGGGCGCTCCGGTGGGTACGCCGGGGGCCGTCCGACGGGGGCCTGGGATACCCCGAGAACCCCCCGGGGGCAAGCACCCCCACCGCTGCGATGGGCCCCTGCGCACAGACGGCCTCCCGGTAGAGGCGTCCGCTCTCTGGATGGCGGGCCATCGGCAGAAGGTCCAAGAGGGGCGCCAAGGCGAAAGGGCGGGAGAGAAGGCCGGGATGAGGGACTGTCAGGGACTCCCCAGCGCAGTGGTGCCCCTCGATCCACAGGATGTCCAGGTCGATGGTGCGATCCCCCCATCGCTGGCCGGCTCGGCGCCCCAGTCTCCTCTCGATGCCCTTGCACACGTCCAAGAGATCCGTGGGAGAACCTTCCATTCGCACCTGCGCGGCCCCATTCATAAACGCCCCTTTGGCCACCCCCCCCATGGGAGGGGACATGTAGAGCCGGCTCGTGCCCAGCACCTGCACCCCCGGCGTGGCCCGAAGTGATGCCACCGCCAAGCCCAACATTTTCTCCCGGTGGCCCAGACTGCTTCCGAGCCCCACCACCGCGCAAATCGACTCACCCGCCCGCTGCGTTGTCACAGGTCCATGAACTCCAACAGACCCCGCTCATAACGGAGAGCATGCGCGGCTTCGGTCTTTGCTGCCACAGAAGACCGAACGATTCCGTCCATGTCGATGACCCAGCGCCCCCCAAGGGGATCTGCCGGGAGGGACTCCAGAAGCCCGGCCCCCACCAACATCTGTAGGTCCTCCAGCACCTGTCCCGACCCCTCTTCCCAGGCCGTCCTGGCCCGCTCGATCTCCTCAGACCGCAGGGCGTGAAGCTCGTTGGCCAGGTGCCGCGCGAGACTCTCTCGCAGCTCCGGGTCGTCCGTCTGCTCCAACTCTTCCTTCAGGAATCGAATGGCCACCTTTCGCTGAGAGGTCTTGACCACGAATGCCCGGGCAGCACCCTTGTACCAACCCGGCGCCCCGGGCCTCTCGGCAGCCTCCTTGATCAAGTCGTAGGCTCGCTGGGGATCATCCAGGTAGAGGTAGTAGTTCATGCCCGCGGAGAACAAGAGAAAGTGATCCTCCGGCAGCTGCTCAGCGCCTCGAAGAAAAATCTCTGTGGACTGCTCATAGGCCTCGGTCACCTTGAGCATCAAGCCGCCATAGGTGTAGAGGGTGCGCCAGGTCGGATCCAGCTCCGACACCGCCAGCAGCATGCGGGCCAGCCACTCTTGCCAAAGCGGAGACGGGTCTTCCCCCCACCGGGTGCCAAAGGTCAGCACGGAGCGCAACCACAGCAGATCTGCCACGTGCACACGCCAACCCAGACTGGCCACGGACAGGGCCTGTCCCGAAGGGATGAACATCAGCTCCACCTCTGCATCCACGTCCTTCCGCACCGAGTCTGCCGCCCGCTGACCTGTGTGGGCCAACAAGGCGCCTCCAAGGACCAGGGGAACGAGGAGCTTCACGGCGCCGGCTCCGTCTTTCCAGGCGGGAATTGCACCTGCATGCCCCCTGCCGCCAAGAGCGCCTGTACCTGGTCCTGCACCACCCCGGGATCCAGGTCTGAGCGAGCAAGAAGGGCTTCGTAGTCCGACGGTTCTCCACGGAGCAGCCCCACCGCCGCCCGCACGAGGGCCAGGCGTCCGGCGTCATCTTCTTCGGCCCCTTCCACCACGCTGGCGGCCTCTCCCCACGCACCGTTCTGCGCCAGGAGGGAAGCAAAGATGGCCACCCGCTCGTTGGTGGCGGCGCAGCCTTGTTGCTGGGCAAGGCGGGCGTGGGCCAAGGCCATTCGCTGGTCACCGACTCGGAGGGGAGAGAGCATTGCGAGCGTGCAGACATCATAGAACACAGGGTCGGCCCGAAGCGCCTCCGCAAAGTGTTGACCAGCCTGCAGAGCCATCGTGCGTTCCCCCTCCTTGTGGGTCTTGGCCAACGCGACATCCCCCCGCTCCGCGGCCTCCTCCGCTGCCTGTCGGTACAGACCGGAACGACGGTTCAGCTCGTGTCCCACCCCCGCATGTACGAAACCAGACGGGGTGTCACGCAGGGCGGCCTCCCAGAGGGACAGGCTGTTCTGCCAATCCGGCAGCCGCTGCTGAAGCACCCACATGGACCCCAGGGCCGTCGCCAACAGCACCCATGCGGTCTCCTCGCGGCGCGGCACCGCCGCTGCCACTGCCAAGGCGATGCCCGCCAGAGGAAGGTACAGGTACCGCTCTCCCAAGAGGCCTTTTCCTGCAAGGGCCAGCACCGCGGGCGCCAGCGCCAGGCCGGCAAAGAAGAGCCCCACCCCGGCGAGGCGCCCCCCAAAGCGCAGGGTGGCCACACATCCGAGGACCAGAACAGAACCCCCCAACACCAGCGTCGCACCGGGCTCCTGCAGGTACTCCAGGGCCCGGCCCACGCTCAAGGGCCAGGGCCACACCAGGAGTTTTCCGGACAGAGCCGCCACCTCGTGTCCCCGCTCCGCAAGCAGGTTCCACCCGGCCGGGTCCGGCAGATCCCGCACCCGCACCCCTGCCATGCTGCGCAGGGTAGCCCAGACCCCCAAGGCGCCGCCGGCAGCCGCATACCGATGCCAGGCCCCGATGCGTCCCCACCGGGCCAGGTCCAACCCCAGGAGCAGAAAGATCCCGAAGACGCCGCTTTCCTTGGAGAGGAGACCTGACAGGAGGAGCAGCCCCCCCAACACCAGCCTGCGTGGGCCTACCCGCTCCGGAAGCAGAACCCCCACCCCAAGAAAGAGAAAAGCTGCCGCCATGGGGTCGTTGCGGGCCGCGATCCAGGCCACCGCCTCCGACTGCAACGGATGCAGCGCAAAGACCGTCGCCCCCACCAGGGCGCGAGCGCCATCCATCAAAACGGCGAGCAGTCGCCACAGACCCCAGACCGCCAAGAGATGCCAGCAAAGGGAGTGCAGGTGGTGGCCCGTTCCCGAGCCTTCCCACAGCAGTCGATCCAGCGCGAGACTCAACAGCATGAACGGCCGGTAGTACCCGGACGTTTCCCCAGCGCCTGCCCAGAAGTCTCCCCCAAAGAAGTGGCCAATGCCAGCGAGACTCCCGGTGTGCTGGTTTCCCAGCACCAGGGGGATGTCGTCCCACACAAACCCGGCAAACGCCAGGGCGCCGTAGGCCGCTGCCGTGATCACCAGGAGGGCCAGAAGACCCCGGCTGTCCTCAATCCATTCGCGCAAGCGTCCATCCGATTCAATCGGAATCCTACCCCGAAGCAAAGCGGGCGCTGCCAAGGCACGGGCACAGCACCCAGAAGTTTTCGTCGCAGTC
>CAZRYF010000018.1:26393-40007 GCA_964604165.1 uncultured Enterobacterales bacterium
CCCCCGCTGCTCAAAAGGTCGGAACCTAGTACGTGTCGTTCGTGTTCAAGAACACAGTGTTGATCGACTTGGTGGCCGTATAGGTCGCCTTGGTCGAGTCAGCATCGACATCGCAGATGCCCTTGACGGTGAAGTTTCCGCCGGGAACGCTGGAGCTGGCTGCGGTTGTGGCAACACTGTACTTGCCGCGAACCTTGCCATCCGGGTGCCAGCCGAGCTTCTGGAAGTCGGTGTTCCCGTTGCCCCAGGCCTGGGGAGACTTGCCAACCGTAGAGGTCGGGTGGGCGGTCGCGGTGACGAACGCGTTGTACTCGGCGTCATACGCCATCTCGGTTTCCTTGATCGCCTTCACGTTGGAAGGAATCTCGGCTCGCTTGGCGCGGTACTGCATTTCCACAAAGTTGGGAATGGCGATGGCCGCGAGAATACCGATGATAGCGACAACGATCATCAGCTCGACAAGGGTGAATCCCTTTTTCAACATGAGTGCCTCCTGGGCTGTACTGAAATTGTGAGAGAGTGAACATCCGGCGGGATGCCGTCCAACCCAGGGGCCGGACAACCCGATCATAAGGCAAGGACCGTGCCTAAAGTCAAACCTGCCTTTTCAGACAATTCAGGGGGATTTGGGGGGATTTGGTGACACGATGTGACAAATCACGTCATTCTGCGACTGACGTAAATTGTCACTTATGTCAGCCCGCGGAAGAATTGTCTCCAAACAGGCGAGACCGCGCTGCGTAGAGAACTACGCAATCAATCCTCCTCATCCAAGCCAAACTTTTCCAGGCGGTACCGAAAAGACCGGTAGCTCATGCCCAAAAGTTCCGCAGCCTGGGTGCGGTTGCCCGCGGTGCGTTGTAGCGCAAGCTCCAGGTATCGACGCTCCACATCCCCCAGGATGTTGTCCAACTCAACCCCCTCAAAGGGGATTTTCCGCTCCCGTCCATCGTTATCGGCGGTTGAGACTCCTCGTGCCGCCCGCACGGTTTCCGGCAGCGACTCCAACGAAACGGTCTCTCCCTGCTCCAGCGCCACCGCCCGTTCCATGGCGTTTCGAAGCTCTCGGATGTTTCCCGGCCAGCCAAAGCGGCGCAGCTGGGCCATGCCTTCCGCTGAAATGCCTGAAATAGGCTTTCGATATTCGTCGGCAAACTGTCGAACGAAGTGGTGGGAGAGCAGCTCAATGTCGCCTTCCCGGTCCCGAAGAGGGGGAAGGTCAATGCGCACCACATTCAGTCGATAGTAGAGATCGTCCCGAAAACTGCCCTCTGCTACCTGGACGGCCAGGTCCCGGTGGGAGGCGGCGACGATGCGCACATCCACCTCGATCTCCTCCACGCCGCCGACGGGCAAGACCGTCCGCTGTGCGAGGGCCCGCAAGACCGCCACCTGGGCGTGGAGGGGCATATCACCCACTTCATCCAGAAAGAGGGTGCCCCCATTGGCCGCCTCGAACACCCCCCTCTTGTCGCGGGTGGCCCCGGTAAAGGCGCCCTTCTTGTAACCAAACAGCTCAGACTCGATCAGGGTGTCCGGAATCGCACCGCAGTTCACAGCCACGAAGGGGCCGGCCTTTCGGGAACCCGAGTAGTGGATCGCCCGGGCGACGAGCTCCTTTCCGGTGCCGCTCTCCCCGTGGAGCAGGCAGTTGATGGGAGAGTCTTTCACCCGCTGGATCAGGTGGTAGACCTCGAGCATGGCCGGGGAGGCGCCGATCAGGTTCTCGAACCAGTACTTCTGGCGCAGGGCCGCCCTGAGTTGGAGGTTCTCCTCCTGCAGCGCCCGTCGATCCAGGGTGCGCCGGACGTTCAGGAGCAAGTCGTCGTTGTTGAAGGGCTTGAGCACGTAGTCGGCGGCCCCTTGTTTCATGGCTTCCACCGCGTGAGCAGCAGTGCCATACGCCGTGATCAAGACCACCGGCACATCTCTGACCTCGCTGTCTTGGTGCTCGCGAAGGCGCCGCATGAACTCCAACCCGTCGACCCCCGGTAGGTTGAGGTCCGTGAGCACCAGGTCCACCCCACCGGCCCCCACGACCTCCAGGCCCTCCTCGGCGGTGCCGCAGGCGGTCACGCGGTAGCCGTCTCGCCTAAGGAGAATCCCCAGCAGCTCCCGCATGGAGAGCTCGTCATCGATCACCAGGATGTGATCAGCCATGGGCGCGCTCCTCGTCTGCCTTCACCGCCGCTTTGGGCGCGGCCACTGGCAACCAGACGGCAAAGGTCGTACCCTGCCCGACCTCCGACTGCACCCAGACCTCTCCCTTGTGCTCCCGCACGTGGCGCTCCACGGTGGCCAGCCCCAAACCGGTTCCCCCCACCCGGGTGGTGTAGAACGGGTCAAAGAGCCGCTCAAGGTTCTCCGGTTCCACCCCAATGCCTTGATCGGTCACCACAAGGCGCAGACGCTCACCGATCCGGTGACCAGTCACGCGAATCTGCCCTCCCTCGGGCATGGCTTGGGCCGCGTTGAGAAGGAGGTTCCAAAGCACCTGCCGCATCTGCTCCCGATCCAGCATGAACGGCGCCAGGTCCTCAAATTCCACATCCACCTGCACCATCTCCTGGTACTGGGGATCCTTCCCAAAGGTCTCCACCACCTGCTTGACCAGCTCCTCCAGGTCCGTCGGAACAGGGTGGAAAGCCGAGGAGCGGGTGGACTGAAGAAAGCGGGTGACCATCTCATTGAGACGTCGCACCTCACGCTGCACAATGGCGTACAGCTCTTCCTCCCCCTCAGCGGGTTGAATCAGCTGCATCGCCCCGGACAGTGAAGCCAACGGGTTGCGAATCTCATGGGCGATGCTTGCCGCCAGGTTTCCCACCGCGGTGAAGCGCTCCTCTTTTCGCACCAGGTGTTCAATCTCCCTCAAGCTGGTGACATCCTCCATCACCAGCACGCCCCCGCCATCTTCCAGGGGGTTGAAGGTCACGATGACGTGCATGGCCTCGCCGGTGTCGCTGCGGGTCTGCACCTCCCACATCCCCTGGTGTCGGTTTTCGTAGTCGGGCACCACCTCGGAGGCGGGCTGATGGGCGAGGGCCGGGAAGATTTGCACCGCCATGGGGTTGGCGGACCGCACGACCCCGTCTGGACCAAGAATGGCGAGGCCAGATCGAATGGTCTGCACCACCTGGGCAAGCTCCTGCTGCACCGCCTTGCTATAGGCCTCCTCCCTCTGCAGTTGACGCCCCGTGTCGTGCAGCTGCTGGGAGAGCTCTCCCGCGAGGAGCGCGACCATGAAGAAGCCCAGCACCTTGACGAGCAGCTGCTGGTAGTGGGGGGCGACAAGGGCCTCGGGTCCCATCTGGATTCCAGCAGACGAAAGCAGGGCGACCACGTTCCAGGCAGCCACCAGGAGGGCCCCGTTTCGGGTCACAAGGTAGGCGCTGGCCACGATGGAAAGGAAATAGAGCACCCCAAAGATGCTCTCCACCCCGCCGGTCTGGGACACAACCGCCGTGATGATGGCGGTGTCAGCCAGCAGCTGAAGGTAGGTGAACCGCGTGAGGTTGGTGGCCCCGGCAAGCCCCGCGGCCGAGAGCCCGAGCACAAGAAAGGTGATCGCCACCAAGTAGGAGTAGACCTGGGGCTCCATTCCGGTCCAGACCGGCGAGAACACAAGCAGCGCCAGAATGCCCAGAAACAACAAGGCGAGCAACAGGCGCATCCCGGTGTAGAACCCCAGGCGGCGGCGCAAATCCTGTTGTTCGATTGCGTTGTTGGGCACGGTGGCCCCAGCCTAATGGATGTTCGATGCCATCGAGAAGATGGGCATGTACATCGCGATAACGAACCCCCCGACGACCACCCCCAGGAAGGCCATAATCATGGGTTCCATCATGGAGGTGAGGTTTTCCACGGCCTGGTCCACCTCGTCCTCGTAGAAATCAGCGATCTTGTTGAGCATGATGTCCAGGGCGCCGGTGCTCTCTCCCACAGAGATCATCTGGGTGACCATGGCCGGGAAGACCTTGGACTCGGCCAGCGGCGTGGCGATGTCGCGGCCTTCGGAAATCGCGTCCTTCGCCCCTTGCACGGCGTTCTCGATGATCTTGTTGCCCGCGGTGCGGGAGCAGATGTCGAGCCCCTCGAGAATGGGCACCCCCGAAGACACCATGGTGCCCAAAGTGCGGCAGAACCGGGCCACCGCCACCTTGATGAGGAGGTCACCGAAGACAGGAAGCTTCAATACGACATAGTCGGAAATGTGGGTGCCTCGCTCGGTCTTGCGAAACATCTTCAAGGCCCAGAAGAGGCCCGCGACTCCGCCAAAGATGTAGGCACCATTGGCGAGCATGAAGTCCGAGAGGTTGATCACGATCTGCGTCGGTGCAGGCAGGGCGCCACCGAACTCGGAGAACATCTTTTCAAAGGTCGGCACGACCTTGATGAGGAGCAGGGCGATCACAATGCCGGCCACGCAGCAGACAATGATCGGGTAGCTCATGGCGCCCTTGATCTGCCGGCGCAGCTTGTCTGCCTTTTCGAGGAAGGCCGCGAGCCGGTTGAGAATGGTGTCGAGAATACCGCCGATCTCCCCGGCGGCCACGAGGTTCTGGAACAGCTCGTCAAAGGTCTCCGGGTACTTCTTGAGGGCATCGGCGAAGGTGGAGCCGGACTCCACGGCATCCTTGATGACGGACAGCTCCTCGCGCAGGGTGGGGTTCTGGGCCTGGGCGGCCTGAATCTCAAGGCACTGCACGAGGGGCAGGCCGGAGTCGATCATGGTGGCGAACTGCCGGACAAAGATCACCAGATCCTTGTTGGTGACCTTGGGCTTCATGAAAGAAGGCGTGGGGATGTCCCCACTCAAAAACCCCCCCTTCTTTTTCAAGGTGGTGGGGTTGAGCTGCATCTTCTTCAGACGATTGCGCGCAGCGGCCGAGTCTTTCGCCTCGACCTCCCCTTTGCGAATATCGCCTGAACTGGTTCGCGCCTCGTAGGCGAAAACAGGCATACGGGTCCCTCCGGCGGCAGTTGCCGGATGAACAGTTTACCACGCCGCAGGGCGTCCACGGCGATAGGTTGGCAGCGGAATGTTCAAAACGACCCAAAGCCGGCTTTGCGACGGGAGATATGAACTGCTCGACCGGGTGGGGGTCGGGGGGACCGGGGAGGTATGGCGGGCCATCGACACACGGCTCAAAGCCGAGCGAGCGATCAAGGTCATGCCCATTCCGCCGTCGGATGTGGCCAGGCAGCGGCAGGTGCGGGAGGCGCGGGTGTTGGCGGCTCTGGAGAGCAGCCACGTGGTGACCGTGTTCGACACGTTCGAGGAGGCGGGCCACCAGTGCGTGGTGATGGAGCTTTGTGAGGAGAGTGCAGCGCAGCGTGTGGCCCGGGATGGGCCGTTGCCGGTGCCGGAGGTGCTGCGGGTGGGGATGGCCGTGCTGAAGGCGCTCGAGCGGGCCCACACCGCCGGGGTCGTGCACCGGGACATCAAGCCCAACAACCTGCTCTTCACCATGGACGATGCGCCAAAGGTGGCGGACTTCGGCCTGGCCTGGGTGCGGGAGGACCCGGCGTCCCTGACCCAGACCGGGGCGGTGCTGGGGAGCATCCCGTTCATGTCGCCGGAGCAGCGGCGGGGGGAGCCGGCGGGGCCGCAGAGCGATCTCTACAGCCTGGCGGCGACGCTGTTGTTTCTGGCGACGGGGGCGGTTCCAGGGGACCTGTACGTGGAGTCGACCTGGGAGAGGGCGAGCCGGTTGGCGTACCCGCTGGTGCGGGTGCTGGGAAGGGCGGGGCGGCTGGACCCGGGGGAGCGGTTTGGATCGGCCGAGGAAATGGGGGCCGCGTTGCAGGCAATAGGGGCGGATGGTGCGGGCCAGGGCGAGGCCGGTGTTGCGGCTGATGGGTTTGAGCGGTCTCACCGGGTGCCCCGGAGTGCCAGGGGTGCACCGCGGGGGGCCCTGGCGGGTGCGGTGGCCCTGGCGGTGGGGGGCTTTGGACTGGCATGGTGGCAGGCGACAAGCGGGTGGGGCGGGCCGCTCGGCCAGGCGTTGCCCGGCGACCTCGCGAGCCAGGCGGCGTACCTCGCCCTGCCGACCTGTGAAGGTGAGGGCGGCCAGGTGCGCACCGAGCGCTATCCGAATGACAGCAACGATCCGCCGGGCCTGAGGGAGGCCCAATTTGGGATGGTGCGGGATGTGGACCAGGACGGCCACGCGGACATCCTGGTCGACCACCTGATAGACGAAACGATCCGAATCTTCTGGGGGGATGGGACCGGTGGGTTGGAGGAGTTCACAGATGTCCGCATGGCGCGGCTCAATGGGCCGTTTGACGCGGGGGACCTGGATGGGGATGGGTGGTTGGATTTGGTGGGAACGCTGGGGAGTGGCGGGGTGGCGGTGGCTTGGGGGGGGGGCGAAGACTTTGAGACCGTGGTCTTTGACGAAGTGGGCCCCCTGGGCGGTGCGCAGGTGCTCGATTGGGACGGGGACGGGCGGGATGATGTTCTTATGCAGGAGACCATCGCAGCAGGGCTGCTCCTTCGGCGCAGCCTTCCGGGCCGGGACCTGGCGCCTTTTGTTTCAGTGGGCAGGGGGTATGAGGATTTTTCCGTCCAACGTCTCGATACGGCAGCCCAGGTGTTCGGCGTTTTCGAGGGAGAGGTCTTTCGGGAGCGGGTGGAAGGCGGGGTGCTCCTGGGAAGGGAGTCTCTTGGGCCGTCTCGGATCCCCACGGCAAACGGTGTGCAGCTGCGCCCTCGAATGACGGGTGTCCCCGGGGAAGGCGACCGCGTGCTGGTTTGGGCAGAGACCGGAAGTGTGGAGTTCAGCAAGAGGGGGAGTGACTGGACCCATTGCCGACGGGACGATGTGGCTTATGTCCGTGCGTTGGGCGACCTGAACGGGGATGGGAAGTTGGATCGGGTGGAGGCCTCGACCGGGAGCTACAGCACCTCGTCCTACTCGGTTCGGTTGACGGGGGGGTGAGCGGGGGGGGCGGGGTCGACCTGCGAAACATGCGCCGCTTCAGGGTGGGATCTGGCGAGTTTGTGCCCTTGAGGCCCGCTCGTGCGGTAGCAGACCTCGACGAGTTGGGCGGGGGCGTTGCGCGGGTAGCCCACGCCGGCGGCGAGGTCCGGGTGAGCAGCCGCGCACGGACCCTGGTGGATCTATTGGATAGCCCACAACACGGTGGGGGCTGGGAGGAGATCTGGCGTTCACTGCAGGTGGTGGAGTTTTTCGATCTTGACCTCGTGGTCTCGTACACGCTGGCCCTCAATTCAGCGCTGACCGCGGCGAAGGTCGGCTATTTTCTTGAGCAACACCAGGCTGCCCTCTTCGTGGAGGACCATCACCTCGATGCCCTGGAAGAGAAGGCTCCAAGGCAGGCTCGCTACTTTGACGCCACCCGAAGGCCGGGGAGCCTCGTCAAGCGCTGGCAGATCATCGTTCCCGAGCAGATTCTGCACCAGACATGGGGGGAGGTGCTTTGATGCTCACCCGAGACCGACTTGTGCGCTCGGCGGGAGAAAATGCGGCTGGCCTTCGTCGTTTACGGCGGGATCAACCGGCTTGATTGGAGAACGGTCCGCGCTGATGAGGTGACCACTACGACCGAGGAGGTGCTGCAGAAGCTGCCGCCGATGCTGAGCGAAAGTAGGCGCCCGGCGCAGTCTCACGTGAAGTCGTGGACGGTGGAGTTGGTGGCGGAGACTCGCCACTTTCTGGGCAGCGAGGTTCAGGCCCGAGACGCCGCAGAAGCCGGGTTCGCAGGGATGAACATCGCTGTGATGGGTTGGAAACCATGGGTTCGCCGAGCGCCTACCCTACAAGCGTGATCTGCCGGGGGTCGGTGTTCAGGCGATGGGCCGACTTGCGCCCTACCCGACGGCTCTCAAACAGGGCATCCAGCCCGCCGGCTCCAGCGAGCAACAGGCGCGACTTGATCTTCCCGCGCTCCCAGCCAATGCGGGCCGGTGGGCTCTCGAAACGGCCCCCCGCCGCCACCCAGAGCGCATGAACCTCATTCGGCTCGACCCATCCACCATCGTGCCCCCACTCCCCTTCCAGGCGCGCCTGGGCATAGACGTACAAGAGCCGCACCGGTTCTCCCTCGATGTTGACCTGGCCGCCATCTTGGAAAAAAGTCGCGGTGCAATCTGCCAGCCGAACCGTCAGATCCCACCCGGGCCTGGTGAGATCCACCATCGGCGCGACGGTCGCCCGCCAGTTGGGTGTGGCCCAGAGCCGAAAAGCCCTCCCTTCTACCTGAAAGCACTCCCCATCCCGAACGGCCTGCCTCCCGTCATCCGCGACCACCACCCCTTGTTCCGTCAGCTCCACCCACTCAAGACAATCCGGCACCTCCAAACGCACGCCGGAGACCAGCTCCTCCACCGCGACCACCGGAGGCGAGTCATCGACCAGCTCCGCCACCGGTCCCCCTTCCAGCCGAATCGCGCCACTGCCCCCCTTCAAGAGTTTCCGCCACCCGTCCCTCATGCGCCGGCCGACGCCCACAGTCCGCTCCTCAGCGCCGAGACACCGCCACGCCCAGTCTCCGTCCATCCACCGCACCTCGAGCCAATACAGCGGGACATCCGGGGAGGTCAGCACGGCGTTGCACTGCCAGTGGCGACCGACGAGCGTCGTGTGCGTCAAGACGACGCGTTGGAGGTTGTCGGGTTCTCTTAGGAGGAGGCGGGGCATTGGGTCAGCGTGCCCAGACCCTTATGTCAGTGTCATGCCTACCGGCGCAATACCAAGGGTGTGAAATCGGGTTGTAGTATTCGTGGGAGGTAATCGTGTTCCCCCAGCAAACGAGCCCCCAATGGGTACTCGGTGCCCAACTGGGCGTCCAATCCGTGCCCGTCTGATTGTAGCCGCTATGACAAGTAATGGCCGCCGTTGTGGCACTCCACTGGTAATTTGAAACGCCCGTCCAATACCTTGCATCTGACGACGCTGACCCACAGTCGGAACGGTAGAGCCCCTCGGTGCTAATGTCGTTGATTGTCACAGAGGACAAATGCCAAGTCTGTCCGATCTGGCCGAAGAGAGATGAGTTTAGCGCCGACTCGTCATTCCAACTTGCCTTTTCCGCTTCTGATGCCGCCGAACTTCCGGCAGCCACCAGCGTCCAACCGCCGTCGTCGTTTGCCATGTCACAATAAACGGTAACCGCCGTGACTCCATCTGGATAGACTGTGTATTGCCCATCGCCAACCGACTGACCGAGATTAAGAATATCCAGGCATGAAGCCTGACAAAGCGAAACCAGTGGATCATTGTCGTCGCAGTCAGCCACGGTGAGCGACCCATCACAATCAGCGTCGATAGACACGTCTCCCAGGTTTGGGTCTCCGTCGTCGCAGTCGCCGTCGCATCCGGAGTAGCCGTCCCCGTCACTGTCCGCAGGACTTGCCAATGGGTCACTGTCATCACAGTCTCCATCGCAGCCGGAGTACCCGTCACCGTCTAAATCCTCCGGCCTCTGCGTGGCGTCGGAATCATCGCAATCCGTGTTGTCGGCCACGGTCACCAGGCTGCAGGTAACCGCCAATTCCCAACTGTTCCAGGTACCGTCATCCACCGAGGGAAAGGTGTCCTCGACATTCAGGGACCAACTCCCTTCACTGTTTTCACCCAGCAGAGAGGAGAGCGGTTCGTCGGGAGCAAAGTCACCACCGGAATCAGCCCAGGTGCCCACGTAATCGGCGAGGCTGTCCGTGCTGCTGTACACCATCACAACTGTCGTCCCAGCGGGGCTCTCCAATGTGATTTCAAGATCCCCCCGGTAGACATGGCTGATGTTCGTACTGACTTGCACGTCGCTAACCGCTCCACAGCCAGCAAACGAAATTGTGTCGACGGCGATAGCGTTGCCTGAATTCAACGCGATCCCCGGCTGAGAAGCCACGATTTCTGTGTGCGCAGCCCCCGTTGCCGCGTAGCAAGAAACCACCGGACTGGCCGGGTCACCGTACCCATCGTTGTCCACATCCATGTAGAAGGTGCCAGCATCGACGGAATCCGGCTCATCGGTCTCGGCATCACAGTCATTGTCAATGCCGTCACAACGCTCAGTGGCTGCTGGGTTCACTGAAGAAGCGGAATCGTTACAATCCGTGCCGTTAGCTACATGCCCTGACGGGGCGGCACATGAAGTACGCACCACTGCCGGGTCGCCATGGCCGTCACCGTCTCCATCCAGGTACCAGATCGTCGCATCCACAGCCGAGTCCTCATCGACGATGCCGTCACAGTTGTTGTCGGACGCATCGCACGCTTCCACGGCAGCCGGATTGACGCCCCCATCCGCGTCGTTGCAGTCGGTGCCCTCTCCCACGAACCCGACGGGCGCCGTGCAGGCAGTCACAGCGACAGAAGCGTTTCCATATGAATCTCCGTCCGAGTCCTGGAACCAAGTTGAAGCGTCTGCAGCGGAGTCCTCATCCGTCTCGCCGTCACAGTCGTCATCGAGGCCATTGCAGGTCTCGTCGGCAGCCGGATTCACCGATTGCCGGCTGTCGAAACAATCCGTGTTGTCGGCTACGGTGCCGTCGGGCTGGCTACATGCCCTGGTAGGGCGAGAGGGGTTCCCAAAGCCGTCCCCGTCACTGTCCGTATACCAGGTAGAGGCATCGACAGCATCACCCTCGTCCACCACACCGTCACAGTCGTTGTCGAGGCCGTCACAGACCTCGTCCAGCAACGGCGACACAGCTGCACTTCCATCGTTGCAATCACCGTCGCAAGTGGAGACGCCGTCCTCATCCTGATCGGCCGCGTTCAACTGTGGGTCGTCGCCGTCACAGTCGCCATCACAGGTGGACAAGCCATCCTGGTCCAGATCGCCTGGGTTCAGGGCGGGGTCGGAGTCGTCACAATCGCCGGAGTTGTAACTGTAGCCATCTCCATCATTGTCCTCAAACTTGGAGGAATCCTGACATCCCCAAAGGGCGATGAGAATCGAAAGAAAAAATGTAGATCTGGTCATGGTTCAATCTCCTACCAGAAAAAGGAAAGTCCGCCTCTGGCGGAAACAGCCAAACCGCTGGCAAAGAAGGTTCTGGATACACTGTCAATCTCACCAGAAGCCGCCGAGCGCCGGTACCGCTCCCCTGAAACATGAACCCCGAGCCGATCTGACAAGTGGTATGTCACATTTAGGTCAGCACCAAACACGGTATTGAAGAGGGACAATGTGTCTGTGCCCACTTTGTCTGGGCCATTCAAATCGCCCCCTATTCGCGTCAACCCAAATCCCATTCGCACCAGCAATTCCGCCTCCAAGTCTGGGCGAAACCACCAAGCCATGCCAACTCCAGGCAAAGCCGTCAGCCTCCATCCAAGTTCACCCTGATGCCCGGGCTCCTGACCCTCATAGGCCGTCGTGTTTGTCTCCAGAGAGAGCAAGGGGCTAGCGTCAATGGAAACCCCACGGCGCAGCCATCCTCCAGCTGTAAACCCCACCGTCACCTCAATGAATTCTGCGGTATTGTACTTCCAGAATCTCGAATCGTCGTACGGCTCTTTTAGTGGTAGTGAGGTGTACCCGGCCGACAGATCAATTCGGCGATATTCCCTCGGCGGAAGCTCGCAGGATCCATTGTCCTTGACGGCCGCTCGATCGTAGTTGAAAGCCCGCCAATCCGTACACCCCTGCTGAAATTCACAGCTGCCATCGCTCTGAACCGCCTTCCGGTCATAGTTGAGAGCTCGTGGGTCCTTGCAACCCTTGCGGTAGGTACACGAATCATCAGACCGCGTGGCCTTGAGGACGTAGTTCTCGGCCCTCGGATCCATACATCCCTCCCGGTATCGACAGGAGTCGTTTCCCCGCACCGCATCGGGGTCGTAGTTCTCGGCCGCTGGCTCCATGCAACCGGTGACAAACCGGCAAGAACCGTCATCCACCTCTGCAGCCGGGAGGAAGTTGATGGCCAGCTTGTCGGTGCAGCCTCGAATCGCTTGCGGCTCGTAGATCCGAATCGGGAAATATGACCGGTAGGAGTACGTGCGAACCACAGCGACCTGTGCCGCGCTCTTCAAGGCCGGAGCCGAAGGAGCCGCCCCCCACGCAGCGTAATCCTCTTGAAACCCCTCCCGGTCGAACTGGATCTCGTACCCATCGGTCGCGGCAAGACCGCTGTTGGTTTGGGGTGGAGCCGGTCTGGGCACGAGCTTTGAAAACTTCTGCGTCATGTCGTAGACAATCTCTTCGGGCACCCGTGGTAGGGGCGAGGGGCTATCGATGGAGGAGATGCCGGCCTTGGCAGGGGAGATCTCCCACCCAAGTTGGGTATCGACGCCAACCCAAATCAGGGACTCTCCGTTGCGGCCAACCCACCGTGAGTCGCCCTCCAATGCAGAAAACGCGTCCTTGTACAAGGCCGGCTCCTGAACGGACAGATCGACGTCATCCCCTGCCAAGAACCGCCCGGCTCCCAACGCCACCATGTTCACGTCCCGTTGGCCGCCATCGGAAAAGAGAGCAAAAGCGAGGTCGCGAAAACCCAGCCCCATCTTCGCAAGGTCCATTCGGGCAGCTGCGCTTAGGCTGGCGCTTAGTTCGAAATCCCGGTCAGGGTGTAGAGATGCCAGATCACTCCCGTCGCTGTACCCGGGTTCGTCTGCATCCAGCCGAGCGTCTGTCACACGAATGCGCCCGATAGGCGTGGGCGACAAGAGCAGTCGAATCTCCTGGTCCGCCCCCCTGGTTCTCTCGCTGTCACGCACCCGAATCTTGATGGCCGGTCCCTCAACAGGGCAATCGTGGGAGAAATAGGCGGAGACCACAAGCGAAGCCGTTGAGGAAGGGGCCATCTCGCTCAATACGACCTCGCTTCCCGCCGGCACAAACACACAGGGATGGCCCGACTCGGGCCAGGCAGAGGTAGAGAACCATGGGAGGGAGCTCTCGTTGCTCAACTGCACCGCAATCTTTGCCCATTCCCCGGCATCGAGAACGCCGTTGTCGGACCCAGGCCCCCCGGAATCGCTCACCACGCGGGAACCCGTAGTTTGCACGGTGAGTCCACCGGCAGCGGCCCTGACTTGAACCTGATCCGCCAGCCCAATTGATCCCGAAGAGGGGATCTCATTCTCGATGAAGTCGTGGTCAGCGGCGAAGCCCAGCCAATCGGAAAGCAGGAGTTCAGCCGTGGAACGCGTACCAAGCGCCGAGAGTACGGCCAACCGAGCGCTCGCCGTTTGCTTCCCCTTCGGAAAGCCCGACTCCACCACGGCCTTCACATACCTCTCAACAAGGCGACGGAACTCAACCGAATCCAACAGCAGCGAGTCACTTGCACCCGTTTCGTCCCCGATCCGTCGGGCGTTGTACAGCACGAGTTCTACCAGGGGGTCCACTCTCTCCGCGCGGCTTTTCCCGTCCCGCAAGGCCTGATCCGCCCGCTCGATGAGCTGAATGTCCTTGGGTGGGGTCGCGGCACCTGCTGGGAGTGAAAGACAGGCAAAGGCTAAGAAGAACAAAACGAATCGGGTGGGACAAGGCATGGGACAGGTGCTCCGGGGAACGCAATGCTACGAAACCAAAACCCCCGTTTTGCCTCGCCTTGCCCAGCGGCCGTTTGTCAGGGGGAGATGCCGTATCCCCCTGCGGAAGTGGCGAAATGGCTCGCCAGAAACA
>CAZRYF010000018.1:40107-65567 GCA_964604165.1 uncultured Enterobacterales bacterium
CAGGGGGAGATGCCGTATCCCCCTGCGGAAGTGGCGAAATGGCTCGCCAGAAACAAGGGGAGATGCCGTATCCCCCTGCGGAAGTGGCGAGCCCCGAACCGCCGAGCGCAAGCCCCGAACGCCGAAACGCCAAGCCCCGCCGCGGCGCTCCCTAGTCCGGCGCCGTCGCCCGCACGACCTCTTCCAGGGTCGTCTCGCCTTCCTCCAGCTTTGAGATCGCAGACATGCGCAGGCTCTTCATGCCCTGGCGAATCGCCTCGCGCTTGAGCTCCAGGGTCGAGGCACCGTTCAGCACGAACTCCTTGACCTCCTCGGTGAAGGACATGATCTCGTACACGGCGATGCGGCCGCGGTAGCCCGTGTTGTTGCAGTTTCGACAGCCCGCCCCGCGCATGGGCTGGAAGTCACTCACACGCTCCGGCGGCACCCCGATGTCCACCAGAGTCTCAGCGGGAATCTCCACCGGCACCCGGCAGTCCTCGCAGAGCTTTCGCACCAGGCGCTGAGCACCGATGAGGTTCACACTCGACGCCACAAGGAACGGCTCGATTCCCATGTTCAGCAGGCGGCTCACAGAGCTCGGGGCGTCATTGGTGTGCAGGGTGGAGAGCACAAGGTGACCGGTGAGCGCGGCCTTGACGGCGATCTCAGCGGTCTCGAAGTCGCGGATCTCACCGACCATGATCACGTCGGGATCCTGGCGCAGAAACGATCGCAGGGACGAGGCAAAGTTCAGGCCGATGTCCTCGTGCATCTGCACCTGGTTGATGCCGAAGAGGTTGTACTCCACCGGGTCCTCAGCAGTGCTGATGTTCGTGGTGGACTTGTTGAGGTCTGACAGGGCCGAGTAGAGCGTGGTCGTCTTTCCGGACCCGGTCGGACCCGTGATCAGGATCATCCCGTACGGCTTGTGCAGCGAGGACTTGAATTCATCGAGCACCCGCTCCTCAAACCCCAGCTTGGTCATGTCCAGCTGCAGGGCCGCCTGATCGAGCAGCCGCATGACGATCTTCTCGCCCCACATGGTGGGCAGGCAGGAGACACGAAAGTCCATCTCCTTTCCGCGCCCAAGCTTCATCTTGATTCGCCCATCCTGGGGCAACCGCCGCTCCGCAATGTCCAGGCGCGACATGATCTTCAAGCGCGAGCAGATCGCGTGCTTGAGCTTGATGGGCGGCTTCATGACCTCATAGAGCACGCCGTCGATGCGGTAGCGAATGCGCAGCTGCTTCTCGTAGGGCTCCACGTGGATGTCGGAGGCCCCCTTTCGAATGGCATCAAGGAGCACCAGGTTCACGAGCTTGACCACCGGGGCATCGCCGGCGGACTTCTCGAGATCGAGGACGTTCATGTCCTCCTCGATCTCTTCAATCTCGAACTCGTCGTCCTCGTCCGCGAAGTCGAGCATTACGTCTTCGAAAGAGACGCTCGACGTGTAGTACTTCTCAATGGACTCGGCGATGGCCATCTCGGAGGCCACCACCACCTCGATGGTGAGGTTGGTCACAAACTTGAGATCGTCCACCGCATAGATGTTGGAGGGATCCGCCATGGCCACGATCAACGTCTGGCCCGCGCGGTTCACCGGAATCACCTGGTGGCGCACCACCACTTCTTTGGACACCAGCTTCAGCACCTCCGGATCAATCTCAAAATCCGAGAGATTGATGCTGGGTACCCCGTACTGCTTCGAGAGAAACGAGGTGAGCTCGTTCTCCTCGACGTAGCCGAGCTTGGTGAGGTGGTGCCCGAGTCGCCCGCCATGGGAGCGGCGCTCCTGCATTGCCTGCTGTAGCTGCAGGGGAGTGATCAGCTTCTCGCGAACGAGCAGTTCGCCGAGGCGGCCGCCTCCCCCTCCCTCGTCTGCCATACCTGACTCCTTTGCCGCCCGATGCTACCGCAGATGCAGTAGCATTCCAGCGCGGAGTCTCCATGCGCCTCGTGCTTTCCCTCCTCCTGCTTCTGTCCGGCTGCTCCGAGCCCGCCGTGCAACCTTCCCCGCTGGACGCACTGGATGCACGGTATGTGCGCCTCATGAACAGCCTGGGAATCGCAAACCGGGACACCACACGCAACATTCACAACAAGGAAGCCCGGGAACGGAAAATCCAGCGAGAACAGGAGCGCGTGGCGTTTTTCCGGGATCCAGGCTTTCGCGACGCACTGGAGGCCGCCCACGCGAGCCAAGATGCGGCCACGGTCCGCAAAGCAGACGCCTATGCGCGCCACGCGGTCTACCACCGCTCCTGGACCAAAGAGGAAAAAGCGCGAGAAACCGAGCTCCTCGCGGCCATTCAAGCGCAGAGGCAGAGCACCGACGTCTGGACCCCCGCCGACGGCGCGGTGGACATCTCGTTGAACCGATCCTGGGACCGGGTCGCCAGCGATGCCGAGGGGCGCTCTGCCAGGGAGTTTGCTGACCTCTCTCAGGCCTGGGTCGACGTGCGCACCCGCTGGATCGGCGAGGAACTGGACGCGCTGGTGAACCTGCGCAACGAGGTAGCCCGCCGGGAGGGGTTCTCCACCTACTGGGAGCTGGCCTTGTTCCACCAGGGCATCACCCCCGCCGACGTCGACGCCCTCATGGGGGAGCTGGAAGCCCTGGTGGTGCCCATCAACACCGCCCAGCAGGCACGAATTGCTGCCGCCTCCAAGGCGAGCCGCATCCCCAACGACTTTGCCCACCAGCCCGCACTGCGGCGCGCGGCGGGACTCGTGCTCGGAGAGGGCACACTGGATGCCTGGTTCGATGCAGATCTCGCCGAGTCCCGGGTAGGCACCGCCTTTGCCCGCATAGGCCTACCCACCGACGGCATTCAGATCTACAGCGGACCCTCCCGGCACACCCGGCCCGGCGCCTATGGCTTCCCCCTGCGCCCCCCTGAGCACGTGGCCATCGTCATGAGCAGCGACCGGCGATGGTCCACCTGGCAATACCGCGCTCTGGCCCACGAGATGGGCCTCGCCACCTGGTGGCGCAACCTCCCGGCCGAGGCCGCTGCCTCCCCGGTGCTTTGGGAGCCCCCAAGCCCCTGGTTTGAAGGGGTCGGCGCCCTGTTTGAGCGCCTGGTAATGGAGCCCCAGTTTGCTGCTGATTACGTGGAGGGCTTCCCGCCGGAGCTTCTCGACGACCTGCGCAACCAGCGCATTCAACAGGCGATCTTCCAGGTAAACCGGTACCTGGCGTGCACCCGACTGGAGCGCCAGATCTACGAGTCCCCCGGGGAGTGGTCCACCCTCTCCCAAGCCGCAGCCGCCCGAGAAAAGCAACTGCTTCATCACACATGGGCTCCCCCCACCTCCTCCGACGGCCTCATCTACACGGGCGCCTTTCAGTCCGGCTTGATGCTGCACTACCCGGCCTATGTCCAGAATTTCCTGTTCGCTGCCACCACCGAGGCCCTGCTCTGGCAGGCCCTCTCCCAACAGTTCACGGTGATCCATGGCAACCCGCAGGTCGGACCGTACCTGGTGGAGAACCTGTTTCACCCGGTGGCCATGCGCACCTCCTTTCCAGAGCAGTTGAAGGCATTGACCGCCGGAATGGATCGGGCGGAGGCCCTCGGGGCTTTCCTCCAGTAGACGACCTCCCTCACCGTGCTTTCCTTCCTGCTTCTTGCCTGCCTGCCGAAGACCGACCCTCCCCAGGCAGTCCCGGTGCTTCCCGCCACCTCCGCCCCCCTCTATACCAGAGCCCCTGGCGCCTCCCCAGATCCGGCGGTGGCAGCCCTGGCCGCGGACCTTCCCTGGGACGAGACCCTCTCGGGCGCCGCCGGAGCGCTGGCGCTGGCACATGCACGCCACCCCCTCCTGGAAGGACACGAGGTCCAGTGGGCCGCCTACCGGGCAGGATGGCCCCACCCCCTCTTGAGCTTTGGTATCGAGCAGGTGGCGGAAGGAGAGACGCCGACCCGCTTGCTCACCGGATTGAAGCTGTCCAAAACGGGCCACCTTGGCCTGGCCCGGGCCCGAAACGGGGGGATCGATACCTGGGTCCTCCTGGTGGGGGAAGTGCTCCTGGACCTTTCCCCATTCGCCCGACAACACGAGGTGGGCGACTCCTTGCAGATCCAGTGGCCCGCCGATGTGGCCTGGTCCCACGTGCGCGTGCGGGCAGCCGCTCCCTCGGGCCAGGTTCTCTTGGGTCCTACCTTGTCGCTGTCAGAGCCCGGGGAGTGGGTGGTGGAGGTCCAACAGGTCGTGGGGGATCGGGCTGTGGACCTGGCGCGGGCGCCCATCTACGTGGGGGTGACGGAACCCGCAGACGCTCCCATCGAGCTGTCACGGCCGCTCTCCACCGGTGATGCAAAGGAGATCAAGCGACTTGCCACCGACGGCCTGGACGCGCTCCGGCACCTGGTGGAAGCCCCCAGCCTGGACCCGGAGCCGATGCTCGAGACCTCCGCCCGAAAGGCCCTCTCCGAGTGGATGAGCGGCGAGGGAATCTCAGATCCCGTGGCGCGCATGGCCGGGCTCGGCTACGGCGACTCACCCGTTGCGGAGCTTCGGTGTCACGCTGTCTCGATCAATGCCTGCCTGGACGACCTGTACTGGTCTGTGGATCACCGCATCCACCTGTTGGACCCCAGCTTCGAGAACGTGGGGGTCGCGGGAGGCACCCGAGAAGGAAATGTGATGCTGGTGGTGGATCTCGGCCATGAATAGGTGGCTGTTGATCCTGTTCGCCCTGCCGCTGGCTTCCTGCCAGGGGCCTCGTGCCGCCCCCGAGCAAGGTGCGACCGTACGCTTTCGACCCTTGCCAGATCCGGTCCTGGAAGAAGCTTCCTGGCTTGTAGGCCGGGTGCCGGGCTCCACCTGGGACGCAGGCCTGGCCTCAGCAGCCCGGGAGCTGGCCCAGGCAAGCGCCGACCGGGACAGCCGCCTGACCCCTGAAGCCACATGGCAGGCCCTCGCTCTCGCCGGATACCCGGGGCACGCCCGCTTTGCCCGGCGCGTCAACGGGGGGGCCTGGCCGGAGGAGCTGGCAGAGGAGCTTGCGAACGCCGCCCTGGCACGAAACCAGGCCGTGGACGTTGCCCTGGTGCGCCGGGACTATGCCGACAACCTGACCCTCTGGATCGGTGCCATTGCACATCGACCGGCCATGTTGGATCCCATCCCCCGGGACCTGTCCCTGGACGAGCGCGTGCCCGTGGTGTTGGAGGTGCTCGACAAAGGGGGCGGCGATCCCTTCTCCCGGGTGCCCGACCCGATTCTCTTTGTCACACGGCCCTCTGGCGACGTGAGCTCCCACGAGATCGTGAGCGGACACGCCCGCTACCTGGACGTCTTCCATGAGCCAGGGGTCTACCAGCTGGAGCTGGTCTCACGCACACGGACCGACACCCAGGTGGTCTTGAACTGGTCTCACTTCGTGGACATCGATCCCCCCGCCCTCTCGCCGGTTCCCGGAGTGTCCGCCAAAGGACCGCCGGATCCCATGGAGGCCACCGATGCCCTGTACGTGGAGTTGAACAAGCTCCGCAGCAAGGCCGGCGTACAACCGCTGACCCGCTTTGCCGCCTTTGAACCCCTGGCCCGGGAACATGCAGCCCTGATGGCTGCCCATGGAACGCTGGGACACAGAATTCCCCAGGTGACCGAAGGGGTGGCTGACCGCGCCGCCCGCGGATTCCACCCCCGCGCCCTGCACCGGGAAGACCTGGCGGCCGCTCCCACCTGGCGTGAGGCCCTGGACATCACGCGCCTCTCCCCTGGACACCTGGCGAACCTGTTGTGCGAAGAGTGCACGCATGCCTCCATTGGCGTCGCCTTGGAGCCCGTGACCGACCGAGCCCCGCGCCTTTTTGTGGTCTGGGAGCTTCTCCGGTTCCCGGAAGGCCCCCCCCAAGCGATTCCCAGGCGATAAGCCCACACACAGCCGTCCCACCTGGAGGGGTGATAGCGTACAGCCCGATGCGCGTTCTCTTGATCCAGGCCTTCACCGCTCTCGACATGGAGCTGGTGTACCCCATCGGCCTCGCCTACCTGGCGGCCCACCTTCCCGACAACCACGAAGTGGAGATCTTCGACGCCAACACCGTCCGGGATGCGCCGGATCCCATGGCGGTTCTTCGAGAAAAGGTCCGAACCTTTTCCCCTGACGTGGTGGGCCTGTCTCTGCGCAATATCAAGGTGGCCATGCCCGGGGTCCATGCAGATGACTTTGAGCCCCAGCAGCGCACGGTCCAAGCCATTCGAGCCGAGGCACCCGAGGCTCTTCTGGTCGGGGGGGGCACGGCCTTTTCCTTGTACGCCGAAGCCTTCATGCGCCGACTCCCCGAGCTGGACTTTGGGATCTGGGGAGAAGGAGAGCACCGCTTCCCCCAGCTGCTCGATGCCTTGGACAACCCATCCAGCGTGTCCGGGACCTGGTTCCGAGATTCGGATGGCACCCCACGGTACACCGGGGCCCCTGAGATCCTTGACTTTGGCACCCTTCAGCCCTTTGACAAGACACTCGTACCCTTCGATTCGTACAAGCGGTCCTCCACAGTCTCGGTGGGCCTCCAGTCCAAGCGGGGCTGCGCCCTCCATTGTGTCCACTGCAGCGACACGTTTCTCTTGGGGCACACGGTCCGTTGCCGCCCCGCCAGCCACGTGGTGGACGAGATGGAGGTGCTCGTGCAGGAGCACGGCGTGGATCGCTTGTTCTTTTGCGACCAGATCTTCAACATCCCCGTGGGGCATGCCATCGAGATCTGCCAGAAGATCGTGGCCCGCGGCCTGGAGGTGCAGTGGTCGGCCTGGTTCAACGAGAAGGAACGCACCCTCCCGGACGAGCTGATCGATTGGTGCAAGCGGGCCGGGTGCGTGCTGTTGTCCTTTTCTCCGGATCACGTGGACGACAGGATGCTGAAGAACCTGGACAAGAACTTCCGCCACAAGGATCTGCTCTACACACTGGAGGTCGCCAAACGCCACGACATGGACGTGGAATACAGCTTCTTCCTGAATTCCCCGGGTGAAGACCTGCGCTCTCTTCTCTCGTTGCTCCGCTTCCTGGCCCGGGCCCGCCTACAACTTGGCCCCCGCCTGCGCATGTTCACCCTGTTGATGATGCAGCCGATTCGCATCTACCCCCACTCCCGACTGTTCGAGTTGGCAAAGGAGAGCGGCATGGTCGATGTCGATGCGGACTTGATCGAGGGGGCATTCTGGAACCCCGGCTCCCTCTCCTACGCGGCGGCCGGGGTGCAGGCAGGCGCCCAGGGACTGTATGCACTGCGCAGATCCATGCGGCGGCTGGGGATTCAGCCAGCCCGGCGGTAGCCCTTAGCGAACCGGGCGATCCCGGTGCCACACAAGGCCCAGGGTACAGACCAGGAACGCAACCGCAAAGGCCGCCAGCGCCCCCACCAGCTGGTCCAGATCCAGCCCCATGTCCATCACATCGGCGCTCTTCAGGCCCAGGTCATAGAGCGGTCCCATCATGGGCACCCGCTCCCACTTGCCATCTCCCACCCCGACGCTCCCCAGGTACTCGCCAGTCTTCAGGGTGGCATCGAAGGCAAACCGCTCAATGGTGATCCACGTGATGGCTTTCGCCAGGGCGCCCATGTGCCGCAGGGGGACCATCACCGAGCAGAAACAGATCTGCGGAATGAGAATCAGAGGCAAGGTGCCGACTGCGGCTTCCGAGCTGGAGTACCCCGCTGAGACCATCAACCCCAGCGTGGTTCCGGCCAGCCCCGTGAGAATGTTGACCCCTACCAAGGCCCAGAAGTTGAAACCGTAGTCCGCCAAATCCAGGAAAAAGAAGATCAACGCTGTGAAGGCCAGCACCTGCACCACGATGGCGAACCCCAACACCAGGAGTTTGGACCCCACATAGGGCAGCACCCCCACCCCCACCTTCCGCTCCCGGCGCCAGATGGCCCGATCCGTGATCAACTCACGCACCGAGCCAGACATGCCAAACCAAAGACACGAGAGGGAGAGCATGAACATGGTGCGGAAGGTAGGCACCGGAAAGACAATCAGCACCATGAGCGCCAGCAGCGGTGGCTGGGCCAACAAGACAGCCAATCCCGTGCGGTCCCGCATCTTTGCCCGGGCGTAGCGAGCGGTCAGGGTCTTCAACTGAAGCCAGCGAGCTGGCTTCCACGGTGCCCGAGCCACTTCCTCAGTCTGTTCCTCCAGCTTGTGGGTACCCAGGAGGTGCTCCCGGGTGGCCACGTACTTGCGGTGGTGGTGGCTCTTCTTGTAGGCATCTCGCCATTGCTCGGGAGATCGCTCCTCGAGCTTGTTGAAGATGAGGTCTGGACTGGCCACCCGAAAGAACCGACAAGCCTCCGAAGGGGTGCCAAAGAACCCAAGGCGTCCGCCCGGCACCAACACCATCAGGTGGTCCACCAGGGCCATGATTCCCGGGGTCAGGTCATGACTGACCAGAAAGACGATGCGCCCATCATCCGAAAGCTGACGCACTTGCCCTACGATTCCGTGGGCAGAACGTGGATCCAGGCCCGAGGTGGGCTCATCCAGGAAGAGCACCCGGGTCGATCGGGTGAGCAGCTCCTGGCCCAGGTTGACCCGCTTGCGCTGTCCTCCCGAGATGCCCCGCTGGAAGGCATCGCCAATGCGGGACTCCCGGATGTGCCCAATGCCGAGCTCGTTCAGGACACGGTCGACTTGCTGGTGAACCTCCTCACTGCTCACATCCGGGGGGTAGCGCAGGCGTCCGGAATAGTAGAGGGACTCCTCCACCAGGAGCTCCGGGTGGACCAGATCCTCCTGAGGCACCAACCCCACCGCCGAAGGGTCCGCCGCGAGGATGCCGTGGAAGTCCCTTCCATCCAGAAGAACGTCGCCACTGTCCGCCGGAGCGATGCCGCTGATGGCATTGATCAGCGTGGTCTTCCCAGCGCCCGAAGGCCCCACCAGGGCCACCACTTCCCCGCTGAAGACCGTAAAGGAAACATCCTCCAACAACGTGATATCGCCGATTTTTCGGCTCAGTTCTTTCACGGACAAGGCAGTGAAAGACCGGTGCCCAAACGCCTGGAGCACGTCCCCTGTGAGCTGCAAGGTCCAGGGACCAATCTGAATCCGACTGGACTGGGTGATGGGGGTGGCCGAAATGGGCACGCCATCCACGAGAACCGGTCGGCCACTGTGTGCGTCTACCACCCGCCAGCGCTGGCCTTCTCGTACAAAAGTACAGTGGTGCCGCGCCACCTGTGGATCCGTGAGCACAATGTCGTTGCCCGCGCCGCGCCCCACGGTGACCCGATCCCCTTCCAGGGTCCAAGACAGGTCCCCTGCAGCGTACCGGGCGTCGTACCGTTGAAACAACGCGGAAACCAGGATGCCATCGATGCCCAGATCTGCGGCAACCTGCTCCAGGTCTCGGGCCTGAACGTCGGACAGGGATCCGTCCGCCACAGCAATTCGAAACAGGGCATCCAACAGGAGCAACGCCCCTTCGGTGCCGTAGCGCCCGGCGAACCCCTCGTAATCCAATTCCTGGGACTGCTCCTCCTGGAGCAGGTTGGCTGCCTCCCGTCCGAAGTACCCGGCGAAGGCGCGAACCTCTCCCGCCTTCAGCGCAGTCCGAAATCGAGGGGAGAGCGCCAGGTCCAGCAGAACCTCCCTGGCCTCCGGCGGAAGGTCGGTCCGGGCAGCAACCGCCTCATCCAGCGCCTTGCGCGCATTCTCGTGAACCACCGTGTCCGTGGAGCGCACGAGCATGCGCGCCAGGTCCACCCCGAGTCGCAGGGTCTGAGGTTCTACATCCACGCCCGCTGTTTCCAGCTGGACACGAACCAAGTCTTCGAAACGCGCCACGAGGGCGAGTCTACTTGTAGGTCACCGCCATTCCTACCCCTGCCTTGCTGGAAGCCTGGGCGAGGGTGCGTGCGTGCACCACCACAAAGTAGGTGGCGGTGGAATCCGGTGTGTACTCGAGGGCGGGCTGGGGATCGCTCGATTCGTCGTACGTCACCGTATTTCCATCGGAATCGTGCAAAACAAGGTCGAGGTTTGAGACGTCCTTGTCCCCCACGCCGAGAATCCGGTACTGGTTTCCCGCGTAGAGCGTCACCAGGTAGATGCGGTACTCCTCCTGGGCCAACTCAGCCGTTGTGGCGGTGCGAACCGCCCATCCCTCGTTGTAGCCATCCCAGATCTTCTGTCGGAGAAGTGTCTCCGCATAGTCCTCGTCCGCTTGGGCGGGAAGGACCCCCAGAAACAGGCAGGCAGCGAGAACAGCAAGCACAGTGCGCAGCATGGTGTCTCCTACAGCAGTTCGAGAACGGAAGCAGTGGTGGATTGAATGGTGTCGAGCTCGCCGTCCCCAACGGTCCCGCCATCACAAATGGTCTTCAGGGAATCAAGGGTCTTCTTGAGCTGTCCAAGAACAGCGGAATCCACCTTTTCCTTGGCCTCTGCATCCACGTAGCGGATGAAGTAGTTCACCACCTGGGGCTGAACCAGCAGGTTGGCCGCGGCCTCCGAGTTGCCCTCGTTCTTCAGGGCTTTGCTCACCAGGTTGGCGCCTTCCAGCCAGGCACCAGCCTGGAGCAATGGCAGAATCCAGTCCGCCTCGTACTTGATCTCTGGAATCACGGCAGCGGAGAGCTCGTCCAATTCAAACAGCAGGCGATCCCCCTGGAGGGCGCCGTTGTTGATACGGTTGATCAGGCTGTCAATCTCCGCAGGAAGATCCGAGCCAGCATTCAACTCACTCAGGCCGGTCTTGATCTTGCCGAGTCGGCCCGCGGTCACTTTGGCTTCTACAGTCTTCACCGTGAGCAACATGTCCGCCAGAATCACGCCGGTGCGTACCGCCACCTGGTCCTTGTTGGCCACGGTCATGTCCAGGTCCCGGACAGGAACCAGGGCCGAGAGGCTGGTCTCAATGCCCGCCTTTGACAAAGCACGCTGCATCTCGCCAGGACTCGGCACCAGGTGATCCTGGATCGCCAGGTCCTGCAGCTGAGAGGACAGCGACGGGGGAGGTGTGGTTGCAGCAGGAGCTTCCGAGCCTGCGGCTGCAGGGGCTTCCGGGGCGGATTCATCGCCCCCTCCACAGGCCACAAGGGCCCCCATGAGGAGTCCTGGAAGCACAAGCCGTGTGTGGGTTCGATTCGGCATCATTGCCATCCCTCCGTGTGCCGGGTTTACAAGCAGCAAAGCCTATGTCTGCGCCCGCTCAAATGCAAACAATACGCCGCTTATTCCACGAGACTTTGGGGCGCATCAGCGGACGCTGCTGACACGAGCCGCAGTCCTTCCTGCTTTCGTCCGGCGATCAAGACCCCCACCTCGTCGCTCCAAACCACCTTCAAGTCCTCAAACCCGGCAGTGCGAAAGAGCTCCATGAGAAGGCCCGGCGTCCGGCGTACCGTTCTCCAACCGAGGAGATGGTCGAACACAAAGGAGTCGGGAGACGGCCCCAGTTGGCTCAAGATGGCCCACCCTCCCGGGGAGAGCTGCCCCTCAATCGCTGCGGCCAGCGAAGCCGCTACCCGATCCGGCAGGTAATCCAAAAGCCCATCCACCAAAGCCAGATCAAAGGGACCCTCCAGATCCACGCCCCGCCCCATGACCATGTGGGACAAATCAGCGTGGCGGGCATGCAACATGACTTTGCTGGGGCGCGTGGTGACCCCGGAATCCAGCACAGCAAGGGAGGTAGAGTCGGAGTCCGCACAAGTGATGTCCCCACCACCAGCGGCGAGCATCTGCCCAAGCCGAGCCACCACGACCCCGGTCAAGGTGGGAGCCACCAGCACACGTGGACGCCCGCTGGGCAAACAATCTCCCGCACAAGTTGCAATCGCGTCCTTTCTCGCCCTGATCGCCTGGGAGGTGGGAAGGGCAAGGAGCGCAGCATCCAGGGCCACCCCCATGGGGTCAATTCCCCGAGCCTCATTGTTGTAGACATGCCCGTGCAGCTGAGCCCAGCCCCCCCCCTCCGCACGGGCTCCTGCCAGCTCCACAGTCTTGGCCCGGACAAGGTAGGGATGGAGCTCCCGAGACAAGGTCTCCCCTGCCGCCTGTGCCTCCTCAAAGGTCAGCCCTCCAAAGGCACGGGCACCTTGCTCCACGAACCGGGTGATCACGGACCCCAGCGCCTCCCGCGCTGGACCGTCTGGATGGGTGCGCAAGCTGGTTTCCAAATCCACCAACTGGGACTTCAGCCGGCTCGCCAGTGCCTCGCCGCGCTTCTTGGCGTCGTCGGAGGCCCCGAGCCCGCCTCCAGCTCCCCCCACGCTCGTGGCAAGGGTGTTTGCGGCCCGAAGACGCACGGACATTTGCGCTGCGGCCGCCCGAAAGAAGCGGGAGGCCAGGTCGGGATCGTCCTCAAGGGCCTGGTGCAGCACCGCCCCCCGCCAGCACAACAACTCTGCGTCCTTACCAACCCGCACGTCGGCTGATCGCGGCCGATCCTCCAGGAACGCCATCTCCCCCACCACCGCCCCAGGGCCCAGAACATCCAGGACCACCTCGGGTGTGGCGCGGCTGTCCACGACCTCCAGTGCACCGTTCAGGATTCGATACACGTCCGAGTTGTGCTCACCCCTACGAATGATCAGCTCCCCCGTGGTGACATGGATTTCCTCTGCGAGCCCCACCAGCCTCTCTCGCAGGGATTTTTCAAGGTGGTCAAACAGTCGCATTGGGAGCATTCAATCACAGACGCGCCCCCCGTGGGTGGAGAGGGGCAGATGCTCAGACAAATTCTGTGTTGCTTCTCCATGCAAATGCTGCGTTACAGGGGGGGGGGAATCCAAGGAGGCCAAGTGGAGTCGGTACCAGAATTGATCGCCTTGTTGCGCGACTCGAGCGATGCGGACCGAGCCGTGGTTCGGGAGAAATTGCTCGCCCTGTGCAAGGGAGCAGGAGGCAGCGACATCCAGGACCAACTGCACTCCATCGCAAAGGGAGAGATTCTCGAGGTGCAGTGGGAAATTGAGGAGGTGCTGGAAGAGGCCGCACCACCACCTGTCCCCGAGGTAGCACCAGAGGCACCGGAAGAAGCCACCGAGGAGGAACCCTCGCCCCCCCCGAGCGGTCGCCTGAACGCCTCTGACCTGGAAATGGTCTACGAGGATCCGCGGGGGCTTGTGCTCCACCGAACCAAGACCGGAGACCGTTGGTTTGCCACCCAAGCCGATCCCCGCACGGGACAGCCCGGCACCTTTGAACTGCATCCCCAGGAGGTTGACACCTTGAAGTCTCGCCTGGAGGGCTCCCCCTATTGGGCCCCGGGGTGTGCACCCCGTGCAGACGTCAAGATGCCTTGACAGGCCACCCTTGCCCCAAGAATCCACGTATACTCCCCGCGCCTCAGGTTTCGACCCAAGACGATTTGACCTAAACAACGGAGCAGCTCGGATGGCACTGTCCAAGCGCCTCTTGGCACTTTTTCTCGCTTCCTTCTTCCTGTTTTCGGCCTCGGCCAAAGCACAGGACGCACCAGCGATCTTTCCCGCAGCGGGGCTCTACGAGATGCTCCCAGCCGGTCCAATTGTCGGAGACGGTGAGACTCCTGTCACCCTGAACGTGCTGATGCTGAAGTCCGACGGCACGCCGCTGGCCGGTGATGCGCGCTTTCGCGTGATCACCTCTTCCGGCACCGCCACGTCCTTGAGTGAGGTGGGAGGCGGCCTCTTTTCCTTTGTCTATACCCCCCCGAAAATCCGGCAGCCGAGACAAGCCCTGCTCCGCCTCAAGGGACGATCCCCCAACGGCAGCGCCGTCAACATCAATTGGTCTCTGGACCTGCTCCCCCCTCCCGCTGATGCAGTGATCGCTTCCCTCAACCCGGCACGGGTCATTCTCGGCCAGGACATGGGGGCGTCTTTGTCCTTTGAGATTCCGGCGTTCAGTGATGCCGCCGGCGACCCGGAGCTACTCATTCGGGCGGCCAGCGGAGAGGTGACCAACGTGATCCACCTGGGAGAAGGTCGTTTCACCGGTCGATACACCCCGCCTAAGGTGGTCTACCCACACACCGACTTGATCACCGTGGCCGATGCACGCTCGCCCTCACAGACCTACGGCGCCATCGCCGTGCCCCTCGTGGGCAAGGTCGGTTACCCGGTGCAGTCCGCCCCCAATGCCATGGTGATTCTCCGCGTCGGGGACCGACCATTCGGCCCCTACCAGACCGACGAAGATGGACGGGCGGTGGTGCCCATTGAGGTGGATCCAGGCGTGAGCCAAGGTGTCTTGTCCACGGTGGTGGGCGGCAAGACCACCGAGGAGCCCCTGGACTTGAAGGTCCCGGTCACCCGGCGAATTGCCCTGTTTCCGACCCACAACGCCTTGCCCGGCGATGGGCAGACCGAGATCCCCATTCGAACCTATGTGACCTCCCTTACGGGAGTCCCAGATGGTGAGGCAGCCCTTTCCTTTTCCGCCACCGCGGGCACCATGGGCAAGCCCCAGCACCTGGGTGAGGGCGTATACGAGGTGCTGTTTACACCCCCTCGCATGAGCGCTTCGTCAGAGGTCACGATTCAAGCCTCCATCCAGGGAGAGCCCGGCATCCAGTCCGACTCCATGGCGGTGGCGCTGGTGCCCTTGCGCTCCGGGCGGGTGTCCCTGAATGCAGACCCACCTCGACTGGGACCCACCACCAGCGCATTCAAGGTCTTTTCCCGGGTGGAAGACAGCCAGGGCGTCGGCCTTTCCGGTCGCAACCTCCAATTCAACGCCACCGGCGCAACCCTTCATGGTGGGGTGAAAGACCTCCAGGGCGGTGACTACCAGGCCACCTTCACCACCACCGGAAAGACCGGTGTGGATCTCACCGCCACGGTCCTTCCCGCCCCTTCAGGCAACATGATTCACGGGGTGGTGGTGGTGACGAGCCGCAGCCGACTTCCTGCCGACAATCTCTCCAGTTCGGTCATCACCGTCCTGGCTGTGGATGCATTCGGCTACCCGATCCCCGGAGTTGATGTGGACCTTCGTGTGACCGGCGCCGGCGGGACCCTGCCGGACTCAGCCACGACCAACAGCCTGGGCATTCAGCAGATCATCTACACCGCTGGCGGGCATCCGGGCCTGACCACCATCACCGCCCGGGCAGGTAACTTCGTGGGAGGCGCCCCGATCTTCCTGGGAAGCGCTGACCTTCTGCCCGACCTTGTGATGCCAGCCTCGGGCACGACCCAAACCCAGCAGTGGAACACTTCCTGGGCGGGGAGCATCGCCCAACTCCAGGTGCCCCGCGAAGGCGCGGAAGGACTGGGCCCCATCGGCACCGTGACCGGCGGAACCTCCACCGTGTCCAAGATTGACGTGGTGTCCCAGCCCGGGTCCGCGGCTCCAGGCGGGTCCGTCTCCCTGGACATCCACGCCAAGAACGCCGAGGGGCGGGGACTGTCTGGACAGCACCTTGCGATCATGGCTTCCCAGGGAGAAGTTGGCGTACTCAAGGAGCTGGGCGGAGGCCGCTACCAGGCACGCATCACCATGCCGACAGACACGACGGCAAGCACCAAGATTGTCGTGTCCACAGAGGATGGAGCCACCTTCCAGATGCTCACGATTCCCCTGGTGAAGGGTGCGCCCACCCCCGAGCCCGAGGAGGGCCGACCAGAACCGATTGTGGAGGCCCTTGCACCCACAGCGCTTCCCCCCGAGACCACCTCCACCGCTACGGTCCCTGTACCGGGCGCCAGGGCTGACCTCCCCTGGATTCGCGTTCGAGGCGGGTGGGTCACCGGCACCTATGACTACACCCAAACCCCTGCGGCCTTTGAGGACAATCCCCTGTACGAGGACGAGGTCAGCCTGGAAGGCGCACCTCTACAAGGTGGGGGATTGGCCATCGATGCCTGGCTCCCGCAGTTGCCCATGTTGGGAGCGGAGTTTCGCTCCCGCGTGGCGATCTACGGCGCTGACTGGCCCGGCACCGAGGCCCGCGTCACGGATGCCGTCCCCCTGGTCTCTTTTGCTGCCAAGGCCCGCTACGGCTTCACCGAAGCCGGCAACCACTACTATGCGGCCGGTCGTGTCGGATTCCAGTACGGCGACTTCATTACCTACACCTACGAGTCCCCCACAAGCCGAACTGCCATTGCTTATGGGGCGCTTCCGGTCAGCGGCGCATCCTTCGGAGCGGAACTAGGCGCGGAGCTTCCGGGGCTTGGCGGATACCTGCAGACCAGCATCCAGAAGGGCCTGCGTCCATCCAGTGGCACCGAGGGGTTCGACATGGGCGGCTACAGCACCTCGGTCAACCTGGAAGCCGGCTATGACGTGCAGGATGGTTTGCTGCTCGTCCTCGGGTACCAGCTGATCAACCAGGAAATCGAGGTGGCACTGGACAAGACCCTGATCACCATCGGGGACCTGTCTGACACGACCAACGTGGTCTTTCTAGGCCTCGGCTACCAGAGGTAGTCAGGGACGCTGGAAGGTCACCTTCTCCAGCGTCACGTCGGTCAAGGGCTTGTTGCGACGATCCGCCTTGGCCAGGGCGATGGCCTTGACCACTTCCATGGGGGCGCACCCTCCTCCAAAGATGGTGTGCCGACCGTTCAGGTGGGTAGGGGTGCCATCTGTGATGAAGAACTGGGAGCCGTTTGTGTTGGGACCCGCGTTGGCCATGGCCAGGATTCCGGGCTCCGAAAACGCTACCCCGGTCTGCTTTTCATCCTTGAACCGATAGCCCGGGCCTCCCCGGCCCGTTCCCTGGGGATCCCCTCCCTGGATCATGAACTTGGGAATGACCCGGTGGAAGATAGTGCCGTCGTACAGGGGACGTGCGCTCCACTCCCCGCTTCGGGGGTCCTTCCACTCTCGCTTGCCGGTGGCGAGCTCGAAGAAGTTCAGCACGGTCAGGGGCGCCTTGTCCGGGTAAAGTTCGCAAGAAATGGTGCCCAAGGATGTCTCCAGGGTCACGCCCAGCTTGTCTCCAGCCTGGAGATCCATGCGCGCAAGAAGAGCCTTCGGCCCCATCGCGTCCAGCTCGGACATCGCCTTTCGGCGAGCATCCGTGGCCCCTTGGCGAGCACTGGTTCCACCCGCTTGCAGCTTCTGCACGCGGGCATCCAGGGCGGCCTTCTCAAGCTCGAGGCGTTCGATGCGGGTTTCCAGCGAAACCACTTGTCCCTGCAGGGCATCTCTCTCCGCGGTAATTTCAGCGCCAGCCCCACAGGCCAGCACCAGACTCATGGCGAATACAGTCATGGGAGTTCCTCCAAGGGTTCCTCCTTGCCCCATGGGGCATGCGGCGTCAAACCCTGTCGGCTATGTGAACCCCCCGGAGGACGCCGTGCCCGTTGTTCAAGCCTACCTGAAGACCTCGTTGTTCCACTTTGACGGAGAGGGGCCCGCCAATGTCTGGGCGCTCACAGGCGACCTGCAAGATCAGGGCACCGGAGGAATCACCTTGAAGGTCTCGGGACACCAGGACGACCGAGGCCGCGACGTGGAGGCCGAAAAGAGGACGGTCTTCATCCCCTGGGGAAAGCTGGACCACTTTGAGTGGATCGACAAGTAGTCCCTGGAGACAACGCCCCCAAAGAAAGAGCTGCCCCCAGCACCCCGACCGTCCAGCCGCCAGCCGCTCCCATGTGGGCCATGAGGGAGAGGATCATCTGCGTGCAGCCCAGTGAAAGGCATGCATGAACCAGGGCCATAGAGGTCGAGTCGCGGCGGCCGAGTGTCCGACGCACCAGGATCCAGCACCAGATGGGAGTACTTCCCCAAACCAGGGTCCGACTGCTTCCCGGGGCCTCCCCCAACGAGTTCCACGGGAGGCTTCCACAGGGTAGAAAGTTCTCGCCTGGAGGCGCAAAGCCCTCCAGGCAGACCGCCCCCACAGCAGCCACTCCTCCGCCCGCCAGGGCGGCCCCCAGGGCGAGCCGGCTCGGGGACACGCCCGTGGATTGCAGCCCAAGCCACTCCCCCTTGCTGCGGGAATCCGCAAGACTCCAAACGACCCCCACCACAATAAGCAACGGAAACACCTCTCTTAGCAACAAAGGAACCCTCTCCAGGAGGTCCGCGCCCCACACCCCAAAGGACGCTCCTTCCACCAGCAATCGAGATCGCTCCACTCCATCGACGAGCAGCACCGTCGCGCTTCCCAGACCCACCCAGAGAAGTGCCCCCCCAAGCGCTCGTCGCATGCCCCAAATCAGGATTCTCACGAGAACAAAGACCTCACCAATCCCTCCACCGGAACCAGATGAGGGCCGTGAACACCCCCAGGAGGAGCGTGGGAAGCCAAGCAGCGATTCCCCCACCCAGCTGCGGAGACAGGTGATCCATGACCCTTACCAACACCCAGTGACCTCCAAGGGCCACCGCAGGCAGCCAGCTTCTTCCCCCCAACCCCGCGGGCACACAGAGGAAGAGGAGAAACACCACCGAGACCGGCCAACTGGAGCGCTTGAAGACAATGGAACGTTGGTACTCCGGGTGACGGTGGGAACCGGGTTCCTTCAAGACAGGCAGAGGAAGCTCCGCGCTCTCGAACGTTCCCTGTACATCGCCTTCGCAGCTCTCGAACCCCCCACCCGAAAGAGAGAGAAGGGCGCCCTCCAACCTGCCTCCGGCAGCCTGCCCGCGCCATGCCTCCGACGTCACCTGCACCCCTTTCAGACCGCTTGCGCTTGCTTCCTCCGCCTGCAAACGGACCGGCCCCAGCGCCACCACCCGTCCAGGCATCGGCAGCGCTTCTTCCAGGAGAACTTGCTGCACCCACGCCTGGTTGGACGGCACCCCAAGGTGACCCGCGAGGGCCACCGCCATGGCAACCGCCAAGGACAACCACGTGACACTTGGCCAGAGGGATCGGCCTCCCAATCCGGCGGCCTTCATCCCCAACCACTGCCCCCCGCAGCTCCAGTCCGCGAGCGTGCCCACCACAGCGACCCCCGCAGCGATCGGCACCAACCAGCAAATCAACTGGGGAAGAAACCCGGCCGCGAGGGCGAGAAGCCCCAGAGGGGTTGGCCGCATGCCTGAACGCATCACCTCGGCGCCCAAAAGCACCAGCCACCCGGCACTCCCCAGGACGAACAGGGTGACAAAGAAAGAAGGCGCCCACGTCCGCAGGAAGAGCCTGGCAAGAGTACGTTGCGCGGTTTTCACGGGTTTTCCAGTCGTTTGGCCCGGCAGTCGGGCCCAAACAAGTTAACCGGCCCCCCGGGCCGGCCCGCCGGCCGTGCTTACCCTGCCCTCCCCAAGGGAGCGGCGACGAGGAGACACCGTGGAGTTTCAGGTTGGAGACAAGGCCGTGTATCCGGCCCATGGCGTGGGAATCATCCAGTCCATTGAAACCATGGAGTTCGAGGGTGAGAAGCTGACGTTTTACGTGGTCAAGATTCTCGACAACGCCATGACGATCAAGGTGCCCATTCAGAACGCGGACGCGATCGGCATGCGAGAGATCATCCAACCCCGCCGGGTGGAGGGGGTCTACGAGATCCTGCTGGATCGCGACACCCCGCCGGACAACCAGACCTGGAACCGCCGCTACCGGGAGTACATGAACAAGATCAAGACGGGAGACCCCATCGAGGTGGCAAAGGTGCTCCGGGATCTTGCCCTCATGAAGCGGGACAAGAACCTGTCTTTCGGCGAAAAGAAGATGTACGACCAGGCCCGGACGCTCCTGGTCCAGGAAATCGCGGTTGCCAAGAACAGGGACGAAGAAGACATCGAAAAGGAAATCGACGACCTGTTCCTCCCCGGCGCCAAGATGCCCAAGAACGCCGGCAAGGCGGCCCGCAAGGCCGCTCCCAAGGAATCCACGCCGACGAAAAAGAAGGCTCCAGCCAAGAAGAAGGCTCCAGCCAAGAAGACCGGCGCGAAGAAGTAGCCATGTCTGAGCCCACCCTGCGGCTCTACAACAGCGCCACTCGATCGCTGGAGCCCCTTGAGACTGCCTCCCCTGGAAAGGTGGGGATCTATGTCTGTGGCATGACGGTCTACGACTACTGCCACATCGGACACGCGAGGGCCATGATCTCGTTCGACATGGTGGTCCGCCACCTGCGGCACAAGGGCTTCGAGGTGCACTTTGTCCGCAACCACACGGACGTGGATGACAAGATCATTGCCCGGGCAGCGGAAACGGAGCGGGATCCCCTGGAGCTTTCCGCGTTCTTCATAGACGAGCTGGATCAGGACCTGGAGTCCCTGGGCCTGGTGAAGCCAGACGTGGAACCAAAGGTCAGCGACCACATTCCGCACATCATCGCCATGGTGGAATCCCTCGTGGAGAGGGGTCATGCCTACGAGGCGAATGGCAGCGTCTATTTCTCCGTGGAGACGTTCGCCGACTACGGGAAGCTCTCCGGCAGGATTCTCGAAGACCTGATCGCAGGAGAGCGGGTCCAGGTGGATCCAGAGAAGCGATCCCCCGCCGACTTCGCCCTGTGGAAAGCCTCCAAAGCAGATGAGATCTCCTGGGAGTCCCCCTGGGGAGCCGGTCGCCCCGGGTGGCACATCGAGTGCTCGGCCATGAGCTGTGAGCACCTGGGGGCCTCGTTCGAGATTCATGGGGGCGGCATCGACCTGATCTTTCCGCACCATGAAAACGAAATCGCCCAGTCCGTCGGCGCCACGGGCGAGGGCTTCGCCCGGTACTGGCTGCACAACGGCCACGTGAACATGGGCGCGGAAAAGATGTCCAAGTCTCTCGGCAACTTCGTCCGCATTCGAGACATCCTGGAAGAGGTCCCCGGCGAGGCGCTCAAGCTTCTGTACCTGGGCGCCCACTACCGCTCGCCCCTGCCCTACTCCACGGAGGCCCTGGCGGAGGCCGTGGGCAGCCTGGACCGCATCTACCAGGCGATTGAGATCGCCCAGGAGATGGCGTCCAAGCCCGCCTCAGACACGGGTGAGAACCTGTGCCGTGACCTGGGAGAAGACGCCCTCGCACTCTGGAGCCTGGGAACGGACTTTCCAGCTCGGTTTGATGAGGCCATGGACCAGGACTTCAACTCCGCCAAGGCCCTGGGACATCTCTTTGAGCTCGTGCGAGCGGTCAACAGGGCCGCCAACGCCAAGGCGATCCGCAAGCGGGGGGCAGCGCTCTTTGTGCCGGCGGCCGCGGCGTTCTCCCTTGCAGCCCAGGTGCTGGGCATCGGTGCTGCAACTCCGGGTGCGTTCTTCGACGAGCTGAAGGTCAAGCGCATGCGGGCCCAGGGAACGGAACCTTCCGAGATTGATGCCCGCCTCGCGGACAGGGATCAGGCCCGCGCGGACAAGGACTGGGCACGAGCCGACGCCATTCGGGCCGAACTGGATGCCCTGGGTGTGATCGTGATGGATGGGAACGCAGGCTCCACCTGGCGGGCTCGGGTCGACTGACCTCCGCCCCTCTATATGGGGGCTACTGGGACACCTTTGCCGGTGCGCAAGCTACATCGATGCGCTCGGTGGCGCCGTTGCAAGTCTTGTTTCGAGCCATGGCGACCGCGTGGAGACCGGGTTCAGTGAAGCTGTGGCTTGCCCCCCAATGCACCCGATCCTTCCCGCCCACCTTCTTGATCTCGGCGGCGACTCCCGACTTGGCGGGCTTTCCATCGATCCCGATGTCCATGCTGTAGGTACAGCCCTCCTCCGGCGTGGCAGCGCTCTCTCCCACATAGAGGAAGTTGGCGGCATCGCCTACCCCAAAGGCGCAGGGGCCCGCCTGGCACTGGCTGATCTTCTCGGCCTTGGTGGCTGGGAAGTCCGCCTCCTTGCGGGCGAACAGCCACGTGTAGTCCTCGCAGTCCTCCCACCAGAGATCTTCCTCTGACTTCACAAAGGCGTTGCGGCCCACCGGGTTGGAGTCCTCGCGCCACTTGCCCTCGTACAAGACAAAATAGTCATCGGTGATCATGAACTCGCAGGTGTTGGCCTCCACCTCTGCGTACATCACGAATTGCAGCTTGTTGCCCAGGTTGCTGTGGGCGAACTCGTACTGCTTGTAGGCCTCGGACTCCTTGTCCTTGAACTTGGTGGCCAGATCCTCTTTGGCCTCCTTCACCCCGGCCTCCAGGGCTGCATCCGAGACACCCGGGGAGCGCTTTTTGATGGCCTCGGCGGTGCACTCGACTCCCTGCACCTCCATGGAGGCGCAGGTGCGGTAGACAAAGTCCTTGTCCAGGTCTTGCAGGCAGTACACATCGCGCTTCCGGCGGGTGCAGTCGTAGGTGTACATGTCCCCGACCGAGCTCACGTTGTACTCCGCCTTGAGGGATTCCCCTTCCTGGCGAAAGCGCACCCGGGTCTTGTGGTCCGCGGTCGTGGAACGGTCCGGGTTGATCCGGTCCATGACCCACGACGTGCCCGCCAGGTTGTCCAGGCTCAGGTCGCAGGGGCCTCCGAGGCCTCCGAGGTTGGTGGTGCTCTCTTCTTCGCAGGCCACGGAGAAGGCCAGCACCAGCGCGGCCAGGGAAATCTTGCGTCGATCCATCGTGTGCTCCAATCGCCGAACAAGGCGCCGGCTTCCTCCCCTATCTCGGGCCCATCGGCCCGCAAGGTCTCCCTGGGTTACCCAGGCGCGGGAGGAAACCATGCGCACCGACGGAAGAGGGGCCCACGAGCCCCGGCCCATACAATGCGAGACCGGCTTCAACCGGCATGCGGAAGGAAGCTGCGTGTTCTCCATGGGGCACACCCGGGTGCACTGCACGGCGTCCATCAGCGAGGATGTGCCCCGGTGGCGGAAGGAGTCTGGGGCAGGCTGGATCACGGCCGAGTATCGGATGCTGCCCCGCGCCACGAACACGCGGACCAAGCGAGAGGGGGACCGGCTTAAGGGGCGCACCGCAGAGATTCAGCGCCTGGTTGGACGTTCGCTTCGAGCTGCGGTGGACCTGGAGGCGCTGGGGCCGCGGGTCATCACCATCGACTGCGACGTGCTGCAAGCGGATGGGGGAACCCGCACCGCATCGGTCAACGGTGGTTTTGTGGCGCTCTTGCTCGCCCTCCAGGAGCTGGTGGAGGCCGGCGACCTGAACCGGCTGCCCTTGACCCACCGGGTTGTGGCCATGAGCGTGGGAGTGGTCGGCGGCGAGGCCCTGGCCGACCTCTGCTACGAGGAGGACGTGGCGGCCGAGGTGGACATGAACCTGGTCATGACAGGAGAGGGCGCCTGGGTGGAGCTGCAGGGCACCGCCGAGGGAGAGCCCTTTCCATCTGAACAACTGCAAGCCATGCTCGCTGCAGGACAGGCGAGCATGGGGGCGGTCCTCCAGGCCCAGGACTCGATCCTGAAAGGAATATTGCTTCCATGACCGAGTGTGTCCTGGCCTCCAACAACCCCCACAAGGTGGAGGAGGTCTCGCGAATGCTCTCAGATCTGGGCATCCATGTGCTGCCCCTCGGGGAGTTTCCCCAGGTGGCGGAGCCTCCTGAGACCTGTGACACCTTCGAGGGAAACGCCCTACAAAAGGCCCGGTTTGTCTTTCAGCGCACGGGCCTGCCCACCCTGGCAGACGACTCCGGGTTGGAGGTGGATGCGCTGGGGGGGGCACCCGGAGTGCACTCCAAGCGGTTCACCCCCGAGGCCACGGCAGCCGCCAACAACGAGAAGCTCTTGCGCGTCTTGTCAGGGGAGGAAAACCGGAAGGCCCGATTTGTCTGCGCCCTGGCGGTGGTCACAGACCGAGGCGAGCGGTGCGAGCGCGGCACGGTGGAAGGATCCATCGGGCTGGAGGCCAGGGGCAACCATGGCTTTGGATACGACCCGCTCTTTCTGCCCGACGCAGCGCCGGGACGCACCATGGCCGAGCTCACCGCCCAGGAAAAGGACGCCCTCTCTCATCGGGGCAGAGCCCTTGGGCTCCTTCCCGACATGATCGCAGCGCTTCAGTCCTGAGCACGGCGCCGGGCGTTCCACGCCTGCAGCGCCAAAGACACACAGCCCAGGGCGGCAAGGAGCTTCACGCTCACAGCCCCCATGGCGCCTGGATTGCCAGCGGTGGAGGGGAAGATTCTCTCCACAAACGGAAAGAGCAACACCGACTCGGTGTGGCTCGCGTTGTAGAAGTGCACAGCCGCTGCGGCGCCAAAGAGTAGCGCGGGGGTCAAAAAGTGCACGGCGCAGCTTCCTAGAACTGCAGGGCGGCGCGAAGCCGGCCGGTCATAATGACGCCCGGCGCTGCGTAGAACTCTGCGGCAAGCAGCACATTCTCCGTAAGGTGGGCTTCGGTCCCCAGGGCGAGGGTCGGTCCCCAGTACGGACTCTTGTTGTCGCCCACGTAGCCGTCATCCCCGATGTAGAAGAACGTACTGGCGTCGGTCCAGCCCAGGGCCAGGTAGGGCTCGAAGCTCCCGGTCTCGTAGCTGGCCATGAGGTCCAGCCCAAAGGTGGAGGACAAGTAGAGATCGTCGAAAGCCTCGTCCTCCTCGTTGAACGGGGTCGCGACCTCGCCGATGGTCTTGAACATCGTGGCGTGGCCGCGAGCACCCAAGGCGACCCCACTCTCCAGGGCCGACCCCACCCCGAACTCCCCGGCGACGAGGGTGCTTCGCACCCCGCCGATGGGTACCGGGGGAATGTAGGCCGCGCTTGTGTAGAGTCGAAGCCCCCCCACCTCGGGAAAGGAAAAGGAGGCCCGAAACCTGGGGGCGGCCGGGGCCTTGTTGGTGTCCTCGGTCTTGGTGTAGTTCAGGACCAGGCGCCTCTCACACCCCAGGGGCGGAATCCCCAGGATGTCCACCCCCACCGCCCCGTGGCCCGCATCGTCCCCCAGCGCGCCGTGCAGGGGGGAGAAGGTCATGGCCATGGCCACGTAGTTGAGCAGGTAGTCGGCCTGGGCCTGCTCGTCGTAGTCCGCCGGGGGGCCCTGATCCGCGAGCTTCTGGCAGGCGGGGTCCACGAAGGCCTGGGCATTCGAGATGAGAAGAAGCAAGCCGATCATCTTCCACCTCCCGTGTCATCGCCGCAGGTGGCTCCGTCGTTGATCCAGTCCTTTACGATATCTCGTTGGGTTTGGCTCAGGGGTTCTCCACCCAACGGCATCGTGCCGCCAAATCCATCGGTCCCCTCGAGCTTGTGCCACAAAACGCTGTCCTCCGCGCTGCCAGCCACCACCAGCAGCTCCGGCCCATAGGCCTGGGAGTCCACGTCTACGAGATCCCCACAGAGATCGGTCTGCAAATCCGGAAAGGTGTTGGTCCCCGGGTGGCAGCTGACGCAGCTGGCCTCCAAAATCTGCACCACGCCCTCATACCCAACAGCATCCGGTGCGGACGTGTCCAAGGGTTTGCCAAACAGGGTGTCATCGCACCCAGTGGAAAGAGAGCAGTCACAGCCCACCAGCAAGGTCGCCGCGACTCCAAGGACTGCGATTCTCATGCGCTCAGCTCCTAGTGGGCCTCACCATACCAGAAGGTCCTGTTGCCCAAGTTCATGCCAACCAATAGGTACGGCCGGTCGGGGAGTAGCGCAGCCTGGTAGCGCGCCAGCTTTGGGAGCTGGATGTCGCAGGTTCGAATCCTGTCTCCCCGACCCCAAGCCCCCACCGCAGGGCGCCAGCCCAAGG
>CAZRYF010000019.1:0-48945 GCA_964604165.1 uncultured Enterobacterales bacterium
CTCGGAGGGAGGCCGATAGAGCTTGCCGACGTAGCGCATGGTGATTTGGTTCTAACCCGGATCCATCACCAGTCTTCGATTTAGGCTAAAATGGAGGAAACTCGCCACAGCAAGACGCTCCATTTCTTGACTCAAGTCGAATGTTGGTGAGATATCCGGGCTAAGCGCGGGGTGTTCATGATGCTACCTTTTTAAATCCGAAAAACAACTAAATAAACCAAGCTGGACAATTCGCCTGGAAAGTGGAAGAGTGAGCGAAACCACGTGGGTTGAAAAACGCGGAACGACACCGATGAATCCTCCAAAAAACAGACTTCTCCTTCTCCTTGTTTTGGGCTGTTCTTTATCTGCTTGCAAAGGTGATCGGCCCAAGGACACTTCGGGCGACCCGCCGGGCATTTCGGACGGGGGTTTTCCGAAATTGTTGTCTTTTCGTACGATGCTAGAGCGTACCGATGGCACCTGCAATAGCAGCACCCATGCGCTTTTTGATGGAGTGCATACAGAGCAAGGCCCGGCGGCTGTGGCGTGTGCAATACAGTGGAAAGCCGACCATCCTGATAGGCTCGTAATGGTGCACTCCAATGCTGGCTATTGTGACCCAACGCGCACCACGAGCTCGTTGGAGAACTTTTTGCCGGCTGTGCCTTGGCACTGGCTGTATTTAATGGGATCGGAAACCAAAGCGACTGGAGCCGGGTCTACAATCGGTGCCAACGACACACAAGTGTATGTTACCGACGCGAACCCGTTTCACTTTGAGCCGTCCTTTTGCGGCAGTGCTTGGTGGACACAGGTCTCCTCCTGTGCTCAGGCAACCCCGGGCGAGTGCGTCCTCCACGCGACGATATCCTCTGTAGATTCCCAAGGACGGGCCGATTTTTCGCCCTTTGAGCATGTGGAGGTGTATGGGTACGGCGAGGACTCGGAGGGTCAATTCCTGTGCATGGATCGTGCACTCTTGGGCGAGGCTGAGTCCTTTGATTCAACCACGAGCCGGGTTTACATCAATGAGCGATCACCTGATTGGCGTTGGGTGCACAATACTTCGCTGATGGCGCCTTTGGACAATGCTGGGCAGGCCTCTCCTTGGTCAATGGCCAAGCACTTTTCTGACTGGACCTATGAAAAGTTTCCAGAGTTGGATGGCTTGCAGTTTGATATGGCTCGCAACACGCCCGAGGCCTATTTGGCGAATTTTCAGTTGGGGGAAGGGGGGCTGGATTGCGATTTGGATGGGGTCGTAGACCACTGCTATGACCAAGGCCGCAATATGTATGCTGCTGGTGTGGGGGAGTTCTTGCGGTTGCTGCGAGTTGGAAGTGGGGACAGCGACACAGGTTCGGGAGACGGATTCACGGCACTGCCCGAACGCGCTTTATTGATCGCCGATCACGGCCTTTTGGCCATGCGTTACCTCAATGGGAGCGAATTCGAACATTTTCCGGGCTTTTCCTCGACAGCCTATGAGCGAATTGGCGAGGCGCTCAGCGACCTACGGACCCGCGCAGCACTCGCTGGGGCTGAACCCAAGGTCAGTTACTCTTTTACAAAGGAGTCGACGGCTGCGTTCAAGGGGGACTGTGCGGCGGAACCTGAAGCCACGAATGCCCGTTATCGGCTTGGGTTGGTCGCGGCCTTGCTGTCCGATGCCTATTTTGCATTTACGCCGGGTTTGGCAGAGGAAGAGAACGGGGTGACGTGTGGCCCGGAGCGCGAGGACGGTCCGCAGGTGATTGATGAGTATTTTGCTGGGACGGCCCAGGTGAAGAACTTTTTGGGCAGGCCTCTTGGTGAGTGGGAGCGGGCAATAGCCAACAATTCAGACATCTTGGATTTGGATCCAATCGGGAATATAGCGGATTGGTCTGTGAGCACTTTACAGGGAGTCAGCATGAGTGAACCCGGCCAAGTGGGAAGCGCTAATTCGGCTCGGTTGGGGGTTTCGGTCACAAGCTTAGGATCAGAAAAACCCGAGGAGTTCGGTGCGGTTTTGCTCAGTCCAGAGTTTACTGTTTCAAAGGGAGAGGCGCTTACTCTGCGCTTTTCCGCGCGATCCAAATTGGATGGCGGTGTTAGGCAGGACGCCTTTGACGGAATGCTTCGGTCTGTTGGGCTTCGGCTTGTAAGTGGTGGCACGAATATTGGACGGGTGTCGGCCCAATCCAATGCCAGACGGTGGAATGGCGAGGTTGCAACGGGTGAGGAGACCCAGGAATGGGAAATGCGCTTTGTTGCTGATTTGGACACATCCCAAGCACAAATCGCTTTCGGCGTTGGGCGCGATGTGGGAAGCTTTGAATTGGAAACTATTTCCGTGGACCGGGGTTGCTCGCTCGCTCTTTGGCGACCTTTTGAAGGGGGAGCGGTTTTGTTCAACGCTTGTGATGATCAAAGCGCAAGATTCGATCTGTCGAAGCTGGATTCCGAAAGAGATTATGCCTTTATCGAAGGCGAGGTGACCCCAGAGGTCAACACGGGGGAGCCCGTTGTTGAGCCTGTTTCGGTTCCGGCCTTGGACGCACGCGTGCTGCGCTTGGATGAATAAACGTAAGCACTTCGCGAATCCATTCTCCCCTGCTCCAGCCGATCCGGTAGTCGCCCTCCTTCCCCTGGAGGCCGCATGCCCTGGACGCCCAGCAAGAAGCCCGCCGTCCGAACCCATGCGGCCCGCATCGAAGGGCGCCTCGACACGGCGGCGAGAAGATCGTTGGATCTCCAATTTCTGTGGGAACCACACTGTTTGGCCTCGCGGTGTGGGTTGGTTCAGTGTTTGTCTAAGAACAACAAACACTTACGCCGAAACGCACCCCGGGGCTAGTTTGCTGGTGATGGATCCGGGTTAGCGGATCCTCGAACAGAGAGGTGCTCTCGTGCGGATCAGCGTCACCACCCCCACCTACGGGCGGCCCCACTGGCACCCACTGCTCTACCGGTGCTTCGCCGCGCAGACCTGGAAGGACAAGGAGCTCATTGTTCTCGACGACAGCCCCACGCCCTCCCCTTTCTTTTCCGATCTCGAAGACCCCAGGGTTCGCTACATCCACAGCGTAGTCCGGGAGAACGTGGGCCAGAAGCGAAACCGCCTGGCCTCCCTGGCCACCGGCGAGCTGATCGCCCACTTCGACGACGACGACTACTACGCCCCCCGCTACCTGGAGCGAATGGCCGGCTGGATCGGTAACGCCGGACTCGTGCGCCTGGCGGGCTGGTTCATCTACAGCCAGCCCCAGTCCCGCCTCTGGTATTGGGACCAGGAGAAGATCGACGAGCCGGTTCACTACCGCCTCATCGACGAAGCCAGCCTGGATGCGGTCCCGGTCCACCAGCTCAGCGCCGAGGACCAACAGAACTGGATCCGCACCAACCTGGACGGCTGGGGGTTTTGTTTTGTCTACCGCCGTGACCTGTGCGAGCAGGCCGGCTTCGACAGCGTTGTCCACGGAGAAGAGGGGCTGTTCACCGAAAAGGTCAGAGAACTGGGACACGACATCGTCCAGGCCCGGGACACGGAAGGGCTGCTCATCAAGCTCAAACATGCCAAGGACACCTCCAACCTGTTTCCGCAGTACAGCCTGCCAGACTTCCTATTGGAGGGCATTTTTGGCCCTGCCGTGAGGCAACACCTGGACCACCCCGTCTGACAAAGGAAGACTGGGAGCTCGCCACTGGGCCGCGGGCAGCGCAGCTCCTAACCTGGCTTCTGTCGCCTAAAAGTCTGCGACTCCGCACACCCACTCTGGATGATCAATGAAGGGGTTTCGGTTTCCCTGGATGGAAAAGACGGCCTCGTTGCGAGCCGCCTCCTTTTCATCGACCGGGTCCTGGATGTGCCAGGCGGTGAGCAACTCCTCCGCCCACGCCTCCAGGTGCACCCCTTCGACCGCGTCGCTAGAGTCAAATGCAGCGCCATCATTGCGGTAGCGCACAGAAAAATAGAACAGGCTCCGGGCCACGTCGCCCTTGTAGTCATCGATGGGTTCAAACACAGTCCGCGTGAAACCACACTGGCGACTCTGACCGCGGACGGCGCCGTTGGCACTCGTCCAGTTGACCTCTCCCACAATGCCAAAGGGGTAGTTGCCACGCATGTTGTTCACGTAGCCATCCGTGGGAACCACGTGAAAGAGGTCGCTCTTCATGGGGGAGCCACCGCCAAACCAGTTCGTGGGCCAGAGATGCTCCCGGTTGAAACACTCCCCCTCGCCCTGGTATTGGCCGCACTGATCCGCAAACGTGTACGTGTAAGGCGACTCGCCGCCTGGCAGATCCGAGTACACGTCCCAGACCGTTCCATCCGCCCGGGCATCCGTCGCGGGAAACCGCTCCCAGAGATTGTCGTAGGACACGTAGTAATGGTCATCGATCAGCTGGGACAGCGCCTCCACAAGATCCGGCGCGTCCCCGTCCACTCCGTCGTAGTAGGTCCCTCCACCTTCCCCGGGCTGCACCCGCGCCGTGCACTCGGACACAAGGCCCGAGAGGTCCTCGCAGTCAGGCCCGGTGACTTCCCCCGAGTCTTGGGTGTCCACGCTGCTATCGACCCCTGTGTCTTCCGGGGGACGGCAGCCAAGAAGGGCGAGAAGAAAAAGCATGGAGAGCCTCCGACAAGACTGGGAGGTTAGCCTCCAACTCATGCCCACCGCCCCTAACCTCCCGCTCGGGACTGCGTCCCTGCTGGTCACCACAACGGACCAGTGGGTCCAGACTGTGCTGGCCGACTTCAACGCCTTTCTCCTGGACCATGCAGCCTGCGAGCGGAAGGCCTCGGCCATGGCCATGACCTTTTTGGTCCGCTACCCGGATCGCAGCGCAATCCTGGAACCCATGATCGAGCTGGCCCGAGAGGAGCTGGCCCACTTTCACGCGGTCTTCAAGTTCATCCAGTCCCGTGGGCTGCTCTTTGAGTCCGATCAGAAGGACCCCTACCTGAACGCGCTCTTGCCCCACTGCCGGACCGGCCGACAGGACCGAGACCCGGAATTCCTGGACCGATTGCTGATGGCCGGCGTGGTGGAAGCCCGGGGTTGTGAGCGGTTTGGGCGCGTGGCCGATGCCCTGAAGGACGCCGATCTTCAGAAGTTTTACGCCGAAATCGCCACCTCCGAGTCTCGACATGCCCAGCTCTTCGTCGACCTGGCGGGCCAGTACTTTGACGATGCCACAGTCCGGGATCGGCTGGGGTTCTGGTTGGAGCGAGACGCAGAGATCCTGGCGGATCTGCCCCTTCGGGCAGCCCTCCATTGAGAGCGCTCACTCTCTGATGGACCGCGCCACCCGGAAGTACCTGGACCGCCATGCCGAGGCCGAGGCCGACCGTGCGCTTGACCTGCTTTCCAATGCCCCGCCAAAGACCCACGCCATCTGCATTCCCGCCTGCGACGAAGACGAGCGGTTCCTCCAGACCCTGGACACTGTTTGTAGGCTGCACAAGGCGAAGGACACCCTGCTCGTGCTGGTGGTCAATGGAGCGAAGGACTCCCCAGACAGGGTGCACGAGGGCAACCGGGCCTTTCTCTCCCTGTTGCGAGACCACTTGTACGCCTCTCCGGGCGCCATGGCCCACTGTCGCAAAAACTCCTTGGAGATCCTCCTGTTGGATCGTGCGTCTCCTGGACTTCTGCTGCCCGAAAAACAAGGGGTCGGGCTGGCCAGAAAGATCGCCTGTGACATCGCTGTCGCCCTCCACGCCCATGGCAAGGTCCGCTCCCCGTGGATCCTCTCCACCGATGCGGACGTGGCACTTCCCCCAGACACCCTGGCCGCCCTGCCCGCGGCCAGTTTCCGAGCATCCGCTGCCCTCTACCCGTTTACGCATTCCCTCGAAGGAGACTCGGAACACAGGCGGGCCATGGTGCAGTACGAGACCTTTCTGCACTACCACGTACTTGGGCTGCGTTTTGCCGGAAGCCCTTTTGCAAACCACACCATCGGCAGCCTGATCGCAGTCCATGCGCAGTGCTACGCAGCAGTGCGGGGCTTTCCCCGGCGCATGGCGGGGGAGGACTTCTACCTGCTCAACAAGCTGCGTAAGGTCGCGCCACTCCAGGAGCTTCCCGGGCCCCGTATTCAGATTCGGGGCCGCACCTCTCACCGAGTTCCCTTTGGAACCGGTGCAGCGGTTCATCGACTCTCCAACCAGCCTGCTGCGGACTATCGCGTCTACCCGCCCATCTTGTATGAGGGGCTGCGCCGATGGCAGGCTGTCCTTGAGGGATTCAGCAAAAACCCGAACCCCAAGCGAATAGAAGAGCTGGGAGACGACCCGCTCGCGGAGGAGCTTTCCCGAGCCCTTTTCGGCCTTGGGGCATTCGTTGCAGCAAAGGATGCCGCGGGCCGAGCCCAGCCGGGACCAGCCCTCGCCAAGCGGCTCCTGGAATGGAACGATGCTTTTCGCAGCTTGAAGCTCCTACACGCCCTGCGGGACCAGGCCTACCCCGCGATTCCGCTGGCCGAGGCCCTGCGGACCGCCCCCTTTGTCCACCCACTGACGAGTGCCGACCCACGGAAGCACCTGGTCCAATTGCGAGATCAAGTCGAGCACCATCCCCCGGGCTCCACGGACTGAATACAACAGCACCATGACCACTCCTCCTGACGTCCCGCTGCTGGAAATCCTCCACGGGGACAACCTGCCCATTCTGAAGTCCCTAGAGGACGCTTCTTTTCAGCTGGTCTACATCGACCCCCCCTTCAACACAGGAAAGAAACAGTCCCGTACCCGACTCAAGACCCTGCGCGACGACACGGGAGACCGCACGGGATTCGGCGGGGCCCGGTACAAGAGCGTTGCGCTTGGCAGCCTCTCCTTTGCCGATGCCTTTGATGACTACCTCGCCTTCTTGGAGCCTCGCCTGCGGGAGGCCTGGCGCCTTTTGTCCGAGGACGGCAGCTTGTTTCTCCACGTGGACTGCCGCGAAGTCCACTACGTGAAGGTCTTGATGGATGCCCTGTTCGGGCGGGATCACTTCCAGAACGAGATCATCTGGGCCTATGACTTCGGGGGGCGCTCCAAGAAGCGCTGGTCTTCCAAACACGACAACCTGCTCTGGTATGTGAAGGATCCAAAAAACTACACCTTCCATTTCGACGAGATGGACCGGATTCCGTACATGGCTCCGGGGCTGGTGACCCCAGAGAAGGCCGCCCGTGGCAAGACCCCCACGGATGTGTGGTGGCACACCATCGTGCCCACCAACGGAAAGGAGCGCACGGGCTACCCCACCCAGAAGCCCCTCGGTGTCGTCGAACGCATCGTCAAGGTGCACAGCAGTCCCGGCGACCGATTGCTGGACTTCTTCGCGGGCAGCGGCACCCTGGGAGAGGCTGCCCTGTCCCATGAGCGTTCCGTCGTGCTGATCGATGAAAGCCAGGACGCCGTCGACGTCATGCACAACCGGCTGGCCCCCTGGATTCCCCCCACCAGGGCGGGGTAGGGTGCTTCCCATGATCCTCCTGCTCCTCGCCGCAGCCCAAGCACAGGAGTACAGGTTTCCCACCTCCACCGAGGATGCCACCCACTTCTACCCCACCGCGTATTACGACCACGGAAACGTGGATTGGGCCTGTGGAACCACCACCTACGGCGGACACAAAGGCTCCGACTTCGGAGTGGGCAGCTGGACCGGGATGGATGCGGGCCGGGACGTGGTCGCCGCCGCCCCGGGTTGGGTCACAGCGACCCATGACGGTGAGTTCGATCGCTGCACCAGCGGCGAGTGCAGTGGGGGAGGCGGGTTCGGCAACCACGTGAAGGTGATCCACCCGGATGGGCGCACTACCATCTACGCCCACCTGAAGAAAGACTCCATCGAGGTGTCTGCAGACTCCCACGTGGCATGTGGCCAGCGGCTGGGACTCGTAGGCTCCTCCGGGTACTCCACGGGCCCGCACCTGCACTTTGAGGTTCGTGACGCGAACAACAGCCGCTTTGATCCCTTCGTGGGCGACTGTTCGGACACCCCCACCACCGCCTGGGTCGACCAGGGGATTCACGAGGACCTGCCCGGGCTTTTTTGCGACTCGGTGGAGTCCTGCGCCCCAGCGCACTCCATCGCATGCGGAGAGTCCATGCAGCTGCGAAACGATGGCGACGGCTCCACAACGTCCCATGCGGTGTATGGATGCACAGACTTCTCGTATACAGGTGCAGAGCAGGGCTTCTGGTTTGCCACGGATCGAGAGGAAGACGTACAGGTCACCCTCTCGGGGTTGAGTGCAGACCTGGACCTGTTCGCCCTGGACAACGAGCTCTGTGACACATCAAACTGCCTGGCGGTGTCCCACGAGCCCAACACCTCGGACGAGTCTCTCTCATTCCATGCCACTGAGAATCAACACTTTGTCCTCATCGTGGACGGTTGGGAGGATGCTGCCAGTGAGTTCACCCTGACTGTCACCTGTGAGGGAAGCTGGCCTGAGGACGACACAAGCCCACCGGACACAAGCCTGTCAGATTCGGGAATCGTCGACACCGACAATGGGCATGAGAAGGGGAAACCAGTTCTCGGGTGCGGCTGTGGACACGGCTCGGCACCCATCCTTTTGTGGCTGTGGGCACCGGCACTTCTCGTTTTCACCGGAAGACGCAGAATGCACGTGAGCCAATAGCCCATGCCCTCCATCTTCTGCTGGCTTCTCCTGGCATGCACCTCTCGCACCCTCGATTCCAAGGCGGCACCCGAGCCCCCTCTTCCAGAAGAAGCGAAGACCCAGGTGCTGGACTTGACCGGCCCCCTCGCCCAACCCGATGCCGAAGTGTCCGGCCTGGCGTGGTTCGACGATCAACTCATTTTTCTTCCACAGTACCCAGACTTCTCCACCACAGGAGACAAGACCGGGGACGACGGCTTTGTGTACACACTCTCCCGCGAGGAGCTGGAAGCCGCCATCGCCCACGGCACCCCCCTGGTACCTCGTGCCATTCCTTTCACTGCGCCCGGCACCACAGGCATCACGGGCTTTGAGGGCTTTGAGGGCATCACCTTCCTTCATGGGGCGCCCTACGTCACCATCGAATCATCCCTGGACGAGGTGGGACTGGGGTTCCTGGTGACCGGCACCCTTGCACCGGACCTCTCGGCGTTCCACCTGGACCTGGGGAGGAGAGCCCCTGTCCCATCCGCCTCCGGCGTGGTGAACTTGTGCGAGGAGGCCTTGCTGGCGGCCGGAGAGGAGCTGGTCTTGTTCCACGAAGCAAACGGAGCAGCACTCGTGGAGGCCCCCACCGCCCAAAGGTTTCATGCGGACCTCTCTCCCGCTGGCGAGTCCCCCATGCCCGCCCTCGAATACCGCCTCACGGATGTGACCGATCTGGATGAAAAGGGAGACTTCTGGGCCCTGAACTTTCACTACACAGGAAACATCCACCTCAAGACAGACAGCGATCCTCTCGCTTTGGTCTGGGGTCGAGGAAAGACACACTCCCTGACCGCCCGCACGGAGAGGCTGGTGCCCCTTCACTGGAGCGTGAACGGCATCACCCTGCAGGACAGATCCCCCATCCTGCTGGAACTCTCGCACCCACGAAACCCCCTGGCGGCCCACAATTGGGAGGGATTGGTCCGAATGGGGGACGGATTTCTCCTGGTCACGGACAAGTACCCCAAGACTCGGCTGGCCTATGTCCCTGGCTGATTTCGCACAACAGTCAGAGTGCGACGACTTGCCAGCCCTCCTGCCCACTCATCCCAGGAGCCATCGGGCCACCGCACCCGCACGGCCCGAACCACCTCCTCCTCGCCCAACCCAAAGTGAAGCTCGGGCGCCCCCCCCCGAGGAGAGACTCTTCCCTCCCGCCATGACCCATCGCTTGAAGACCGCCCCTTCCGTCTCAACCTCCACGGCTGCACCAATGCCAGTTGCGTTGCTTCGGCCGGGTTGAGACAGGCGGACCTTCAGCCAGGACGCGGAACCGCATCGGCTCAAATGCACTTGGGCGACCTGGGCAGATCGCCGCTTGACCACGTCCAACCAGCCGTCTTCATTGAAATCGGCCAGCACGAATCCACGGCCCACTCCACTGTCCGCCATGCCCCAGGAAGCCGCCACTTCCTGGTCATAGCGCCCATCCTGCAACAAGTAGAGCGCATCCGCCTGGGCCTCCGCGTTCTCCAGGTAGGGCCAGTGGCCAAAGTTCACGAGTACATCCAGGGTGCCTGAGTTGTCCATGTCCGCAAGATCCACCCCCCAGCCAATCTCGCTGGTGTCTCTCAAGGTCAAACCCCGGGCCGCGTCGGTGCGCGCCCAGGTGCCATCCGGCTGGCTCTCTAGGAGCCAGAACTCCCAGGTCCCGGTCATGACCAGGTCCGGGCGACCATCTCCGTTCAAGTCCCCAAACCCCATCCCCATGGTGTCCAGGGCCACGTCCAGCCCCGTCTGCTGCGACACATCGGTCAGTGAACCCCCATCATTGCGCCAGAATCGGTTGCCGATGACCTCCTGGCCGTGGTCATTCCCCACGTACACGTCCAGATCTCCGTCATCATCCAGATCGATCCAGGCAATGGCAAAGGGGTAGCCATGGTTCGACCAGGCGGGCAGGAGAGCATCTTGATCTGAGAACGCCGCAGATCCCTCGTTGCGAAGAAGATGGCTTGGCTCCCCCGGCTCCCAATCGCTTCCTGGATCCTGGGGACGCCCACCCTTCATGACCGCACTCACCAGGTCCAGGTCCCCATCGAGATCCCAATCGCCGAAGGATGCCGCAAAGGAGACGTCCTCCCACGCAGACGGCACCACCGCCTGCACGGAGAGCTGAAACCGGGCCTCCCCATCGTTCAACAGCAAAGCATCAGGCCCCGCGTCAACCTGCAGAATGTCCATGTCTCCATCGTCGTCCACATCCACCGGAATGGCCCCAATCCCAAACAGTCCATGGAGCTCCCGTGGAAGGGAACCACTCGGAGCCGCCTGAAACGAGCCCCCCTTCACCCCCAGATAGAGCTCGCTGGACCCCACATTCGGCAGAAAGATGTCCAACAAGCCATCACCGTCAAAGTCTGCTACCCCCGCCCCCCAACCGAGATCCATGATCGGATCCGTCTGCTCTTCCACCCACTGGTTGGCCCAATCGCCCCCGTGAAGGAGGTCCATCGGCGACTCCTCTCGAGCCGAAGGGTCCGCGCAAACCACCAACTCCCCTGCCTCCACGCGGCCGCCGGCTCCCAGGAGCCCCGTGGTTCCGGTCCCCGAGTCTCCGCCGACTTCACCTGAGTCCTCGGCGCCTCCATGGATACAACCGGAGACCGAGAGGGTACACATTGAAACCACCAACCACGTCATGATGGAATGCTACACCCCAAAGTCATCTTCAACGACAGGGCCTCCTGGGGTATGCTCCCCGAACACAACCCCACGGGAGGCAAGTCCGTGAACCTGGAAAGCCTGAACCAGCTGCAGCGTCGAAGGCTCCACACCTTTGGAGTGACCGAAGCCGCGCGTTTTCAAAAACTGCTGTCGGACCCCACCCGGCGCAAGGACCTGCTGGAAGAGCTGGGCCTCAATGAGGAAACCGTATTGCCCGTGGAGCTGGAGTTGAAGCAACTGCAACTGACCCGACCTGCAGCCCCAGCCAGCGGCACGTTGATTCCCGAAGACTGGTAGGTCGGGGAGTTACAAAGGGGCGGATGTCCAACGACACCCAGGAAGACCGCGTCCTGTTTGGGACCTTCTTGGGCGTATTCACGCCCTCGATTCTCACCATTCTCGGCGCCATCATGTACCTGCGCTTCGGCTGGGTGGTGGGCACGGCAGGGCTCCCATCGACCCTGCTGATCGTGATCCTGGCCAACGCGATTACCCTGGTGACCGCACTCTCGGTGTCCACCCTGGCCACCAACATGCGGGTCGGAGTCGGAGGGGCGTACTTCCTGATCAGCCGCTCCCTGGGGCTCGAAATGGGGGGGGCCATTGGGCTGCCCCTCTACCTGTCTCAGACGATCTCCCTGACCCTCTATTGCTACGCCCTGGCCGAGACCCTGGGCATGTTGATTCCAGGTCTGCCCATGATGCCGGTGGCTGCCATCTTCGTCGTGGGGGTGACCGCCTTTGCCGCTCGCTCCACCCAGGTCGCGCTCAAGGCCCAGGTGTTCATCCTCGTGGCGGTGGGGATCTCGCTCCTCTCCCTGCTCGCTGGTGCAAACTGGGGTGGCTCCATGCACACGGCCACAGCCTATGCTGGATCGGGGGGCGGCTTCTGGCACGTGTTTGCAGTCTTCTTTCCCGCGGTCACAGGCATCCTCACGGGTTTGGGCCTGTCCGGAGACCTCAAGGATCCCGAGCGATCCTTGCCGATGGGCACTCTGTCCGCTGTGGGCGTTGGAATGGTCGCCTACCTTGCCATTCCGCTGGCTCTCTCCACCCACAGCAGCGCAGAAGCTCTGCGAGACAACCCCCTTGTGTGGCTGGAGGTGGCTGCCATTCCATGGGTGGTGGTTCCCGGCCTCTTCACCGCCATCCTGTCCAGCGCCTTGGGGAGCGTTTTGGCCGCCCCCCGGACCCTCCAGGCCCTGGCCGAGGATGGCATTCTCCCTGAGGACCTTGGAAAGACCGAGAACGGGGAGCCCCTGCTGGCATCTCGCATCTCCGGTGGTGTGGCACTGGTCGCGGTGCTCCTGGGAGATCTAAACAGCGTGGCCACGGTGGTGACCCTGTTCTTTCTCACCACCTACGGACTGATCAACCTGGTGGCCGCCCTGGAAGAGCTGGTCGGCAACCCCAGCTTTCGGCCCCGCATTCGGGTGGCCTGGCCCATGGCAATGGGGGCTGCGCTTGCCTGCTTTGGGGTGATGTTCCTGATCAACCCCCTGGCGTCCACGCTGGCGATCGGCGTTGAATTGGTGATCTACGGGGTGCTCTCCCGCCGGGTCTTGACCGCCGCCTGGGGAGACATGCGGGCGGGCATCCACATGGCGGCAGCCCGGTGGCTGCTCCTGCGCAACAAGGCCATGAGCCCCCACCCTCGCAACTGGCGGCCGCACATCCTGGTGTTCACCTCGGACTTGGAAAAGAACATCCAGCTGGTGCGAGTGGCCCTGGCCTTCTCCCAGAACAGGGGCATCGTGACCGTCGCCTCGCTGATTGTTGGCGATGGGGACGTCATGCTGCCCCGACTGCAAAAGAGAATCGATGAGAGCCACCGACTCTTGCAGCGCCACAGACTGCGTGCCTTCTACGAGACGGACTTCGTCCAGGACGTGGAGAGCGGCATGCTGACGGTGGCCCAGGCCAACGGTATCGCCGGGCTCCAGTCCAACACGGTACTCATCGGCTGGCCCGACCAACACCGCCTCGTGACCTTTGTGAGGGTGATGCGGCGCCTGAACCACCTGGGAAAGTCCGTGCTGATCGTCCGGCTGCTCGACAAGCCCCTGCCCCGCCGTAGACGCATCGACCTGTGGTGGTCCGGAAGAGCGGAGAACGGGGACCTAATGCTGCTGTTGGCCTACCTTTTGACCCTCGGCGAGGGTTGGCGGCGTGCGCGGATCCACATGAAGACCATTGTCGATTCCCCTGCGGAAAGAGACGAGCGACTGGCCGCCCTGCGAACCATCTCCGAGGAGACCCGGATCCGCTTCCACCCGGAGGTCATCGTTCACGACCCGGGTGAGCCGGTGCAAGACACCATTCGGCGACACTCGGTGGATGCAGCCCTGGTGATTCTGGGGTTGGGCATGCCCAACCAGGGCGAAGAGGAGACCTTTGCAACTCACCTGGAGGGCCTGGTGGACGGTCTACCCAACACGGTGCTCGTACGAAACGCCGGGCCGTTTCGAGGAGAGCTTCTGTAGCGTCCGGCCCTGTCACACCAGAGGCCTACCGGGTATAAGGCGGACATGTTCTACTTGACCCTGGTCCTGGCTGCCTGCACCCCGGATCCACTGGAAAGACAGGACACGGCTTCACCGGCAGAAGGGCCCTTTGCCGTGGTGTCCACCACGGACTTCTCAGTGGGGGCGCTGGCACAGGTGGACTTGGCGAGTGGGTCGGTGACCGACACGCTGACCGCCACCTCCGGAGACCCTTCCGTGGTGGCGGACGATGGCTGGCTCTTCCAGGTGAACGGCTACAACACGGACACAATCCGGGTCTACGAACCCGGCGATCTCACCGCCCCCCTGGCCGAGTTCTCCACCGGGGCCGGGTCCAACCCCCACGACGTGGAGGTGTGCGGGGGCAAGCTGTTTGTGTCCTTGTACGAGACCACCCGCATTGGCCTCTATGACCCGACCTCCGGGGCCGAGATTGGCGAGATCTCCCTGGCGGAATGGTCGGATGCAGATGGGCTGCCGGAGGTCTCCTCCCTTGTGGAGCTGGAAGGCATGCTCTACGCGGCGCTGCAGCACTTCGATCGGGATAACGGCTGGACTTCCACCCAGGGAGAGGTGCTGGAGATCGACTGCAACAGCGGCACAGTCGCTCAGACCTGGAGCGTGGGTCCCAGCCCGCGAATCACCGCCCACCCGACACGGCCAGACGCACTTCTGGTGCAGACCGGCGTGTATTGGCAGGCCGATGGGGGCCTCTGGGTGCTGGACACCGCGGAAGGCCTCGAGACCGAGGCAGTCCTGTTGGAGTCCGAGGCCCAGGTGGACTTGGTTTCCCTGGCGGCGAGCTCCACGGGGAACCTCGTGCTCACCGCCGCAGGGTTCGAGAGCGGCTCCAGCCTGGTCTGCCTGGACCTCTCCACCGGCGCCTGGTCCACCACGGCGGACACCGACGCCTGGTATGCACGTATCGATGCCAGCCCCACCGGCAAAGCTTGGGTCTCCACACGCCCCACCCCGGAAGACGCGAACCATGGACTGCTCCTGTTCGACATCGATGCCTGCGGACCCCAGGCCGAACTCTCCTGGTTTTCCCTGACTCTCCCCCCCTACGGGGTCGCCTTTCCTGGATAGGGAGTGGCCGGGTTAGACGGTCCAATGCGCCACTTACCCCCCCCCTCCATTCTCGCCGCCGCCGCTTGTGGCCTCGTGGCCTGTCCAGGAACAAAGGACGCCCACGACACCCAGGACACCGCCCCGCAGCTCCAAATCATCCAGGACTGCACCACCGCCGTGGGAGGGGCCGATTGGGACGAGGGAGCCCCCTATGAGTCCATCGACGGGGTCGAGGACGAGCTGGCAGCCCTGGACCTATCCTCCCTGCCCGACACCCTCGACATCTCAGGCATGCTTGCGCTCTACCGGGGCTACATCGCCTACGCCCTGGACATTCCACCCGCCGACCTTGGCGACAGCCTGGACCGAGAGGACCTTCTGGCCCGTGGCGACCTGGGACGGGCCGTGGCGGGCGCCATCCTGCAAGGCGACGAGGCCACAGGCATGGACTTCACCTTCTTCCGTCGGGCCTTTCACCGGTACTACACCTGCTCCCGGGGATTCCCTGCGACACTGACCGACTTCTCCCTGGCCTATGGTGACTACACCGGGTGGGAGCCGGCCGATGTGGACTCCGCCGCCAAGTGTGGAAACCGCAGGCTCCGTCGAGACCCGGAGGCGGGGGTGTACGTGGCGGAGACACTGGTGCGCGAAGAGGTGCGCGAGACGGAGATCCTACTGGGCCAGCGCCGGGCAGACGGCGCCTTTGACTTTCTGGTCTACGACAGCGACGGCTCCTTGAGCGACCGAAGCCGCTTTCCCACTCTGGAGGATGGGCCCTCTCTCGTGGCGGCCGCCCCCTATGTGTGCACAAGCTGCCACGTGGATCCAGATGCAGCCCCCAACACCTGGGGATTCGCTGTGCAAACGCCTGCCGTGGGGCCCTGCGCCCGGTGAGCGCGTACTTTGATGCCGCGGTGGTCGGCAGCGGCCCCAACGGGCTGAGCGCCGCCATATCCCTGGCCCAGCAGGGCCGGAAGGTGGTGGTGCTTGAGGCCCACGACGAGCCGGGGGGCGGGGTGCGCACCACCGAGGCGTGGACCCTGCCCGGATTCCGCCACGACATCTGCTCGGCCATCCACCCCATGGGAATTGGATCGCCGTTCTGGAGCAGCCTGGACCTGCAGGCCCATGGTCTGAAGTGGATTCACCCCAAGGCGCCCCTGTCCCACCCCTTTGACGACGGACCCGCAGCCCTGCTGGAGGAGTCCGTGGAGGCCACCGCCGCCACTCTGGGGTTGGATGCAAACCGATACGAAGAATGGATGGCTCCCTTCGCCTCCCAGTGGCCCGCCCTGGCCCAGGATGCCCTGGCCCCCATCGGCTGGCCCGCCCACCCGTGGTTGATGGCCCGCTTCGGGGCCCGGGCGTTTCGAGCGGCGAGGGCCTTGTCGACGGCTTCTTTTCGCGATCCCCGCACCCAGGCGTGGTTCGGAGGCCTCGCCGCCCATTCGGTACTGCCGCTGGATCAGTCCCCCTCTGCTGCCATTGGTCTGATGTTGCTGGTGGCAGGCCACGCCGTGGGCTGGCCCTTTCCCGAGGGCGGCGCCGGGGCGCTGACCGACGCACTGGTGAGCAAGCTCGAGTCCCTCGGAGGCGAGGTCGTCTGCGGGCAGAAGGTGACCCACATCGAAAAGGTCCCCACCCAGGGGCCGATCCTCCTGGATGTGTCGCCCCATGCCCTTGCAGAGATGGGCGGAACCGATCTGTCAGAGAGGTATTGCGACCAGCTCCGCAAGTACCGATTCGGCCCCGGGGTGTTCAAGGTGGACTGGGCGCTCACTGAGCCCATCCCCTGGAAGGACCCGGCCGTCGCTCGCGGGGGAACGGTCCACATCGGCGGAAGCATCGAGGAGATCGCCGCCTCCGAGCGAGCCGCTTGCAACGGCCTCCACAGCGAAAAGCCCTTTGTGCTCCTGGCCCAACAAAGCCTGTTCGATTCCACCCGGGCCCCGGAAGGCAAACAGGTCGCATGGGGCTACTGCCACGTGCCCCATGGCTCCACCGTGGACCGCACCGGGGCCATTGAGGCCCAGATCGAGCGCTTCGCCCCTGGCTTCACCGACTGCATCCTGGCCCGACACACCTGGAACACGGCGGACTTTTCGGCCTACAACCCAAACCTCGTGGGGGGAGACGTCGTGGGAGGAGTCGCAGACCTGAAACAGATCCTGGCTCGCCCGACAGCCCGCCGGGTTCCCTACTCCACCCCCAACCCCCGCCTGTACCTCTGCTCCGCCAGCACCCCGCCGGGGGGAGGCGTCCACGGCATGTGCGGTTTCAATGCGGCGCAGGCAGTGGGGAAGGGGCACTCCCCATAGAGACAATCGCTGCCTCGGCAGCCCCGAACCCCGCCGAGGCCTCCGGGTGTTCGGGCTCCAGGGCCAGCGCGGCCTCAAATGCGATCGCAGCCAACTCGTAGGCCTGCAGCTGCCCCAAGATGTTGCCAAGAAGCACCTGGTTGGAGGTGCGGTCGGGGGCGCGGTCGACCGCTTTCTGGGCCCAGGCGCGAGCGGTCTCCAAGTCGCCAAGGGCCACGGCGGCCCGGGCGGTGTTGGCGGCGGGGTTGGGATTGTCCGGGGAGGCGCTGGCCAGCACCTCGCCCATTGCGAGGGCTTCCTTGTGCTGTCCGGTCTCGACCAGGCAGGCCTGGAGGTTGTTGCCGGACCTCGGCTCTTTGCTCTTGCGGTAGAGGGGGATGGCGGCCGCGCAGTCCCCTCGGTAGCGGTGCAGGGCGTGGGCCAGGTGGAAGGCCGCCTGGCCACTGTTCGGTTGTCGGTCCATGCTCGCGGAGAACAGGGCCACGTCGTCTACCCAGTCGCCTGTCCGAAGAAAGGTCGCAGCAAAGAGCGCGGTCGGCACAACCCAGGCCACAGTCCAGGCTCGCCTCGAGAGCGGCAGCAGCGCCACCGCCAGCCCAAGCCCTGCAAAGGCGGGGTACAGGTAGCGGTCGCTGGCGTGTCCCGTGTGGCTTGCCGCCACCCCAGCCGGCACCAGGGGAAGCAGGAAAGACATGCATGCCGCGAGCTTGGGCCGACCACCGCTTTGCATCACGCCCGCCCCTCCCAGGGCAAGCACCCCGAGCCCCAACCAAAGGGAGGGCACAAGCCCCGGCAGCGCATCGGCCGAGGCCGGGACCAGCCCGAGGTGTCCCAGGCGAAGGGCCAGGCCTCCGACTCCCTCGAGGGGATGAAACCAACCCTCCAGGGCGTGCAGTTGAAGGCCCAGGGCAGCCCGGACTCCGAGCACCCCCAAAACCCCCACGACCGCTGCGATCAGGACCCGCAACCCCGCCTGGGAGCGCTGGCCCACCATCCAGAGCAGCACCACACCCGGCACCACCAGCATGGACTCCTTGCCGAAGGGAGCCATAAACACAAGCAGCGCTGCACCGTGAAGCCGGGACACAGAAAAGGCCCAGCCGGCCCCCAGCAGCAGCAAGGTGGGCAGCAGATCTTGGCGACCACTGATCCACGCGACCGCCTCGGTGCAGCCGGTGTGCAACCCAAACACGGACGCCCCCAGCCAGGCGGATCGAACCGAGGCCCCCAGCGCCCGGGCCCACCCGGCCACGCAGCACACGGCCCCCAGGTGCAGCAGCAGTGAAAGGACCCGCTCAAAGCCAGGACCGCCCCCGAGAAGACCCTGGCCCGGGCTGTAGGACAAGGTCACAAGCGGTCGATACACGACGCTGGTGGCCGCCTCGTCCCCACCAAAAACGTCCATGGTGAACAGCACCCAGGGACGGGAAAAGTGGGGCTGGGCCACGATCACCTGGAAATCATCCCAGACCCATCCCCCGGAGAGGGAAGGCCCATAGGCCACCGCCACCAGGAGCAGCACTCCGGCCGCCAGCAAGCGCTCCTTGGCCTGGCTCATCTTTCCCCTGGGGGCGGGCCCCAGGTGTGGTTCTCGTGGAGAAAGGGAGTGCCGCCCGGCGCGTGACAAGTGCCATTGCAGGTGCCGCTCTCATACTCCAGCGAGTCGATCGCCACCTCCCGGGTGCCGTTCACATGCAGCGACAGCCCCACAATGCTCCCGTCCTCCCCCACCGTGTCCCCGTGGCAGTCCGCACACACCGAGCCCGCCATCTCCAGGTGGTAGTCATGGGGGGTGGACATTCGCTGCCATTCACTCAGGCCGCTGTCGGGACCCGGGTGGCAGTCACCGCAGCCCGGGGCGCCCTGGGTGTGGGACCAGGCGCCGTTGTTTCCCGTACCGTTTCCGTGGCAGTAGGAGCTCGAGCAGGAACCCGCGCCTTCATAGGTTCCGACGGCATCCAACCCTCCTCCGAAAAGCACCTCGGCCGCCCCCCGGGTTGCATCGAACATGTGTCCCTCGCTGGTGGCGTTCTCGGGAAGCGCGTGGCACTGCACACAATCGAAACCGTCGTGCGTCACCCCTTCCACGTGCGCCGAGTGGGATCGAAACGCCAGGTCCGCCTCTGTGGTGGCACCTGAGAGGTCCCGAGGCGGGGCCCCGGTTGGGTTGTCGGTGCCCCCGTGACAGAAGACACAATCGGTGCGCCAACCCACGTCGTGGCAACCGTCACAGCTGACATCCACGCTTCCGCCTGCCAAATCCGCCCCGTGACAAGCCGTGCAGTCCTCGATGGCCAGGCTGGCATCTGGCCCATGCTCCAGGGAGGAGCCATAGCCAAGCGGGTGGTAGGGCGCGCTGGTTTCCCTGTCCGTGTCCGTGTCCATGTCATCCCCTCCAGGGGCCTCCTTTCGGGAACAACCAAGGGCCTGCAGCGCCCAAATGGCCACCCAAAATGGGGAGAGGAGACGGAACCGGCCCATGCCCCCATTGAAACACACCCGCATCCTGCGGTTATCATCCAACCCCGGGAGGGACCTTGGCTGAAATCACCCGCAAGGAGCTCGTGCTCTCGCTGATCTCCTCGGGGGAGGCGCCGCGCTTGCGGGAATTGGATCTGTCCGGCCTGGACATGCATGGCCTCTCCCTGTCCCGCGCTGACCTGGAGGGGGCGAACCTGTCCGGGACCGACCTCTCTGGAGCGCTTCTGGACCAGGCCCGACTGAACCGGGCCAACCTGACCGGGGCCAACTTGAGTGGTGCCCAGCTTAGCGGCGCCCAGCTGCACCATGCCAGCCTCGTCAGCGCAAAGCTCGTGGCGGCGGATCTGACCAAAGCCAACTTCCAGGAAGCGGATGTCACCGGCGCCGACTTCACGGATGCAGTGACCCACGGAGCCGTGTTCGCCAAGGCCAAGGGCAAATAGGCCGTGTCCGAGATCGGCAAGAAGGACCTGCTGCTCGCCCTGGTTCGTTGCCGAGGGCGGCCCCGCCTGGCCGGAGTGGACCTCTCGGGAATGAACCTGCAAGGGGTGGTTCTCACGGGCGCGGACCTGCGGGGTGCAGACCTGCGCCGCACAGACCTGTCGAATGCAGACCTGTCCGCTGCCGACCTGGCCCTGGCAGACCTGGCCGGGGCGTTGCTGACAGGTGCGACCTTGGAGGATGCGCGTCTTTTTCATGCAGATCTACGAAACGCCGAGTGCCGGGGGACCTCCTTTTTCGGGGCAGACCTTACCGGCACGCGCCTGGAGGGCGTGAAGCACCTGGAGCTGCAGAAGGACTGATGGCAATTCTCACCCGACAGGAGCTGGCCCTGGCCCTTGTGGGCGCGGGCCCCGGCCTCCGCCTGGGAGGTGCGGACCTCTCGGAGTTGGACCTCGCTGGCATGAACTTTCAACAAGCCCGAATGCCCTATGCGGACCTGACCCGGTGTTCCTTGAAGAAGGCCCAGATGCAGAAGGCCGACCTCACCGGAGCACTGCTGGTATTTGCTCGCCTGGATGGGGCGAATCTCTCCGATGCCCGACTGGAGTGCGACCTCACCGAGGCCTATCTACTCGGAACGACTCTGGAAGGCGCCGATCTCTCCCGAGCCCGGTTGGTCGAGGCAGACCTGACGGGCGCAAACCTGCGAGACGCCAACCTTTCCGCCGCAGTGCTGACCCACGCGTTGCTTCTCCAGGCAGACCTCTCCCACACAAATTTCAGCCAGTCCTTGATGGACAACACAGACCTGCGGGGCGCCACCCTCCAGGGGGCCAACTTGGAGGGTGCGAGCCTTCTGGGAGCGAACATGGGGGCCATCAACCTGTCGAACTCGGTTCTCTCGGGGGCCCGGATGCGCGGTGCCAACCTCCGCGGCGCCAACTTGCGCAGCTCAGAGATGGGCCGGTGCTCCCTGACAGAAGCCCGCCTAGAGGAAGCCTGGATGGACCGGGCCCGCATGCGAGGCGCCCAACTTCGACGGGCCTCTCTGGAGCGGGCGAGCTTTAAGAAGGCCGCCCTGCTCGAAGCAGATCTGTCCGGCGCCATAGGTCCCCGGGCGAGCTTCATCGATGCCGTAATGAAGGGCGCCAAGATGGAGGGAGCCAAGATGCCCCGGGCCCGCTTTGCCGATGCGGACATGGAGGGGTTGCGAGCCGAGGGGATCGATCTTGCTGGCGCGGACCTGTCCTACGCATCGCTCCTGGATGCAGATCTTGAGAACGCCAACCTGGAGGGGGCCAACATGCAGGGGGCGGACCTGCGCAGTGCCAACCTGAAAGGGGCCAGGATCAAGAACCTGGACCTGCGCTATGCCAACCTCGTGGACGCGCAGCTACCGGAGCGGGCTGCGGGGGTCAGGCGATGAACTGACCGTGACTTCAAGCCGGGGAAGAAGGAAACCAACCCGGGGGGAGTTCTCGACCCAAGCGATCTTCGAGCGCCTTGCTCTCGGAGGCGAGCCTCTCCAAGATCTCATTTCTGAGGGCCTCACTCAGAGGCGGCCGCGCTTGGGCCCGAGTGCCAAGTTGAGAGAGCTTCTCGTGCAGAATCCTGCGAGGGCCCAGGGGGATGAGTCCTGCGAGGCGCTGCGGATGGGTCCGTTTTCAGATCGTCGAGGAGAAACACCCGAATCTGGTGACCTGCCCCAACTCCTTGGTCCAATTTCTTTGAAAGTCTCCGGGTAATTATTATCATTCTGGTGGATTTGAAACCGGGCCGCCCGCAGGGTCCGCAGGACCCGAGGACGGCCCTCTGAGTACGGTCTTGGCGTAGACGGCCGGGGGCATGTAGCCGAGGGCGCCGTGGGGGCGTCGATGGTTGTAGTCGAGCCGCCACTCCTCGAGCACGACCTGGGCTTCGTGCACGGTGGTGAACAGCTCTCGGTCGAGCAGCTTGTCGCGAAGGCGACCATTGAAACTCTCGCAGTAGGCGTTCTCCCAGGGGGCGCCTGGCTCGATGAGCAACGGCTTCACGCCCTCCTCCTTCAGGAAGTCCCGGACGGCGGCCGCGATGAACTCGGGGCCGTTGTCGGAGCGGAGAAAGTCTGGCATCCCTCGCGTCTCGAAGAGTCGCAGAAGCTCCAGAACCACATCTCCCCCCTTGATGGATCGGGCCGCCAACAAGGACACACACTCCCTGGTGAATTCGTCCAGGATGGCCATGATCTTCACGCGCCCGTCATCCACGGTCTGGTCCATTACAAAGTCGTAGCTCCAAACATGATTCATGTGTCCGGCTGCGTGGCGAGAGCAGCTGTTTTCACTGTTTCCAAGCCGGGTTCTGCGCTTCTTGTCCTGGGGCACTTTGAGCCCTTCTTGCCGCCACAGCCGGTAGATCCGCTTGCTATTCACGTTCCAACCCTCCTGCCGAAGCATGGCGGTCATCCGGCGATAGCCGTACCGGGGATGGGCCGCGGCAAGCTCGTGCAGGCGCACCACGATGGCCCGCTCTTTCGGCTTGTCCACGGCCACATAGCGCTGGGTGGAGCGCCGCTGACCCACGAATCTACATGCCCGTCGCTCCGAGATCCGCGAAGAAGCGCCGAAGGTGCTCCACCGCCTCTCTGCGCCGCGACGGGCTCACCATTTTCCCTCGTTGAGTTCCTTGGCCATCGCCAGGTCCAGGGCTTGCCGTGCTTCGCAACCCAGGTTGCGAATGCCCACCCACGGGCAGGATAGCCCGTGGGCTACGCAACGATCTTCTTGAGCCGCTGGTTCTCGTGTTCCAGCGACCGCAAACGTCGCAGCGCGGGCTTGTCCACGCCCCCGCACCGCTTCCGCCACCGGTAGAAAGTCTGCTCGGATACGCCCAGGGCCTGGACAACCTCGCCCATGCTGGCGCCGCTTTATTGCATCTGCTCCGCCTGGCGCAACTTCTTGAGAACCTCTTCTGGACTGTGCTTCTTCCGTTTCATCTTGTCTCCTTAGCGCTGAATACCAGCGGGTTGGGAGACTCTCAAATGGATGGATCAATTTGACGGGAGCAGATCAGGGTTGCGCCGGCGCCACCTCTAACCAAACAAACAATGGGGGGCCAGATGCAGTCCGAGCCATTCTTTCACCGCCAACCGCACTCCTTGGTATCCCAGGAGTCTGTCCAGCGGCATCCAGCGCATCAATCCGTCTCCAGGACCAATGGACTCTTGGTCTGCCGCTGCGCGTTTGTCGCAGAAATCTCCTCCTCCGTACAGGGATGTTCGGACGCCTGCACCATGTACCGCAGGTAGTCCTCCACCGCTGCCCGCACCTGGTTTCCCTGCTCGTTGTCCGCCGGCCAGAGCCATTGGTCCAGCAACAGCGTCCGCCGGGCAGCATGATCAGCCAAGGGCTCCCCGGTCCAGGGGTTCTCCCCGAAAATCCAGATACGATCCAGGGTGATCGGTAAGGCCTCCAGGCGCTTCTGGACTTCCCGGTTGGCGAGACTGTCTGCGAGTGTTCGAACCGACGGCGACGCCCCATCCACAAGGATCTGCTTCTGCCGCTCCAGGATGGGATCCGCCACAACCAGTCCTTCCATGTGGACGCAGGCCAGAGGGGCGACGAAACACAAGGCGATCTCCAGGGGGGCCTCCCAACCGTTGAGATCCGCCATCTGCGGTCGCGCGATGTGCACCCCCCTGCGTCGAATGACCATGAACCCATCATCATGAATCATGACCTTTGGCTTCCAGGGACTCGGGTGGGTGTAGATGACCCAGTCCCCCCGGCGCCGACGACGCTGATCCCAGCCCATGCCCTGGAGGGTTCGTTCCACTTCCATGCGAGCATGGCCCACCCGTCCAAACCAGTCCACCACCACCGACTCTTCCGGTGCCGTCTCCGTGACCCGTGCGGTTTCCTCCGGCTCAAGGGTCTCGCCCTCCTGTGCAAGGGCCCACCCGAGGAGCAAGAGGCCTGTCACATCAACTCCCTGAAAACTGCACGTCTCTAAAGAGAAGTGAAGGCACCCGGTAGGCAGAGTAGCCCCAGGGATCGTTCGCGGCTTCCTGAAACCGGCCGTACAAGTCCAACAGGTTTCCCGACACGTTCATTTCCGAGAGATTCGCTGCTGGAATACCGTTCTCGAGCAACTGCCCACGGATTCCGAAAGAGAACTCCCCGGTGGATGAATTGGAATTCCCCCCAAGAAAAGACGTGACGCGAATGGCCCGTGGATGGTCGGCAGCGATCGCCTTCCAGGACCGCTCCCCCGGCGCGATGACCACGTTGGAGACCGAGCCACCTGTGGGCGTTCGGTCCAGCTTTCGGGCGTGGTACACGTCCATGAGGTAGTCGTTTAAGACGCCATTCTCGACAAGAGCCCGTCTGCGGGGGGCGAGGCCATCACCATCGTGGAGCCGGGTTCCCAGCCCCCGCGGCACCGCAGGCTCGTCCCAAATGGTCAGGTTGTCCGAAGTCACCTGGTCTCCAAGACGATCCGTAAAGACTGAGCGCCCCTGCCACACGGCCCCACCGCTCATTGGACCCAGAAGCGCCCCGATGAACCGCCCCGCAGCACGGTTTGCAAGAACCATGGGGTAGCGCCCAGAAGGGGCAGGCCCCGCCTCCAGGCCTTCGCTGGCCCGGGTCCACAGATCTCGAGACAAGGTGTCGGCATCCGGCACATCCTCCAGGTGACGCGCAGAGTAAAAAGCCGTCGCCTCCGGCAGCTTGCCGCTGTCCTCCTTGAGCGTGACCTCCCCCCCCCACCCAAAATGGGTAGAGCTGGATGTTGCAGAAAACCCGTTTGAAAAGACCGCCCAGCTCTGTCCCCGCACTTCCCAACCATAAAAGGTAGCTGAAACAAGATTGGGTGGCTTTTCTTGCAAGGCGGCCGCCTCCAGCTCCTTCAAGCTGTCACGCCGATCTTGCGCAGACCGTCGATCTGAGGTGTCTTCCAGATCCAGAGGAGCAGCCTCCTGGGCCCCCATGAGACCGCGATCGGCGAGACGGCGGTCTGAGTCAGGCTCCAGGGTGCGAGTGGCCTCCACCGCCTTTCGAATGAAAACCTCGATGGCTTCCGGTCGCAGATCTGACGTGGAGTGGGACGAAAACCGGTCGTCCACCATCATGGACAGGGCCAATCCCCGGGAGGTGGCCTCCGTGGTCTTGACCAGCCTTCCATTTCGCTGCTCCATTTCCATTTCCAGGCCGCGGCTTCCCCAGGCCTTGACCTCACTGGCACCAGCCTTCATGGCCGACTCCAGGGCACTCTCTACCAGGTTCAGTGTCTTGCTCATCCGTTCACCCCACCGACCACAAGGGACTGCACTTTGACCGTGGGCTGGCCCTGGGAGACAGGCACCGACTGCCCTTCCTTTCCACAGGTCCATCCTCCCTCGTCCAAGGAGAGGTCGTTCCCCACCATTTCCACCCGGGAGAGGGCATCGGGTCCGTTTCCGATGATGTTGGCGTCCTTGATGGGGCGGGTCAGCTTGCCCTCTTCGATGAGGTACCCCTCCTTCATGTAAAAGGCGAAGTCACCGGCGCCGATCTGCACCTGGCCGTTGGAAAACGAGCTGCAATAGATGCCTCTCTTCACGCTCCTGATGATCTCTTCCGGGTCGTGCGGCCCCGACTCCATGTAGGTGGAACGCATCCGGGGCATCGGCGGGTGTCGAAAAGACTCTCGCCGACCTGAGCCCGTGGGTTCCACGCCGAAATGGGATGCGGAGATCTCGTCCTGCAAGAAACCTCGGAGCACCCCGTCGCCCACCAACACGGTCTTTTCCGTGGGGTTTCCTTCATCGTCGATGTTCAGAGCCCCACGAGCCCCTTCGACACAGCCATCGTCCACCACCGTCACAAAGTCGGGAGCGACCTTCTTCCCCATGAGGTCCGCAAAAATGGAGACTCCCTTTCGGTTGAAGTCCGCCTCCAGTCCGTGACCGATTGCCTCGTGTAAAAGAATGCCAGAGGCACCTGGGGCCATCACGATGGGAAAGTCTCCCGCGGGAGGACGCTCCGCACCCAACAGGAACAGAGTGCGTTCGACCGCCTTTTGGACCAGGCGCTCGTTGCGGCCGGGGGCATCGAAGTACTCCAACCCGGACCGCCCAGCGACGTTGTAGCTTGCGGACTCACGCACACCGTCCTTTTCCGCGGTGCACACCACAATTCCGCGGCACATGGGGAGGTAGTCTTGGGAAAGGCGCCCATCGGGTCGAACCACCATGACCACTCGCTCGGAGTCCGCAAGGTAAGCCTGGACCTTCTGGATGGAAGGGTCCTGCGCAAACGCGGCGGCCTCCCAAGCCCGCACACGGGGAACCCGCTCATCCATGCCCACGGTCTCCCAGTAGCGCTGCACCGGGTAGTACCCAGGAAGGTCCAGGGCCTGGAGATTTACTGCGGTCACCCGGGCGCTGGTGGCGGCGATCTCCGCCGCAGTCCTGGCCGCAGAAACCATGGCCTCCAGTGAGAGGTCCTCAGTGTAGGCATAGCCCACCTCGTCCCCACACCGGGCCCGCACCCCCATGCCGAGATCCACGTGGGTCGATGCACGGTTCACTGCGCCGTCGGTGAGGCCCACGGACGTGCTGTGCTTGTGTTCAAAAAAGAGGTCGCAGTCCGTGGCACCCCGGGAGAGCGCAGCGTCCAGCACGACGGACAAGGCCTCACGGCCCACGCCAAATCGTTCGAAGTAGGTTCCTGGTTCCGTCTGTAGGGACGCAGCAGGTCCGATGAGGGGGTTGTTCATGAAGGTCTTCTAACCCGGTTCAACCTGGGCAGCGGGAAGAGTCCAGTCCACGATTCCCGCGGTCCCGAAGCGGGCTTCTACGTCCACCAGCCACCGCTGCAGGCGTCCTCCCTGGCAACTCTCCCCCGACCACTCTCGATCGGCCTCCTCACAGCGGACCGTGTAGTCATACGAGTTGATGTCCGGCAGATGAAAGCTCCACGTCGACGGTCCTGTCTTGCTTCTCATGGCCACCGCCCGATGGAGCATCAGGTCGAGAATCGCCACATCCACGTCGTCTATGACCTGTCCACCGCCCATGTTCAGGGCGTGGCACTCCCGCACCAGGAGCCCCGTGCAGCCCCCCAGGTTGAAAGAGGCCCGGGAGTCTCCCGGAAAAAAGACCACGTCTCCGTCCTCGTCTCCGGTCCCAATCTCCTCGTTTCGGCTGGCCCGAAAGGGTCGAGACAGGTCGAGTGTCTCTAGAGGCCACGCCTCCTTGGCCCGGGGGTCCTCCACCAGAGAGATTCCCGGCAGAACCCCCGCCCCAAAGAACAGGTACCGACCCTTCAGTCCTGAATCCAGAATCCCCTGCACAAAATCCGCTCCAGAGTCCGCATGGCTGGACATGCCGCTCACCCAGGAGGGCTCGACCCCAAGCGCTGCAAACGACCCGGGCTGATCCCGTACGAACTGCGCATAGCATTGAGAGCTTGTGGCGCAGCCCTCGTCCGGCTGTTGGTGAAAGAGCACCCCCACCTCGGTGTCCGAGTCCTCCCAGAGGGGCCTGACCTTCTCTTCCATGCCGCACTGCACGACACGGCGAGCAAAGTGCGGGGTCAACCCCAGGGCCACCGGCGCGGGGGTGTCGTCCAGCAGGATTCGGTTTCGGAGCGCCCGCTGCACGAGCCACTCCAAGCTGACGTCCCCCGTGGTGCATTCCACGTCGTCCCCCTGTCCCCGGGGCTTCTCCAAAAAAGTGGTCACGAAGAAGTCGAGCGGCGCTCCACCAACCTCCAGGGACTCCTCGTCAAAGTAGGTACGCAGCCCCCCTTCCGAATCGAGCACCCGAATCTCGTGGGTGGGCAAGGCCAGGACATCCCGCACTGCGCCCATGCGGTACTCCCCGACAAGGGCCCCCTGTGCCACCTGGGCCACGCCGTCATCCAGGGCGGCATAAACCCGCTGGCTCCTTGAATCCACCGAGAGCGGCCCCTCCAGATCCAACACCCCTACCCGTTCGATCTCCCCGTCCACCCCCACGTGCACCAGGAGGTCGTCCTCCGGGAGGCTGACCCACACGCCGCCGTCCCCGTCTCCAGCGACTCCGCCCACCCGTCCTTCTGGCACGTGGCGCTGCGCTCCTGTGGCGACGCTGGACTCCGTGGCAACCCACAGGTTCTCCCCGCTGACCGCGAGCCCCACCGCATCCGACGCAAGCGCCTCTTGGCTTGCCACCTGCCCCGTTGTCTCAAAGGACTGAAGAGAGCGACTCCCTGCTACCCAGATGCGGCCATCAAAGAAGACCGCATGCAGCAAGCCCGGCGGAACCGCCTCGGCGAGCTCGACCCCCACGTCCCGACGCAGGTAATCCCAAGGGTGGCTCTGCAGCAGGTCTGCTTCGATGCGGTAGAGGTTGGACTGAGAATCCACAACCCAAACAGCGAGGCCGGCCTCGTCCACCGCCAACGCAGAGGGCTGTCCCGCCGTCTGGACGAATCCGCGGTGGACCTCCACCAGTCCCGAATCACAGCTTCCCTGTTGGTCGTCCCGAGCCTCCACCGCCGGCCACTTGGAAGCGGGAACGCAATGGGTAAGCCCAGAGTGGCCCATGCGCTCATCCACGATGTGGACCTGCCCCCCATAGGGGTCCAGCACAAAGGTGAGCCGCGCCCGCTCCAAGACCGCGAGGCGCTGAGGCTGGCGGGAGGATCGAAGCTCCACCCCCATCATCAAGCGAAACGGGTCCAAGGGCTCGGTTTGGACGTCTTCCCATGGGCCAGGTGACACCACCTCAGTGCCGGGCCGACAGGCGGAGAACAGCAGCAAGACACCGATCAGTGGAAGAGACACAGCCCCAATGTATCCGGGTCCGCCCAGGGATCAGGACAACAGGATCCGTTCCATCTCCAGGCGCTGGGACCGCACATGCCTTGCCAAGGCCAGCTGCCCCTGTGCACGAAGCAGGTTGTGGTCTCCCCAGGTAGGGGCCACAGCCGCATTCCAGCCGAAATAACGCTCGTTCAGAGCATCCGCTGCGAACCGGGCCGCCAACTCCAGGCAGATTCGTTCCACCCCCGCCGGAAGACGCTCCAGTTGCTCCCGGTTCAGGGGACGCTGGGCCAGGTAGGCATGTGCCGACGCTTCAAACAAGGACAAGTCAAAGCAGGCTTCCACACTGTTCTCATCGGACACGTTGCACCAGCTCCGCCAGGCATCTCCCAGCTCCACATCCAGGGACAACATGCCCAACGTATCCAGGTCCAACAAGCAGAGGGCCTCGCCCGCCTCTGAGAAGCGCAAGTTGGAGATCTTCAGGTCCCCATGGCAGATGCGCCGAGGGGCCTCCAAGGTCCCCTCCCAGACCTCCCACCTGGAGAGGATCTCCTCCGCCAGGGACGACACCGGGTCTTTCAGGCGGTGCTCGGGCCAGGCGTTCAACGCCCCCTCCATGAACTGCAGCTGAAGGGGGGTGTCATGTGCCTCCGGACGCACAAATGAAAAGGAGTGTTCAAGGTCGTCCAGGGCCCCATGCCAACGGGCCACCAGCCCTCCGGCCTGAGCGGCCATGGAGGGGCCCTCCATGCGGTGGGGGCTCTTTCCGGGAATCCAGTTCATCGCCCGCCACACGCCCCCATCCTCCGCCACGTGGCAAAGCGCCCCCTCCCCGGTCCGGAGCAGTCGCGGGGTGAGCACCCCCTTCGAGGCCAGGTACGCGGTGATGGTCTCGATGTCCCCATGGAGATCCGCCGTGTACATGGGTCCCACCTTCTGCACAACGGAAACCGGTGGCTCCCCCACGCACCAGGTTTCGTTGATCAGTCCATCTGGAATGAAACGGGCCGGAAGCCCGCAAAGAAAGGGCCAGGGGTCAAGAGGCGGGCCAGCAGAGGGAGGATTCATGAACGGAATCCTATCTCCCCAACCCCACCCCTTGTCAGCTTCCTGACGATTCGTTGTGGACGCTGGCCCGTTCACAGGGAACACTGCGCGCCATGAGACCCCAACCCATTCTTTTGACGAGCCTCTGCCTGGTGGCCTGCAACGGTGCAAAAAGCGACACCGGGGAAGGATCCGGGCTCTCGATCGAGTTCCACGACTCCAGGGTTTCCTCCTATTCTCCGCAGTCTGGGACATTCCCGGGGCTGGTAGGGGTGCCGAACCTGGACGACGACGACGAGAACGGCACCATGGACTGGGAGGACGAGGCGACCTTCGAGGAAGAGGACGATAGAACCTCCCTGGTGCTGCACACCGCAGGCCTTCCGGTTCGCTTGGAGTTGAGCGGCGAGATCGACCAGGTGCGCATTTGGCGAAACGGCGACCACGTGATGGGGGCCGGCCTGGTCGATGCCCCCATGACCTTGAGCGGCTCGGTGGAAGATGTGGCCTTGGAGGTGGAGTTCGCGGACTACCTGTCCCAAGCCCGCCTGGACATATCGACGGACGACGGAGAGTCTTTCTCCCTGCGCCTCACCGCGGCGCCCCTCGTGCTGTACCACCACCTGGATCCAGCCACGGAGGTCTGGATGATGGAGTACCCCTCCAACCAGGCAGGGCCCCGGAACAACGATGCCATGGCAAACACCTACCGCTCGGTATTGGGCGATGCCTACACCAAGATCCGGGCTGCCAATTACGAATGGGACCCCTGGGTACAGGACGAGTTCGAGTGGGCGGTCCTCGATGCCCCTGAGAACCGAATGGGGGTGGTGATCGACTCCATTCGCAACGGCCAGGGTGGGCCGGGCAGCGGACTGGACAACGTGCCCGAAGACATGATGGAAGGCCCGGGGGTGATCGTCGAGGAGTGGGGCCAGGGACGGGCAAGCTCATTGGACTACTTCGGCAACCTGGAGGTCAGCCCGCCGGTCACAGTGGACGGCGTGCACTACCCATTCGGCCGGGTCTACACCGGCGGAAAGGGGGCCGAGAAACCCAAGCCGCAGCTGGAGGAGTTTCTGGACAGCCAGGGCATCCAGGATCCATTCATGGTGGACTCCACCTGGCTCTGCGTGGGCCACGTAGATGAGTTCAGCACTTTTATCCCCGACCCGGACGCCCCCAAGGGCTTTCGCCTGTTGATCACCGACACCCGGGAAGCCTGGGAGCTGTTGGAGGCCATGCCTGCGTCCACCTCCCTCCCCAAGTACGCACAGGGGGGGGGGCTCGGGTTCGGAATCCAAACGGTGGGCCAGCTCCTGGCCGACAACGCGCTGCGGGCCCTGAACGAAGAGATCCAGGAGCTCTACCTGGACACCCAACTGGCGAAGTTCAAGGACGAACTGGACCTGGATGATGCGGACATTCTCACGGTTCCGGGCTTGTTTGAGGAGCCCGAAATGTGCGGGCCCTATGCAGCCGCGTTGATTCCAGGAATGGCCAACCTGGTGGTGGCCAAGAACAAACAAGACCAGACTGCGCTCTTGGTTCCCGATCCCTTCATCCGCAGCGACCTGAACAACCAGGACTCAGATCCCTTCATTCAGTCCTTGGTGGATCGTTTCCCCGCCTCGTTGGAGCTTCACTTCGTCGACGACTGGACGGTCTACCACATGAACCTCGGAGAAGTGCACTGCGGCAGCAACGTAAGAAGAACCCCCACGGACGCCTGGTGGGAGAGCGGGGTTCATCTCCTGGAGGACCGATTGTGAGCACACGATTTCCCGTCACCTGGATTGTCACCACGCTGATCATCGGAGCCCCCTTGGCGGCCCCGGTGGACGCACCGCCCATCCTGCAACAGGTGCACATCGAGGCGGAGGAGGTTCGCGCCGCGGACCCAGCACTTGCCCGGGATCTGATGGCCTTGCAGCCTCTTCCCACCCGCGCCCGCATGCCGCGCTTTCAGTCCGAGTTGTTCCTGCAACCTGATGCACACTGGGTTCTTGGGGAGCGACTGCTGGAAGCTGGGGACAGCCCCGAGGTCCGTGCCGCCCTGGTCCACGCCTACGCAAGCCTCCCCGGCGCCGAGCCTGGCTTGCTGCTGCACCTTGCGAAGACGGACCAGGACCCGCAAATTCGGGGTGCCGCGGTGACAGCGCTGGCCCGTGGGAACACACCCCAAGGCCTGTCAGCAGTTCGGCTTGGGATGGAGGATTCTTCTTCGCAGGTGAGACAGTTGGCTGTCAGTGCCGCTGGCTACCGGGCGGATGGTCTGAGTTTGGCGACCGATCTCGTGTCGGCGCTCTCTGACACGGACGCCTCCGTCCGGGCGTTCGCTGCACGCTCCCTTGGTTGGCTTGAACACTCTGGCGCATGGGAGCCATTGCGTCCCCTTCTTCAGGACGCCTCCGGGGATGTGCGGGTCCATGCCTTGCGTGCCATGCGAAAGGTGGATCACGCCGGAACCGCAGCCCTTCCCGAGTTGGACAAACTCGTCGACGACCCGGACGAGCGAGTCGCAGTTGTCGCTCGCTCTCTGTAGTTTCTCCCACGCCTGGGAGGTAGATCGCATCGTTGCGCGTTGGGTGGAGCCGGGGTACCCCCGCCTCCCGATCCAAGGATTCCCATGAAAACGACCCATGTAGCCCTGGCCCTTGTCGCCCTGACTCTTTCCGCATCCTGTAAGAAGCAGAAGACCCCTGAGGCCACGGCCGCTCTGGAAATGACCGCGGCCTTGCCCATGTCGGAGGCCGTAGAGGCCCCTGTCGAAGCCGCGCCTCCCGAGCACGTCCAGGCCATGGCACAGTCCCTTTCGCGGACCTTCTTCGAGCTGGACTCAGCCGACCTCACGGCGGATGCAAAGTCAGTGCTGGATGAAAACGCAGGGGCTCTTCGCGAACATGGGGACGTAAAGTTGGAAATCCAGGGACACGCCGATGAGCGGGGCACCACCGAGTACAACCTGGCCTTGGGACAGAAGAGGGCCCAGGCGGTGTACGACTACCTTGTAAACGCTGGAATCGGCACCTCGCGCCTGGCCGTAATCTCCTACGGAGAGGAGACTCCACTGTCCGCAGAGTCCAGCGAACAGGCCTGGAGCGAGAACCGGAGAGCGGAGTTCCGCATCACCTGGGGCAAGGGCAGCGTGGAGGGCACAGTGGACTGAGCGACCCGGGAGGAGGCGCATGGCTCAAGAATCCAGGTCATTGGCCCGATGAGAGAGAAGCCACAAGAGGAATCCACATGCCCAATGAAAACCCAATGAACCTCCTGACCAACGAGGAGGCCCGCCATCGGTTCACGTCCTTCTGGCAGGTGCTCCTTGAAAACCCCGATCTGAACCGAAAATGGAAGGAACAATCGGACCAGAGGTGGGAGCCCATCGTGGAGGACGTCCACGGGTACGGTGACTACCTACACTACTCCTTCTTTCAAGGTCTGCTGCACCTCTTTCCGGTGCGGCGCGTGCTTGTGGTGGGGGTCTACCGCGGCAGGGACATCTGCTTCCTGATGAAGGCCGCGGAGACGACTGGCCGCAAGGATCTCAGTATCGTGGGCGTCGACAAGTTCAGCGACGACTTCTGCCGGGATTGGCCGGAGGAAAAGCGAGGGCTGGGCTGGGAAGCCGCCGGATTCGGTCGCCCCCCCACCTTGCAGGACGCGAGAGAGAACATCGCTCGCCACCAGACCTGTCCGGTGGAGTTGGTTCCATCAGATGACCTGCAATTCCTCGCGAACTGTCGGGAGAAGTTCGACTTCATCTACCTGGACACGGCCCACGACTACGAGACCGTGGCCAGACAGATTGACCTCTGCGAGCCCCTTCTCACCCCCGGCGGATTGATTGGCGGCGATGACCTTGATGACGACTGCTCCGAGAACTGGGGCGTGCGGGCAGCGGTGGACGAGAAGTTCACCCACCACATGTCGATGAACGAGTGGATCTGGCTGACCCACAGAAGCCAATACCGATCGGTCCAAAGCATCCGGGTCGCCTAACCCGGATATTTCACCAGCCGTGCTACTGCGGCCCCGAGTTGCTCGCTGCGAAGCCTGGTGAAATATCCGGACTAAGAGCGGAGAGCTACTCGATCCCGCAGACCGTCTGCAGCATGACCGTGGCCACCTCGTAGGGGCACGCGTTGGCGTTGGGGCGGCGATCCTCCAGGTAACCACAGCCATCGGCGGCGACGTTGGTGGGAATCCGCACAGAAGCCGTTCGATCAGAGACGCCCGCCTTGAATTCATCGTAGCGGCAGGTCTCGTGGTGGCCCGTCAGGCGCATCTCGTAGCCCGCGCCATAGGCGGCCAGGTGCTCATCGATCCGGCCCGACATCCGCTCAATGGCCGCTTCGATGTGGACCATCCCGCCCTCTTCACGCATTGCCTTGGTGGAGAAATTCGAGTGCATTCCGGCGCCGTTCCAGTCCCCGGGGACAGGCTTCGGGTCCAGGGTCGCAGACACACCAGACTCCTCTCCCAGTCGGTAGAGAATCCAACGTGCGTACCAGAGGTGATCCCCCGCGGTCAGGGCATCCCCCCCCGGGCCACCCACCTGGAATTCCCACTGGCCGGGCATGACCTCCGCGTTCACGCCAGTAAGGAGTAGGCCGGCCTCCAGACAAGACATGAAGTGGGCTTCCACCAGGTCTCGCCCGTAGACCTCGTCAGCGCCCACGCCGCAGTAGTAAGGGCCTTGTGCCGCCGGGAACCGGCGCTCCGAGGGGAACCCGAGCGGGCGGGAGCCATCGTAAAGGGTGTACTCCTGCTCGAATCCAAACCAGGCATCGCTGTCCCCAGCGCCGGCATCGAGCACGCGCCGTAGTGCCGCCCTGCGGTTTGTGGAGTGCGCGGTGCCATCGGCGTTCATCACCTCGCAGAGCACCAGAAAGCAGCCCTCTCCCCGAATGGGATCGGGAATAAAACTCACGGGGTCCAGGCAGCAATCAGATGCATTTCCTTCTGCCTGACCGGTCGAGGAACCATCAAAGACCCACCCGGGAAAATCGGCGAGGGAGGGGTTGGGGAGATCCGGCAGAATCTTGGTTTTGGACCTCAGTTTCTGCGTGGGTTCGGCTCCATCGATCCAGATGTATTCGGCGATGCTGGCCATGGGACTATGTCTCCTTGAGGGCGGAATTAGCGGGGAGGGGGAGGGTCTTGAAAGTTGTAACGAGGGGCTGGGTTTTGCCGGGTGACATTTCTGTGTCGTTCAAAAGGCCTCGTCTGTTCCCCCGCTTTCGGGAAGTTCCGCTGGATTACCGGTCCTCTCTGGCGGCCAGGAGGTCCGTGTCGTCATCGTCGGGGACTGGCTCCCCGCGGCGCATTCTTCGAATGCGGTCCAGCATTTGATCCGCCGCCCTCTTTCCAGCCTCGACGCCCGGTTGGTGGTAGGCGTTGACTCCAATCATGGATCCGTAGAAACCCACGGCGCGTTCAAACAAAGCCACCAAAGCACCGAGAGCCCTTGCATCCACTCGATCCAGCGCGACGGTGAGCGAGCGTCGCTGGGCTTCGGACAGAGCATTCCTCGTGCCCAACAACATGGAGACCAGGCAATCAGAGGAGGTGACACCCTCAGCAACCTGCACCCCCGGCTCCCCGCCGTCCAGTACCGTGACAAAGGCCGCGAAGAAATCATCCGGCCCATCTCGAAGCTGCTGCACCAGGGAGTGCTGCGCCGTGCTGCCTTTGCGGCCATAAACCGCGAGGCCCTGGTGCACCGCGTTGCCCGCCAGATCCAGCTTCTTGCCCACGGACTCCATCACGACCTGCTGAAGGTAGCAGGGCAGAATCTCCAGTTGATCCAGGTAGGGAAGGACCACCATCGACCGGGTGCCGCGGCCTTCCCCTGCCCGGTACCAGCACAGCGCCAGAAGAAGCGCGGGATTGTCGATTCGACCGCGTGTCCACGCGTCGCATGCAGCGGCGCCCTCCAAAAAAGCGCGGATGTCGGTCCCCAAGAGCGCAAGGGGCAAGAGTCCCACCGCCGAGGTCACGGAAAAGCGTCCGCCCACCCAGGACCACAGAGGCAGTCGGGCGTGCCACCCCTCTGCCCTCTCCCAGAGGGAAGACCCGGCCACGCTCACAGCGATGGCCCGGGCTGGAAAAGCCAGCCCTTCTTTCTGGAAGGCGGCCTGCACCTCCGCCAGGGCGTTGCACACCTCCATCGTCCCCCCCGACTTGGACACCACCACCACCAGGGAGCGGACAAGGCTCACCTTGGAGAGCTGGTCGCGGATTCCGGCAGGGTCCGTGTTGTCCAACACGTGAAGGCTTGGGCCGGAAACCGGCGCGAGGGCCCGGGCTACGAATTGGGTCCCCAGCACCGAACCCCCAATACCCACCAGGAGAATGTGATCCACACCCCCGGTTACGCGAATGGACGCCGCCAGCGCCTCCACTCCCTGGACAGCAGCCCGAATGTCCAAAGCGGCCTCCTCCGGGGCCAGATCCGGGTTCCGCAGCCAGTAGTGGCCTACCTGCCGCCCCTCATCCGGGTTGGCCACCGCCCCCGCTTCGACCTGTTCCATTGCAGCCAGCGCCTCATCGAGCGCCGGGTCCACCAGGTCGTCGGCGCAGAGTCCCATGCGCCGAACATCGACCCACAATCCCAGTTGCTGGTTTCGGAGGTTGAACACCCGGGTTGTCTCCTGGCTCGGTCCTTCCTTTCGGGCTAACCCGCTTGCCTGGAGGACGACATGAACCTGATTCTATCCCTTGCTCTTGGTTGTGGCGGCGGTGCCCCCGAGGCCCCCGTGGCCGAAACCCCGGCGCCCGCACCTGCAGCCCCCGCCGCCCCGGAGACCCCAGCGCCCGCCAAGGCCGACTACACAGGCGAGGCCTGGTCCCCCATCGGCGACGGTATTCCCACCCTGGACGAGTCCGGCGCCACCACCACCGAGACCGGCCTCACGATCGTCACAATCGCCGAAGGTTCCGGCGCAGCCCCTGAAAAGGGCAAGAGTGTCAGCGTGCACTACCACGGGTGGCTCGCCAGCGATGGATCCCAGTTCGACTCCTCCGCCAAGCGCGGAAAGCCCCTGACCTTCCCCGTGGGGGTGGGCATGGTGATTCCCGGATGGGATGAAGGCATCCTGGCCATCAAGGAGGGGGGCAAGGCCCGCCTGCGCATTCCAGGCAACCTGGCCTACGGGGAGCGTTCCCCCACCCCGAAGATCCCGCCGAACTCGGACCTTGTCTTTGACGTGTGGCTGGTGAAGGCCGGGAGCTGACCCGGGTCAGGGGCCGGTGACAAGTACCCGCGCGACCTTCTTGACGTTTGCGCACGCGCTGCGCCCTTCTCCCGGCGGGACGAGGATCCGAAAGGATCCACCCAGCTCCCGGGGGAGCGGCGATCCGTCGAGAAGGGAGTGCACCAAGAGGGCATCCCCCACCGCCTCCACCGGCGCGGGGTCCGTGACCATGCCGTCGCTGGCCACCACCTGAAACACCGCCCCGGCCGGCGGCGTTGCCTGCTCCAGGACCCGCGACAGCAGCACAGCTCGGCCCTCGCGGCCAGGAACCCACTGGCCTACATCCTCGACCTGGTCCGGAAGGGCCAGCAGAGCCAGCCGATCCAACCGTTGTTCCTCCCCCGCCGAATCCACCAGGCGCACCACCGGCACCGCCCCTTCCGCCGGGGGCACCCACTGGGCGGCATCCACCGTGTCCAGCCAGGCTTCCAGGGCCCCGGGCTCCTCTTGGCCGATCACATCCATGCGGCTGCCTCCCCGCACCCTCGTGGGAACCACCGAGGTCTCCCCGGAGGCCCGCTGCACAAGATACCAGCCGATGTCGGTGTGTAGCACCCCCTTGATGCGCTCTGCATCCGCGATCTGAAACAACGCCTTGATGCGGCCCATGTCGAACACCCGGTGCGCCCCCCAAGTGGCGGAAGCCACGTTCCACCCTTCAGTGGAGTGGCTGGCATCCGCAAACAGAGGAGGCATCGTCGTCGATCCCTCAAGCGCCGTCGCCGGCACGTGCCCATGGTGGGCAAGGAGCGCGGCCTGCACCGGGGGATACCGCTCTTGCGCCAGCTTTCGAAAAGCCGCTACAGCGTCCTCGCTGGCGAGGTCCGCGCGATTGGCCACCCACACATCCGCCGCCTGGAGCTGCTCCAGGACCAAAGGCGGCGTGTCTCCAAGCAAGCGTTCAGGGTCCACCACCGCCACCACCGGTGCCAGGGAGATCTGGTCGACCAGGGGGCTTCGGCGAAGGGTGTCCACAATGTCCGCTGGGCGGGCCAGGCCCGTGGCTTCGATGAAGACGCGCTCCAACGACGCGTCCGCAAGAAGCAGCTCACGCAGTGTGGGCACCAAGGCCTCCGGCGCCGTGCAGCAGACACACCCCCCGGGAATGTCCCGCACGAGCGCACGACCCTCCAGCAGGGAGGCATCTACCAGGGCCTCGCCAAAGTCGTTCACAATCACCGCGCATCGCCCGTTGCGCTGGCCCAACTGGTCCAGCACAAGGCTGGTCTTTCCCGCCCCCAGGAACCCCGTCACCACGTGAACGGGAAGCGCCTTCATCTCCGGAACGCCAGGGTCACTTCAGCCGACGAACATCGATTGCCGCACATGCTTGTGTCGGACCAATCCGGCGAGAGATCGCCTGGGTCGCTGCCATCCACGGCGATCTGGAGCGTCTCCGGAAAGGCAAAGTCCTGCACCTGCACGAAGAATCCATCCGTCAAACACCCGGCGGATCCGACCCCCCCCGCGGCCACATCGTCGGGGCAAGCAAGATTCAGTGTGGGAAAACCCTCGCCGGAGAGTTGAATCTGAAAGTCCGCCCGCCCATCCGCAAACTGGACCGTCAGCTCCCCGTTGCAGGACGCATCACAGGTGGTGGTAAGGCCAGAATCGCCCCCGCTGGTGTCGTATTCGGAGCTGAAGAACCCGCAACCAGTCGCACCGGCAAAGAGGGCGAGGGGCAACATTCGCATGTTCATGGGGCGTCTCCTCGTGGGATGGGACTAACCGGCTCCGGGGCCGGTGGTAGGCTCGATTCTCGTGGACTCCCCCCTTCCCTCGGCCCGAACCGGGCGCCTGAGAATCGGCATGCTGCAGCTTGCGGTGTCCCTGGGGGTCATCGCCCTCCTGCTGCATGATGCCCAGCTGGACCGGGTCCTCGCCAACCTCTCCCGGGTGAACACAGGCTGGCTCCTCGCGGCCATTCTGATCAAGGCCTGCAGCCTCACGCTCCACGAGATCCGCCTCTGGGTCGCCGTTTGCGCCACCCACCCGCGCCCTCTCCTTCCGGTGGTCGGCATTGGGTATTGCTCCGGGCTGGCAAACTCCTTTCTTCCGGTTCGAGGTGGGGACCTGGTGGCGGTGGGGCTGCTCAAAGGAGAGCTGGGCCTGCCCGTTTCCGCGAGCGTGGCGGCGGTGGGGCTCACCGCCTTCTTGGAAGCCCTGGCCTTTGCGGTGTTTCTCCTGGTGGTCATGGCCTCGGGTGCTGCCCAGTGGGCAGCCTTCGCCGAGGAGAGCGGCGAAGCCATGCGCTTCACCCTCGGGGAGGCCATGGGGGGGTTGACTCTCGGAGCCCTGGGGGCGATCGCAGCCGCGGTGGTGCTGGTGATCGTAGCCCGTCGCCTGCGCCGAGACCCCGATGCACCGGAGCGCACCGGGCCGGTGGAGCTCCTGCGCCAGACCTTGTTCCACACCGGCTCCAGCATTGGCTCCTGGGGCCAGACCGCCTTGAACCTGGCCCTTGCCGGCCTGCAGATGGTCCTGCTCGTGGGCTGTTTCTGTGCCCTCTTTCCCGCGGCCGGCATGCAACTGGAACCGGACCTCCCCCTGCTGGCCGCCAGCGGCGTCATCGCCTTCTCCGCCCTGGCCGCCGTGGTCCTTCCCCCGGCCTATGGCGCAGGCCCCACCGCCAGCGCCATCGCCGTGCTCGGCCTTTTTGGAGTCTCCCCGGATGCAGCTGTGGCCTTTTCAGCCCTGACATGGCTGGCCAACAACGTGCCGATTCTCGTCCTGGGCCTGCTCCCGCTTACCCGCCGGATGGCTCGCCTGGGCGAGCTGGTCGGTGGGGACGGGTAAAGCGCCCCATGAAACGGTCATAGAGCCAGTCGGGAAGATGCCGGACCAGGGTCATGAAGGCGATCATCTGCCAGGGTAGGTTCACCTGGCGTTTCCGGGCGTGGACGCCACGCACCATCTTCTGTGCGGCCACATCCACATCCATCAAAAAGGGCATGGGGTACTTGTTCTTGCGGGTCAGGGGGGTGTCGATGTAGCCCGGGTGGATGGTGGTGCAGGCGATGCCCACCTCTCGCAGCTCCCCCCGCAGGGCCTCCCAGAAGTTGCTGACCGCAGCCTTGGAGGCCGAGTAGGCGCCACTGCCCGGCAGCCCTCGAAACGCTGCCACGCTGGACACGACCACGAGCTGCCCCCGCCCACGACCCAGCATGCCCGGCAGAACCGCCCCGGCCGCCCGCACCGCGCCCAGGTAGTTCACATCCATCACCCGCTCCAGATCCGCCAGGTTCAGCCGGGACGCAGTCACCTTGCGGGAAATACCGGCGTTTGCCACCAGGATTTCTACCGGCCCGAGGGCGCACTCCAAGGCCTCCACGGCAGCGTCCAGCGCAGCTTCGTCTCCCACATCTGCCGCCGCCACTTCCGCCAGGCCACCCCCGGATCGCACGGCCTCCGCAAGAGACTCCAAGGCCTCGACGCGCCGCGCCACCAGCCCCACCGGATGTCCCTGGCGGGCAAAGGCAAGCGCCAGGGCTCGACCGATTCCTGACGAGGCACCCGTGATGAGAACATGCCCATTCATGGCGCGGAGGCTATTGCGAGCACCGAACCCGAGCAAGCCATGACGCCCCCCCTTGAGATCTTCGCGACTGCCCCCCCCGGCCTGGAGTCCGTGGTGTGCCAGGAGGTCGCCAACCTGGCGGGCCGTTCGGTGGACGGTGTGCCCGGGGGTGCCTTGCTGCGCGGAGACCTGCAGGATGTCGCAGGACTGGTCCTGTACGCCCGCACCGCCTCGCGAATTCTGGTGCGACTGGGGACAGTGCCCTCGGGCAGCCTCCAAGAGCTGGCGCAGAGAGCCGACAAGCTCCCGTGGAGCGACTTTCTGGCGCCGGGGCAGCCCGTCAAGGTGCGGGCTACCGTGCGCGGTGGAAGGATCAAGCGGCGCGATGCGGTGGAGGAGCGCATCGCCAGCTGTGCTCGCCACGGCAGCCGGGGCAAGAAAAGTGGAGGCCGGGGCCGCGGCCAAAGAAGCCACTCCAAGCGCCGGCCCCAGGAGTTCGTGGTGCGGGTCATGGGACGGGAGACCACCATCTCCGCAGACGCCGCAGGACTGCTTCACAAAAGAGGCTACCGCCAGGCCACCGCCAAAGCACCTCTCCGAGAGAACCTGGCGGCGGCGCTGCTGGTGGCCGCGGACTGGCACCCTGCCGAGCCGCTTCTGGATCCATTCTGTGGTTCCGGCACGTTCGCCATTGAAGCCGCCTGGATGGCCCGGGACATCCCGCCGGGACGAAAACAACGGCCGGCCCTGGCCCACTGGCCTGCCACACCAAAGGGCTTGTGGGAGGGTCTGCTTGCAAACGCATCCCCCGAGGGAGCGCACCCGGCCTGGATCCGGGCCTCTGATCGAGACGAGGGGGCCATTCGTGCAGCCCGGGGGAACGCCCAGCGAGCCAATGTCTCAGACGACATCCAGTTCTCGTGCTGTGACCTTCGCTCCCTGCCCCCCACGGGGGTCGAGCCGGGACTTGTGATCTGCAACCTTCCCTGGGGCAAGCGCATCGGGGATCCCAAGAAGATCCGTGGCCTCTACAGCACCTTCGGCGCCGCCCTTCGGGAGCACCTCCCCGGGTGGCGCCTGGCGGTTCTCTGCCCGGATCGAGCCCTGGCCGGCCGCCTTGTGCCCCGCATGGAGGAGCGACTTCGGCTTGCAATAGGCGGTTTGCCCGTTGGTTTCTACTGCGGGGTCATTCCTCCCCGGTCGTAGCACGGCTCTCCCGGACCACGTGGGAGAGGTTCAGACCTTCCCGCACCAGAAAGAAACCACCAATGGCAATGGTGAAGAGGAACATGCTCATGTGGAGGACCAGGGCGAAGGTGACGGCCAGGTCCCCCTCAATGCCCCACAGAAGAAGCGAGGCCTTGCAGAAGGCCTCATAGGAACCCACAAACCCGGGCGTCGGCGCCACCAACATGCCGGTCATGGTGATGGCCCACGTGGAAAGGGCTGCCGACCCCGTATGGGGCAGGCCCGGAAAGGCCTGCAGCGCACAGCGCACCGCCCCCAGGGTGCAACTCCAGATGCCCACGGTCAACGCCACGACCGCAAGGGCCTGGCCCGGTGCCCGCACGAGCCTGGCAATGCCTGATCGAAACGCACCAAGCAAACCGGCCACCGCGGGTCCAGCCTTCGGGAGCCTCTCGAGAATGCGGATCACAGGCCCGCCGACAGCCAGCACCCCCACCAGCCCTAAACTGCCCAGCACCAAGGCGGCGCCCGCCAGCTTCTGGCCTGCTGCCACCACGTCCATTCCCCCCACGAGCACGCCCTGGGGAGGTAGATCCACCGCGAAACTCAAGAGCAGAAGCAGCGCCGCCAGTGAGCCCAAATCCAGCAGGCGCTCCAGGAGGATCGCCGCCAGGGAAGATCCAAAGGGCACCCGGAACTTCTCCAGGAGCAGGTAGGGACGCACCAGCTCACCCAGGCGAAGGGGAATCACGTTGATGGCCAGAAAGCCCACGGAGATGATGGAGAACATCCCCCCGTAGGGCACATGAGGCTCCAACAAGAACTTCAGGCGAACCGCCCGCAAGGCGTGGGTGCACAGGTACCCGGCGAGCACCCCCAACATCCACCCCCAACGAACCGTCCCCAGCACCTGTGTGAAGCCACTGAATTCCAACCCCTGGAGCGCCCACACAAGACACAGGGCCGTGAGCAGGAGGACCCCAGCGAGCTTGGCGTTCAACCCGCCGTCCGGAGAAGCTGGAGGGAGAAGACCGTCTGCTTCAACTGCTGGCTCTCCGGCAGCCCAAAGTGCTCCGGCGGCTGCTCCCCGGTCACGTCCGTGCCGAACTGCCGATCCCAGATCGTGAGGACGTTGCCGTAGTTCCCATCCCGCAGAGCCCCATCCCGGGTGTGATGCCAACAGTGAAAGTGGGGGTTGTTGAGCACCGTGTTCCACGCGCGGTTGAAGGGGCGAGCCATGTCCATCCGGATGTTTGCATGCTGAAAGGCATCAAACACAACGCCCACCGCAAGGGCCGCCTCAACCACCCAGGGCGCAAACGAGCTCGTGTCCAGCAAGACCGAATACAGCACAAGGGGAATGGCGGTCAGCTGCAGCAAATCCACCGCATGCATTCGAAGGCCGGAAGTGGCATCCAGGCGCTCGGAGGAGTGGTGCACCCGGTGAAATGTCCACAACCAGGGCACCCGGTGAGCCAGGCGGTGTACCGTGTAGCGGGAGAGGTCGAGGAGAAGAAAGGCGACTCCCCACTGGAGGAGCGGGTGGGTCACGGCCTCCATGGAGACCAGCCCCATGGACGGCGCAGCACCCACCCCGAGGACCACAGCAACCCGAAGGCCATACAAGAGTGCGCCCGTGAGCACATTGACCAGCGTGTCCCGCCCTACCAGGGGCTGCGCCACCCGGGCATGCAACCAGCCCACCCCCAGGAACACCCCCAGGGCGCCCACCTGGAGCCCAATGAGCGAGTGCTCCCGCAACCAATCCATCCAGGACATCAGTTCACCCTCCCGGCTGTCAGTCCTCGGCGATTTCCGTCAAGGTCAGTCCCTCCTGGGCCTGGGTGGTGATGTTCACCCCGCGCAAGAACAAGCAGTATGGGCTTCCATCGGGACACGCCTCACACTCTACCCCCATTGGGGCCCCGAGGGTTTCGCACACATAGGCCGGGTCGTCGGTTCCCCCGATGAACAGCTCCCCCATGTTGCGCGTGTCGCCAAGTCCTGAGAGCTCGCCGCCGGCGAAGTGCGTGCCGTCGGAAGAGAATGTCCCCTGCAGGGAAAAGTCCGTCACGGGGAGCTCAATCCCCGAGTAGTGAATGATGACTTCCGGCGAGGTCACGTGGAAGTAGGGCTGATCCGTGAAATCGACCCCCGTAAAGGACCATGTCGGCAGGTTCATGCGCTGCTTGAACCCCACTACGCTGTCGAAGTACCCCTGGCCGATCAGGAGATCGAGGTTTGTGGCCGTGGCATCCGCCACCCCCACGAGCAGGGGAATGTCCAGGTATTGGCCCAGGAGCATGCCGATGCCCTCGGGCTCCACAAAGTCCACCTGGGTGAACAGGAGCACGCTGGTGGTGCCGATCATGTCCGCGGGATCCACGGTCAACGGGGCGCCGTACTCAGTGGTGGTAAAACCGCTGGACCATGCATCGTCGCAAACGGTGATCGTAAACAGGTACACGCTGGAGGCCTGCAGGGGCGCATCCGGAGCGACCATGGCCTTGAGGTTGCCCTCCCCCCAGGTCACGGTACTCGGGACCTCCTCCCCTGTTTCCACCTGCTCCAGGCGAAAGGACGCCAGACCGCCATCTTCGCTGAAGCTCACCTCCATGGCGTCCCGGTAGTAGACCTCTGCGTCCGCGTCTTCCGGGGAGATAGTGAGCACCTCGGCGGTGCAGGCCGGTGGCGGCCCGGTGTCCTCTGTATCGGAGGTGTCCAAAGCGCCCGTGTCGAGCGCAGCGTCCTTGTCCTTGCAACCGGTCAAGAGCGCGAGGGTCAGCCAAAGAGTCATTCTTCCTCCAGGGGGCACACCATAGCCGCTGGTTCAGTCGACGACACGCACCTCAATGGTGTACCAGAGGGCGTGGCCGTATGCGGTCAGGCGAAACTCCCGCACCACCAGGTACCAGGTCTCGTCCCCATAAGAGGTGTACTCCAGGATGGGGTCGCGATCGTAGGTGGAATCCCCCACGTAGGCGATCTTCTTGAGGCGCTCCTGGTCGTCGTAGAGCTTCAGGGTCGGGTTCATGGGTGAACCCTCGCTGAAGGCCGTGACATGGACCTCGATCTCCTTGCGCCCCGGAGGCGTGCGGTAGACAAACCAGTCTTCCTCGGCCTTGCCCGCCCAGACCGGGTCCTCCTCCAGGTGGCCCAGCATCACCATGTCCTCGGTGAGCTCGGTGACGTTCTGGTTGGCATTCCAGGGCAGCCCCTCGTCGCCCACGGTCTGCAAGTCGGTCCAGGTCACCGGCGGCTTGGTGACCGTGGCCAGCATCTTGTAGTGGTAGTCATCGCCTGGGTCGGCGCTCGTGACGTCGTTCAAGCTGGCGGTCCAGTCCAGCTCGCTCTCCACCGGGAAGATGGCGATGGGATCCGTGCTGTCCGAGCTCATTCCCAGGTCAATGCCGTGGACCTCGTCCGAGTAAAGACGGAGAATCGGGGCGGCTGCACTGCCCAGGGTGGCGGCATCCACATCGACCTTGACCCAGCCGGGCTCGGGCATCTCAAAGTCGAAGTAGTCAAAGTCCCCCTGGTGCAAGGTGCCGCAGGCCCATTTCTCCATCTCGATGGCCTGCGCCTCGGACGGGAAGTTGTTGGGCTCGGCCTCGGGCTGGGTGCAGGGGGGCGGCGGGGCCGTGTCCTCGGTGTCGCCCTCCATGGTGTCCCCCGAATCTTCGGACGTGTCCAATGGACGGGAGTCATCGTTCTCATTGACCGGAGGCGACGGCGTGCAGCTTGCACACCCGTTGCAACCGAGGATCAGCCAGAGCAGGTTCACGCAACTCTCCCGTGCCGATCTTGACCCGGACAGGGCAGACCCGCCACCGGATCAGCGAAACTCTCGGGGTCGGGATAGGGAAACCGCAAGGAGAACCGCTGTGACCCCACTGCTACTTGCCCTGCTGCTGGCCCCGGGCTGCGATTCCGACACGGGGCTCAACAAGCTGGAGCCGAAGCTCACGTTCAGTCCGGCCGAGCTCCACTTCGGGGATGTGGTCGTGGACTACACCGAGTTGTTGTCCATCGAGATCATCAACACCGGGCGGGTGCCCCTGGATGTGGAGCGAATCTACCTGCAAGGGGATTCAGGCGCGACATTCACGGTGGTGAGCGACACGAGTCTGCGGATCTCCGAGGACGAGCGAGAGATCTTGGAGGTGGCGTTCACGCCGGGCACATTCCTGAACTATGCGGACGCTCTGATCATCGAGTCAGATGATCCGGACCTCCCCCAGGCTTCGATCCCCCTGACGGGCACCGGGGTGGATGCCCCAACCCCTGACATCGACATCGATCCGATCACCCTGGACTTTGGCGAGGTGACACCACTCACAGCCGAGACACTGTGGTTCAACCTGACCAACGTAGGGGACGGGGTGCTGACCATCGGAGAGACGAGCCAGACCGGGTCGGGGAACTTCCAGGTGGTCTCGGACCCGGCGGGCGCCACGGTGGCTCCTTTGGGCTCGGACACCCAGACCGTGGTGGTGGTCTACACCCCCACCGCCCTGGATGGAGACTCGGGGACATTCGTGGTGAATTCAGACGACCCGGATGAGCCCGCGGTCACCGTGCACATGCTGGGCAACGGCGGCGGGGACTTCGAGTACCCGGTGGCGGTCATCGACGGCCCGGCCAGCGCAGCCCCCCTGGACACCATCACCCTGGACGGCTCGAACTCCTACGACCCGGAGGGCTTTGCCATCACCGGGTACACCTGGACCTTGACCGATGCCCCCGTGGGGTCCGGGGCCGCCCTGACCACCGCTGTACCCGACACCACCTCCATGTTCCTGGACATCGCCGGGCACTACGAGGTGCAGCTGCGGGTGGAGAACGAGATCGGTCTGTCCTCGGCACCCGAGAAGTACGAGGTGGACGCGATCCCCAGCGACCGGATCCACGTGGAGCTCCTTTGGGATACGCCGAACACCGACCTGGATCTGCACATGCTCTACGGGCTGGATGCCAGCTTTTTCAACCACCCAAACGACTGCTGCTGGTGCAACCCGAACCCCAACTGGGGTGGGGCACTGGACTCCCTGGACGACCCTCTGCTGGCTCTGGATGACATCTCCGGGTACGGCCCCGAGAACATCAACGTGGAAGACCCGGAGGACGGCACCTTCCCGATCCGGGTGCACTTCTTCGAGGACAACGGCGGCGGGGCCACCGTTGCGACCGTGCGCATCTACATCGACGGAATCCTGGAGGACTCCTTCTCCCGGGTGCTGCTTAGGGACGAGGTCTGGGACGTGGCCACCGTGCGCTGGCCCGACGGGCTGGTGGTGGAGGAAAACGCCGACCCCTACGAGGCCCCGCGGCGGATGTGTTCGAGCGAGGCGCGGTAGGGGGTGCCCCCCTCCAAGACTTGGCCCCTCATCCTCCTAGCTACTCGGCAAGTCGCTCCAAAGACTCTCTTTTCAGCCGCCAAAAGACGGTATTGGCAATACCGGTGCAAACCAAGACAACAGCCACCCAGGCGCCACGTGCTGTCTGCCAACGGGCCAGTTCAAATCCAAGAGTCCAAAAAGCGGCAGCACCCTCAACGATGCCAAGCCCAAACCAAGAAACAACTGCGATAGTTCGTGAGGGCACGATGACGGAGTCCTCACCGCAGTGCCGACAGTGGAACTTGTGGATCAGGAATTTGCGCCGTAGGAGCGAAGGCAAGATGTGACAGGAGGGGCAACGGAGAGGCAAGAGCACTAGCAAAGGGTTGGCGGAAAGGTGTCGGGACATCCATCTTCTTGAAAGCCAGCATTTCTTGGGGCTCCCCCAGAATCGGGATCTACACCGGACTCGTCGCCCGAATCTTCTTCATCTTCGATCCCCTGAATGTCATCCATTTGAGATGGCCGGTCGATACTCTCCGGCTCGTCGTCCCGTCCAAGAAGCCAAGTGGCTGCTGCTCCGATCGCGAGGCCGAGGTAAAACCAAGGGCTATTCGGCGGGAATTCGCCGACATACCAATGGGCGGCATCGCCGGTTCGAATGGACACTCCTCGTGTGCGAATGAAGAGTGCATCATCCTCATTGACGAAAAAGGAAGCGTCATCCATGTAGTACTTCAAGCGCGAACGAGTCCAGCCAAGTCCGGCAATCCACGGTGCGGCTGGCGGAAAAGGCGACGATCGGGGCCAGAATTCGCTAAACCAAGCCGCTGGGACAGGATGACGAGGGACATCGTGTGGCCCTGGCTGACAGTTGTTTTCCTTCATCAGAATGGTTTCCGCATTTCCCAGAACTCCACAACTGCGAACTGAGATCCACTTCCAGCGCCGGTCTTTTTAATTTTGATGATCGGAAGCGTCCATTCCCCGACCACCTCGTTGTTGGCGTCTACATTTCCCACAGCCCCTGTGAGCAGTACCGGCGTAGTGTCAACGACGGTGTAGGCAATCAAGCCGGCTTTGAGGAACCCGTAAATTTCACCGTCCGGACCTTGTTCTACATCCAGCCCGACCTCCGCTTCGTTGCCCGAACTCTGGTACACCTTGACCATGAACTGGAGGACCTTCGTTGTTCGTCCACCTGGCCGCCCCTTCAGCCGATAGGTCTTTTCCGTTCCATCCGGTTGCGAGTCAATCCTCATGGGCCCAGCGATCTTCCTGAAAAAAATCTGCTTCTCCTTGTTTCAGATGATCAGATCGTAAGCCGAGAATTGCGTGCATTTGCCTTGTGCTGCCCCATCCCCCCAACGAGGTCAGCTCGTGACTTTGCCTCGGCCCCGCCTCAACGCCTCGCACAAGGCAAATCCTTGACCTGATCCCACTCTCTCTGCCGGAGAGATCGTCGTCACCTCAAGATCGCTAAGCGCTAGTAGTGCGGCGGCACCTGTTCTTCCGGCGGCGCTTCATCCCCGGACAGCTCGCTGTATTGCTCCCGTAGGGCCCCCAACGACTTCTCCAGCCCAGCGATGTGGTCCGCCTGCTCCTGGATGACACCGTCCAGTTGGCGGATCTGCTCTTCCTGGAAGGCAAAACGCACCTCCAGGTCTTCCAGGCGCGTTGCGAGATCTGAATCCA
>CAZRYF010000019.1:48968-64560 GCA_964604165.1 uncultured Enterobacterales bacterium
GCGTAGATCTCGTGGCCGGCCTCCTCAAAGGCCTCGGACTTCTCGGCCATGCCCTCGGCAGCCGCATCCTCCACCCCCATTCCGTGGGTCCGGGCGTACTCGCGCAGCTCCTGGGTGATCTTCATGGAGCAGAAGCGCGGGCCGCACATGGAGCAGAAGTGGGCGGTCTTGGCGGCGTCGGCGGGCAGGGTCTCGTCGTGGTAGTCCCGGGCCGTCTGGGGATCGAGGGCCAGGTTGAACTGGTCCTCCCACCGGAATTCGAAGCGGGCTTTGGATAGGGCGTTGTCCCGATCCTGGGCGCCCGGGTGTCCCTTGGCGACATCGGCGGCGTGGGCAGCGATCTTGTAGGCGATCATCCCCTGCTTCACGTCCTCCTTGTCCGGCAGCCCCAGGTGCTCCTTGGGGGTGACGTAGCAGAGCATGGCGCAGCCGGCGGTGCCGATGATGGCGGCCCCGATGGCGCTGGCGATGTGGTCGTAGCCGGGGGACACGTCGATCACCAGGGGACCGAGGGTGTAGAAGGGGGCCTCGAAGCAGTGCTTGAGCTGCTCGTCCATGTTCTCCTGGATCTTGTCGATGGGCACGTGGCCCGGCCCCTCGATGATCGTCTGAATATCGTGGTCCCACGCGATCTTGGTGAGCTCTCCCAGGGCGTGAAGCTCGGCGAATTGGGCGGCGTCGTTGGCATCTGCCAGGCAACCCGGGCGCAGGCCATCCCCCAGGGAGAAGGTCACGTCGTAGCGAGCCATCAGCTCACAGATGCGATCAAAGTGGGTGTAGAGGAAGTTCTCTTTGTGGTGGGCCAGGCACCACTTGGCGAGGATCGAGCCTCCCCGGGACACGATGCCCGTGACGCGGTCAGCGGTCAGGGGCACGTGGTGCAGGCGCACCCCGGCGTGGATGGTGAAGTAGTCCACCCCCTGCTCTGCCTGGTCGGCCAGCACATCCAGGAAGAGCTCGATGTCGAGCTTCTCCACCTCGCCGTTGACCCGCTCCAGGGCCTCGTAGATGGGCACAGTGCCGATGGGCACCGGCGAGTTGCGGAGAATCCACTCCCGGGTGTCCTTGATGTCGGAGCCGGTGGAGAGATCCATCACCGTGTCGGCCCCCCACCGGGTGGCGTGGCGGAGCTTCTCCACCTCTTCCTCGATGGAGGACGAGACCGCGGAGTTCCCGATGTTCGCGTTGACCTTGCACAGGAAATTGCGGCCGATAATCATCGGCTCCAGCTCCAGGTGCTTGCGGTTGGCGGGAATCACGGCGCGGCCACGGGCGATCTCAGATCGCACAAACTCCGGCTCCACCTGCTCCCGCAGGGCCACAAAGTGCATCTCCTCGGTGATCACCCCCGCCCGGGCGTACCGCATCTGGGAGAAGTGGGTGTCTCCCCTTGCTTCTCGTGCTGCAATCCAGTCCGCCCGCCGCTTGGGCAGGCCCCGGTGCACATCGCACTCCGTCGGTCCAGAGGTGTCGTAGATCTGGATCTTCTCGCCGTTGGAGAGGGGAATCTCCCGGAAGGGGACCTCCAGGTCTCCGTGGGTAATCTTGCGGGAGGTCCCGCCGTTGAAGGAGTCGTAGCCGTCTTGCATCTCGCCTTTCCTCCGCCGGTGCGAACCGGGCCAGGTTCTGCGGTCTGATCTCAGGTTCGATCGGAGAATTCCGACCGAGCCACCCGCAGCGAGTCCTCTCCGGGTAACACGCCCATTTCAGTGGAAGAACAGGACTATGATTCGCCGTCACTTGCGAAAGTTCGTGGAAGGACTGGTCCGCGCGACCACGCCTCCGACTCCCCCGCAGACCGCGCCGGTCTACGAATCTCCTTCGGAGAATGCGGAGGCCGAGGTGCCGGCCCCGACGCCGCCCAGCCAGCCAACAGAGCCCCCACCCGACATGGAGTGCGACGGCCCCAAGGCCCTCGCCTGGTTCACCGACGGTCACCCGCCACTGCTGGTAGACATCCGGGAGCCCCACGAGGTCCAGGGCGGCCACGCCCAAGGCGCGTTTCTGCTGCCCATGAACCAAGTTCCCCAGAGAATGAGAGAACTACCTCGGGATCAGAAGCTGGTGGTCTACTGCGCAGCCGGGGCCCGCAGCTATGGGGTCGTGGGTTTCCTGAGGGAGAACGGTTTTCCCGACAGCTGGTCCCTGTCCTCAGGCTTCAGCCGGGTGGGTGGACCAGCTGGAGGAGAGCGACTTTGAACAAGTGGGGATAGGCCGGTAGCAGGGTTGGCCTAATCGTTTGGACTCGTGTCCCAGTCGCCTTCGGTGTCATCGTCCCATGGGTCTCCAGTGTCACCGCCGAAGTGACTACACGTGAGACCCATGTGGGCGTCGTAGCAAGCGGTTGCAACCCCGGCTGATTGAAGAGAGGAGGCTTCTTCCAGGCAAGCGGCTCGCTCATCCCCCTCGCACCAGGTGGTGCAGGCGGTCTCAAACTCCACACAGGGGTCGGCCTTCTTACAACCGACCGGAACAGCGAGCATGGCGGCCAAACAAAGGACTGGGAACCTCACTGTTCTGCATCCTTCTTCAGGATGACCGTCATGGGCTCGTCGTCGCTGTCATCCACACAGCTCAACAAGGTGAGCAGAGTCAGCGAACAGTTGAGATCATCCCCCGCCGCCACAATCACGTAGGTATTCTCGCCGGTAGAGCGAGCCCAGGCGCGGCTACTGTCCGACTCGCTGAGCTTTGCCTTAATCGTCAGCTCTTGCCCGTAGTAGTCCATGGTGGTGTCCGAGTCGGACTGCATCGAGTAGGTGACGTACCCCACCAGGTCAGAAAACATCCGCATGGATGCCGAGTAGACCACGTCCCCGTAGTAGGTCGAACTGTAGATGTAGGGCATGGCCTCATCGTCCATTTCGGTCACGGACCAGGCCCCCACGAGCGGATCTTCTGCGCAGCCCGCAGCTGCGGTCAACCCCAGCGCCAGCGTGCCCGCAGCAGGGAGAGGGATTCGACGGGCCATTACCCCTCCTTTCGGCTGAACATGAACACGCCGCCTTCTTCCCGGTCATCGCAATCCAGCGGGCCCTCCTCACGAAGTGTGCAGTCCAGGTTCAGTGCATCGCCGTCATCACTCTCCTGGAGGCGAATCTGGAACCTGGCCTTGTCCACTTTTGTGACCATGCCGGTGTACGTGTACGTTTCAGACTCGGAAGAGGAGTCGGTGGCGTAGGCGTTTGAGTAGCTGTACGCATAAGCGTATTGAATCTCAAGCGTGGCGGTCAGGGTCTCATCCACCCGCAACCAGCCGCTCATCGAAGTCGACTGGCTGTAGACGTAGCCGCTGTAGGTGACATCCGAGGTGTTCTCCACCGGCAAGGCCTGGCCGTCGAACCAATCGACGGTCCACTCCCCCACAATGTCGTCGGAACACCCGGTCAAACCGACGCCCAAGGCGGCCCGGCTCGGAATGACGCGTGTGTGTTTCATCACCGAGACCCTACCACAGCCCATGCACAGCCTTCCTTCAGAGGGGTTGGTTCCAATTTGGGTCCAATGTTCCAACGCCACCCCCGCCGTTGACAGCCGAAGGACCTCGCAATACGAGCCGTGCGCCATTTGGCACTGACGTGCGCGGAAGTGGCGGAATGGCAGACGCGCTAGGTTCAGGTCCTAGTGAGCACTACGCTCGTGGGGGTTCGACTCCCCCCTTCCGCACCATTTTTCGGCCGCATCCACCCGGGTGCGGCCGTTCTGCTTTCCCCCGACATCTGTGTCACGACGCGGCGCCCTTCGGGATACACCCTTGGGGTGTCCCTTTCGAAACGCCCCGCATTTCAGTTCTTTAAGCGATCTGGCACAGGACTTGCTCTGTTTCGGCGCGAGAGATCCCGGACTTGCGTCCACACCTTCCCCTTCAGCCCCCTGGAGATCCCATGCAACGCATTGGACTGCTTTCCGTTTCCCTCTTGATCGTCGCTGCTGGATGCAGTGATTACGACGTTGGTGCCTCGAAGGAGTCCGCCGACTGGGGCGACACGGGCTGGAATGGCGCCGCTGACGAGGCCGATGCCGACGCCGACGGCGACATGGACGCCGATGGCGACGACGAAGCCTGGGGCAGCGAGACCGAAAACGACTTCCTCAAGCTGCTTCCCGCAGTCACCGACCGCTATGTCTTCGTGGCCAATCCGGCCCGGAACACCGTGACCCGCATCGGCGTGCCCAGCCTGGAAGTGGACACCGTGGAGGTGGGCGTGGAGCCTGATCAGGTGATCACCACGGCGGACTACGCGAAAGCCGTCACCTACAACAAGGGTTCCGACGACCTGTCCATAATCGATGTAGATGGCGAGGAGTTGGAGGTCAGTACGGTCTCCGTGCTCCAGAACCTGAACTCGCTGGTGCTGTCCCCGGACGGCACCTGGGCCATCGTCTTTCATGATGCAGACCTGGACGAGCAGGGCACCGGCTCCGGCACCCAGTCCTTCAACGAGATTTCCGTGGTCAACACGGACACCGAAGAGCACTTCCCCATGGTGGTCGGGCGCAACCCGCACCAGGTGAAGTTCACGGACGACTCCTCCATCGGGCTGGTCATCTCGGACGAGAAACTGGCGCTGATTGACCTGGCGAGCGGCACCCCCGAGCGCCGGATTGTCGAGATCTCCGATGACCTCCTGGATGCCCCCCGGGCCGAGGAGCTGGAGATCACCCCGAACGGCAGCTACGCCTTCATTCGCCAGTACGGCACCACCGAGATCAAGCTGGTGGACCTGACCAGCGAAGAGGTCACGGACCTGCCGGTCGAAGACAACCCGACGGACCTGGATCTCTCCCCAGACGGCGCCACCGCCGTCGTCGTGGACCGCGGCGCAGGCAAGCTGTTTCTCTTCCCCACGGACGATCCAGAGACCGCCATCGCCGAGGAGATTCTCCTTCCCGAGAACGAGCTGATCGGCTCAATGCAGTTCTCCCCGGACGCCTCCAAGGCCATCCTCTACACCACAGCCGCTGCGGTCTCCCACTACACCACGTGGGACCTGGATGCTGCGGATCCCGACGACGCCATGACGGTTCGCCCCCTGGTGAAGCCCGTCAAAAGCGTTCGCATCACCCCGAACGGCGGGGGACTCGTGGTCTTCCATTCGGATGAGAGCGGCACCGACTCGGACCCGGCTTTCGCGGGCAAGCACGCCTTGACCCTCATCGATCTGGACGACTTCCTGGACAACCCGATGATCCTGCCAGGCGAGCCCACCGCCTACGCCAACGCCAGCAGTGGAGACGTGGGCTTCTACATCATGGAAGGCCACAAGACGATGACCATGGTGATCTTCGACTCGCTCCTGCACCAGGACATCCCGCTGAAGTCGCCGCCGGTGCATGTCGGCGTGCTGCCAGACACCCACTACGCGTACGTCAACCAGGAACACGACCTGGGACGGCTCACGTTCTACGACCCCGCAAACCCCATCGACGCAGACGACGACGTGGTGAAGACCATCACCGGTTTCGAGCTGAACTCCGCCACCGAACACCACGAATAGGAAGACCCCATGACCCGCTCAATATTGATTGGAATGGGCGTTCTCGCCCTGGCAGCCTGCAACCCCTGGGACAATTTGCCCCAGAACGGAAACAACTCCTGGACCCACTCCTTGTGGGATGCCAACGTGACTTCCACCCTGACCCACCTCTACGTGCGGCTTCCCGGGGGAGAGTCCGACCCCTCCGCCCACAACGAGGGAGACACCGGCTGGTACGACTACGGGTATTACAGCGAGTCCGCCCGAGGGGTGGGGCAGCTACTGCGCCTGGACGACTCGGGCAAAGCCGGCACCGTGGAGACCGTGAATCTGGGCGGTGCCGCCGCCACCAGGATCGAAGTGGCCCCAGATGGCGCCACCACGCTTGTTTTCTCGCGCCTTCCGGGCTGCGACACCACCGATACGGACATTGAGACCCTCGAGGAGTGTGTCGAAGAAGGAGACACCGTCGAGTGGAAGAGCGAAGTCCACCTGGTCCGCGGCTCGTCCGTGGAGAAGACCTGGGACCTCCCCCCCCACTTGAACGCGATCTCCTTTTCCGCAGACAGTGCCCACGCGGTGGCGTTCATGGATGCGAGCCTCCCAGCAGATGTGGGCGCCGGCGGCCTGGCCAATGTGAGCGCCGTGCAGTTCTTGAACCTGGCCAACCCGCAGGACGAACTCAAGAGCGTAAACATCGGCTACGGCGTCGAGCGCGTGTTGTTTACAGAAGGCAACACCAAGGCGGTGGTGCTCTCCGAGTCTGAGGTTGTCGTGGTGGACATGACCAACGACTACAAGCCGATCATCACCTACCACCTCGCCCTGGATGTGGATGATGAGATCACCCCCAAGGATGCGGACCTCACCCCGGATGGGAACACCGCGTTTCTGACGGTGGAAGGCAGCGGTGACTTGTACGCCCTGGACCTGGTGGCTGAGTCCATCAACATTGTGGACCTGGATGCCTCTCCGGCGGACATGATCGTCAATGACAGCGCCGACCGAACGGCCCTGGTCTACTCCAGCCGCGCCCAGGTGGACCTGGTGGATCACAACCTCATGGAGCTGGAGACCATCTCCCTCGATGAGCCGGCCAACGAGATGATCGAGTTTCAGCAGAGCGGCGCGGTGCTGCTCTTCAACACCGGGGGCTACAAGGATGTCTACAAAGTCGACCTGGTCACAAGTGAGGTCCAGGAGTGGCGCCTCAAGAGCCCGCCCACGCGGGTGGTGGTCACCAGCGACGAGACCCGCGCGGTCGTGTTCACCCAGCCTTCCGGCAGCAACAGCAACTACGGTGTGGAGATCCTGGATCTCACCTCCGAGAGCGGCGGTGCCACGAACCTGGAGAGCCAGAACCAGCCCTTGGACCTGGCCCTCACGGAGACCCACGCCCTGGTACTGCTTGCAGGAGTCAGCGACCTGTTGCAGGTCCGGCTGGCTGATGGCTTCACCCAGGCGGTAGAGCTGGAAGACACACCCCTGGGCATTGGGAATTTCGGCTCCAGCGACTTTTGGATCACCCACGACGCCGCGTTGGGCCTTGTGAGTTTCTACGACCCCGCAACCGAGGAACTGGTGAGCATCGGTGGATTCGCCACCGCCGGCCTGTTCCAGGACGAGACCCCCCTTCCCGGGCAGGAGAACTGATCATGAAGAACACGATTGCATTGCTCACCCTCCTGCTTCCCTCTCTCGCGCTGGCCGAGGCCGGCCCCCGAGAATTCAGTCTGGAGCGAAACCAGCTGTCCAACCTGGGCGACGCATGGAACGTCTTCGCCGACGAGGACGGACTGATGACCTCGGGCATTGGATTCGCCCAAGACCTGGACAAGAACCTGTCCGTGGTGGCCAGCTACCACTTTGGACAGGCCGGCTCCGAAAACTACATGCCGGAAGACCCCGGCAACGCCGAGGGATTCGTGGCAGCGTTCAACGCCCACCAGCTCACCGCCGGTGTGCGGGGAGACCTGGGCGGAACCGGTTTCGTGCAGCCTTTCGTCTCCGCAAAGGCCACTGCACTCTTGGGCGTGGTGCGCTTGGACGACGACCTGGACTCGGACGAAAACCTGACCCAGAGCCAGGCCATGGGGATTGCCCCCGGTGGGGTGCTGGCGGCTGGAATCTCCGGACTCATTCCAGTGGGCCCCGGACATGTCCGCCTGGACACGGAGCTTGGTTACGCCCACTCCCTGTCCATGGGCATCGGAGAGATCGGCTCCTTGCAGTTCTCCGGTTTCCACATGCGGTGGGGTGCTGGAATTCGATTCTAGGAGGCTGTAGTGCATTGCTCCCGTTGACTGGCTTGCCGACGCAATTCCAGACACTTCCGCTCTTCGGTCACATGTCCAGATATGTTCACTCCTCCCGTAAGCACCTGTAATCACATGTGCGACGCCATTCTCGGTCCGCAATGCGCTACAGCCTCCTAGCCCCCCAAGGGTGACTGAAAATGAAATTCAATTTCATTCGGGTTACACTGCTGAAGAGGAAACAGCAGTGAGGCTTCCCTTGTCCAAGGTTCCGCTGCACACACCCGCCACGGTTTGTGCGGTGAAAGGCGAGCGCACGTTTCGTCGTCGACTGATGGAGTTGGGCCTCGTACCTGGAACGAGCGTGTGCATTTCCAAAGTGGCCCCCCTTGGAGACCCCATAGAGCTAATGGTCCGCGGAGGAAGGCTCTCCCTTCGACGACACGAGGCTGAAATCCTCCAGGTGGAGCTTCTCCAGGAACCAAGGGCCTCGGTCGCGTGAACGAACCCCAACTGCCTCGCCGCGTGGTCGTGGCGGGGAGCCCGAACACCGGCAAAACCACCCTGTTCAACCGACTCACCGGGTCGCGTGCCCGGATCGGAAACTACCCGGGGGTGACAGTCGAGCGCCGATCGGGGCTCCTGCGGGCCTCAACAAAGGAGGGGCACGCACCCATCGAGCTGGTAGACCTGCCCGGAGCCTACTCCCTCTGCGCTCGCTCTCCGGAAGAGATGGTGGCCCTCTCCTCGATTCTCGGCCTGGAGGACGGCCACCGTCCGGATGCAGCGGTGGTGGTGCTCGACGCGACCCAACTGGCGCGAAGTCTGTACATCGGAGTGCAGCTCACCGAGCTGGATGTGCCCTGCGTCTTCGCGCTGAATCTGGTAGACGAGGCCGGGGATCGCGCACCGGACGCAGAGGCGCTGAGCCGTACACTGAACGCCCCAGTGGTGGCCACCAACGCCCGCGCTGGCACAGGCCTGGACGCGCTGGTGGAGACCCTTCGCGAAAGCCTCCAGTCGCCGGTCGAGGTGCCCAACCTGCCGGTGTCCTACCCGCCGGCCCTCCTCGCGGATGTAGAGGCCGTCCTTCCCGCCATTCCCGACTCGTGGAGCGGCAGCAAGCGACGAAACCAGGGACTGGCTCTCTGGGCCTTGAACAGCATCGGAAGGGAGGACGAGCTGGTCCGGGTTCCGGATCGCCTGCGCTCCGCAGTCCAGGCCTGTTGGGAGGCTGCAGCCAACGAGGGCCGCGACCTGGACGCTGAAATCAGCATTGCCCGCTATGCCTGGCTCGACACCCTCTCCCCCCCCACCCACGACTCCAGCCGCTCCAGGACCCAGCGGGTCGACGCCGTCCTCTTGCATCCCGTCTGGGGATTCGCACTCTTCCTCTTGCTGATGCTGGTGATCTTCCAGTCCTTGTTCGCCTGGTCCGACCCAGCGATCGGCGCAGTGGAGGGAGCCTTCACATGGCTCGGTGACCTGGCACGAGACCTCCTCCCAGCAAGCGTCTGGACAGATCTCGTGACTGAGGGCGTCCTCTCTGGCGTCGGGAGCGTCCTGGTCTTCCTGCCCCAGATTCTTCTTCTCTTCCTGTTCATCGGCATCATGGAGGACTCGGGCTACATGTCCCGGGCCGCATACCTGATGGACCGGATCATGCGCTCCATTGGCCTGCATGGCCGGGCCTTTGTTCCCATGATGTCCGGCTTCGCCTGCGCCGTTCCCGCCATCATGGCGACCCGCACCATGGAGCGCCAACGAGACCGCCTCCTCACCATGATGGTGGTGCCCTTGATGAGCTGCTCTGCCAGGCTGCCGGTCTACACCCTGATCATCGCGGCCCTCTTTCCACCGAGTCGGCTCTACGGGATTTTTCCGGTCCAGGGGCTGCTCATGGTCAGCATGTACCTCTTTTCCACGCTCATCGCCCTGGCGGCCGCAGCGGTTCTTGGGCGCACGGTGCTTCGAGGAAGGCAAGTGCCTTTTCTGATGGAGCTGCCCCCGTATCGGCTCCCGACCCTCGGGCAGGTCTTGTTGCGCATGTGGGAACGATCCCGCCTGTTCCTGACCGAGGCCGGCAGCGTCATCCTGGTATGCACCATCCTGCTCTGGGGACTGCTCTCCTTTCCCAAGATCGACCCTCCTCCTCCGAGCGCTTCTGCTGCCGAGGTGGCCACATGGCAAGCCGTCTCTCTTGAGCGCTCCTACGGCGGCCAGCTCGGCAAGGGGATCGAACCCGTGATCGCCCCCTTGGGATTTGACTGGAAGATCGGGGTGGGCCTGATCGGAGCCTTCGCCGCCCGGGAGGTCTTCGTGTCCACCATGGGGCTGGTCTACGGGGTAGGGGATGGCGTCGACGAGGCCAGCCTACCCCTTCGAGAGCACATGCGTCGAGAGGTCCACGCAGACGGAACGCCCGTCTACACCCCGCTCATGGGGCTCTCGTTGATGGTCTTCTTTGCGCTGGCCTGCCAGTGCATGAGCACTCTGGCCGTGGTCCGAAGAGAGACCCACTCCTGGCGATGGCCCGCCTTCATGATGGCCTACATGACGGCGCTGGCCTGGGTCGCCAGCTTCGGGGTCTTCCAAGTAGGCAGACTGCTCGGATGGGGCTGAAGCTCAAGGCCAGCCCGAAAGGTCAGGAGACCAGGTAGCGCCGGTAGGTGTTCGCGGTGAGGAGCTGACGCTCCAACCGAAGCACCATGTCCGCCGCCTCGTTGACCTCTCCCTCGTAGCGATCGCAAAGCAGTGACAATTCCTGGTCCCAGTCCAATGGCTCGACGGGGTCGTCGTGCTGGAGGCGGCTGAAGACCAGGTGCACGGCGGCCGCGAGGCAGCCGGGATGACCGACGATTTCGGACTCACGAAGCAAGGCCACCGCCGCTGCGGTCTCGTCCAGGCGAAAGCTGGTGTCCAACATGCCGGCCACAAGCTCCTGCTCCGCCATGGAGAGGTCGCCATAGCGTTGGATGGCGATGGAGTGGGTGCCAGAGAGCACATCCCAGATTGGACCGAAGAGTTCATCGCCCTGGCCGATTCCCAGCACATCAAGACGCTGAATCTCCCATTTTTCTCCGCAGCCCACGAGGTGGATGCGGGTTCGTGTGAGCACCTGGCCTGACCGGGTACGCCCGACAAGAAGAGCCTGAGCCCGCTTTTTGGATTGGGTCTCCACGCCCACATCCAGGCGGTACACGCCGTGGCGAAGACCGAGAACCCACTGAATCATCTGGGTGCCAAACAGCTCAAGCAACACGGAAGCCATGGAACCGGGCTGCATCAAACCCTTAAGGGTCGTGCAGTCCCCTTCCACAAGGGAACGGGCCAGGTGGTCCAAAAGTGTGCGGGCCTGCAAATCCCCCACCACAAAGCCCAGGCCGTCCTTGGAGACCGGAAAGAGTCGTTCCTCCACGAGGTGGCCCAGAAGGAGCCATTCCTCCGAGGGATCGCTCTCCTTCAAGCGGCAGATGGCGCCTGCCACGAGTGTGCGGCAGTCATCCAGGTCGCGGGCCTCCACGTGGTCCGGGTGGCGGTGCTGAAGAACACCTTCGATCCAGCGCTCTCCACTGACAGGCCAGACGCTGACGTTCTCCACCCCTTCTCCAAGCGTCAGGGAAAAGAGGGTGTAGTGCCCGGGGTACTCCCGGAAGATCATGATGAGAGAGTCATCCACAAGAAATCCCTTGTGGAATGCATGGGACTCACGGTTGAGCACAAAGGGTGCCTCAGGGGTCTCCTCCATCTGTGAAATCAATCGCCCCAACGGTGCCTGCAGACTGTCCGCAGGGGCAACCTCGTGCATCGCCGCCAGGAGCTCGCCCGCACCCTTGATTCGCGCCAGGGCGACGATCTGCGCGGAGAGCACCGGGAGGGGCGTCCAAATGGAAGCGGCGAAAAACAGCTTCTCCGATGCGGTGCCACAGCATTCATAGGCCTTCAAGAGGGCGCGTCCCGCCTTGCGGTAGGGGTCGGCCGGCAACCCGAGCGCACGGCGAGTGGCGGAGACGCTCTTTGGGTGTGCCTCCCGCTCGGCCTCAAGGACGGCCTCCACCATCTCCGGCCACTCCTTGAAGTTGGCAAGAAGCGCATCGGACGGGGCACCGCCGCTTCCAAGCGTGCCGCGAACCGCCATGCGGGTACGAAGCCTGGGGTCCGGACCCAAAATGGTCCGCTCAAGGCCGCGATTCAAGGTAGAGGAATCAGACATGTGCCGAATCCCGATTCGGCCGTGCCCGTCCCAACCTGAGAAGAAAATGACTCTTTCCCTCTCCGGCACTCGCTGGGTCCTCAAAAAAGCAGACCCTGGCTTGGTGGCCACCTTGTCCACAGAACTGCAGGTCTCCCCCAGCGTGGCCCGCTGTCTCGCAGTGCGAGGGGTCACCACCCCGGAGCAGGGCCGCCTCCTGCTCCACCCAAGCTCCGCGGCCTTTCACGACCCCTTCTCCATGCACGGCATGGCAGCGGCCGTCGGGCGATTGCAGCAAGCGGTGGCGGACAACGAGTCCATCCGGGCCGTGACCGACTACGACGTGGACGGCACCACCTCCTCGCTGATCCTGCAGGGCGTGCTGCGTATTCTGGGGGCAAAGCGCCTCTCCTACCACATCCCGGATCGCATGGACGAGGGCTACGGGTTCTCGGTGCGCGCGGCAGAGAAGGCTGCAGCGGATGGGGTGACTCTCCTTCTCACCGCAGACATCGGGGTCAAGGATCACGCCTCGGTCACCCGGGCAAAAGAGCTGGGAGTCGACGTCATTGTCTGCGACCACCACCTCCCCCCCGATGCAGACGTCCCCCAGGATGCATCGGTCGTGCTGTGCCCCCCCCAGCGGAGCTGCAGCTACCCCAACCCACACCTGGCCGCGTGCGGCGTGTCCTTCAAGCTCGCCCAGGCCCTCCTGGCCGACCACCCCAAGCGCGATGCCATTCTCCGGTCGCTCTTGAAGCTCGTGGCCATCGGGACTGTGGCCGACGTGGTGGACCTGCGCACCCCGGAGAACCGGGCGATCGTCTCTCTCGGTCTGGACTCCCTGAACCAGGGCCCCCACAAGCCGGGTCTCGCTGCCTTGATGCTGGCGAGCGGGCTCACCCCGGGAGAGGTGACAAGCACCGACTTGGGCTTCCGCATCGGCCCCCGCATCAACGCAGCCGGACGCATGGCCTCTGCCACAGCGGTGGTCGAGCTTCTCTCCACCGGCGACCCCGGGCGGGCGCAGTCTCTGGCCCGGGACCTGGAGCGAATGAACCTGGAGCGCCGCCGGGTGCAGGACCAGATCCAGACCCAGGCCATGGCGCAGGTGGAGGACCCCGCTCCCCCGGTGATCCTGGTCCACGGCTCGGAGCAGTCCGGTTGGCACCGGGGCGTCACCGGCATCGTGGCTGCCCGCATTCGGGATCGGTTTCACCGGCCCTGCGCCGTGGTTGCGGTCCATGGCGAGGAGGCTGTGGCGTCGGTTCGGTCCACCCCCGAGGTCCACGCGGTCCACATGCTGGACGCCGCCTCAGACCTGCTGCTGCGCCACGGGGGCCACCCGGCTGCAGCCGGCTTCTCCGTGCGGACCGAGCACATCGAGGCCCTTGCCGAGCGCCTTGGCGCAGCGGCCCTGGAGCAGACCGGCGGCACGATCCCCACGCCCTCGCGTTCTGCGGACCTCCACCTGGATCCCTCCCAGGTCGACCGTGGCCTGCTGGATTCCCTCGCGGGCCTCGCCCCCCACGGCAAGGGCAACCCCTCCCCGCGAATCTGGATCACCCCCACCCAGGTGCAGGACGTGCGGGTGCTCAAGGAGAAGCACCTGAAGCTTCGGGTGGCGGGCCTGGATGTGCTCTGGTGGGGAGCCGCCGAGCACGCGGACCTCATGCGCTCCCGACCGCAGGTGGAGCTTCTCGGCGCGTTGAGCCTCAACAAGTGGCGTGGGCGAGAGACCCTGCAGATGACCTTGGACGATGTGCGGCTTGGATAGGAATCCGCTGGAGGGATCGCGCGTTAACCCCTCTCCATTCCACCCACGCCCGCGGCATCCATCCGACTCGGCTGCGCCCCAACCCCAGGAGTCCCCCATGCTCGCCACAATTCTGCTCCTCTCCTGCAACCAGGCAACGGCCCCCGATGCCCAAGAGGCCCCCGTGGATGCGGTGACGGCCCCAGCGGACAAGCCCCACGGCCACGGGGATCACAGCGACGCTGGCGAGATATGGACCTGCCCCATGCACCCGGAGATCACCAGCACCGGCCCGGGCACCTGCTCCGAGTGCAACATGGCCCTCGTAAAGAGCGAAAAGAAGGAAAAGGGCGAGGGACACATGGCCCGCATGGAGCGCGTGCGAGGGGCACTGCAGGTGACCCTGGGAGAGCGCTACCAAGGGCCGGTTCCGGGTCTCGATGCTGCCGATGCTGTGGCGGGCGCCACTCTCTACCAGCGCAGCTGCGAGACCTGCCACGGCGTGAAAGGAGAGGGGGACGGCACGCTCGCCGCTGGGCTCCCCATGCAGCCAGCGAACCTGGCAGACCCCTCACACGCCCGGTACTACTCGGATGCTGGACGCATGGAGATCATCCGAAACGGCATCGAAGGCACTCCCATGGTGGGTTTCTCGAGCCAACTTGGCGAGAAGCAGCTGCTCGACCTCTACGCTTTCGTGGCCGGCCTGCGGGGAGACGAGCCCAAGGCCGCACCCCACGACCACAGCGCCCACGGCCACTGATCCGTCCGGGCCTACCGCTTCTCCAATCTCGCCGGAAGGCCCTCCAACGTCACCTTCTCGATCCCCTCTGGGACGGGAAGGGAAAACGAGACCGGTGAAGACTCCAACACCTGCCAGCTGCTGTAGGTCAGGGTCATCGTCATTCCCGTGGAAGCAACCTCCAGAAGGCTCTGGCTGGGAAGGGCCGCGCCGCCTGCGCTCTCACCCGGTGTGTGGGAGAGGCGCACCCACGCGGACTCGTCCTCATCCCGAAACACCGCGCGGGTCACCATCTGGCTGCCTGCATCAATCTCCAGCGCCACGCTGGTGCCAGAGGGTCCCTCTACCTGGTAGGCCAGCCCAGACTCGGTGCGGGACTCGAACACCACAGGCGCATCGAGCATCGGTAGCTGGCCCACAAGGAGCGCCCCCAGCTCCGAGAGTCCCGCCACGCCCCCGCTGGCCTCCCGAATGCGATCGTCTCCAGAAGCCTCCCCGGCCCAGATCTTCTCTCGGGGAATCAAGAGCGCCAACGACTGCCCATCGGAAGCACAGGTCATGACCCGTGGACCGAAGGTGCTGGCGATTTCCGTGTAGAACGCCCCCTCCGGCCCCAGGATCAGCACCCCCTCCAGTCCTCCGGGAATCGCCGCCTCGGCCCCGTCGATCTTCATGCGAAAGCCCGCCCGCAACACCGAGGGCACCTGGCGACTCTGGGCCGCCTCTACGAGGGCGTCTGGATCCCAGCTGGCTGCCACCGGAACCGGCGCCGAACGGGGACAGCCTGCGAGCAGAGGAAGGAGCAGGAGCATCCAGCCCTTCATTCCCCCACCTCACATGCAGCGTTTCGATGCTGGGCTTCCGACGCGAGCCAATCGTTCTTGGCGTCGAACATCAGAGCCGTGCGCATGGCCTTGGCGCCGGCGCCACACTCCCCGCGATCAAAGTGAAGAATGGCCAGCACATACTGCTCCCTCGCCTTGTGCCACACGGCGGTTTCCCGATGAAGAACTGCCTCGGAAGCCGGCGGCGGAATGACCGGATGCAAACAGCCAAGAAGTGTCCACAACAGCATCAGAGGCTCTGCTCCCAGAGACCCTTGGCCGCCTTTCGAATCGGCAGGATCGTCACCGCAGAGACCTGGATCTCCCCCACGCTCAACGCCCGCTC
>CAZRYF010000020.1:0-63827 GCA_964604165.1 uncultured Enterobacterales bacterium
GCACCAGGCTCGTTCTTAATTAACGAGAACTACTATCTGTTTTTCAAAGACCGACGCCCCTTGTTGCCGTGGGCGCAAATCGTCCAAAGGAGTACCAACCCCTTTGAGCCGTCCGATTTTATCGGACAGCCCGCTCCGCGTCAAGCGGAATCCAACAGTTCCCTGAGAAATCTGCTGTGATGTCTCTGCCGCCAGCCCAAAAAGGCACCAAATCCGCCGCTCATGCGCCCTCATCGTCGTCGACAGCGTCCTCGCACTCGGCATCTTCCGAGTCCACCAAGGTGTCCAGGTCGTTGTCCTGGCCGTCGTTACAGGCGCTGCTGCCGAAGCCGGTCTCTTGTCCGAGGCTCACCCCAAAGGTGTTGTTGTCGGCGTCGAAACACTCTGGGTCTGCAGCATCCAGCCAGCCATCACCGTCATTGTCCTGGCCGTCCTCGCAGGGGTGCAGCAGACCTTCATCGTCAAGGAACCCATCCGCACATGCGGGATCCGGGCTTCCATCGCGGTCCACATCCGGACAGGTGATTGACTGGCTCCAGCAGCTCGGGTCGGCAGCATCAATGAAGCCGTCGCTGTCATTGTCCTCGCCGTCGTAGCACTCCGGAGTGTTTTCGCCGTCTGGGTCCACACCCGTCATGTTCTCCATTCCGAACTCGCAGTCCGGGTCCCCCACGTCCACAAAGCCGTCCCCGTCGTCATCCAGCCCATTGGTGCAGTCCAGCTTTGTGGTGCTTTCCTGTTCATTGTCGTGTGAGGCGCCCTTCAACTGGCACAGGGGGTCCTCAGCGTCCACGTCACCGTGGCCATCGTTGTCGATGCCATCGTTGCACTCGGTGCCCGCAAAGGAGTCGTCCTCCGGGTCCTCACCGGCCTCGCAAATGGGGTCGTCCCCGTCCACCCAGCCGTCCCCATCGTTGTCCACACCGTCGTTGCACTCAAGGGCCGAATCAAACCCAGTCTCAAAGCCGGCGCCGTCGGTGCACTCCGGGTCTTCCTCGTCGGTCCAACCATCCGCATCGTCATCGACTCCGTTGACGCAGGGACTGACCATTTCCTGGTCGTCACTGGCCGACTCGCAGTCCGGGTCCGCGGCATCGGCGAAGCCATCCCCATCATTGTCCATGCCGTCGTGGCACTCACAAGGCGTGGGGCCGCCGGCATCATCTGTGCACTCCACTGCAAATCCAAGCTCTCGGCTGTCCGTCGCGCAATCCGGGTCGTCGTCATCCGCCCAGCCGTCCCCATCATCGTCCGCGCAGTTGCCGCAGGCGTCCTGGTCCAAGGGGTGATCCCACCCAAAGAAGCCAAAGTCTCCAGTGGAATAGGAGAGGACCACATCCCCACCAAGGTCTTCCGATGGAACCGCATACTCGGTGACGCGATCCGCCGTGAGGAGAAAGTACCCCTGGCCGACCTCCAAGGGATCCCCAAAGGTGTAACTGCTGGTCCCACCGCCGGGACCCGCGCCTCCCGAGCTCGGCTCGGCATAAAAGCCAATGTTGGTGGAGGGGAACTGGTACATCACGCTGACCGGCACCTCCACGGTGCTCCACTCGACCACGTCACCGGTCTCCTCGTCTTCAATCTCCACCACCTCGTGGCGGTCAGGCAGGGAGATCGTGGCCCGTACCGGGTAGGACTCAGCCCCGAACCACCCCACAGAGATGATCGACAAAGCAAAGCGAACATGCGTCTGCCCCTGCAGAACATCGTCCTCCCCGTGGTCCACGTCGCTCGGCTGCCAGCGGAACTTGAAAGCCACCTCGTCCAGGTCCGTGTTGGCATCGCCATCGTCATCAAAGCAAGCATCAAACCCCGCCCCAATTCCCCACAGCGACGGTGTATCGGCCACGGGGGCCACTCCCTGCTCCACTTCCACCACAAGCGGTTCCGGAAGGTCTACCTCCACCCCTGAAATCCCCGCGCCGGGCACCTCCAGGCCAATGGTGGGCGCTTTGGTGTGGCCCTGGTTTCCGCTTCCGCCGGAGAAAAAGGAACGCCCCACCGGCCAGAATGCCTCGTACTCGTTTGAGTGGGCGCCTCCGTACTCTGGAACCTCGCAGTAGCGAAGCTCGGACATCGGGAGCAGCTCGCCATCGCAATCGAAGTCCGAGTCCCTTGGCTTGCCCTTCATCAGGTCGACATTGCCGCCGATGATCTTCTGAGCCTGGCCGTCACCACCGCCATAGACCCATTGTCCAAGCCCATCCAAGTTGGCGCACCAATACTTGTCTTCCCAGCTCTCGTTGGTGAGCGTAAAGTCTCCCACCGGCTTGCGCAGGTCGTCCACTGCCAGGGAAAAGGCCACCTGGGCCGGGGTCTGAACCTTCCAACCTTCTCCAAGACCCGACTCGTCCGTCGCCCACAGAAAGCCCACGTTCTGGGTGTGGATCCGTGGAAAAATGAACTCGTAGAACTCTGCATTACCTGTGGTGCCCGTTTGGCCGTTGTAGGAGACGCCATCGCAGCCCACCGACTGCCCGTCAGCCGTCTCCAGGTCCTCACCGCCCCCCAGGCAGGAACGCCAGTAGTTGCCGGCAGAGATGTGGGCGACCTCCTGGGAGAAAATCTCCCCTACCTCATAGGTGTACGCATCATTCGCCTGGGCGATTCCGTCCTCCGTAGCCACGTAGACGTTGACCGGCCCTCCTTGCAAAGGACCGCGGGGGGAACGCACTCGGATGGCGTCTTCTGCGACCTCCAGGATCTCCGCGTTCAACGAATCAAAATACACCACGGTCTTCTCTGGATCCTCCCCAAAATTCTCCCCTTCAATGGTGACCTCCTGGCCACCGAGGTTCCCCTGCTCCGAAGATTGGCCATCCCGCAGCTCGAAAATGCGCGGGCCCGCCTCTGGGTTCGGATAGTACGCCTCATACTCCAGGGGTGCGCACCCTGAAAAGGAGAGACCGGGAGCAACAAACAGCAGCAACCACATTGAATTCCGCATCACTCCACCCCCCCATCACTGGGATTCGGTTCAAACCAGAACCGACCAATCTTCATCGCGTGGCTCTTGAGGATGACCGGGGTGATGACCTTCCGGTTTCCTGTTTGGTCCTTGACATCGGGGACCGCCATTTCGGCTTCCGTGTACCGGCCAAAGTAGAACATCGCCCCCCCCGCCTGCTTGGCATGGGCATACGCCAGCGCCTCGCTCATCTTGTCATTGGACAGGGTGAACTCTCCGTCATCCTCCAGTCTGCAGCTAACCTCCACCAGGTTGAAGGAGGGGTCTCCACGGAGGGAGGTCACGTTGTCCCCATCAGCTTCCACCAAGGTCGGATTCATCAAGTATTCAACGTCCTCGTCCGGATCACACGCAAGCGCCGGCCGGTAGCCTTGGGGAAGGTCTCCCTCCACCTTTCCATTGGCTTCTTGCGTGGCCCACTTGTCCTCAATGTCCGAATCGGCTTCCACTCGCACCAATCCATCAGAGAAGCTCTCGGCGGTCGGGTCCACTGGCGCCAGGAAGCGTATGTTGAGAAGGACCGCCCCCGTGGACTCAGCGGTCTCAGGCGCATTCCATTGAAAGGTGACCCCATTGTCAGAGTCCCAGGGGCCCGTGTAGATCTGCCCGGGAATGTCATCGGTGTCCGTGGGAATCTGCGCTTGTCCGTCACAGTCCTCCAGGTTCTCAGGGGGCGCATCGCCCGCGTAGTAACGGACGCAAGCGGAATGGGATCCGCTCCCTTCTGCCACCGCACCGGTGTAGTCATAGGAAACCCCATCCCAGGAGAGCATGACGTCACCCGGCAGCCCCGGGGTCTTCAGAACCGGACCATCGGACGCGTTTTCGGCAGCCCCGCTCGGAAGCGGAATCGAGCCGACCGGCGCCTCCATGGGGGAGATCCCACCGGGAAACTCAAAGTACATGCGGGACTCGGGGGTGAAGTTCACGGGAACCAACACCTCTTGCGTCATGTCACCTGCCTCCGCGCTGTCACCCGATACCCACCCCATCAAGGGCTGTGCCCGCCAGGGGCTCACACCGATGTAGTAGGTGAAGACGTCCTGCGGGTCCGGGGGATAGATGACCGGGTATCGCTCCATCTCAAAGGACGTGCTTGCACCCTCCGTGCGGAACTTCACCCAGGCCCCCACATCGACCGGGTTGGCCGAGAGCAAAGAACGAGGCTCGTAGTCGGTCCAGCAGGTGTCCAGCGCCTTGGGCGGTACACCGTAGTTTCCATGGGCTGCATCAGGCGCCGGAACCTTGGAGTCAAAGATGAACCCCATGCCCGAAACCAGGGCGTAGGGGGGCTTGAACATGTTGTTGCCCGGCGTGATCTCCTCGTAGAGGCCGAATCCAGCGGCCCCCATGCTAAGCCCCCCGCCCGCGAACTCAAGAAGGCTGTAGTCCACGAACCCACCGTACTCAGTGGCGGACGGGCCAATGTCATCCGGATGACGCCCCACCCCCACCAGCTTGGTGTTCACGTCTGCCGTCTCCCGGCCACAGGACACCAAGGTGCCCAGGGCCAACAACAAGAGAGAAGTACGCTTCATGCTGCCTGTTCTCACGGTGTTCAGTTTCATGGTTCCCATGCCTCCTACCAGCCCGTTCCAAGACCCAGGTAGAACCGCAAGCGGTAATCCTCGGTCTCGTTGGAGAGCGCGTCTCCCATCTGGGAGTCAGTGTTGCTGCTGATGCCATCCCCATCCACATCTCCGATGCCCCGGATCTCGCTCAAGCCGTAGGCCACCCGGAAGAAGCTGTTCCAGCCCCCGTGAAACAGGGTCGAGGAGAGCCGCACCTCCGCCCCGAGGTCGTACAACAAGTTGCACTTGGGATCCCAGTCGGTGCACTCTTCCGGATTCGCCTGGTTCTTGTAGGCGTAGTCCTTGAAAGGCACTTCCCGGTAGATGTCGTTCGTGTCGTAGGCGATCGGCTCGCCATATCGGTTTGCGTAGGTAGAACCCGGCTCGGACGGGGGCCGATAAGACCACAAGTTCCCCGCCGTGGCCATGACCTGGGCGTACATGTCGTACACGTAGAGTGGGCCCACCCGCTTGTTGAGCTTGGTAAAGACCGGAAAACGGTACGCCACGTTCATCATCGCCATGGTCTCTCCGGCCAGAGAGCTTGCAGGGTACCCGGCAAATTGGGTGTTGGGCTGTACCGAGCCAGGCCCCCACCAGTAGGGGTGGCGCCCCCCCGCCCGGAATTCATCGCTGTACCCAACGTTCTTGTCGGTCCAACCCAGCTGCATGTCCAGCTGGAGGGTAGGATCCCGCTCTGGCCGGTCCAGCCAGCTGTTCATGAAGTCCCTGATGGCGATCTGCTCGGTCCAGCGCAGCTCGTACTGGTTGTACGCGTAGGCATCCAACTCCTCGCCGTCATCCACTTCCACGCCGTTGTAGTCCTCGTAGACAACGTCCGTGTAGGCGCTGGTGTAGGTGAGGTCGATCACCCGACCACCTCGGGGGTTGGGCGCCGTGCTGTAGCTAGGCAGGCCCATGTGGTAGCTCAAGTTCAGAAACCCGCTGTAGCTGTTCTTGAACGGCTTGAACCTCGTGTCACTTGTGCTCTTGAATCCCTGGCTGTACGCCTGGGCAAGAGCGAAGGCCATCAGCCTGGGAGAGATGTCGTAAGAGGCTCCCAAAGCCCCGATGTTGTAGTTGTACACCTGCTTGCCATCAAAGACCTTTTGGTCCGTCGTGGTGTCCGGGTTCTCGTCCTCATCCATGCGGAAGCCGTAGTCGGCCTTGCCTTCCAGGTGCCGAGCAATGGCCAGGAAGTTCGCGTGCCAGCCCTGGTACCGGTAGTTGATTGAGGTGTCGATATCCTCCCCCACCATGGCGTCGGCCACGACCACGTGGTCTTCCACGAAGTCCTGCATGTACAGCTGCCCACCCGCCTGGACACCAAAGCTGGCGAGGGAATCATTGGACACGCGCACCATGGGAAAAGCGCTGGGCACCATGAAGCTCTTTCGGGGTTTGTAGGCCCGGGTGCTCTCTGCCAGAAAGCTCAAGTCCTCTTCGAAGGTGATGAAGCTCTCCAGGGACTCCGCTTCTGGCGGCTTCAACCCAAATAGATGGGTCGCGTCCCTCTCCAGGAACTCGCTGCGATGCAGCCCCATGGCCTTGGATCCATGCGCCGTGAACTGCACGTAGATCAGGTTTCCCTGCGGAGTGAGGATTGGGAGTTGGGCTGCACTGACCACGTTGGTGATTTGCGAGATGGCCCCGGTCTCGGTGTCCATGGCGAAGATGTTGAAGATGCCCGTGGGGTCGGCTGTAAAATAGATTCGGCCGTCCTTTGCCCAGTGGACATCCATCTCCTCCACCGAGTCCCAGGTGAGTGGAGTCAGGTTCGAGCCATCGGCGTCGATCTTCCACAGGTCGTAGCGGAAATTCCGGAACATCTGGAAGACCAGATGCTTGCCATCGGGAGACCAGTCCACCCGCTGCATCCAGGTGCCGTCGTTGTAGGAAGTGAGGTACTTCTTGTCAGATCCGTCCTTCTTGATGGTCGCGAGATTCAAGGTGCCATCGGTGTACTCGAAGAACGCCACGGTCTCCCCGTCTGGGGCCACCGCCGGGTCAACACCGCGAAGGGTATTGGGGATCTTCCGGAGCGCATCACCGTAGGAAACAACCCCGAGGGTGTCGTCCGGGGTGAGGCTCACGTACTCCCGGCCTCTCTCCTTGCGCTCGTACTCCTTGAGATCCAGGACCCACAGCTGCTTCCAGTTGTACCCGTCGTGGTTTCCATGGAGACCGAGCAGGTTTCGCACGAATCCCTCTCGGTAGGCATCTTCCGTGTAGGTCAGCACCACCTGGTCCTGGCCGGGGACGAAGTCGAATCCATGACCGAACTCCATGCGAAGGCGCAGGGAGAGATCCGACATTTGGTCCTTCACTTCCTCGTCCGCCAAGGAGGTCCCGGAAAAGGGAAGAAAGACCTCTTCAGGTGCCTTCTTGATGGTGAGCATTGCGCGGTTGTTCACGCCGTACCAATCTCCCGACTCAGAGTAGCGAGGCTCGGTGATCCACGTTCCCGTGGCCTCCTTCTCGTCCTCCCGGTCCCTCGGGAGCTTCTCCATCCACTCGTCCCGGGCGCTGGGATCCCGGTAGGCATCCGGGGCCATTTGGGTCAAGAGCTCCTGCCCGATGACCTCTCCATCCGCTTTCACCGCATCCCGCACGTCTCCGTACTTCTCGGTGAGGTACTCGACCCAGTCGTTGTAGAGGGTTTCCGCCTCCACCCCGGTGACCTCGAAGATCACGTCTTCCCACTCGAACCGCAGGCGCTCCCGGGATTTGAGGGCGAATTGCCCAAACACATCCGGGCCAAAGCGCTCCCTCAGGTAGAGGGCAATGCTGTATCCCTGCTGGTAGCCGCGCTCTCCATCGCCCCAATCTCGCTTCTCTACCCGGGTTCCCCACTCATCGTAGGTCAGGAGCCTGTCTTCCAGGACCGTGGTCCGGATGTTCTGGTCCCGAGAGCTTGACCACCAGTTGTAGTCGGTCTCGTCACTCCAAAACTCGGCCCCGCCTTCCGACCACCAGAACGGATCGGCGCTCACAAACCCAACCTCGCCACCAATGTCCGTGTTGACCTTGCCGTTGCTATACAGGCCGCCCACGAACAAGGCAAAAGCCGACTCGGAGATGGGGGCGTTGGCCTTCAGGCTGACCACGTGGGCGAACTCGTGCACCATCACATCCGAGAACCACTCCATGCGCCCCCGCATGCGCCAGAAGTAGCCGCCCACATTGGCGCTGACCTCAATCCAGTCCCAAGCGGGGATCGTGAACCCCTCCAGGTGGTCGGACTGGTTCAACAACACGATGTGGATCTTTTCCTTGAGGTAGTAGTCAAACTCCTCGCACATGGGGCCCCACATCTCCTCAGAGATCTTGGCGGTCTTCCGCGCAGCGAATTCCGCCGTGAGGTAGTGGTCGTTGCCTTCCTCTGCGGTCTTCTTGCTCTGGGGGTAGTGGATATTGAAGTGCTCGGTCTCGATGGTGTACCAATCGAGATCCGGGTGGTTCTTGTCGAACACGAACTTCGCCTGCGCAGTCGACGGAAGAACCACCGAGACAACGGTCAGGAGAACAAGAAGCAGGGTGCGTACCAGGGGGCGCGACATGGGGTCGAGTCCTTGCGTCTTAGTAGTTGAACTGAAGGGCGCCACTCCAGGTGATGCCTCGGGTGGGATGGATGTCTTCGATGGGGAAGAACATCAGGTCCTCGCCCCGGATGGGGTAGGACACCCCACCGGCCACCTGGGCGTGGCGGGAGAACTGAAGAAGAACGCCGGCGTCCGCATCCAGCGACCAGCCGCTGGAGCCAACCACCTCGTTCAGCTGCCGATCGGGGTTGGGCCAGGCAGAGGTGGTGCCCATCTTGACCGGGCCATGAACTTCTACCTTGGGACCCGCCCAGAAACCCACCGGGCCGGTCTGCAAAAAGGCCGACCCTCCCGCATAGAGGCGGTCCCCGGCCTTGACCCGACCCACCAGCTGAAACTGGTCGGTCTCAATGGAGTACTGCACGGGGGAAGAGAACCTGTGGACCCAACCGAGCCCTCCAAGCAAGGCCACGCCGCCCGTGGCCAGCTGCTGCTTCCCCTCCAGCCCGAGGCGCAGATCATGTCCACCCGTGGTGGTCACGAAAGACTGGAAGGTGGTGGGGCCTCCGATGTAGCTGCCCGGGGATTCATTGCCTGCGGGGGCTTTGACCTCGATGACCGCCGCCAAAGACGTGGATGGGGCGGTGGACTCCGCAAGCTTGATGCGGGTACCAAACTTGGGGTCCCCCAGGTAAAGACCCGCGCGATCGGTGCCGTGAATGTCGTTGGTCAGCGCCACCCAGTGCGCTGGCATGTTGACGAAAATCTCGGCATTGGGCAGGAATCCCCACCGAAAGGAGAGGCGCTCTGTGCTGTAGAGCCAGTTCGCCCCCTCAAAGTCTACGGCCTCACCATCGCTGTTCCAGTAGCTCGTGGACTCTTTGGCCTCGAGCTCAAAGGAGAGCTCAATCCAGCCCTTTGGCATCACCACGCTGCGTTCGATCTCCCGCATGGAAAACGGGTCTTGCATGGTCTTCTGCTGGAAGGGATTCGCCAGCGCCACGGAGGGAACCAGTAGCGCGGTCCAGAGAATCGACGGGATCTTCATGCCCTTCTCCCTATGGGTCAATGCCAGTGCGGCGCGCCCTGATAACCCGGCCCGCACCAGATTGGGGTGAATTCCCCCAGCGGTCTGTTGCAGAGGCGGATTGACCGGTCTTCCCCACCCCGTTATCGCTGCGCCCCCTCTGGGAGTGCCTGCACCATGCGCCTTCAATTCTGCGCCCACTTGAGCCTCATCGCGCTGCTCTCAAGTTGCAACATGGTGCCTCAAACCGTCCAGGGAGACGCCCCCGCCTTGCAGGGCCAAGATGTGCGCCTGACCCTGATGCACACCTCCGACATTCACTCCCGCCTGCTGGACTACGAGTTCGACCCGTCGTTTACGGACAACATGTTGGGTCTGGCCGACTGCCAGGGGCCCTACGGCGGCATGGACCGCATCGCGCACATCCTCAAGCGGGAGCGTGCCAAGGCAGGACGGTCCCTGCACCTGGACTCGGGGGACTGTTTTCAGGGCGCCATCATCTTCAACGAGTTCCATGGCGAGGCCGAGGTGCGGGCCATGTCGGCCGCCGGTTTGAACGCGGCGGTCATTGCCAACCACGAGTTTGACCTGGGAGCCAACAACCTGATGGCACAGGCCTCCGCGTATGCGGCCTATGACCTCTTGGCCGCAAACTACGACTTTGAGTCCAGCGACCAACCCTGGGCCAGCGAGCTGGAGCGACTCTCACTGCCGTCGGCCCTCTACGAGATGGATGGGCTGCGGGTGGGGGTCATCGGGCTCGCCAACCTCTCCAGCCTGAACTCGATCCACAACGAGGACAACTCCATGGGCATCCGCGTGCGGGACGCGGACCAGGTGGTGGTAGAGCAGTCCTCGATTCTCCGGGCCCAGGGGGCTGACATCGTGCTCGGCCTGTCTCATATGGGCCTGGACGACGACCTGGAGAGGGCCCGGGACATCGACCCCGACGCCTTGGACCTTATCCTCGGAGGCCATCACCACGTGGCCATCGACCCGCCGATTGTGGTGACCAACCGGCACAACGGCAAGCGGATTCCCGTGGTGCACTCGGGAGCCTTCGCCAAGTTTGTAGGGCGCCTGGACCTGGTGATTCGTGACGGTGAGATTCTGTCCCACGACTACCAGCTCTTCCCTGTGGATCGCTCCGTGCCGCGAGATGCGGCCGTGGCTGAGATTCTGGAGGAGTACCAGATTCAACTGGACACCAAATACAACACCCAGCAGGTGATCGGGCAGGCCACCCAGAAGCTCACCCGGTACGGCAGCACCGGCGGCGACTCGATGTTGGGGAACTTCGCCGCCGAGGCCATGCGGTCCTACCCAGGAGTCGAGACCGACATTGCCATCACGAACACCCTCGGCATCCGCTCGGACATCGGAAGGGACCCGTCAGATGCCTGCCCAGGAGAGGACACCGAAGTCTGGAACATCACCCTGGACGACCTGTTCAATTCCATGCCCTTCGACAACACCGTCACCACGATGTTCTTGTCCGGGCGCGAGGTGCAGGAGGTGCTGGACTACGTGTCTTCCCGGTCCAGCGAACGAGGCTGCAACTCCCAGGCCCAGGTGGCGGGAATCGAATTCGTCATGGACTGCGTAGAGCAGGTTGCCCGGGACATCGTGGTCAACGGCATCGCCCTGGAAGAAAACGGCACCTACGAGCTGGCTACCAACAACTACATCGCCCACGGCGGCTCCGGTTTCTCCATGCTGGAGCGCAACACCACCCAGGTGGACACGGGGATTTCCATTCGGGACGTGGTTCGCAGCGCCATCACCCACCACTACGAGCTGCCTCAAGACGACAACGACAACGGGGAATGCGAGCCGGGCGAGCTGGACTGCGTGTGCCACGAGGATGGACGGATTCGGGCCGAGTACAACCTCTCGAGCCTGGATGACCCGGCGAACGACGAGGAGGGCCAAGAACAATGATCGCCCTTTACCTTTCCCTGACCGCATGCCTGGACTCCCAGCGCGCAGAACGTGTGGAGCCGACCTTCCTGGAGGTCACACTCGACGCTTCTGTGGCAACAGGCACCGCCGAGGCTCCCCTGCCTTTTTCCTCCGAACCCACGATCGTGGACATCACGGTGGCGGCCCTGGACCGCAACGCGGACCCGGTGGACTTCACCGGCACCCTGACCTTGAATGTGCGCCCAGGCACTCTTGAGAATCTGCCCTGGATCGAGATGGACGGCAGCAGTTGGTCTGGATCCGTGTCGTTTAAGAACGGGTTTGGCCCCACCCGAATCTGGGTGAGCGACGAGGGGGATCTGGACATTGAGTCCCCCCGGGAGCCGTCTTTTGCCGCCGGGGTAAGCGAACCCTTGTACTACGAGATCCCCACGCTCTCCGAGTTGAACACCCATGAGGATCCGGAGAAGAACCAGCTGGACGGTGAGTTCGCCGAGGTGAAGTGCGAAGGCCAAGACGTGCGCATCAGCGCGGTGGGAACCAACGGGTTCTGGGCCACGGACATGGCAGATACACCCTCGAGCTACAACAACCTCTTTGTCTACACGTTTTCAAAGCCAGAGCCCGAAGTGGTGGTGGGAGCCCAGCTCGGGCTCTTGACCGGAAATGACCAAGAGTACCTGGGCACCACGCAGTTCTCCTTTCCCACCTACGAGGTGACCGACGCCTCCACGGTGGAGCCACCTGCTGCCCTGGAGATCACCTCCGACCACTGCGACTCCTGGCGGGCCGACGCCAACGCGCTCGAGCCCATGGAGTCCGCCCTGGTCACGGTGAACGCTGCCACGGTTCCCTCCAGCTTCACGGAAGGAGACGAGGACTTCAGCGACTACGAGAACTACAAGCAGTGGCCCATCCAGGTCGAAGGCGGGGAGTGCACCTTCTACGTCTCAAGCAAGTCGGCCTGTCCCCTCTTTCAACCCACCGCCAGCGACAGCTACGCATCCGTGACCGGCATGCTCAATCAGGTGTGGGACAAGTGGATCCTCGTGGTCCGTTCCTCCGATGACCTTCCAGACGGTGTGTGCGATCCGACCGCCGGGGGACCGCCCCCGCAACTGCCGCCTCGCCCACGCCCCGCTCTTTTCCAGGTGACCCCATGATCTCCCTTCTCGCGCTTCTCTCCGCCCCGGCCGCCGCCGGCGACTTTATGGATATCTGGGTGACCACCGCCCTGGAGGACGACAACGTCCGCGCTGGCTCCGGGGACTACTCCCCCAGCGCCAACTTCGTGGCCCGGGGCAACCGGACCTTCTTCGAAGACTACGAGGCCCGCTACTCGGACGACATCTCCCAGTCCCACCTGGTGCTATATCGACGGGATGAAGGGTTCTTCGAGAACTGGTACACCGAGACCGCCATGGTCCTGCAATTCCGTCCCTACCTGGACCCGGACCAGTCCACAGACGGGGTCGACCTCTCCGATGACGGCTCCTACGTGCGGGTGGTTCGAGAGTTGGAAGGCGACGACCACACCTTGTCCCTGACCGGCTACGCCATTGACGCTTCCCGGTTCCGTTTGGGCTACTCCTATGACCTCTCCTATGGAGGCAAGGAGATTATGTCCCGGCCCGTGTGGGCCATGCCCGGGGCGCGGCTCCAGTGGCAAAAGGGCGGCTCCTACGTGTTTGCCGGCGCCAAGAGCGCCATCGGTCCCCGCACGGAGATCGAGTGGGAGGGGGACCGAAACGCAAGCTATTACGGCATGCTGGCTGGCGCGGGAACCCGGGTTGGGGATTCGCTGCTCCTGGAGGGCGGCTTTGGCATGTTCCAGCAGGGCCAGATGGAGAACGTGCCCGATGCTGGCTCCCCCCTCTACGGAGAGATCATCCGGGCCATGGGCACCTCAGCGCAGCTGGGCTGGCGCACAAGCGACAACATTGACTTTATTCAGTCCGCGGAGCTGCGCGTATACCGCAACGCCCCGGACCACATGCGCGACTCCTACATCACCCACACCACAAGCGAAGGAATGGATGTGCTGGTGCAGGCCGAGGCCAACTACCTGACCCACAATTTGTTGAATGCGGACCAAACGGACCAGACCATCCTGGAGAGCGCACTTGCCGCCGACCTGCAGACCGTGGTGGCCTTTGGCGACATGTCCCTGAACCTGGACGCAGTCTACAAGGACCTGGCCTACATTCTGTTCAACATCCCGGGCCTGACCTCCGGTACGTCCCTGCCCGCCGATCTAACCACCACGCCCCAGCTCTACGGCCGGGTCCGGTTCTCCCACTACCTTCCCGCGTACCACACCGCCTGGACCGTCGGCGGCGGCATGATGCAGCCCGCCACCTACACCACCGAGGACGGCGGCACCTTCGTGCAGTACACCGAGAGAGACAAGGAAGGCGTGCCCACAGACCAGGAGGCCGCCTCGAACATCCTGGCGGGGCTCTTGGGTGTCCAGGTGGATCTGTCCAAGTCGATGGTGGCCGTGGGCGAGCTGCTCTACACCATGGACAACAACCTCTCCCGGGTGCAGGCCAACGACTCCGGCGAGTTGGTTCGGGTGGCCGAGGCGGACGTGGTCCGACAGGCGCTGGGCTTCAACCTGATGCTGCGGGCGCGGTTCTAGACCATCGGTCTAGAGGACTCACCCTCCCTGAAAGGGGTTCAAAACGGAAACCCCCGTTCGCCCGACGTCCTTTGCGTTGCGAGTCACCAGGGTCAGGCCCCAAACCTGTGCGGTCGCGGCCAAGAGCCCGTCCACAGTGGGAACCGGGCTCACGGTCAGTGCTCCCCATTTCTCCACAACCAGCGGATCCACCCCCAGCACGCGATCCGCAAAGGTGTCCCAAAGGCGCTGCTGCCACTGGTCCAGCGCCATGGCCGCGGTGGGATCTCGCTTTCGAATGAGTTCAATTCCCCGTCGGACCTCACCCAAAACAAGAACGCTCGTGAATAGGTCTCGCCCGTCGGTGCCCTCAAACCAGGACCGAACCTCCCCATTGGCCCGATCTCCCTTGCGCAATTCGGACAGAACATTGGTGTCAACGAGGTAGCTCAAAGATTGACTCCCCTGGGAAGGTCCCGGGGGACCTCGAAGTCGGTATCCTCGCCCACATCCGGCATGGAGAGAAGGAACTCCTTGAAGGAAGGATGTGCCTCCTCGTCTCCGAGGGCCTCGCGAAGGATCTCACGGTGCTCAGCTTCTGCGGACCGGCCCTGTCTTGCCGCGCGCAACTTGAGGGCCCTTACGATCTCATCCTCGATGTTGCGAACAAGGAGTTGGCCCAAAAGACACCTCTGGCTCTTTGATATCAATGACATCACTTGGTGATAGGCGTGGCAAGACCAGGAAACCCAAGGGGATCTGCAGACCCTACCGCCGGGTCCCCATCCCCCGGAAGCTCTCGTTGTTTCGCACCCGCCGGATGACCTGGATATCGGCGTAGGCGCCGTCGCCGAACCAACGCTCCAGCTCCTCACCGGTAATGTAGGCCCGCACCGGAATGCGCAGGCGATCGTACACATCGGCTACCACCACGTCGAAGGGCCACTTGTGGTGGTCATGGGCCGGAAGGTGGGCCGCGAGGGCGTGGAGCACCGGTGTGCCCCTGAGAACTCGGTAGGGCGTGTGGGAGAACACGCGCAGCCCCCGGGCGATCCAGCGGCTTGCCTGGTGCAGGCTCTCGTCGGTCATGGCCGCGGCCGCCCCGTGGAGGCTGCTGCTCGCCACAGCCACTGTCCCCTGGCGCGGACCGTACACCCAGACCTGGAGTTTGCCCCCCGGTTGCAGACAGGTGCGAAGGCGCTCGAAACAGGTGCGGGGTTCCTCGGTGTGGTGCAGGACGCCAAAGCAGAACACCATGTCACAAATCTCATCCCGAAAAGGCGGGCAGCGCAGATCTCCCTGCACCACGTGCACCCGGGGCAAGGCTGCACAGTTCTTCTTGGCGGAAGCCACCGCATCGGCAGAATTATCCAGCGCCAGCACCTCAGCGCCGTACCGAGCAGCGTAAAAGGCGTGGCGGCCAAAGCCGCAGCCCGCATCCAAAACCAGGCGCCCCAGGTAGTCCGGGGAGGAGAGCGGCTCGGTCATGTCCCGAAAGTTGCTCTCGTACTCCGGGACCTCCCCGTGAAACTCCGTCCAGCGGTGGCCACTTGCCTCCCCCTCCTCAAACCCCTCGGGGAGCATCCGGGGAATTCCATCCACGATGGGATAGACCGCCGAACAGTCCCTACAGGTCAACAATCCTTCGTGAATGTCCGTGACGCATCGCCCCTCAAAGTCCAGCCCGGGCAGGTCGGTTTCACCCTCCTCCCAGGCACCATGGTAGGTCTCCGCATTGCGGATTCCCCGGGTTTCCAGGGCCAGATCACTCCCTCGGCAAACCGGACAGGCCAGCCACTCCAGCAATCGGTACTTCACTTGGGTGTCTGCCCTCCATGGAATGCCCGTTGAACACATCCCAAACATGGCCCTTGCAGGCCCGAGGACATGTTAACGGAATCGAGCGAGCGCCACGCGCATATGCCACGAGGAGAGCCCCATGACCAAGCCTGTCCAACAGGCCTCCAAGGCGACCATTCTCTTTGCTGGAGACTCCGGCGACGGAATGCAGCTGACGGGAACCCAATTTACCAACACCTCCGCCCTGGCTGGAAACGACCTGGCCACGTTGCCGGACTTCCCAGCTGAGATCCGGGCACCGGCAGGCACCCGCGCTGGGGTGTCAGGTTTCCAGCTTCAATTCTCCAGTGAAGACATCTTCACCCCCGGGGATGAAGCCGACGTGCTCGTGGCCATGAATCCCGCTGCTCTGGCGGCCAGCCTTCACCGGCTGCGCTCAAGTGGCACCATCATCGTGAACACGGACAAGTTCGGCGAACGGGACCTTGCCAAGGCAGACCTGGAGACAAACCCCCTGGAGGATGGCTCCGTGGAGGGCTTCCGGGTGATCGAAGTGGGCTTATCGACCCTGACCAAGGGCGCCGTGGAGGGGCTCGGCCTGGGGGCCAAGGAAGTCGACCGATGCAAGAACTTCTTTGCCCTGGGGCTGACCTATTGGATGTACGGTCGAAACCCAAAGTTCACCGAGTCCTGGATCAAGGGGAAATTCAAGGACCCCTATGCAGCAGCCAACCTCGCGGCGCTGAACGCAGGAATCAACTACGCCGACACCGTCGAACTCTTCGAGCAATCCTACGAGGTGCCTGCCGCCGAGCTGGCGCCCGGCACCTACCGCAACATCACGGGCAACCATGCCCTGGCCATGGGCATGGCCGCAGCCGCCCAGCTTGCAGACCTGCAGCTCTTCTACGGCTCCTACCCAATCACCCCGGCCTCAGACGTGCTCCACTCCCTGGCCCGGTACAAGAACTACGGGGTCACCACCTACCAGGCCGAAGACGAGATCGCGGCGGTCTGCTCGGCCATTGGAGCCTCGTGGGCCGGTGCCATTGGCGTCACCGGCACCTCCGGCCCCGGGCTCGCCCTGAAGGGAGAGGCGCTTGGGTTGGCCATGATGACCGAGCTTCCGCTGGTCATTATCAATGTCCAGCGAGGCGGTCCCTCCACGGGCCTGCCCACCAAGACCGAGCAGTCCGACCTGCTCATGGCCTTCTATGGCCGCAATGGGGAGTCCCCCATGGCGATCGTGTCCGCCAGCACCCCATCGGATTGTTTCGCGGTGTCCATCGAAGCAGTGCGAATTGCCCTGGAGCACATGGTGCCCGTGCTGATCTTGACCGACGGCTACCTCGCCAACGGTTCAGAGCCCTGGCTCTTGCCTGAAGTTTCCAGCTTCTCGCCCATTTCAAACCGCCTGGTGAGAGGCAACAACAACCCCGATGGAAGCTTTCTTCCGTACCAGAGAGACCCGGACACCCTGGCCCGCCCTTGGGCGCCCCCAGGGACTCCGGGCGCCGAACACCGAATTGGTGGACTGGAGAAAAAGGAAGGCACGGGAAACGTGGAATACGACCCGCACAACCATGAGTACATGTGCAAGATTCGGGCAGAAAAAGTCGCCCGGATTGCCGATGACATTCCCGACCAGGAGGTCTTCGGGCCTGACTTTGGCACCCTCGTGTTGGGCTGGGGCTCGACTTTTGGCGCGATTCGCCAGGCGGTCCGCCAGGCCCAGGCGGACGGAATCAACGTGGCCCACGCCCAGATTCGGCACCTGTGCCCGTTCCCCAAGAACCTCGGGGAAATTCTGCAGCGCTACGACAAGGTGATCATCCCAGAGATGAACCTGGGCCAGCTTGTGAAGCTGATTCGCATGGAATTCATGGTGGACGCAGTGTCTGTTCCCAAAATCCAGGGACTGCCGTTCATGGTCCAGGAAATCCGCGACGCCATTCAAACCCACGGAGGGGCCTGACATGGAAGACTCAGTGGAGTACTCGAAAAAGGACTTCATGTCCGACCAGACCATCCGGTGGTGCCCCGGGTGTGGGGACTACTCGATCCTCTCCCAGACCCAGACGGTCATGTCCAAGCTGGGGGTGCCCAAGGAGAACCTCGCGGTCATCAGCGGCATCGGCTGCTCCAGCCGGTTTCCCTACTACATGGACACCTATGGATTCCACACAATCCACGGGCGGGCCCCGGCGTTTGCCGCAGGGGCGAAGTGTGCAAACCCCGACCTTGATCTCTGGGTCATCACCGGGGATGGAGACGGCCTCTCCATCGGGGGGAACCACTTTGCACATGTGCTTCGGCGCAACCTCGACATCGTCTACATGCTGTTCAACAACCGGATCTACGGGCTGACAAAGGGGCAGTACTCCCCCACTTCCGAGGTAGGCAAGGTCACGAAATCCACTCCGATGGGTTCTCTGGACCACCCCTTCAACCCCTTGAAGTTCGCCCTGGGCAGCGCCGCCACGTTTGTGGCTCGGAGCGTCGACGTATACGCCAAGGATCTGCGCGGGGTGCTGGAGGAGGCCCACAACCACCGGGGCACTGCCTTGGTGGAGATCTACCAGAACTGCAACATCTTCAACAACCTGGCCTTTGACGACGTGGTGAACCGAAAGGTTCGGGACGAGCGGGTGCTCTTCTTGACCCACGGCGAGCCCATGACCTTTGGCACAAAGGAGGCCCCCAAGGGCATTCGCCTGAACGGGACACGTCCCGAGGTGGTGGAAGTCGGTGACAAGTGGACTGCGGACGACTGCCTCGTGCACGACGAGACAGACGCGGTGCTGGCGCAGATTCTGGTCGAGATGGACTACCCGGAATTCCCCGTGCCCCTGGGCGTGCTGCACCGGGTGGAGCGCCCCACCTATGACGGGGTGTTCCACGCCCAGGTCCAGCAGGCGGTGGAGAATGAGGGGGAACCCAGCCTGGAGAAGCTTCTCTACGGCGGGCAGACCTGGACGGTCGAGTAGGTCCCATGGGGCCCCGCCCCCTCGCCGAGCTTCCAAGGGATGCGGCCCGCACCCTGCGGGGGGTGTTCTGCGACATCGACGACACCCTGACCTCCGGGGGGCGGCTTGTGCCCGCGGCCTTTCTGGCTCTGGAGCGCTTGCAAAGGGAAGGCTTGCGGGTGGTCCCCATCACCGGGCGTCCCGGGGGATGGGTCGATCTCATTGCGCGGCAGTGGCCGGTGGACGGGGTGGTGGGAGAGAACGGCGGGCTCTGGTTTTACCTTTCAAAAGGCAAGCTGCACCGGCGGTTTGTTCAAGACGCCGACACCCGGATCCGGAACCGGGAGCGCCTGGACGCGATCAGCGCTGAGATCCTTGCGGCCGTACCCGGAACGGCTCTGGCATCAGACCAGCCCTACCGGGACCTCGACCTGGCCATCGACTTCTGCGAGGACGTGCCCCCCCTGGACGAGGCCGCCGTGGATGACATCGTGGCCGCATTCGGACGCCACGGGGCCACCTGTAAGGTCAGCTCGATCCACGTGAACGGTTGGTTTGGGGAGTTTGACAAGCTCACCGGCTGCCGCCGCCTCGTGAAGGAGCTGTGGGACGAGGACCTGGAAGATGTGCGCGGTGACTACGCCTTCTTTGGAGACTCCGCCAACGACGGGCCGATGTTCTCCTTTTTCCCCCTCTCTTTCGGCGTGGCGAACGTGGCGAACTTTCTCCCTCGTATGAGTGATCACCCCCAGTGGGTGACCCCCTCGGAGGGGGGCACAGGCTTCGCCGAGGGCGTCGAGGCGCTCCTCTCCCGCCGCGGTGCTCCGTGATGGACAACCGCCCCGACACCGCCCACGTGGCGGTCTGCGCCCTGAACCAGACCGTGGGGGACTGGACCGGAAACACCCGGCGCATGGTGGAGGCCGTCCGGGGGGCCCGCACCCGGGGGGCCCGGCTGCTTGTGCTGCCGGAGATTTGCATTCCCGGCTACAGCCTGGGGGATCGCCTCCCCCGGCAGGGCACCCTCGCGCGATCCTGGGACTGCCTCCTGGCCCTGGCGGGCCAGTCGGAGGGCTTGGTGGTCTGCGCAGGCCTGCCCGTGTCCCACAAGGGGGTCTTGTTCAACACCATGGCGGTGGTGGCAGATGGAAAGGTGGTGGGGCTGGTGGCCAAGGAAAACCTGGCCACCGGCGACGTGGAGTACGAGAGCCGCTGGTACGCGGGCTGGCCCCACGGGCGGGTGGAGCGCTATGAGGCGCCCGATGGAAGCGAGATCCCCATGGGGAGCCTCCTCTTTGAGGCCCAGGGGCTGGGACGGTTCGCCCTGGAGATCTGCGAGGACGGCTGGAAGGGGATCCGCCCGGGATCGCGCTACGCCCTGGCCGGGGCGGAGATTGTCTGCAACCCCTCGGCCAGCTGGTTCGTCCTGGGAAAGCACGCCGCCCGCAAGCGACTGGTGGAGCAGGCCAGCGCCGAGGACCACTGCGCCTACCTGTACACCTCCCTGCTGGGGTGCGACGCCACCCGCCTCATTTTCGATGGGAGCACCTTGATCGCGGCCGACGGGAACACCTTGCGGGAGGGACGTCGCTTTCTCTTCGACACCCAGGTGGAGCTTGTGGACTGCGTCCTGGACCTGGCCGCCCTGCGCCAGGCGCGGTTGGAGGAGGGCTCCTGGCGTCAGCAGGTGGCCCAGGCCGCAGACGGGGATCTGGGGCCGACCCCAACGCTCTTGAAGATCGACGGGGACTTCTCTTCCCCGGACCCCATTGAGGGGGCAGAGCCCTGGTGGGCCCCGGGGGACACGCCCCACCCGGACCCAAGCCTCGCCTGGCTGGAGCAGAGTGGCCTCACAGGCGCGATCCACCACACGGATGTCCCCCACCTGGAGCTGGAGCTGGCTTTGGCCCTGGCCTTGCGGGACTACACGTCAAAGACCGGCATCCAGAAGCTGGCGGTGGCCCTCTCCGGCGGCCGCGACTCTGCCATGGTGACCCTCCTCGTCCACCGCATGCTGCGCTACGAGCATCCGGAGTTGGACGAGGCAGCGCTGGCCCAGGTGACCCGCGACACGCTGATCACGGCCTACCTGGCCACGGACCACTCCGGGAATGCCACCCAACAGGCGGCTGCCGGCCTGGCCCAGGCCCTGGGCGCCACCCACCACGAGATCCCCATGGCCGACGCGGTGGCCCTGCACCGCAAGCTCGTGGAGACCTCCATCGGGCGCACGCTCTCCTGGGACGACCCCACAGAGGACCTCGCCCTCCAGAACGTGCAGGCCCGCCTGCGGGGGTCGCTCATCTGGATGCTGGCCAACCTGGACCGGGCGCTGCTCTTGTCCACCTCCAACAAGTCCGAGGCCGCTGTCGGGTACACCACCATGGATGGGGACACCTCGGGGGGGGTCTCCCCCATCGCCGACGTGCCCAAGAGCCTGGTGCTGCTCTGGCTCTCCTGGGCCCGCACCTTTCACGGCTACGACTGCCTGGACGCGATTGAGGCGCTGGAACCCACCGCGGAGCTGCGCCCCCCCGACCAGGACCAGCGGGACGAGAAAGACCTGATGCCCTTTGCGGTGCTGGACACCCTGCTCTACCACTTCGTGGAGAAGGCCCAGGACCCCCTGGAGATGTTCCGGTCCTTGTGGCCCGCCATGACCGACCGCTACAGCGGGGAGGCCGCCGCCTTTGCACAGGACATTCGGCGCTTTGTGCGCATGATGTGCGCCGCCCAGTGGAAGCGGGAGCGTTTCGCCATCAGCTTTCGCGTGAGCAGCTTTGACCTCGATCCCAAGACAGGCTTCCGCTTTCCCGCGGTCCAGGCCCCGTTCACAGAAGAGCTGGAGGCGCTGGACCGATATGTGGCAGGCTTGGCAAAGAAGGAGACCCCATGATGCGCCTTTCTTCCCTCGTTTTGCTCGTCCTTGGGAGCAGCCCCCTTTTCGGCTGCAGCGAGCCCCTCAAGGACACCTCCTCCGACACGTCGTCCCGGGACACAGACACAGGCACCGACGACGGATTGCCCCTGGAGGGCTGGGGGGACATCACCGGTGACTGCGGCATCCTGACCGAGCAGAACGTGACCGGGGCTGCCTCGGATTTGTTCGGCAACACCATCGACCTGACCGGCGAGCCGGACAGCGAGGACCTCACCGACGGGGGGCAGGAGATCCTGTCCGATGGCAACGCCGGGGGTTCCTCCATCTACTCGGAAATCTTCGCCTTCGAGGTGCTGGCCCGCTGCGAACAGGCCGAGCTGGTGAAGACCGAGAACGAGATCCGCTACAACGATGAAAACGGCAAAAAGACCGACCTCCTGGTGAACGTCAACGGCGTGCCCCTTGGGGTGAGCGTGACCCGGGCCGTTGGTTGGCCCCAGGAGGACCCCTGGACCCCCGAGCAGGCCCGAGAGCTGCTGGAAGACAAGTTCGGCGACATCCAGCAGAGCAGCGCCAACGTCTCGAACTCAGATGCCTGGGCCAAGCAGATCCTCCATGTGCTCGCCTTCTCAGCAGATCACGCCGACTCCGTCGCCCAGGCCTACGAGTACTCCCTGGGCACGGGCCTGGTGCGAGACACACTGCTCATGGTGACGGTGACGGATGGGGAGGACGGGTTTTTGTATTGAGCGGAACCGTGGAGGCCTAAGAAGCCGACCAATCTGCGCCTTGGTGGCTTGATTCCGGAAGCGTTTGGCGGCACAAACGAAGAGGCGATGCCTTGAGTTCCGGGGACCTTTGTGAGTTCCGGGGACACCATACTTAACTCCATGGAGTTAAGTATGGTGTCCCCGGAACTGCGCGCGGAACTGCGTGTCCCCGGAACTGGGGGGATGCCTCGGAGGGATTTCGTTTTTCTACAGAAAGACGAAATCGCGAGAAAAAGGGGTGGCCCGATTGCCGGAGGGAGGGCGTACCTGCCGCTTGCGATGGTTGCGAGACATCGAGCAACCGTCGCTGGCGGCAGTGGCCATCCCGGAGGCGCTCGGGAACACCCGGTCCCCCGGCCAGCCCCCCCCAACTCCCAGGCGCGGAGCGTGAGTCCGGGCGAGCCGCACAGCCCCCGACCTACCCCCCCCAAACCACGTGCTCCAGCGGCTGACCCTCCTGCCAGGCCGCCACCGTCCGGGTGACCTCTCCGGCCACGGCGACGCCCAGGGCCGGGTGGTAGCCCGCCGCATGGGGGGTCAGGATCACGTGGGGGCGACTTGCGAGGCGCTCCAGGTGGGGCCAGGGCTCCCTGGAGAACACGTCCAGGCCGAGTCCCCCCAGGTGGTGGGCCGCCTCTACCGCCTCCAGGTCCAGGCAGGCCCCCCGGGCGGTGTTGATCAAGACAGTGCCGTCGGCCATCGCAGCCAGCGCGTTCGCGTCCACGAGGTTTCTTGAGGACGGCGTCAGGGAGCAATGAAGGGTGATCAGCTCACAGGAGGCCACCAGCTCCTCAAAGGACACGGTTCCCGGCCGGGCCGGATCGCAGACAACGACCTCGGCCCCCAGGGCCGCCCAGACCTCAGCAGCCCGGCTGCCGATGACCCCCAGCCCCACAATGCCCACGCCCATGCCCCGAATCTTCCCCGTCGCGCGGGTTGGCAGCTCCTGCCGTGCCCAGACTCCCGCCTCGGCCTGGCGGTGGAGGTCTCCCAGCTGGCGCACCAGGGCCAGACCCATTCCCACGGAGGTGTCCACCACGGCATCTCGCCGCGCCAAAGGGCACCGCGCCACCTGGATCTCCCGAGCCCGGGCCGCCGCCACGTCGATGTGGTCATGCCCCGAGGTGGTCGCCACCACCAACCGCAGCGCTTCCGCACGTCTGAGGATCTCGGCATCCACCCTGGAACCGGAGGGGACGATCAACACCTCGACCCCATCGAGAGGCGGGTCGTTCCCAGCAAAGAACCGCAGATCCACCCCCAACTCGGAGAGGGCCCGGCGCTCCAGCGCCAGGGCGTCCTCCGTCTCATAGGAGCTCCTCCCCCACCGAAGTGCCAGCGTCATGGCAGACTCCCCTTCATTGCAGCGTCACCTGTCCCATGAGATCTCGACAGGCCACGGGATCCAGATGGGCCACATCCCGACGAGACGCTGCGTGAGCGCCGCAGGCCATGGCGAACGCCACCCGTTCCGTGACTGGCTTCTGGGCCATGTGCAGCAGCCCGGCGCAGACCGCATCTCCGCACCCGACCGAGTGAATCAACTCCACCACCGGCGGCGTGGCAAGCACCTGCGTGTCCCCCAGGTGAAAGGCTGCCCGCCCCCCCTCGTCGGTCACCACCGCGTTCGGCACGCCCCGCTCCAAGAGGGCCCGGGCGCTGGAGACCACGTCGTCCGTCCCAAAGGTGTTCCGACACTCCTTGAGGTTCGGTTTGGCCAGGTGCACGCCGCCCCCTGCCAGGCAGTCCAGCAAGGCGTGCCCATGGGAGTCCAACACCACCGGCACATTCAAGGCGCAAAGACGTGGATACAAGTCGATGCGTGAGGTGCTGCCACCCACCACCAACATGCGGGCAGGCAGGAGAGACTTGACGGCTCCCACCAGGGCCTCCACCTCGGCGTCGCTGATGGCCGGCGCCGGGCCGTACACCGTTGAGGTCATCCCTTCCCCATAGACCGTGAAGCCCCGACGGGACTCCCCTGCGATCTCCACGGACTGCCACCGGAACCGCTCGGACTCCAGCCGGTCGCAGATCTCCCTTCCGGTGCTGCCCCCCACAGCCACCACCGCAAGGACCTCCTCTCCGAGATCCGCCAGCGCCCGGGCCACGTTCAGGGGCTTCCCCGACGGCACCACCCACGCGGCCCCCCCGGTTCGGTGCGTGCGTCCCGCCTCAAAACCTGGCACTTCGTGGAATTGCTCGATCATCGGGTTCACGGTCACGGTGACAATCACGGAAGCATCCTATCTTGAGGGGTGCGAGCGTCAGGTGTCACGTTATGAATTTGGTTCCACCTGGAGGGGACGATCCATGAGTGCCACCGACTACAACATCAACCGCCGCGACATCCACTTTGTGCTCTTTGAACAGCTCCAAATCGACGCCGAGTTCAAGGGCATCGAGCGGTTCGAGGACTTTGACCGAAACCTGTACGAGACCCTCATCGACGGGGCGGCCAAGATCGCCACAGACGTGTTTTGGCCCTTGAACAAGGTTGGTGACAAAGTCGGCTGCACCCTGGATCACGACGGCAATGTCACCACCCCGCCGGGCTTCAAAGAAGCCTGGCAGACCCTTCGCGAAGGCGGCTGGCTTGGGCTCAACGCAGACCCCAAGTGGGGCGGATCAGGCCTGCCCGCCGCCATTGGCGTGACCCTGGCAGAGATGTTCCTGGGCTCCAACTCCGCCATGACCACCTACTCGGGCCTGACACGGGGTGTGGCGAACCTGCTAGTTCGATTCGGAAGTGAGTCCCTCCAGGATCTCGCCATTCGAAGGCTCTTTGATGGAGAGTGGGCCGCCACCATGTGCCTCACGGAGTCCGACGCAGGAACAGATGTGGGCTCCAACCGGTGCAAAGCCCACCGCACAGAAGAAGAAGGCGTCTACCTCCTGGAAGGGGAGAAGATCTTCATCTCCTGTGGCGACCATGACTTCACGGAGAACATCCTTCACCTGGTGCTGGCCCGCACCCCGGATGCCCCCAAGGGCACCAAGGGCCTCTCCCTCTTCATCGCCCCCAAGTTCAACTTCGAAGACGGCAGCCGAAACGGCGCCAAAGTCGCAAGCATCGAGGAGAAGATGGGCATCCACGCCTCCCCCACCTGTGTGCTGACCCTCGGCGCGGAAGGCCCCTGCCGGGCCCACCTGATCGCAAAGGAAGGGGACGGCATGGAGATCATGTTCACCCTGATGAACGAGGCCCGCATCGGGGTGGGCATCCAGGGACTGGCCACCGCCAACGCGTCGTACTTGAACGCCCTGTCCTACGCCAAAGAGCGCGTGCAGGGGCCCAAGGCCCAGGACTGGGGGAACGCCGAAGCCCCCCGGGTGCCCATCGTGCAGCACCCGGATGTGCGGCGCATGCTCTTGTGGATGAAGTCCCACACCGAGGCGATGCGGTCCATGCTCTTCACAATGGCCGCCCGCTACGACCTGGCCCAGTGGTCGCCGGACGAAAAGACCCAAGAAGAGAACCTGCGACTCGTGGAGCTCTTGACCCCCATTTGCAAGGCCCACTGCACCGATGTCGGCTTCCAGGTGGCCGTGACCGCGCTGCAGACTTTCGGGGGCTGTGGGTACACCAAGGAGTACCCGGTGGAGCAGCACGTTCGGGACAACAAGATCGCCTCGATCTACGAGGGCACGAACGGGGTCCAGGCCCTGGACTTGTTGGGCCGAAAGATGCGCATGGAGAACGGCCAGATCTTCATGCACTGGATGGAGCACCTGACCGAAGAAATCGACAAGGCCAGGGATCACGATCTGGACAGTGAAATCGCAGGCATCGAAAAGGCCCGAGACTCCCTGGCAGCAGCCGCCATGCACGTGGGTGGCCTGGGAATGGCCGGTAACTTGGACGGGGCCCTGGTGTACGCCACCAACTTTCTCACCCTGTTCGGGACTGTGGTGCTGGCGCAACACAGCCTGCAACAGGCCCGCATTGCCACCGACGCCCTCAACAGCGGAACGGATCTCACCGAATCCGATCGCCACTTCTACCTGGGCAAGCGCTCAAACCTTAAGTTCTACTGCACCAACGTGCTGCCCGGGGCCATCGCCCTGTCCAAGTCCATTCGAAGTGGGGATGCCTCCCCCATGGATGAGCACCTCTTCGTGTAGGCGCCGTCTTCAAGTTCGGTCCGCAGGCTACCGACTTTCGCTTGTATCGACCGTCAGCGGGCCCTCGATGTTGTCGTCCTCATGGGTCTCATCGATCTCCTCCAGGGAGTCGAGGGTCACCCAGGACCAACACCAGTCACATTCCTGCTCCACCTCAAACGAGAGATACTCGGTGGCCCCGGCCGCGAGCGCCGAGACCCGTTCGAATTGGTCGCCGGTGTCGGTAATGTCCGGGGCTGAAGACTGGTCGTAGAAGAGGTCCACGTAGAAGGCACCTGAATCCTCGCCCCCCGCGTTGAGCACGTCCACCCAGTAGTAGAGCGTGCCCTCGTAGTACCAGAAGTCGAAGAAGCTGACTTGCAGGTTGGGTCCGCCGCCTGCCGAGGCCCCTACGGTCACGGTGCCGCTGGCGGTGTTGTTGCCGGTGTTGCTCTCGTCCGTCAGACCGTCGATGTCTGCATAGGCCCAGACGGTGTGTTCGCCCTCGCCCGCCTCCATCGTGAAGGTCACCTGCACGGTCTCGTCAGGGCCCACATAGTCCACATGGTTGAAGTCCTCGCCGACGTCGTCGGTGGTGGGTGCAGAGGCCGGATCCAAGAAGAGATCCACCCAGAAATCCGATGCACCTGCGGCCCCTCGATTCTTCACGGAGACGGTCGCCGTGAACTCTGATTCTCCCCCCTCCAGCGCCAGGTCCGAAATGGTCAGGTCCGCCGATGCGTTTGCAAGAACCGTGACCTCCACATCCTCCGAGGAGAGCCCTCCCAGGTCCGCATGGATGCTGGTGCTTCCCGCGCCGGATGCGGTCAAAATGCCACCACTCTCAATCTGGGCGACGCTGCCGTCGTCCGTAATCCACCGAACCTGCCCGGCCGCATCACCGCGAGAACCATCGGACCAGGCGGCGTCCGCCACCAATTGAATCTTCTGGCCAATCTCCGCCACGATGGGGCTCGGGCTGACCGTGATTCCCACCAGGTCCGCCTCCGTGACCGTGACATTCGTCGGCACGGACATCACGTTCTGCAGCATGGCGGTGACCTGAGTCTCCCCCACCGCCACACCGGTGATGGTCCCCTCTGAGTCCAGCCCATTGCTGACCGTGACAAAGGCGGTCTTGGAGCTGCGCCAGTCCACCAGGTGGGTCAACTCCATGGAGGAGCGGTCTCCGAAGACCCCTGTCGCTCGCAGGTTGGCTTCCCCCCCTACATTGAGCACCACGTTTTCAGGCGTCACGAGTATTCCCAGGAGCTCCCCGGGAAGGCCGGTGTCATCACCAGCGTCCTTGCTCCCACCACCGCCGTTGCAAGCGGTGAGAACCAGGGCTGAAAGCACAAAGAAGGCGCGTCGCATCATCTACTCCCTGTGAAAGGACTTGCCAATCACTTCAAGAAGGGTCCCGTATTCCAAGTACGGGTTTTCGCTGCTCTGACCCGACCGCATCGGGTTGTCATAGGGAATCCAGGCGAAATCGGGATGCTTCTTCTCATCCTCCCAGGTGCCCTCAAGCACCAGCCCGTCCGCGTCCGTCACCAAAGTGTAGTTGTAGTTCTTGGTGAACCCCTCCGGGTCCCCCACGTCCACCCACATGGGGTCGACGCCATCGGTGGCAAAGGTGGAGACGGCCGACACCTCAAAAGTGCGGCGGAAAGGCTCCACAGTGATCAACGCCTCAATGGAGGCGAACGTGCCTCTTCCGACGCCGCGGACATCCTGAACGTCCTCGATGGCTTGAAACGGCCCGTTGGCCTCCCGGTACTCAATGATCGAGGTGCTCTTGGCTTCTCCAATCTCGGGAAGAGCCGCCAGCGCTTCCTTGTCCGCGGTGTTGATGTTGACCAGCGCCTCGGCTCCAGCAGGGGTGGTCTCTTCCATGTTCAGCGTGGTGGCCCACACCGGGAAGTTCCAGACCTGCTCGGTGGCGGTGGTGTCGAAGACCATCGGCACCCCCATCTCGCCCAGGTAGTAGCTGACCAGCTTGTGGAAGGCTGCAGGGGTCAAGTCCGAGACGTCGTCTTCCTCCCCGTTGTACCGCTCGCCGTAGAAGCTGCTGTACGTAGAGTAGTGGGATTCGGACAGCAGCCCCTTGAGGTCTCCCACGGAGAAGCTGATGTCCTGTCCGCCGGCCTGAAAGGTCACAGACTCCGTCGGCTCATTGGTCAAGATGGCTGCCGCAGACCAGCCATTGCAGTGGCCCCACCAGCTCTCCCCACCCGGATTGTAGGAGTTCAAGATCTCCCAGGCCGACACGTAGAAAGGGTTGTTTTCTGCTTGCCCGCGGAGGTAAAGCACCAGGCCATACTTGTCCATGGGGGACAACCCGTCAATGTCATAGGCCCACCCGTCCACGTGGGTGATCTTCCCCTCGGCCACGGTGATGCGGCCCCCGTCAAAGTCCTGAAGAAGGGTGTCGTAGAAGGTGCGCAGGGCCTCAATCAGGCTCTTCTGTTGGTCCCGGTACGCGTCGCGCTTCTCGTTGTACCCTTCATCCGTGGACTCCATGTCTCGCAGGTCTTCCGAGATTTCGTCCATCTTCAGCTTGAAGACATCGATCTCTTCCTTGACTCTGTCCGAGTAGCTCTCGGGCATTTCCTGCTCATTCCAGTTGACGCCGTCCTCGGTCTCAAAACCGAAGATCAGCTCCCCTTGCTTGGTCGGCCACCAGTACCCGGCCCAGGGACGGTACCCCTCGTGGGCAGCCACATCGAGACCGTTTTCGATGGTGTCGGCGTCCAGGCGCAGCGCCTCGTCAATGTCGATCGAGCTGCGCAAGGCGGCCCGGTAGTCAAAGTCCTCTGGGGGGGCAGGCAGATAGAAGCGCAGCTCGCTGCTCTTGGCCGAGACCTCGTCCTGGGAGAGCAGACGGCTCTCCACGTTGTCGGTGATCGTCTCCACGGGCCAGGGGGCACCAAACTCGTAGCGACTCACAATGAGGCCACCGCCGATTTCGTCGTCGTAGATGACGTCGGTGGTGGTCCCGTCCACAAACAAGGAGGTGACGCTGCTGCCATTTTCCAGGTTGCGGGTGTTGTCTCCCCACGTAGCAGAGAAAGGCGCGAGGAAGGTGGGCAGCTCAGTGAGCATCGACTGGGACAAGAGCGAATGGGACCGACCGAGCTTCTTGGAGGACCAGGCCCGCTCGCTGCGCTCTCCGTCCCGGTTGACATAGGAGATGATGGCCGCCAGACGTCCCCGGTCTTCCCGGAACACCAGATAGACCACCGGGTCTGCATCCAACAGGGCCTCGTCATCGTTCAGGCTCGCATCCACATAGGCCCGAAGCACGGCGAGAGAAGCCACCTCTCCCGTGGCCGTCACCGCATACGGGTACAGCTCGTCGGTGGAGGGAGGCGTCAGGTCTGTTTCGACCACCTGAAAAGACCAGACCACCTCGTCGCTCCAGACATCGCCAAACTGGGGAACGCTCTCACCGTCCAAGTCCACCGCGCTGTGCTCCCCCATCATTTCAGCAGCCTTGTAGGTGGCGGCCACGTGGAAGGACTCCCCATGGGACCAGTCCAATCCAACAAAGTCCTCGGAACTCGGACCCTTGTTGCAGGCGGCGCCAAGAGCCAGTGGAAAGAGGAGTGCGATTCGTGCGTTTCTCATGGGGTCATCTCCAGTTGAGAACAGCCGGTGCCGGGCCATTTGGGCGCCATTTACCCCAACAATTGGCGGGTATGCAACAGAAACTTGACCGATTGTTGCAGCGGGTCCGACTTCCTCAGACTAATGTCGCGGCGAATTCGGATGGCACCAATCCGGCCGGTCCAGCGCACAGGAGCGATCATGGTCCATTCACCCGTTCTTGCCCTTCTTCTTCTCTCTGCCTGCAACGGCCCGAAGGAAAAAGCAGCCCCGTGTACCGAGCCCCTTGTCGTGTCTTCCCCAACCCGCGGCGCCTGGGTCCAATCGGAAAGCGTCGTGGTCATGGGAAAGACCTGTACGTTGGCAACCATCCATGTACAGGGGCAGCCCGCGGACCTGGCAGAAGATGGCTCCTTTTCGGTCACGGTCCCCCTTTCCCGGGGCATCAACACCCTGGAAATTGTGGGGCTTGAGAGAGAGACACCTGTGGAAATAGAGAGCCTGTCTGTCCTTCACGGTGAATTCGGTGAACCGGGTGCCGTGCTCGAGCAGCCTCTGCGATCACACATCAGCGAGGCGGGACTCGACACTTTGTCGGGCGTGGTCATTGGGCTGATGACCCCGGAAAAGCTCACGACCCTCGTGGCTGCCAACAACCCTCTTGTCCAGAAGCCCTTGGACCTTGGGGTGGTCCTGGACACCGAGGTCCACGTGACCACCATTGAATACAGTGGTGCCAGCTTGGACCTCACACTCCACGATGGAAAGATCGGCATGGGACTGAAGGTGACTGAATTCCAGCTCCTCGGAACCTTGTTGGCCAGCCAGGGGGGGGACCTCTGGTACGACGAAGATCTCGAGGGGTCGGCGGATCTCGTCGTGGTCAGCGGCTACCTCTCCCCGAGCCTACAGGAGGACAGACTGCACCTGGAAGCAAGCGATCTGGAGGTCCACCTGGAGGGCTTCGCATTTGATGTCACCTACTTTCCTGATCTCATCGAAGAGTATGTTCTCGCCAGCGTGGTGCGGGAGATGCTGGAGGAACTTGCGGTGGAGTCGCTCCCGGAGATGTTGATCCCCGCCATGGTGGACGCTTTCGATCTGTTGAGCCTGGAAGAATCCGTAGAGTTCTTTGATGTCAGCTTGGAGCTGGCGACCCGACCGGTCTTCTTTTCAGTCGACCCAAATGGAATCGATCTGTCTCTTGACCTGGAGGTCTTGGGTGCTGGAGAGGCTCATTCGCCACCCCACGGACCCTTCTTGTCCCCCGCCACCGAGACTTCCCTGGCCCAACAGGAAGACATTGGCATCGGGGTCCATGACGACGTGCTGAACGGCGTGCTCTACGAGCTGTGGCGTGCAGGAGGATTCGATCTGGCCCTTTCCACCGACGACGAATCCCTCACCACCCTGGCCAGCACCCTGCTGGAGTCAGATGCTGTGGAAATGGGCCTGGACTTTGTGCTCCCTCCGGTCGTTGTGGCCGGGCCAGACGGTCTGGAATTTCAGTTTGGCGAGATCGTTGTCGACCTGCAGACCCCCGGGGGAGTTCTGGGAGAAACTGCCACACTCGCCATTGTCGGATCCATGGACGTGGAAGCCAACTTCAGCGCCGGGGAGCTTTCCCTGGAGTTTGATGGCATCGACGCGAAAGCTCTCGTGCGGAAGAACGACTGGGGCCTGGACACCCTGGACGCATCCGACGCTTTTGCCCAGCGGCTCCCCCTGGAAATGGCCTTGGGCATGATGGCAGGAATGACTTTGCCGATGCCCGACCTCGTGGGAATGGGCATCTCCAGCGTCACCGCCTCCCGCAGCGGCGAGACACCAGAAACGGTGATCAGCGTTCATTGAGCCGGTCAGGGATCGACGCGAACCACCTGTTCCAACCCAGCATCCACGTACCACAAGCCGCCATTGGGGCCGATCTCAAGCCCCATGATGGCATCGCCCCGGGTGTCCAGGCGTTCGATCTCCGTGCCGTCCGATTCATAAGCGATGATCTCCCCGGTGCCGTGATCCGACACAAAGACGCGACCATCCTCGGCGAGGGCGATCCCGCTGGGTTCGTCGAGACCGGTGACCCAATCCTCCACCGTGGCACCATTCCAGCGGGTGTACTCAGCCAGGGACTCCATGGCACCGCGAGCATTTCCAACACTCTCAGCTGTGCTGGTGTCCACCCGTAGAACCGTCCCTGCACCGGTGTTGGCGATGAAGAGCATGCCCTCGTCATCTTGAACCATGTGCCCAGCCACATCCTCGACTCGGTCCAACTCGACGTCCGTGTACCGTCGGATGATGCCGTCGGAATGATCTTCCATCCCCGGCCCGTGGTCTACCTGGAAGTCATAATAGACCAGCTGCCCCTTCTTTCCATCGAAGACCCAGAAGGCGTTGTCCTGGTCATGGGCGATGCCCATGCAGTCCGGACTGGCGTGGAGCATGTCCAGGTGACTGCCCAGGGCGGAAGCGCCAAAGGACTGGTTCAGCTCGGCGAAGACATCCAGATCTCCGCTCCAGAGGGAAGGCCCCATGAAGTTGTCTCCTGCCTGGGCTCCGTTGTAGGTGTTGCGGGACTCCTGGCAGGTCGCAAACCCGCTCTCTCCTACGGTGTACGTGCCCAAGGCCCCGAAGGCCAGGGAGCTGACCTCCTCCATGAAGTGGTTGCCGTAGGCGTCCTGGCGCCAGTCCACGGACTGCTCGTCGCCCCCGGCAGCAAAAAAGATCGATGCGCTGTCGTCCGCACGGTTCATGACCCAGAGCTGATCCGTCTCCACCGGGTGGAATTCCAGGTCTCGGGGCACGTTCAGCCCGTCGTCGTCGGTTCCCACTACCGTGAGGGAGCGGGAGTCCGCATGGCCAAACTCCGGCACGGCGGCCGGGTCCGGATTGCCCCCAAGAAAACCGGCAGGACAACCCGCGAGAAGAAGAGTCATCGGAAGAATTGATCGGTGCATGGGACCTCCTTGGCGCCGACAAGGTAGCCCGACCGTTTCAGGGTTGCTCGCGTTGACAGGGTCCTTGCACCCGGACCCGGTCAGGTCAATTGCAGATCTCCGCTTGGGTCCGTCCCCAATTGGTTGAAAACCACTCATTGCAGCCACCCTCGCCGCCCGGCTGAACGGTGACACCCCCGGCCAAAGAAAGCCCCGCCTGGAATTGGTCCAACTCCTGGGCATCCAGGCCATCGTTCCAGGCCAGGTTCAGAACCGTCTGATCCGCTGCTCCGGTCAACGACTCCAGGGCGCTCACTCCCGAGAGGTCCTCCAGTCCGCAGTTTCCGAGGAGGGAGAGGGAACCGGCCGTGACCAGGGAAGGCAGATCCAGGGTGGTGAAACAAGACCCATCCAGTCGTACTTCACTTCCAACCGCCTCGAGCACCTCTGCCTTCAGCTTGCTCAACCGCGGGACTCCTGAAACCACCAAGGCCCCATCCACCTGGACCAGGCCCTCCAGGGCCAGGTAGACAAACCGCGAGTGCCAGGTGGTTCCGTCTCCAATCTCGATGGAACCCGCCTGCAAAAGCTCCGGCGCGATGAACGCTTGCGCCTGGTCCAGGCCCACCAGGGCGAGGCGACCTCCCACAGTCTGCAACGAGTCAAAGGCCACCACCCCCAGTACCGCATTGGCCTCCAAGACCAGGTCACCGCCCACACTCTCCAGCTGGTAGACGCCCTCCACGCTGGTGATGCCCGGCACGTCGTGCACGTGGAAGTCACCGCCTACACGCCTCAGGTTCCAAAGCTCCAGGTCGGCAGACGAATGGGGGGGCGGCATCCCAGCGCCCCCCTCGTCCCCTGCGTCCAGGTACAGAATCTCCAGGGATCCCGTGATCTCACAGAGACAGGAAAGCCCATCCAGGGCTTGAATGGGGTCCTCGTCCCTCCCCAATTCGACACGAAGATCCCCTTCTACCGCGTTGTAGGTGTCGCAGAACGCAGCGGTCTCGGCCTCCGTTCCAAGCAACACCGGCTCCCCCTGCACCCAGAACCGCTGGTCACAATCCCACTGGGGGGGCAGCCCCATGGCCCCAGTGTCATCCGGCGGGCCGGTCTCCTTGCTGGTGCCGGTGCAGGCGATCAAGACGAGCCAGGCGAAATTCCAAATCATGAAGCAAATACCCGTTGAGACAACTCAATCTGCCACGTCATCTTCCTTCTTGAGGAATTCAATACAAGAGGCACCCCTCTCTCGCTTCTTCCCACTCACCCCGAGCCGTCGCCCATCCATCCACAAGATCCCTCAAGGGCATGTGGGTCTCCAGGCAGCCGCGGGCCTCAGTGCTGCCGCACAACAGGTCGATGGCGATGGGGTTGTCCACGAATTCGTAGGTCTCCGTGCGCCAGGCGAAGCGCTCCGGGTCGCAACGACGCGCCGCCTCCAAGACCACCAGGCCCAGGAGCAGGGACTCCAGGGCGTTGCGGTCGGTGATGTGGATCTCCACCCCACCACAAAGAGCGCCTGCGTGCTTTTGAAAGCCCGGCTGAAAGCTCGCCTCCCGAAACGCCACGCCTTTGAGCTGCGCATCCAGGGCCCCTTTTCTGCAAAAATCTGCGAACCGTCCCGGCTCCAGCCACGGGGCACCCACCAGGTGAAAAGGGCGAGTCGTGCCGCGGCCCTCTGACAGGTTGGTGCCCTCGACCAGGCACATGCCCGGGTAGAGGATCGCGGTCTCCAACATGGGCATGTTCGGGCTCGGAAAGACCCAGGGCAAGCCCGTTTCATCCCCCCACATGTCCCGACGCCAGCCCTCACAGGTCACCACCTCCAGCTCGGCTTCAATGCCCACGACGTCCCGAAAGAACCGCCCCATTTCCCCCAGGGTCATTCCATGACGATTGGCAAGGGGGTAGGCCGAGACAAAGCTCTCGAAACCTGGCAGAACGACGTTCCCCTCCACATCGATGCCGTTGATGGGGTTGGGGCGATCCAACACGACCACGCGGGTGTCCACAAGCCCGGCACGCTCCATGAGGAATCCAAGTGTGGCTTGGTAGGTGTAGTACCGGGCCCCAATGTCCTGGATGTCGAAGAGGACTACGTCCAGGTCTTCGAGCGTGGCGGGATCCGGCTTCAGTGACTCCGCATCGTCCCCGTAGAGGGAGACCACCTCAAGGCCTTCATCGACCACGCCAATCATGTCCTGTGCGGTGGCTTTGACTCCATGCTCCGGACCAAAGAGCCGCGTGAGCTTCACCCCGGCTGCCGCGAGTCGGTCCACGGCGTGCACATAGTTGGAATCCACCGCCGTGGGATTGCAGCACATTCCCACGCGGGCCCCAACAAGCGAATCCAAGCCCGACTCCAGCAGCACTTCCAGACCACTCTTCATTCACGCCTCCTTCCCGATGCTATCAGAGCCCCCACCGGCTACCTTGTACCCCTGGAGGCTCCATGTCTGGCAAGTCGATCGTTGCGGCCGTGCGCACCACCCCTGAAACGGTGCTGGAGGACTACGCTCGGCTGATGGACCTGTGCGGGTACACCGAGTCCTTTGACCCGAACGCCACGACCATCCTGAAGAACAACATCTCCTGGCACATGCTCTACCCCTCCGCCAACACCACCCCTTGGCAGGTGGAAGGCGTCACGAAAAAGCTGTCCGCAGACGGATTCACAGACCAGGTGGTGGTCGAGAATCGCACCGTTGTCACCCAGGCGAAGAAGGGCGAGCGTCTCAACAACTTCACGCCGGTGCACGAAAAGTACGGCCTCCCGGTGAAGTACAACTTCGATCCACGGGACATGCGTTGGGTGACCTACGAGCCCAAGGGACCCATGCGGGTCTTGGACCAGATCTACCCAAACGGCATTCGCATTCCGGACTTCTTCTTCGGGCGCAACGTGGTGCACTTGCCGACCCTGAAGACACACATCTACACGGACTACACCTGCGCCATGAAGAACGCCTTCGGGGCGCTCTTGGACAAGAGCCGACACTACTGCCATCCAAACATCCACGAGACTCTGGTGGACCTGTTGCGAATCCAATTGGAGATCCAGGCAGGAACCCTGGCCGTGGCCGACGGCACAACCTGCGGGTCAGGACCCGGACCGCGCACGATGACGCCCGTGGTGAAGGACCTGCTCTTTGCTTCCACCGACCAGGTGGCCATCGATGCGGTGAGCGCAAAGCTGCTTGGCTTTGACCCCATGGAAGTCAAGTGCATCCGGCTGGCCGATGAAAGCGAGCTTGGACACGGCCACCTGGACGACATCGAGGTCGTCGGGGACATGGACACCGCTGAGGTAAAGCGCACCAACTGGGACTTCGTGGTGGGGGACAACGCGGCCAGCGCCGTCGGAGACCTGTTCTGGTTTGGCCCCCTGAAACCCCTCTCAAAGATCTTTTTTCAGACCCCGATCGTCAACGCCTTCATCATGGCCAGCTTTGTTTACCACGACTACATCTGGTACCCGACCGAGGGCTGGGGGCGGGTGGAGAAGTGGCTGGACGAGACCCAGTGGGGGCGCCACTTCCTGACCTATGGAAACCCATTTGAGAAGCAGCGCAGATCAGGGCTGAGATCGCTGCTGCCAGCCCGGCAGATCTGAATCCGCCAGTGCTATTGGGAATTCGTAAAGAACGAAACGCTGGAAATTCCCCTTTCTTCCTGGCATTCTATGAGTCAAGGGGGCGGAGGTCCCGATGGCGGTCACATATGAACCGAGAATCATTCGGCAGCACGCACAGACCCTCTACCGACGAGCGGCCGAAGTGCGGGTCAAGTACGCCATTCTCTCGGCCTGCTTTTTTGCGGTCGTGGCCCCCTACCCCTCCTACGTGGCGGTGGGGATCTTCGCGGTCAGCGGCGCCGGAATCGGGTGGGCGACAGGCTCTGAGCGGGCCTTTCAGCTGCAGTTGCAGGCCCAAACCGCGCTCTGCCAGCTCCGCATCGAGCAGAACACCCGGCTGCCGTTTGGAGAGATCACCATGGAGGCTATGGGGCAAGAACCCGTAGCAAATGTCCCTTCCACCCCCGAGCCGATTCAGCCTCACCTCTCGGAAGCCACCAACGCCTGAAATGCCCTGTGGAGGGCGCGGCCGACCGGTCCATCTCCCGGTCCCTCCACACCATCCAAACTCCTGACCGGCGCCAGCTCTTTGAGGGTGGAGGCCAAGTACAGCTCCTCAAAGGGACCCCGGTTGTCCACGCGTCCCTCCCGGCATGGAATGCCCGCCTTCCGAGCCGCATCCAAGAGCGCCCCACGCGTAACGCCCGCAAGAATCTGTCCCCTCAGGGCCGGCGTTACCACCTCCCCATTCATGACCGCAAAAACCGAGCTGCGGTTCGCCTCGAGAATGCTCCCGTCTCCCGCTACGAGGATCACTTCATCGACACCCAACCGCTCCGCAGTCAACATCCACCCTGCCCGGCTTCCGTGCTTGACAAACCCCGGCAGCCCCGGGGGATGCACCCACTCCATTCGAGCCGCCGTGACCGGAGCCCCTACTCGACTGGCATCCATGGGGGCGCCATCCAGAATATGTGCCCCCCCCGCCGTCAAGGTATAGCGCACGCGCCAGTTCTCCCGGCAAGCAGAGAGCATCTCTTTTTGCACTCGATCCCGCTCCAGGGCGGGCATGCCCAGGGCCAGCACAGATGCCTCCAGTCGGTCCAGGTGTGCCCCCATTCGAAACGGCACGCCGTCGTAGCAGCGCACCGTCTCAAAGACCGTCAGCCCAAGCAAGAGCCCCGGGTCATCCGCCGGAATGACCCCGCAATCGTCACCATTGACCCTGAGAATCCTATCCATGTGTTCGAGTAACCCGCGGCTGCAAGGACCCGACCGGGTTAGGGGTCGCACCCCGATTCGAGGTGTTTCATGGCGAAGTACGAAGGCTTCGATTTCTACAACATCGACGCCCAGCTCTCGGAAGAAGAACGAATGGTGCGGGACCTGGTCCGCGGCTGGGTCGAACAGCGGGTTCTTCCGATCATCGAGGGGCACTGCCGGGCCGGCACCTTTCCCATGGAATTGGTGCCGGAGATCGGAGAAATGGGGCTCCTCGGCGCAAACCTCCACGGCTATGACTGCGCAGGCATGTCGAATGTGGCCTACGGCCTGATCTGCCAGGAATTGGAGCGCGGAGACTCGGGCATCCGCTCCTTTGTCTCGGTGCAGGGCAGCCTTGCCATGTTCCCCATCTGGAAGTTTGGCACGGCAGCCCAGAAACAGAAGTACCTGCCCGAAATGGCGGCAGGGAGGTTCATCGGCTGCTTCGGCCTGACAGAGCCCGATCATGGATCCGATCCCGGCGGCATGGTGACAAAAGCGGTGGACGACGGGGACAGCTTCTTGTTGAACGGCGCCAAGATGTGGATCACCAACGGCACCCTCGCCCAGGTGGCGATCGTGTGGGCCAAGCTGGACGGCGTGATTCGCGGCTTCATCGTAGAAAAAGGAGATCCGGGATTTTCTGCCCCGGAAATGACCGGAAAGCACAGCCTGAAGGCCTCCGTCACCAGCGAGCTCGTCTTCCAGGACTGCCGAATCCCCAAGGACCGCATCCTTCCTGACGTATCGGGCCTCAAGGGCCCCTTCTCCTGCCTGAACAACGCCCGGTTTGGAATTGCATGGGGTGCCCTCGGTGCCGCGCAGGCCTGCCTGCACTCGTCCCTGGACTATTCCAAGTCCCGCACCCAGTTCGGAAAGCCCATCGCCTCGTTTCAGCTGGTGCAAAGTAAGCTGGCTTGGATGCTGCGGGAGATCACCAAGGGACAGCTACTGGCCTTGCGGTGCGGCCGCATGAAGGACGATGGAACCCTGGTGCCCGATCACATCTCCCTGGCGAAGATGAACAACGTGGACATCGCCTTGCAGATCGCCCGAGTCGCCCGTGACATGCACGGCGCCAACGGAATCTTGGACGAGTACCCCATCATGCGCCACATGGTGAATCTCGAGAGCGTCTCCACCTACGAGGGCACCCACGACATCCACAACCTGATTCTGGGTCGCGCACTCACCGGCATCCCCGCTTTCGGCTGATGGCCGGGCTCTCCCCAGAACGCCAAGGCGGGCTGCACCGCCTCTTGACGATCCTATTGTCCAGGAGAAGGGGACGGGCGTGGGCTGCGGCCCACCTGGTAGAAGTACGCCAGTTGATCCGGTTCAGCGGCCTCTTTCTCCTGACCGTGGTGCTTCCAGGACTGGCCCTGGCCTATTTCGGCCTGGCCTCGGTTCGGGCTGAAGCGCTGCGGGTCGAAGAGGAGGTCCGAGACTCGGGGAGACGCATGGCGGACGCCGCCTGGACCCAGATCGACAGCCTCTTTCAAGACTTCGAGACCTCTACCCGGGGACGCCTTGCCTCAGGGCAGAGCCCGCTGGAGTCCCTTTCCGACCTCTCCGACTCCCTGCTGGTTGGATTTCGCCTGGACCGGAAAGGAGAGCTGACAGCCCCCTTCAATCCCCCGGAGACGGATCTGAGAGACGAGCACAGCCTGATCTTCTCTGCAGCCTGGCGGGCGGCCATTGCTCAGGAGCAAGCCGGGGGCGATCCCGATCAGACCGTGCGCCTTTTGAGGCAGGCCGAACAAGAGACCCGGGGCGTCTTTGCCCGGGGAGAGGCCCGGTATGGGCTGGGACGTGCTCTGCTGGGAGCAGAGCGGTTCGTTGAAGCCGATCAAGTGCTGGCGGAAGTGGTTCTGGATTATTCCCACATTCGCAATGTGCACGGGTTCAAGCTGGGTCACCTGGCCCGCCTCAAGCTGGGGGAAAGCTGGCTGACACGTTCCCCTGAAGAGGGCCTTCAGGAACTTCAAAACCTCGTACAGGACGTGATCCAAAGCCGTTGGATCATTGGACAAGGGGGGGATCCCGCCGTGGCGGCCAGGGCACTGGACCTCTTGGAGGACGTGGCTCCAAGAGACTGGCTCTCCTCTCACCGCGGTCGACTCGAGGAAAAGACCCAACAGCTCTTCTGGTCCGAACACCTCCTGGGCGGTCTCGCTGTGATCCAGTCCGTGGCAAGCGGCGTCCCCGCGGAGGGTTCCGGTTTCTTCTACCGGGTGGGAGACAAGGCCCTGTGGGCCACCACCTGGTGGGGGGAGGAAATGTTCGCCTTTGCCCTGGACCTGAAAGGACTGCGGGCGCAGCTGCAAGACATTGTGAACGGGGTCAGCAAGGGGGGCGGCGAGGCGTCTGTCATGGTGCTGACACCCCTGGAGGAACCCCCCTCCGACACCTTTGGCCGGCGCACGCTTGCCCCCTTTCTCCCGGGCTGGTCCCTGATCTCCCACCCGGTGGACGCCGAACACATTCGCTCCTTGAAGACCGCACGCAGCCGACAGCAGGTCACCATCATTCTGCTCTCCCTGCTTGTGATCGGCGTGGGAGGTTTCCTGTCCATTCGCATGGTGCGTCGAGAGCTGGACGTGGCCCGCATGAAGGCGGACTTTGCCGCCACGGTCAGCCACGAGCTGCGATCTCCCATCACACAGATTCGCCTCAAGGGAGAGTCGCTACAGCTTGGGCTGGCAGAAGACCAGGCCGACCTGGACGAACACTACGACGTAATTGTGCAAGAGGCGGAGCGACTCTCCAGGCTGGTGGACAACGTGCTGGACTTCTCCTCCATCGAGCGCGGTGCCAAGCGTTACGATCGCCGCCCGGGCAACGTGGGGGAAACGGTCCGAAACGCCGTGGAAGCGGCCCGGTTCACAATGGAGACCCGAGGCCTCACCATGGACGTGGACATTCCCGAGGGTCTGCCGGTGGTTTTCCACGACCCGGAAGCCATCGGACAGGTGGTCCAGAACCTTGTTTCCAACGCAGCAAAGTACGGAATGCAGGGAGGGTGGATCGGGGTCAAGGCACGCGTCGCTCCCAAGAGCGTCGACATCGCCGTGTCGGATCGGGGCATCGGAATCGATGCAGAGGAGCTGCCCCTTATCTTCGAAAAATTCTACCGTTCCGACGACCCGAATGCCCGACGAGAAAAGGGCACTGGCATTGGCCTGACGATTTGCCAGTACATCATGACCGCCCACCAGGGAGCGATCACCGTTCGATCTGCAAAGGGAAAGGGCACCACCTTCACGTTACACTTCCCCATTCGCCCCCCCGAAAGCTCGGGACTCTAGGCGAAAGACCGAGGATTCACAAGATGGCCCGACTGCTGTTCGTGGAGGACGAAGAACAGGTCCTCAAGACACTTCATGCGTTTTTTACCCGCGAGGGATTCGACGTGTTCGGCGCTCGTACCCAAGAAGAAGCCCTGGCCCACGCGGAACGGTTCCCCCCGGATGTCGTCATCCTGGACGTGATGCTCCAGGAAGGCCCGGAAGGCAGCGACGGTGCCGATGGATTCGCTATCTGCAAAGCCCTGCGGGAGGACAAGTTCCGCGGACCGGTGATCTTCCTCACCGCCCGAACCAGCGAGGACGACAAACTCGCCGGGTTTGAGCTCGGCGCCGACGACTACGTCACCAAGCCGTTCTCCCTGCGGGAGCTGAATGCCCGCATCCAGGCAGCCCTTCGGCGCACGGGCGGTGCCCGGAGTGTGTACAAGTTTGGAGAGGTAGAAGTCGACCTGGACAACTACGTCATTCGCCGTCCTGAGTTTACCGATGAGCGCCTGTCGAACCGAGAGCAGGAGCTGTTGCGGTACCTCATCGAAAACCGCGGAAAGGTACTCCCCCGCGAGCTGCTCCTGACCACCATCTGGGAGTACAACCCAAACGTCACCACCCGCACCGTGGACACACACATTCTCAACGTGCGCAAGAAGCTTGGAGACAACGCCCAGGAGCCGATCTTCATCGAGACCATGCACGGCGTCGGCTACAAGTTCATCGCGAACGAGGGATAGCAGCGGGGCAATGTTCGCCCTCCTTCTCCTGCTTCCACATGTGCAAGCCCAGGACATCCGGGTCTGGCAGGGCATGTACGAGGGCCGCCTGATTGAAGCCGCCGACGGCGACGTGGAGCAGGCCATGGAGTGGTACCAGGGACTGCTGGGGGCCCTGGCCGAGAACGACCCTGCGGCTGCCCCCCTGCAGTACTGGCTGGGCAGGGCTCTCTACACTCAGGGCGACCTGCGGGCCGCCCGGAACGCCCTGGAGTTTGCCCTTTCAGACCCACGGGTCGGGCCCCTTGCGCAGTCCTTGTTGGGGCGGATCGAGGAGTCTGAGAAGCGCATTCACAAGCTGCCCCTCCACGACGACTTCCTGTCAGACACGGGCCACTGGGTGCGCTCCTGGAAGCATGCTTCCAAAGGGGACCTCGCCGTTCGGGACGCGCCTGGCGGGGACCCAGCCCTGGCGTGGTCCACCCACGTGGTCGAGCGAGAAGACGACCAGATCCTCCTGAGCTTTTCCTCTGAGACCGCTCTTCCCAGGCAATTCCGACTCTCCCTGCGCAGCGAGAGCTTCCCCGCCCATGTGCTGGCGGTGCTCTACGACACCCGGGGCCGCCGGTTTTCCCTGGCGACGCCGCTTGAAGTTCCCAGCGATGGCTGGGCCAGTGTGCAGCTCTCCTGGGTGGACTTCTCTGTGGGCGAAGGCCATCCAGAGGGCGTGTCCGCCTTCGTGCTGCAGGACGTCACCGCCTTCTACTCCTCGGACCGCGGACCCAACACCCTGTACCTGGGTGACGTGGTGGTGGAGTAGGAATGGGTACCATCGTCCAGAAATACGGGGGAAGCTCCGTCAAGGACATTGAGGCGATTCGCCGGGTCGCTCGGCGCGTGGCCCTCGCCCGAGAAGAAGGGCACCGGGTGGTGGTGGTGGTGTCCGCAATGGGAAACACCACCAACGACCTCATGGAGCTGGCGAAGAGCGTAAGCCCCACCCCGGGCAGGCGGGAGTTGGACATGCTGGTGAGTGTAGGAGAGCGCATCTCCATGACGCTCCTGTCCATGGCCATGGCAGAGTTGGGACATCCCGCCCGGTCGTTTACCGGCAGCCAATCCGGCATCATCACCGATGAATCCCATGCAAACGCCCAGGTCGTGGCCGTGCGGCCCCACCGCATCCAGGAAGCCCTCCACGCAGGAGAAATCGCCATCGTGGCGGGTTTCCAGGGAGTGAGTCGAGATCGGGAGGTCACCACCCTTGGAAGAGGGGGTTCAGACACCACAGCGGTGGCCCTTGCTGCCGCCCTGGACGCAGACTGGTGCGAGATCTGCTCCGACGTAGACGGCGTCTACACCGCGGACCCCCGAGCCGTTCCCAATGCTGTTCGGTTGGACACCATGAGTCTTGAAGAGGCCTTGGCCCTGGGACGGGCCGGGGCGCGGGTCCTGCACGATGCCGCCATTGCTTTTGCCAAGCGGGAGGGCATTGAGCTCTTGGCCTCCGCCACAGCCGGCCAGGCGCCCGGTACCCGCATCCAGGTGGACCCTCTTCCTCCGAGGGTCGCGGCCATCGCAGCCGATGATGCCTTGGAGTTGTGGCGCTCGGAAGATATTCCCTCCCTGGTCTCCGCCTTGCAGGCTGTCGGTGCCTCCATTCGACGGGCCGACGATGCCACCCTGGTGGTGGACCCGCGGAACTGGCCCGAACGCAGCGGCTTTCAAGCCCCAAGCGGCGCTGAGTGCCTGGGGGGGGCGGCCTTGATCTCCGCGGTGGGCAGCGGAATTGGCACTCGCCTTGACGTATTACACTGGGGCCTGGGCGCCTTGGAATCCGCCTCGATTCCGCTGCTGGGCTTCTCCACCACGCCCGAATCCGTAGGTTGGCTGGTAGATCCTGGCCAATCGGTGGCAGCTCAGAAGGTCCTGCACGAGGCGTTGATCGCCACCGCACACCCCGGGAACTTGTAGACCCTGGTTCAGGTCACAGGTTATCGTGGCCCCGCGCACAGGGGACAACGGCCGGGGGGACACCCGATTTATTCATGCTGAAACACTTCACCAATCCGCCAAACTGGTTCACCATGGCCAGCATTTTTTGCGGCTTCTGGGCCATCGTGCTGGCCGCAGGAAACCCGGGCGATCCGGACGTGTTCTACCGGGCTGGGCTGTTGATTTGTTTCGCCGGCGTCTTCGACATGCTCGACGGTCCCCTGGCCCGCATCACCGGCCGGGGGTCTGATTTTGGAGTCCAATTGGACTCCCTCGCCGATGTGATCTCCTTCGGGCTGGCCCCGGCGGTCCTGGTCTATTCCTGGGGCCTGCATGCCCTGGGCACCCTCGGGCTCGTGGCCAGCTTCTCCTACGCTCTCTGCGCTGCCATGCGACTCGCGAGATTCAATACCAAGGCGGATGGCGACGTAAAGACCACAGGAGAGGGGCTCGCATCCACCATGGCCGGCGGAACCCTCGCTGCCATGGTCATGACCCATGCGGCGCTGGGCAAGACCTTTGTGGCCAACCCAACAGCCCCCCTCATGCTCCTGGTGGCCTTTGGTCTCCTGATGGTGAGTTCGGTCCCCTACCGCTTGTTCCGGTCGACGCGTCGTTCCCCTCTCTCCGTGGCACTGTTGGCGGGTTTCTTCGGCCTGGGAGTGCTTCTGGAGGTCCGGTACGACATCGCCCTTTGGTTCTTTGGATCGGGCCTGGTCTACTCCCTCTCAGGCGTCGTGGAGCTTCTCGCCCAGGGCGGACTGTTTCGGCACCGGGTGGCCGGCCACGGCATCACACTCGATTTGGACGACGACGAGATCTAGTTGTCCTGTCGTTGCATGAACTGCAACCGGTACTGTCGAAACAAGTCAGCAGCGACGGCGTGTCCCGGCTCCGCATTCAGCACCCGCTTTAGCACCACCATCCCCCGGGTCCAGTCCTCCTTTCGTCCGTAGGCCTCCGCCAGGGCAAGCGAATCCTCCACCGCGTCCATCTCCGGGATCACCGCCTCTCGCAGCAGAAACAGCAGGTTCTCACTTGCGGTGGACTCATGGAGAAAATGGGGGGCTGAAAACTCGATGCGCAGGTTGTCGTCGGTGTTCAGCTCCGCGTTTTCCACCAAGCTTGCCAGGCTGCGCTCATCCATCATGTGGTGAAGCAACAGGTCATAGGGCCCAGGCACCCCCAGGCCCCGAAGCTCCTCCCCCACCTCCCCCTCCATAAGTGCACGAGCCTGGTCCAGCCCGAAGACCAAAGGGTGCTTGGAGCCGATAAGCACAACGTCCGCGTCCTCGATCGTGGAGAAGAGCGCCACGTGCGGGAACACGTCTGCAAATGTGGCGAGCAATGACTTGAGATCATCCTGGCCCATTCCATAGAGCTGCACCCATTGGCTCCAGACTCCCCCCGGCGAGAGTCGCTCGCGGCCCATTTCAAAGAACTCCCGGGTGAAGAGATTCGACACTCCGGAGAGCCAGGGGTTCGACGGCTGGGAGACGATGAAGTCATAGGTCTCCGGCTCCGAGAACAACAGGTGGTTCCGTCCATCGGCCAGCACCAGTTCGACCCGCGGATCCTCCAGGGGACGTTGGTTGAAGTCATCAAAAGCGTGGGAGGCCTCCACGATGGAGGGCTCCAACTCCACGATCTCAATTCCCTCCAGCCCGTCGTGCAGCGTCAATGATCCCGCCGTGATTCCCGAGGCCAGCCCGATGAGCGCTGCTCTTCCCGCGTCCTCCCGAAAGAGAAAGGGCAAGTGACTGACCAACACCTGGGTCAGCATGTCCACCGTGGTCGACGCCTCAACCTTGCCGTTGTTGGCCAGCCAGATGTTTCCGGTCTCCACCGACCGGGCCACAGTCACCACCGTGGAGAGGCCCTCATCGTAGTAGAGAAGCTCATAGTCTTCCACGGCAAAGGACTCGACCCCCTCCCGGGAGAGGTCGGAGATCTCGGACACGTACTTGTACGTGCCGGCGGTCATCCAGAGGGGATTCCAGGGAGGCGGATTCAGCAGGAGCAACCCCAAACCCACCGCGGCCGCCAGTCCTGCACCTGCAGCCTTTCGAGAGATGGATCCCCACCTCCAAAGCACCGCCGCCGCCACACAAGCCGCCACGCCGTTGAGCGCCACGCCCACCTGAACGGTTCCCAGGATGTGGAGGCTCGGCAACAAAACAAACCCCGCCAAGACCGCTCCCGCCAGGGAGCCCAGGGTGTTGGCCCCGTAGATTCGCCCCACCGCACGGCCCAGGGCCTCCTGGCTCACGCAGGCGCGAACCAGCAAGGGGAAGGTCGCCCCCATGAATACCGCAGGCAGGGTCATGACCCCCACCGCCAGCCAGATCTGTCTCGCCCAGGTCAACCCCTGGGATGGAGCGCCCGGATCGTAGAGCTTCACAAAAAGATAGGGCAGCTCAGGGTAGACCCAGAGAAGCGCCGCCGTGGAGACTCCAATGGCGAGCTGCACCCCCACGAGACAGGCCAGGGGGCCCGCTCGCCCCCACCTTCGAACCGCACCATCCGCCGGCCAGCCCCCGAACCATCCTCCGAAGGCAATGCCCACCAGAAAGGCCAGGAGCATGGTGCTGAAGGCATAGGTGCTCCCCCCCAGAATCAGACACATGAGGCGAAACCACGCGAGCTCGTAGAGCAGCGCCGCAGCTCCCGAGAGGCCTGCAATCAAGAGCAAAGCGCGCTGGGGGGGCGAGCGCTCGGAGCTACCCTCTACGGTGGGAGGGGCGCCGCCCTCAGCGCTGGCTTTGGAGAGAGCCAGTGCCCCCAAACCCAGGAGGACGTTTGCGCCTGCCGCCAGGAGGTTCGTGCTCGACTGGCCCAAGTGGGGCAGCAGGTAGAAGCCCCCCCCCCCCACCCCCAGAGTGTTCACCCCGTAGAGCACGCCAACCTCTTGACCCACCCGCCCCATGTGAGTGGACACAAACCGCGCCAAGAGCGGCAGGGTGGCCCCCATGCAGGTGGTGGGCACCACCAAGAGGGCCCCCACCACCACCAACTGCCAGGCGCCGAGCATCACGGGGCCGGGGGCAGCACTTCGGTAAAACTGAAGCGTCAGGGGGGTGGTGGCTTCCAAAAGATGTGGAAAGAGAAGGGCATAGACCCCGATTCCAAGCTCCATGAGGCCGTACAAGCGACAGGGACGCTCCACCAAATCCGCCCTGCGCGCCATCCAGAACCCCCCGAGCGCCAAGCCACCCATAAAGGCCGCCAAAACCGTGGCGACAGCAAACTGGGTGGTCCCAAAAACCAGGTGGAGCCGGCGGGCCCAGAGAGTCTGGTAGACCAGCGAGGTCGCCCCCGACAAGAAGAAGAGGCCCCACAGAACCGGCATCGCCCGGGTTCTCTTCGTCCCCAACGAGCCGCCGTGCCCCTCGGTCAGCGCGTGCAGTTTCCGTCCGTGGCCGGATCGCAGTAGTAAACGGTCTTGGCCCCCTCACCAAAAGCTTCCAACTGGGCCGCCATGCCGTCCTCCCCTCCGAAAAAGGGCCAAACGAGGGCCACAATGGCGATCACAAAGACCGACACAAGAAGCATGGCCTCGACCACGGTCTGCCCCCGACGCAAGCTCCGGCGCCTCCTGTAGAATTCCAAACGACTCGTCTTGATTCCAAAACGGCTCATTGTGTCTCCGAGACGACACCGTCCCCGACGATGTCCTCCACATCCGACTGCATCTCTCCGAGACCTTCGGAGAATGGCTCCCAGAAGAGTTCGGTCACAGAATAGAGTGCAATGACCAGCACGGAGATGAGCAGCATCAACTCCACGGTCGTTTGCCCTGCGCGGGCGGAGCGCCAGGACTCAAATTGGCCTTCGCCGGGGCGAAACATGGATCCTCTGCCGGTGCGGGAGTTACCATAGCATAACCCTCCCCCGGCCTCTCCTCATTTGGCCGACCCCTCCCTCTCCTCATTTGGCCGACCCCTCCCTGTCCTCATTTGGCCGCCCCCTCCCTGTCCCTCCCCATTTCCCCGTTCCCAAAGACCCTGATGTTTCCGCACAAGAAGCTGGACTGGACCATCGGTCGGCTCGAGCGAGATCTCGCCGACCAACCCGACAACATTGAAATGCGCAACTCCCTTGCCCGGGCCTGCCTTTCGCTTGGCCTCTACCACGGTGGTGGAGAGACCTGGTGCAACAAGGCGCTGACCCACGCCCGGAAGATTCTCGCGGATGATCCCGCCGAGGTGAAGGCCATGGTCACCGCCGGATCCGCACTGGTGGGCGTAGGTCGGCCCGATGGTGCCCGCCGATTCCTGGAAGAAGCACTGCGTCTGGCCCCCGAGAGGGCAGATCTGCACCTGGCCTGGGGAGCGCTGTACCGCTGTGAAGGTGACAGACACAAGGCGGTGCGCCACTTGGAGAACGCCTGCCGGCAAGCGCCCGAGTCCTGGGAAACCCACTTGTTCCTGGGCCGCGCCCTTTCGGAACGAGCCCGGGAGCTCTCGGGAAAACAGCGCCTTGTAGAGCGCTCCCAGTTCCACCTGGTCCAGGCCATGCAACTTGACCCCAGCCCGGACCTGTCCGCTCCCCTGCTGCGGGATCTGGGCATCAGCTGTCTGCAGACCGGCCGCTACCGGGAAGCAGAGAAGTTCTTCGTGCGCCTCCGAGAGCACGATGAATACAGCGCCACCGCCCGGTTCCACCTGGGCCTGGTGGCCTACCAACTGGGCAAGTACAAGAACGCCATCCAGCACCTGCGACAGTACGCCCGGGATCGCCCGGATGACGGCCGTGTCCACACCCGCGTGGCGCTCTGCTACCTGCAGCTGGGAGACACCCACCACGCAAGGGAGTCCGCAACGAAGGCGTTGCTGGCCAACGGAGATGACATCCTGGCCCGCTACACCCTCGGCTGTGCCTGGCTGGAGGAAGGCCATGCCAACGAGGCATTGGGGGTGTTCAAGGAGACCTTGCAGACCCACCCGGAACATATGCCGTCCTACATCGAGCTGGCCCGTACAAGGCGCACCGCACGAGACGTCGACTGGCTCGTGACCGCACTCAAAGCCGAGGTCAGCCAATACGACCGCCTGCCCCTTGGCACCGGGGAGAAGACCCCGCGCAGCGTCGCCCGACAGCGCATTGAGGTTCTTCTGGATGAGCTCCGCGCCTTGGGGCCCTCCTCCATTGCCAAGGTTCTTCCCATTCTCCAGCTGGTGCAGGACGAGGGGGTCCGCTTTCGGATCTGGGAAACCGCTTGTGCCCTCTCCACCAGCGCCGCTGCCGACGAGGTGAGCGTGCGTTTGCGGAACCCGGGCAAGCACTTCAGCGTCGCTTTGGGCATCCAGGCCTTTTCTGCGGCCCTGGCCATCCCGGAGCAGGTGCTCACCCGGGGACTCGTGGTGGAGGAGGACGACCTGAAGAAGGCTGCTGTCGACCGCATGGGTCCCGCGCCGGACGTGGAGATCCACCGCCAGAACGTCGAGATTCAGCGCAACGAGGCGCGAGCCTACCAGGCCCTGCTCCTCCTGGCGATCGCCTCCCGTCGCAGCCGCGCAGGAAGGCGCCTTCTGGAGGAGTGGGCCCGCACGGCCGACCCTGAGCTCGCTGTGGCTGCCCGGGCCGGTTTGGGACTCTACGGAGACCCGGAAGCGGTGGCCTCCCTGGAAGCCCGCGCCCACCAGGAGTCCGCCGCCGGCCGGGTTCGCCGGCTCCTGGCGCAGGTGGTCCCCCCCCCCAGCCGGACACCTCCTCGCCCGGTGTCAGACGACAATGAGGTGCATTGCACCACCTGCGGCCGCACCTCCAAGGACGCCTCCCACCTGATGGCAGGCAGCAATGCCGTCATCTGTGACGTGTGCGTGCTGAGTGTTGGAACCCACCGCCGAGACCTGGTGGCGCCGGACGACGGCTGCTGCTCCTTCTGTGGACGCTCGCACCTGGAAGCCCCAGGACTCTTCGAAAAGGAGCAGGTCACCATCTGCGGACACTGCCTGGAGCTCTCCCTGGGCCTCGTGGAACGCCAGGAAGTCGACCGCTTCATGGCCGCCTACTGACCGCCAGGGAGCCCTGACCTCCTCGGGTCTGGCGTACAGGCCACGGACTCCCAGTACCGATCTGGGTCAAACTCCGGCGAGTTGGCTTCGTCGTGGCAACGGATACAGGTCTCCGTCGTCACCGCCTGCGGGATGATCGCGCCATCCTCCGGGTGCCCAACCAACGGCCCGTGACATGCCTCGCACTGCACCGCGCCCAGCCGGTTCAGATTGAAGCGCGTCAGCTCCCCAAACCCACCCGGCTCCCCGAACCCCGTGGCATGACACTCCAGGCACTCGGGATTGAACGCCTCCTCCCGCTCCACCAGGACGTTCCATGCATTCTTGTGGCCACTGAAGGCCCAGGTTCCAAACTGGTGCATGTGGCAGGAAATGCAGGCGGCTGTCGTGGCATAGGCAGGCCCGCTGTCTTCCACCGCCGCCATGGCGACCGCCTTTTCCTCCACCTGGTCCAGAAAGCCGGTGATCCACCTCGAGGACCGGGTTTCTCCATCCAGGGCTGCACCCAGGGGTCGGTCCTCCACCACCACCAGGTTCTGCCCGGCGGCAGCCGCATGCAACTCTGCCGCCACCTCGTCTCGTTTTGCACGAACCTGGGCAGACTTCTCCTGGCTCCCCCTTGCACCGGGTCGGAGGTCGTGGAGCACCGAAAGGGTGTCGACCATGGAACCCTCGAAGACAAGAGCCTGCGAGGGGGACGAGGCGAGCCGGGCCCGAAGAACGGTGACATACCGACCACGGCTCGGCGTCTCGATGACCGGAGCGCCCGAGGTGGTCTGAGGTGCCTGGTGTTCACTGCCGCGGGTGGAGAGCACCGCTGCAAGGCCCGGGACCTCCCGGGCCACACGGAGGGCATCTCCCTGCGCGAGGTTGGAAACCGCCACGACAAGGTCCAAGTCTTGCGGCAGGGCATCTACCGCCTCCCTGGCGGCCTCCACCGGGTCCCGCCACTGCACCAGGGCCTGGGTCTCCGGTGCTTCAGGCTGCGCAGAGAGCCCGACCACCCCCAGCCGGGCCCCTTCCCGTTCCAACACCCGACTCACCGGAAAGATCGGCGCTCCAGTGGCATCGAGCCAGGTAGCTGAAACGAGAGGAGGACCCTGGACCGAGATCGTCTTCAGGTCTGCAAGACTCTGTGCCAGCAGGTCCGTGGGGCCGGGCACCAGCAAGTCCACCTTGACCTCCCGCATCAAGGAAACCACCGTCTTCACCCGAAGGTCCTGCCTATCCCGCCCCGCCTGGGACACGCCTTTCAGCAAAGCCTCCCCCGCATCCAGGTGAAACAGCGGAAAACCCTCCCCCGCCACATCCTTCAAGAGCCGCTCTCGCCGAGCAAATCCTCCGTAGGGTACGGTGGGGCAGCCGCAGGGCTGGATTTCCCCCCGCACCTCTCCCACAAGCGCGATGCGAAGCTCCCGCACATCCCGGACGGGACCTGATTCCGGCACTGCATGCACTCGCTGTTGGGGCAATTCTGGGAGAGCGGGCTCGGGCGGTTCTCCTCCCTGGCACGCCAAAAGCAGACCGCTCAGCAGCGCAAGCCGATGCCCAAGGGTGCAGATGTCAGGGAAATCACCAGGAACTGTCAGAACCTTGTCGAATGCGCATCAGGCACTTGTGGGGCGATTCTATCCCAAACCAAGCTGATCCCGCTGAACCGGAGATCCCATGACCCTGTCGCTGCTCGCGCTTCTCCTCCCCTCCCCGGCCTTTGGGTTCGCTCCGAGCGACCAGGTCTTCCAAGGCACCGAGCCGGCGCGTCTGCAGAGGACCACCCCCGCTCACCAGGCCCGCTTGGAAGAAGGAAAAGCCTGGCAGAAGTTCCTCCACACGGACGGGGCCGGCTGGGAGGCTCGCTTTGACCAGGCCACGGGGCGGCCGCACCGGGCGTGGGGTCCGGGCATCGACCTCGGCCCCACAGGTTCAGCCGAAGAGGTCGAAGACAGGCTCCGGTCATTCTTGGAGCGCCACCCGGACCTTACAGGGGTCAAGGACGAGGACCTGGCGCTCACGGGCGTGGGTTTTGTGGACCGTTCCAATACCTGGTACGTGGAGTTTGAACAGCGCGTCGGCAAGTGGCAGGTGCCCATCTACCGCAGCCATGTCACAGCGCGGATTCGCCACGGCAAGCTGGTGCTTCTGGGGGTGGACACCTTCCCCGGTGCCTCGACGAAGGCAGCGGACATCGCACCCGAGACCGCTGTGCAGGTGGCCGTGGACTTGGGACCGGAGCCCTTCGCGACCCACGCCATCGAGAGCGTCTCCCTGGTTCTCCTGCCGGAAGAAGGGCCCCTGGGAGTCACCACCCGGCTCTGCTACGAGGTGCGCACTCGAACCGCCGATCCCGTGGGGATCTGGGTCGCCCACGTAGATGCCCTTGAGGCCGAGCTGGTGAATGTATACAACGAGGTTCGCTACGCCACGGGCACAGTTCATGGCGTACACGATGCCCGCACGGTCAACGGGGACAAAGCCACCTCCGTCTTGCCATTTGCGCGCATCTCCTCCGGCAGCGACCATGCGTATTCCGATGCTCTGGGCCATTGGAGCCTGGATGTGGAAGAACCGGTCCTGAGCTTCAACGGCGAGTACGTCCGCGTGCTGAATGGCGATGGAGATCAGGCCAGCACCGCCCTCTCCGAGGACGACTTCACCTGGGACAGCCAGGACAGCGACCCTGTGACCCCGGCGGAGATCGATACCTTTGTCTTTCTGCACCAGGTGCGGAGCTGGGGACTGCAGTTTGCACCCGAGGTTCGCCTGTTGAACGAGAAGCTGCGGTCCCATGTGAACCTCGAGGGAAGCTGCAACGCCTACTACGACGGGGACGTGAATTTCTTCCGGAGGGGCGACGGCTGCAACAACACGGGACGCATCGCCGATGTGAACTTTCACGAGTGGGGCCACGGCTTCCACCAGTACAGCTTGATCACGGGCGATTGGGATGGCTCCGTTTCCGAGGGAATCGGTGACATCATCGCCTTTCTGCAAACCGGCGACCCGATCATCGCGCCGTACTTCGGCACCAACGGGTGGGGCATCCGCGATGTGGCAGACGACCGGGTCTATCCAAGGGACTGGGTTGGCGAGGTCCACACGGATGGACTGATCTTCGCGGGGGCCGTGTGGGACCTTTGGAGCTTGTTGGCGGAAGAGATGGACGTCGAACCCGCGCGGGAATTGGTCAGCCAGCTCTTCGTGGATGCAATCAAGGCAGGACCGACCGTGCCGGACACCTATGACGAGTTCGTGGTGGCCGACGATGACGATGGGGACCTGTCCAATGGCACCCCTCACCAGTGCACCATCTTGGAGGCCTTCCAGCGCCACGGCCTGGGCCCCGGGGGCAGCTCGGGCCTGCTCCACCTGCAGCACGATCCGGTGCTGAACCACGCAGCGAACGAGTTCATCCCCGTGCACGCGGAATTCTCCTCCATGGCCCAGGACTGCGCGGACTTCACGTCCGTGGAAGGCCGGGTTCGATACAGCGTTGACGGCGGAAACAGCTGGGCCACGGAGGACTTGAACACTACGAATCTCGACCAGGTGAGCGGACAACTCGAAGACATTCCCTACGGCACGGTGGTGCACTACTACCTGGAGGTGGAGACCCATGAAGGGGACATTCGCACCGAACCCGCCGGTGCCACCATCAACCCCCATTCCTTCTTTGTGGGGGATCTCGTTCCGGTCCAATGCGAGGACTTTGAAGACGGAATGGGCGCCGGGTACACCCACGAGCTGGTGGAAGGGTCCAACGAGGACGGCGCCGATGACTGGCAGCTGGGCGAGCCCCGTGGCGAGGGTGGCGATCCGGACTTTGCCTGGTCCGGCGAGCACATCTGGGGCAACGATCTCGGCTGGGGCATCTACAACGGGGAGTACAAGAACGACAAGCGGAACCGCCTGGTTTCTACGCCGATCGATGTTTCAGGCACCACAGGCCCCCTGGTGCTCCAGTTCCGACGGTGGCTCACCGTCGAGGACGGTGTCTACGATCGCGCCACCGTGCACGTGGACGGAGAAGAGGTGTGGTCGAACCACTCCACCGCTCGGGAGGAAGGGGATGAGCACCATGTGGATCGCACCTGGGCCCTTCACACGCTGCTTATCGAGGATGCAGACGCCGATGGTGAAGTGACCCTTTCCTGGGAGCTGAACTCGGATCAAGGCCTGACTTTTGGCGGCTGGAACATTGATGATGTGTGTGTGTACGAGCTGCTTCCAGACCCTGTTCAGCCCGGAGACCTTCCCCCCGGAACCACTGAACTCATCGGTGCGGGCGGCTGCGCCTGCAGCTCCAACGGAGGTACAGCGCCTGTGGCCCTCTCCTGGCTCCTGGGGGCCGCGGCCCTGGTTCGGCGACGGAGAACCAGCGCCTGATGTGGGGCTTGGTACTGATCTCGGCTGCCCTCGCTGAACTTCCAGCTCCCGACTACCGGGCGTCCCTCTTGGATCGCATTGAGCACGAGACGGACCGCTTGCTGGAGAACGGGGAACCTGAGCAGGCCCTGGCTCACATCCGGGAGTTTCGCGCCGAGGTCGCAGACGACCCTCGCCTGGCCTACGAAGAGGCGTTGGTTCTTCGGCACCTGGACCGCACCGGAGAGGCGGCAAAACTGCTGGTGGTGGTACTGAACGAAGATCCCACACTGGCGGCCGCGTGGTACGACCTGGGGGAAATTCACCTGTCCAAGAACGCGTTGAAGAAGGCCAAGGAAGCGTTCAACCAGGCCGCAGCGCTCACTGAGAATCATCCCCAGGGATGGGCGGGGCCGTACCGATTGGCTGAGATCGCCGGCTTTCAAGAAGACTCAGAGGCCTTTGCGGGCCACCTACAAGAAGCCCTGCGCCGGGGGTTTTCCTTTCAACGCACCGTGGCCGGAGATCCTCGCTGGAGCCAGTTTCTTGAAAACCCAGCCCTCGCAGCCATCCTTCGTCAACTGACCACCGTGTATGGAGAGGAAGAGGTGCTTGAGTCCTGGTCCGTGCCCGCACCCGAGATTCCCTGACGCGGTATTCTCGGCAGGCGATGGAACTGCCTTGTCACGCCTGAGCCTCCTGCTTCCCCTCCTGCCCGGACTGGCGCTTGCCCAGGGAGAAGACTTCCGCCTGCCGTCGGAGCTCGAGGACTACCCCACAGGCATCGGTGCGGGGGTGGTGCTGGGGGAACCCACGGGATTGAGCCTGGTATGGCGGGAAGATGCCCAAAACGCCATCGTGGGTGCTCTGGCCTGGAGTGTGCCCAATGACTCTTTACACCTCCACGCGGACTACCAGGTGAACCTCATCAGCCTGGACGACCCCAACGCGCCAGAAGTGGCCTTCCCCCTCTACACCGGGGTGGGCTTAAGGGTGCGCCTGGGCCACGACAAAGCCAGCGCGGATCCCATTCTGGGCATTCGATTGCCCATCGGCATTGCCGTGCTCCCGCCGGCGGTCCCCGTGGATGCCTTTATGGAGATCGTGCCCGTGATGGGGCTCCTTCCGGAGACCTCCATCACCCTGGATGGTGCGCTGGGGATCCGGTACTACTTCCGGTAGCTCCGGGGACGAGGTCACCCAAAAAAAGAGGCGGCCCCCCGAAGGAGGCCGCCTGAAGTCTGGGACAATGCCCTACATCATGCCGTGGCTGTGGCCATGGCCGTGGCCAGCGTCTTCTTCGCTGTCGTCGTCCTCTTCGGCCACCATGGCCTCCGTGGTCAACAACAAGCCCGCCACACTGGCAGCGTTCTGCAGCGCGGAGCGCGTAACCTTTGTGGGGTCGATGACACCCTTCTCCACCATGTCTACGTACTCGCCAGAGGCAGCGTCAAAGCCAAAGGCGCCCTCGCCTTGCAGGACCTTGTCCACCACGATGGCCGGCTCATGGCCCGCGTTGGCGACAATGATCCGGAGAGGCTCTTCGATGGCCCGCCGCACAATGTCCATGCCGAAGCGCTCACCTTCAGACAAGTCCAGGGAGTCAAGCGCCTTGGCAGCCCGCAGCAGCGCCACACCCCCACCGGGAAGAATTCCTTCCTCCACAGCAGCCTTGGTGGCGTGCAAGGCGTCCTCGACCCGCGCCTTCTTCTCCTTCATCTCCACCTCGGTTGCCGCACCCACCTTGATGATGGCCACGCCGCCCGAGAGCTTGGCCAGGCGCTCCTGGAGCTTCTCCCGATCATAGTCGGAGGTGGTGGATTCGATCTGGGCACGGATCTGACCAACCCGGGCTGCAATGGATTCGGACTCGCCGGCACCATCCACGATCGTGGTGTTGTCCTTTGTGATGACGATGCGCTTGGCCTCACCAAGGTCGGTCAACTCCAGGTTCTCCAGCTTGATGCCCAGCTCCTCAGCGATGAGGCGACCACCGGTCAGGGCAGCGATGTCCTCAAGCATCTGCTTGCGACGGTCCCCAAACCCGGGGGCCTTCACCGCAGCAGCCTGCAAGGTTCCGCGAAGCTTGTTGACCACCAGGGTGGCCAGGGCCTCGCCCTCGATGTCCTCGGCGATGATCAGCACCGGGCGGCTGGTCTGGTGCACCTTCTCCAGAAGACGAAGCAGATCACGCATGGAGCCGATCTTCTTCTCGTGCAGGAGGATGTAGGGGTTCTCCAGGGACACCTCCATCCGCTCCGCATCGGTCACGAAGTAGGGGGAGAGATACCCGCGATCGAACTGCATGCCATCCACGGTATCCAGCTCGGTCGCGAGGGCCTTGTTCTCCTCGACGGTAATCACGCCTTCCTTGCCCACCTTGTCCATGGCCTCGGAGATGATCTCACCAATGGTGGTGTCGCCGTTGGCGGACACGGTGCCCACCTGGGTGATGGTGCCGGAGTCCGACACGGGAACCGAGAGGTCACTCAGCGCCCCCGTGATGGCAGCCACCGAGTGCTCGATGCCCCGCTTGAGCTCCATGGGGTTGTGACCCGCCGCCACCAGCTTGGTGCCGGTCCGGAAGATGGCCTGAGCCAGCACCGTGGCGGTGGTGGTTCCGTCACCCGCGACGTCAGAGGTCTTGGATGCAACCTCCTTCACCATCTGGGCGCCCATGTTCATGAAGCGATCCTCGAGCTCGATCTCCTTGGCGACAGTCACGCCATCCTTGGTGACGACAGGTGCGCCCCAGGACTTTTCGATCACGACATTGCGCCCCTTGGGGCCCAGGGTGACCTTGACCGAGTCGGCCAGAGTTTCCACGCCAGCCAGAAGCTTGTTGCGTGCCATTGTGTCAAAAACGATCTGCTTGGCAGTCATTGGTATTCCTTGCTTTATACTTGTGTAGTGATTGGTTCGATGGAGACGGGACTAGTCGAGAATGCCGAGGACATCGTCCTCGCGCAGGATGAGGCGCTCTTCGCCGTCGAGCTTGATCTCGGTGCCCGAGTACTTGCCGAAAATGATTCGGTCGCCGACCTTCACCTGCAAAGGAAGGGTCTTGCCCTCTTCCGTCAGGCGACCATCCCCCACCGCGAGGACAGTACCCTCGACAGGCTTCTCCTTGGCGGTCTCCGGAAGGTAGAGTCCACCGGCGGTCTGGGTGGCGCTGTCGTTGCGTTGAACAAGAAGGCGATCGTGAAGGGGACGTACGTTCATGGTGATTCCTTGGCTGTTCCGGAAGACCTAAAGCCCCGGAGTGGTTGGTTCGATGCCCATAAGAAGGGCCCAAACCCTAGCCACCTGAAAGCAAGCGTCAAGGGCCTGCCCTTCTTTTTTTCTGTTTCCACCCCCCATCTCCACAAGAAAGACTGAACGAAATGTCCGCTACCCTCGCCCGCCAGAACCTCTTCGACTTCTTCGAGAACCGGGTGCAAAGCGTGCGAGACGACCAGGGGGCGGCGCTTTCCCAGGAGGTCGTGCGGTACCTGGCGTGGCTACTTTCCTCCCTTGGAAAGACCGAAGCGCTCTTTCGGAACCACCAGCCGGAGACCCTGGCGGAGATGCACATGCGCGGTCTCACGCTCCAAAGGGAACCCGAGGCTCTGGGCCACTACAAGCACATCGGGGACTTCGCCCTCTACATCGGCGGCTACTTTTCCGACTCGCTGCATCGGAAGACCGTGGGCCTCTCCTACTACGCAGAAATGGGAGGCGCGGCCTACCACCGGGCGGCCGGCATCAGCCAGGAGGCCGCCGGAGGCCTCTCCAGTCTGCACACCCTCTTTTCGGAGATGGCGAGTCGCTTTCCCACTTGTCTCGGCGTGCTTACGGAGGTGGCCGAGCGGGATCGAACCGAGCACCTGACCGACCTGGCCGGCCTCTTCGAGCGCTGGCTGACCACCCGGGACCCCCACACAGGACGACGACTGGCGAAACTCGGTGTTCTGCCCGCGCAGCCGATCGACGACTGATTTCAGGGGGTTCAGCGGCTTGACGCGAGTGCGCAGAACGCATAGACAGTGGCCCTTGCTCACCGGGGAGGCACCGTGGCGAGAATTACTGTCGAGGACTGTCTAGAGAAAGTCCCGAACCGCTTTACCTTGATCCTGACGGCTGCTGAGCGCGCAAAGCAGCTGCTCACGGGCAGTCCTTGCCTGATTGAAGATGATCGGGCCAACAAGGAGATCGTGACCGCGCTCCGCGAGGTTGCAGCGGGCATGGTGGCACCGGACCTCTCGGAATTCGATGAGAACGAGCTTCTGCACCTGGCGAAAGCCGAAGAAGAGCTTGCGATCTCCCTCATCACGACCGCAAACCAGGAAGCCCTGGATTCGGCAGGGCCCAGCTCCACGATTGAGTTGAAGGACCTGCCCCCCGAAGCGGACGCCGCACTTCCGCCGGAGGCATAGACCATGGCAAATGATGATCTGTTTGACACCCGGGTTGTGAAGCGAAACCTGCGCAAGGGTTCCACCAACCAGTCCGATTTCGACGCCTACCTCTCGACCCTTCCAGACGAAGCCGCGGAAGGAACAGAGACCGAGACCCGCATGGAGTCCGTACTGGCCCCGGCCAGCGAGACCTCCACAGACGGATAGTGTCCGAAGGGATGCGGCCTCCCTTCTGCGCCCCGCGCGGAGCCGACCTGTCCTGCAAGGGCTGGGTCCAGGAGGCTGCTCTGCGCATGCTCCTGAACAACCTGGATCCAGACGTAGCGGAGCGTCCCGATGACCTGGTGGTGTACGGCGGCACGGGAAAGGCTGCCCGAAACTGGAAGGCCTTTGATGGCATCGTCTCCGCCCTTCGGCGCCTGGAGAACGACGAGACTCTCCTGGTGCAGTCCGGCAAGCCTGTTGGAATCCTTCGCACCCACGCAGATGCACCCCGGGTGCTCATTGCAAATTCCAATCTGGTGGGCCGCTGGGCCAACTGGGAGCACTTCAACGACCTGGAGAAGCAGGGCCTGATGATGTACGGCCAGATGACTGCTGGCTCGTGGATCTACATTGGCACCCAGGGCATCCTCCAGGGTACCTACGAGACCTTCGCAGAGGCCGCCCGACAGCACTTTGGAAGCGATCTCTCCGGCCGCCTCGTCCTTTCCGGCGGTCTGGGCGGTATGGGAGGGGCACAGCCCCTGGCAGCCACCATGAATGGTGGCGTGTTCCTTGGGTTCGACGTAGACCCTGACCGCATTCAGAAACGCCTGGAGACCGGCTACCTGGACGAGCACGCCCCAGACCTGGAGGCAGCCCTGGCACGTGTGGCGTCCTGCTTGAAGAACCAGGAGGCCGTCTCCATCGGTGTCACCCTAAACGCCGCGGACGCCCTCCCAGAATTGGTGCGCCGGGGGATTGTCCCGGACCTCGTGACGGACCAGACCTCCGCTCACGACCCACTGGGCGGCTACGTGCCCCACGGTATGACCCTCTCCGAGGCGCTGGCCCTGCGAACCTCAGACCCGAAATCCTATGTCCGCGCATCCCACGCGTCGATGGCAGTCCACGTACAGGCCATGCTGGACATGAAGGCTGCTGGCAGCCACGTCTTCGACTACGGCAACAACCTTCGTGCAGGGGCCGTGGAAGGGGGCTGTGAGGAGGCCTTCGCCTTTCCCGGGTTTGTCCCCGCCTACATCCGGCCCCTCTTCTGCGAGGGCAAGGGCCCGTTTCGATGGGTCGCCCTGTCAGGAGACCCGGAAGACATCTTCACCACCGACCGGGCGTTGATGGATCTCTTTCCCGAGGATGTGGCGCTTCGCCGCTGGCTCACCCTGGCCGGGGAGCGCATCCAGTTCCAGGGACTGCCCGCCCGCATCTGCTGGCTGGGCTATGGCGAGCGGGAAAAGGCGGGGCTCTTGTTCAATGATCTCGTGCGCACCGGAAAGGTCTCCGCCCCCATCGTGATCGGACGGGATCACCTGGACTGCGGATCAGTGGCTTCGCCAAACCGAGAAACGGAGGCCATGAGAGATGGCTCGGACGCGGTGGCGGACTGGCCCATTCTAAATGCCCTGGTCAACGCGGTGAACGGGGCAAGCTGGGTCAGCTTCCACCACGGGGGCGGCGTGGGAATTGGCTACTCCCTCCATGCGGGACAGGTCATCGTTGCTGATGGCACCGATGCAGCCGCAATCCGTCTGGAGCGAGTTCTCACCGCCGACCCGGCCATGGGCGTCTTTCGCCATGCAGATGCCGGCTACGAACGGGCCGTGGACGTGGCCCACGAGAGAGGCGTTCGCATACCCAACATCACCGAGTAGGGGGTTGTTTAGTTCTCGATGATCTCGAGGACGTAGCGAACCTTGTGCTTGCCACCGATGGCATTCACAAGGCGACGAATGGCATCCGCATGGATTCCCTTTCGCCCGATCACCTTTCCCACATCCTCCGGCGCCACCTCCAGCTCGAGAATGCAGGACTGGGCACCGCGGTTCTCTCGACAGACGACCCGCTCGGGTTGGTCCACAATGGCGCGAGCGATTTGCTCCACCAACTCTCTCACGTCCATGACTTGTGATTCATCTGCCACGGCGATTCTCCTGCTGCGGGTGCCCTGCTGTACTTTGCCGTGCAGAGCGACGCTCCCCTGAGAAAGCCCGCTCCTTGCACCTACAGAATGGACAATCCAGGCCCAGGGGTCAACCCACAAATCCAAAGGCGACCCCTTGACGAATGGTTTGGCGGTGCACACGTAGGAGGGTGGACTGGGAATGAATCCCTCCTCCCAGGTGTAAAGGACGAGGCACCCCGTGCGCGACCCTACGATTCCCCCAGGCGAGACCGGAGACGACATGGAGCGACTGCAGCTGATTCCCCACCGCGATGCCGAGAGCTGGGAAGACGACGACATCAAGGCCACTGCAAAATCCAACCGCCGCCTGGCGGTGGACCTCACGGTGCGAAAATACCGCAGCCGACTCTACTACCACGCGCTTTGCATCTTGAAGGAACCGGAGGCCGCCTACGATGCAGTCCAGGAGGTCTTCATCAAGTCCATCCGAGAAAAGCGCTTCTTCGATCCGGAATTCCAGATGAAGGCCTGGCTGTTCCGGGTCACAAGCAACCTGTGCTTCAACATTGTTCGGGACCGAAACCGCCGCTCCGGTCTCCTGCGCACCCGCAAAGAAGAAGCCACGCCCCGGCCCATGTCACCATCCTCTTCCGACAGCGTGCAAGAGCGCCAGGTGCGAGACGAAATGCTCGGAGCCATGGAAAAGCTCACGGCGCCCCATCGCGAAATCCTCTTGCTTCGGTACTACGACGACCTGTCGTACAACGAGATCGCCGCGGTGCTGGAGGTCAAGCTGGGCACAGTGATGTCTCGTCTGTCCCGGGCACGGAACCGCCTGGCGGGGGTCTTGGGCCCAAACCACCCGCTCGTCCTCGAGACGTCGTAGGATCCACACGTGCGCTGCTCCCAAATCCTTGATCGAATCGTTCCCTGGTTGGATGGCGAACTTTCCGCCGCCGATGCCGAGGCGATGCAACAGCATGTCGACGCATGCCCCCCCTGCGGAAAACACAGAGGCTTGATGGAGCGCACCCGACCCAACCCGGGCGGCGCCTCTCCTCCAGCGCTCTCCGAAGAAGACTGGGCGCCCATGCACCGAGCGATCATGGAGGCAGCGGACGCCCATGACCTGGAAGAACGCCGGAGGGCAGCTGGGCTTTGGATGGCTCCCATGCCCCGGGATCGCGTGGTTGCCATGGCCTATGCCGCTGCGCTCTTGCTCGCGCTCGGCTGGGGTTGGGTCAGCCAACAGGAAGCGCAAAGGGCTCGCCAGGCCAGGGACTCGGCCCTTCAAGAGTTGCTTCGGTACCAACAGGTGGTGGCCGAACAACAACCACTGCGGCCCATGCCCACCCTGCCGCAAGTGCGTCCCGCCGCCTACGTCCCTTTCCGCGACACTTTCTAAGTCCCATGGCATCCACCGCAGCGCTGCTGTTGTGCGTTCTTTCAGCCTGGTCCGCGGAGCCCGTGGACCTGGACGAGGTTTCGCGCGCCGCCGAGGCCATGGAGTCCCATTGGATCGGCGAGTTCGACTCGGAGGCAATGACCCGCGCCGCGGTCAAAGGGATGCTGGAATACCTGAATGCCCAGCAAGGGCACCCGGGCAACACCCTGCTGTCTTCCGACGAAATGCCCCACGTCGGCTGGAGACAGGGAATCGGGGTGGAGTACCTGGCGCTTCCGGGCCACGGCATGCTGGTGACCCAGGTCTTCGATTCAAGCCCCGCCGCACAGGCCGGAATCGCTCCCGGCGACACGGTAATCGCCATGGGGGCTTGGAGCTTCGCTGGCCGCAGCCGCCCCGAGATCCACGCCATTGTCATGCAACAGGCGGGTCCGTCGGTGAATCCCGCCCTGGACCTGGAAGTGGCTTCCGCCGCAGGGGTGAGGCGCCGTGTCGCCTTGGTGCGAGGTCCATTTCAGATCGCACCGGTGCGCTCCATGTCCCGCGCACGGGTGCCCACCCTGCGTATCCACCACTTCGCAGAGGGGACGACCAAGGCCATTCGATCTGCTCTGAAAGACGGTTTTGACTGCCTGGTTCTGGATGTCCGGGACAATCCTGGCGGCAGCTTGGAGGAAGCCGTAGAGTCCGCCGGGCTGTTCCTGCCTCCAGACACTGTGGTCGCCAGGCTGAGCCACCGGGGAGGAGAAGAGAAGTCCCTCACGGCCAGTGGCGAGCCTGTTCAGGGCGGCCAGGTGGCGATCCTGGTCAATGGCGGGACCTCTCAAATGGCCGAACTCTTCACGGCGGCCCTGCAGAAGCAGGGACGGGCCATGGTGGTGGGCGTGCCCACGGCCGGAGTCGGAGGGATCGCCCAGGAACACATCCTGACAGAGGACATGCATCTCTTGATCGTGGATACCCTGCTCCATGGACCCCGGGGTGACGACTGGTCCGGTGAGGGTCTTCAGCCCGACGTGTGGGTCAGTGGCAGCCGCGCCACCATGGTGTCCGTTCACAGCGCCCCACCCGATCTTCAGCTGGAAGCCGCGTCGCGCTTGCTGGAGTGCGCCAACTGACTGACTGCCCTCCCTCCCGGGATCGGATAGGTATCAACCAAGCGCTTTCCTCGAGAATCCCTTGCCCAACCTCCCCCCGCTCGAGCAGCTACGTGCCCACCTGGATGCCGGTTTCACCGGGTGCATCACGCAGGTCACACGCGAGCGCGTGGTGCGCGTCTATGTCATGGACAGCGCAGTCATGGCTGCCCACGCCACCGACGATGACGCCCAGTTGCTCAGGCGCTTGCTCTCCCGGGGAGAGCTGGATGCAATGACAACCGCCCGCATGGCCCAGGACCGCTCGGTTACCCCTCTCTATGACCGGCTGCTCGGGGTCGTGGAGGACCGCCGCCTGGATTTGGCCTTCTTCGACCGATTCCGGGACAACATCGCTTGGTTTGGCTGCTCCAAGGGCTACATCGACACGGAGGAAATGGAGAGCATCCTAGTCTCCAATGTCCAGCTGAGCCACGACACTCCCAAGCTTCTGCAAGAGGTGAACTCCCTCTTGAATCGCACCCAGCCGATTCGGGACCGATTGGCCCACGACTCCATCATCGTCGGCGGAGAGCAGTCGCCCCAAAACCTGCCTGAGCAAGAAATTGCCTCCCTTCTTGGCCACGGCATTACCCTTCGTTCACTGCTGGATCGCTCCCCCTTTGAACATTTCGAGACCCTGGACATCCTGGGGGACATGTTCATTGCAAACTCGGCATGCATTGGAGAGATGGGAGCTTCGCCTCCGGTGGCCGAGGTGCCCTTGGAGCGGCCCTCGCTTCAGTTGGTTGAAGAGGAAGAGGAAGAGGAAGAGGAAGAGGAAGAGGAAGAGGAAGAGGAAGAGGAAGAGG
>CAZRYF010000021.1:0-62588 GCA_964604165.1 uncultured Enterobacterales bacterium
GAGACCTACACCTCCGCCACCATGTCGGACACCTTGTTCGCCCGGGACCTGCCCCCCCGAAAGTACCTTCCCGCCGACTACGAAGCAGGCCAGGTGGGCTCCTGGCAGATGACCCCGTACACCCTGACCGTACAGGCGATGCAGTATGGATACACCCTGGAGATGGACGTAACCGGCACCTACGTAGAGCACCCTGACGGCGCTTTCACCACGGTCAACGTGGCTGGAACCCAGGCAGATGCCTATTTCCTGACCCTCACCTACGCCGTGGCCTTCGCGGGAATTGATGCGGGTACAGGCAGCGCCGAAGGCGGATTCAACCGCGCAGGCTACATCGAGCAGAAGTGGGTCAAGGGCATCGGCATGGTGGAGGAGAACCACACCTACTCCTTGGATGGCGGACCCGACTCCACGATCACAAAGTCCCTCAGCTCCTACAATGGACTGACCATCCAGAACTAGAGTCTCCACCTTCTGTTTCCAGAACCCAGGGCCTGCATCGTGCGCTTCCTTCTTGTTCTTTTTCCCTTTCTGTTCGCAACCGCGGCCGCAACCGACGAAAACGCCTTTGGACCGTTTGAGGTGAACCCCTCGCTGACGGAAGGCGAAGTGACCGGATTTCGGCAGCTCTTTGTGGAGGCTGGCGGCCTGTCCAACAAGCTGTCCCCCGAGAAGCCTCGAACCGACGAGCCGAACGGCGAGTTGGTGATTGAGAACACCGCCACAGCCTTTGCAAAGGTCACCGTGGGCGACGTGCTCGTGGGGGTGCTCGGCCCATTGACCACGGGGAGGATTCAAGGGGCCAAGGCGGGCAGCTATAAGGTGCAAATGGAACTTCCAAACGGCTACACAAAGACAGTGGTGGTGGGGACGCCCGCAATCCAGCCGCCCCAGGCACCCGCGGCAGACGAGGAAGCTTCCCCGGCGGATGTGGAAGAAGAAGCCCAGTAGAACGCTCGCCTGGCTGGCCCTGATCAGCGCCGTTGCCAGCACCGGCTGCCCCGCAGAGTGCGAGGGCGTGGGCTGTGCCGAGTTGTTCACGGCCACCCGAGTCGCCCTGTTCCACGGTTCCGACTCTCCTCCTTTGGCCCTGGCGGTAGAAGATGCCCACCTCAGGATAGATGGCGACGCAGACCAGGGACCCGACTTCTCCGCTGCGGTGTCCACCGAAGGACTCTGGATCGGGGCAGCGAAGTCCGGCGAGGTTGTTCGGGTCGACACCACCCCCAACGACTCCCTCCAAGAACTCGAAGACCGGGTTCTCTCGCTCATCCCGGGCGAGACCCCGGGGGATGGACACGGGAGCGCCCTGGTCCAGGTGCCAGACATGGACGGCGATGGCCTGCAAGAACTGGCGGTGGGGGCACCGGATGCCCGCGGAGGTGGAACCCACCTGGAGGCAGGGGCGGCCTATCTCCACCTGGGGGAATCGTTGGTAGGTGGCTCGGTTGCAGCTTCAGAAGCTCGTCTGCGAATCCTGGGGGAAGGGGCTGGAGATCACCTGGGCACCCACTTGTTGGCCTGCGAGGAGGCGGGGCAGGGCGACGGCCCCGTCCTGCTGGTGGGCTCTCCCTCCAACAGTGAGGGTGCGCCCCTGGGTGGGGCCGTGCATGTGCTCGCAGCGGCGGACCTCCCACTCTTGGAGAATCAGGTACTTGCAGGGGTGCTTGACCCCATCTACATCGGCGAGGAGCCGGGAGGTCAGCTGGGCAAGGCCATGGCCTGTCTCGATGGAGCCGCCAAGGACGGGGTCGTGGCCCTGGCTGCCCCTCATGGGGCCAGCCCATCGGGGGAAGCAAGCGCCGGTACCGTCTACCTGCTACCGCGCCCCCTGGGGAGTAGCGGTCCCGTTCGGGTCGCCGCCTCCCTCACGCTCCACGGATCCACACCTGGCGCATCCCTGGGTCACTCTCTCGCCACGGGGGACGTGGACGGTGATGGGCTCTCAGAGCTTCTCGCAGGAGAGCCCGGCTCGGGAGGGGGTGCCGGTGGAGCGCTCTTGTGGACCGGGGAAGACCTCGCAATCGAGGCGACTCTTCCAGCCTTCCGATTCGTCCCACAGGGGGAAAGTGACCGACTGGGTCGCGCTGTGGCAATGGCGGACTACAACGGCGATGGACACGCCGACTTGATCCTGGGGGGCCCCCGGGCCAACCTGGCTGACGACACCCAGTCTTTCTTTGGCGCGATCTGGATCTTCCTCGGGGCGTCCCCCATGGACTGGACAGAACAAACCAGCACCACGGATGCAGACATCACCCTCTTCTCTCCCTTGGCGTTTGGGCGCACAGGAGAGATCATTGTGACCGGGGACGCCAACGGCGACGAAACAGAGGATCTGCTCCTTCTCCTGGGCCACAGACCCTGACCCGGGTGCAGAGTCAGTCCTGGGCTTGCTGCGACATGATGTCCAGGATGGCCCCATGTACCGATCCGTTCGTTGCGCAGACCCCATCCTTGAGGGGCTTCGGCTGGTTGAACTGGTAGGGATTGCCGTGGCGGTTGCTGCTGCGTCCCCCTGCCGCCTTTACCACAGCCACTCCGGCGGCAATGTCCCAGGCGTTGCGAGGTCGCGGCGTAAACGTGGCTTCAGCCCGGCCGGCTGCAACCAGTCCAAACTTGTAGGCGACGGAGCCCGTCGGATGAAGCTCCAGTTGGTCCTTCCATGGGTCAAACCAACCCTTGCTGGCCTCAGTTCGGGAGCACACGATTCGGGCGCCATCCAGGCTCTCATGGCCCGTGACCTCCATCGGTGCCCCGTTGAACCAGGCCCCCTCCCCCACGATGCCCGTGAACAGCTCTTCCTTGATCGGGTTGAAGAGCACGCCGACTCGCGCCTCGGTACCCACCACGTAGGCAATGGACACCACAAACTCTGGAACCCCCAGGGTGAATTCCCTGGTGCCGTCCAGCGGGTCCACAATCCAACAGGCTCCTTGCTCCAGCCGGGCCGGGTCATCCACCGACTCCTCCGACAGCCACCCTGTGTTTGGCACCGCGTGACGAATGCGACTCTCAATGGCTCTATCCGCCGCCAGGTCCGCATCGGTCAGTGGATTGTCCTTGCTCTTGAACTGAACGGTGTACTCGTCCTCGTAGAAGCCCGCGATGGCAGCCCCCGCCTCCCTGGCCGCCTCCACTGCAAGATCATGGATCGCTCGAATGTCCATTTGGTTCACCTCAGTTGCGCCTTAACCGGCGGTGGACTCCGCCCGGTGCACAGGCTATTCGCGCCCCGCATGAAGCCGCGCCTGGTCATCTTCCTGACGGTCCTCCTGGACCTCGTCGGGTTCGGGATCGTCATCCCACTTCTGCCTTTCTACGCCCAGGATCCGCGGTTTACCGCCACGCCCATGGAGATTGGCCTGCTCATGGCATGCTACTCCCTTGCGCAGTTCCTTTTTGCCCCGTTCTGGGGGGCCATTTCGGATCGCCGAGGACGGCGCCCGGTGCTGCTCCTCTCCATTGGCATGGGGGCCCTGATGCTGGTGGGGTTTGCCGCCGCACAAGCACTCTGGCAGCTCTTTCTCTTTCGCACGCTGCACGGGCTTTTTGCGGCAAACATCTCCACCGCCCAAGCCTACATGGCGGACATCACCCCCCCCGAGGGCCGGGCCAAGGCCATGGGCATGATCGGCGCCGCCTTCGGGCTCGGCTTCACCCTGGGCCCCTGGATGGGAGGAGAGCTCTCCGTGCATGGACTGGCAGCACCCATCTGGCTTGCAGCAGGACTTGGGGCCTTGAACTTTCTGTTGGCGAGCGTAATTCTGCCGGAGTCACGAGATCCCGCCGCCGTGTCCGCCAGGCGTCCCCGTCCGATCCACCCAGGCACGTTCTTGCAGGTCTTGAAGCACCCGGTGGTGGGTTCCCTGATCGGACTGATCTTCTGCATGACCTTTGCCTTCTCCATGATGGAGAGCACCTTCGCCCTCTTCGAGCAAGCCCTCTACGGCCTGGATGCCCGGGACGTGGGACGACTCATGGGACTGATCGGCGTCGTGATGGTCCTTGTGCAGGGGGGGATGATTGGCCCACTCTCCAAGCGCTTCGGCGAGGAGGCCTTGGTGCGTGTGGGCCTGCCGGGGCTGGCCCTGGGGCTTCTGGCGCTGGTGTCGGCACCCCCGTTTGTGCCCTTGGCCCTTACCTGTACCGCATTGGCCCTCTTTCATGGACTTGCCCAGCCCAGCCTCTTCTCCCTGATCTCCCGACGGACCCCCGAATCGGACCAGGGCCTGGTCATGGGCACCAACCAGTCACTCTCCGCCCTTGCCCGCGCCACCGCGCCTGCCTTGGCCCTGGCACTCTTTGCAGGAGTGCAGGCCGCTTCCGCTTTTGTGGCCGCCGCCGCCCTGATGGGCGCCGCCTCCCTCGCCGGGTTCCGGATTACGCGGGCCCAAGCGGTGGAAATGGCGTCAGCATCGCCTTGATAAGCGGCATCTTCGGGGCAAGCCCCCGGGTGGCCCACTCATTGGCCTGCTGAATCTGCTCGGGATCCGGCACCAGGTTCAACGGCGAAAGGGTGCGTCCAAGGGACTCGTAGTGGTGGCAATAGGGCAGGTTCTTCACCACGTTCCCTCGAACCAATTGCTGAATCGGGTAGAACACTGCGGACCTCGGGCGAGGGGCGAAGCAATCCAGCGCCAACACAAAGATGTTTCGATGGCCTCCCAGCCGGCCCTCCATTGCGGACTTCCACGCCACCTTGGCGGGGAGGTTGTTGACGATTCCCCCCTCCGCAAGGCGCGTGATTCCGTACTCGGCATACAGGCGCTCCAGCAGGTGGTGCATGTGGGCATCTTCTCGGTGGATGTCGTAGTGGATCAGTCCGGGGATGCCCGAGGAAAACCCCGCGGCATCCAGGCAGTCGGCTTCCTGGGTCAAGGGGTCCAGCCCGAAGACGATCTCCTCCAGGGCTTCCTGCTCCTGCATGATCTCCTTGAGCACACTTGCAACGTTCCGCATCTTGAACACACGGTTGACCCGAAAGACAAGCCCCGGCTTGACCGCCGCATCCAGGTAGTGCTCGTAGTACTCCAGCTCATGCTTGAGGGCCTCCATCTTGAGTCCCGTGACCACCATGTGCATGGGAATCGGCAGAGTCTGGAACCGAAGGGGCTGCCCTTCGTCATCCAGGAGAAAGTCTGACAGGGCACGCCGAAGGTGCAATCGAAGAGTGGCAGGAAGGCCGTACCGAGAGGGCTCACTATGGACGGTGAAGACCCCTTTCCAGGAGAGGGACTTGCTCACCTCAATCAAGGCCCGTCCATCATGCCGACGTCGCCGGGCACGAAAGAGCCCGAGCAACGCACCGATCGAAGTACCGCAGATCAGCTCCGGCTGCAGCTCCGCTCGGGCCAGTTGATCGAACACCCCCGCGTATCCAAACCCAGCTCCACCACCTCCCCCGAGCACCAGCACCAGCTTCCGTTCGCAGACCTCGCGTTGAATGGCCGCCGCCGAGAGCCCCAGGGTCAAGAGCTCATCCTGCTTCTGGCGGGTGGCCTCCACCACTTCAGGCAACACCTCCAGAGCAGGCACAAGGCCGCGCCCTTCCTCCGACAGCCTCGCCTCCAGGCGATCTCGCACCCACCATGCATGGGTTCGAAGCGCCCCGATCACCTCCTTGTCTACGCCATCGTCTGTGCGCACATGGGTGAGCTTGGCAAATCCCAGCACGTACCTCAGTGCGCAAATGTCCGGGTGCTCCAGCGAGTCTCCACAATCCAACACCCGGCGCACCACGGCCATTTCCAGGTCATCCAGGGGACGCCGATGGTCGCGTAGGGCCTTTGAATCCACTGGGATGGGTACAGCCAAGACGCGCTCCGGGGGTGAATTCCCTAACCCGGTTCCTCAGTCGACCAGAACTCCCGCAGCGCAGCGACAGGATCCTCGGACCGACTTGCCTGCCATTCCTCTGGAAGAAGCTCCTGATACCCCCGCCAGCCAAATCGACGCCCCACCAAGACCACCGCACCCCGCTCCGCGGGGCCTCGCACCACCCGACCGGCAGCCTGGACCACCCGGTTCATACCCGGCACCAGGAATGCGTAGCGAAATCCGTGCCCATACTGCTCCTCACACCAGACCCGCATGCGGTCCCGCTCCAGCCCGATGGGAGGAAGAGCTGGTCCCACCACTACCACCGTCTGCAGCACCTCCCCCGGCAGGTCCACCCCCTCGGCGAACAGCCCTCCCAGCACCGCATGCAGTACCTTGCGTGCCCCGGGGGCCACCAGGCTCTCCAGCAGCTCGGAGCGCCTCTCCTCCGAGAGGCCGCGTCCCTGGATCAAAGCCTCCCGCCCCTCCACCTCACAGAGAGGGGCCAGGGATCTCAACATGGCAAAAGAGGGGTAGAAGACAGCCACCTGCCCTGGCGTGGCCTGAATCAACTCAGCGATCAGGGCACCGGTGCGACCACGGTGGGCTTGGCGATCCTTGTAGGCAGTAGAGACTCGGGTCGCCAGAATCACTGCCCTGTTCTCCGCCGGCCAGTCGGAACCGTGGGCAGCAGCCCCGACCCGTTCCGGGGCCATTCCCAGCAGGTCCCGGTGGTAGGCCTCCGGTCGAAGGGTCGCCGAGAGCAACACCGAGCCCGAGAACGCGTCCAGCCGCTCCTGCATCCAACGAGAGGGGTCCAAACAGGCCAGCCGAAGGGTCGGCTCTCTTCCCGGCCGCCGTGCAAAGCACACCAAAGTCTCGTCACCGGCCTCGCGAAGCAACCCAGCAAATCGCTGCACCTCCCGCACGAGGTCTCGAAAGGGGTCCACCGCCAGCCGCGAGGAAGCCGTCGCGCCGAGCCAGGCAAGGAGTCTCCCCTCTCCCACCTCAGCCAACACGCCCCAACCTTCTGGGGGCAAGCCTACCTCCCACTCACCGTGAGCTCCCGCATCCTCCAGCTCCCGAGCATCCAGAATGGCGTCCGCCACCGCGCGGCACCAGGACGCGGCTTCCGTTCCTCGCCCCCCCGGTTCCTCGTCGACCCAGTCCGCCACCTCCAGGCAAGATCCACGGGACAACTCGGCAGACCCGTAGTCCCGGGCTCTCTCCACCAGGTTGTGGGCCTCATCCACCACCAGGATCCACTCCTCCCAGCTCTCCCCGAACAACTGCCGAAGCGCCACCTGGGGGTGAAAGGCGTAGTTGTAGTCTCCCACCACCACGTCCGCTCGATCCGCCAGGGACATAGAGAGGGCAAAGGGGCAGACCTGTGCATGGCGAGCGGCATCATCCAGCATGTCTCCCGGCACGTGCCCCGCCTCCACGAGGTGTTCCAGCACCGGACCCGCCCGGTCGTAGTGCCCATGAGCGTGGGTGCAAGCTTCGGGTCGACAGTCGACCACCTCGTTCAAACAAACCCGCTCCCGTGCCCTCACCATTGCGGTGCGCAAAGGCAAGCCCTTGTCTGCAAATCCCTCCAGGGTGCGCTCCAGAATCTCCCTCTGGGTTCCCTTGGCCGTGGCGATGAAGACCCGCTTTCCGGTCTCATAGCTGTGCCGCAGCACGCCGGTGAGGACGGCTGCAGTCTTGCCTGAACCGGTAGGGGCGGTCAAAAGCACGTGCTCCCCCCGGGCCAGTCCCCCCTCCACATCTGCCACCATGTCCCACTGGAGGTCGCGGGGGGTGTCGTGGGGAAAGGGTACCGCCGCTTCTCGCCGACGGGCACGCCAGGCAAGCCAGGCCTCCCGTGCCTGCACAAGCGCTTCCAGTCGGGCCACAGCCTCCTCCTGCAGAGAGGGCAGGTCCAGGGGCACCTCCAGGGTTCGCTCCTCTCCGCTCACCAGGGAGATCACCACCAGCCGGGCCTCCACGGGACGCTTTCCGCTGGCCTCCAAGAGCCAGGCGTAGAGCCCCGCCTGCTCCGCCCAGTCCCCGAAAGACGCCACCTCCGCCTGGGCCAGCCATGACGGATCCGACAGGGTGCTCTTGACCTCCTCCACCACCCAGACGTCCCCTTTCCGGGTCAGCCCATCCAGGCGCCCGCGGATGTGGCACTCCCAGTCCCGAACCACCACCCGCACGGAAACGGACACCTCCCGGCGAAACTCCCTGTCCCCTGCTTCTCGTTGGTCCTGCCAGGCCGTGTGCGCATCCCGGCCGGCTGCCATGCGGGCGGCGCTTCCCCCCAGCGACTCGCGTAGGTGACCGCGTAGAGGCCTCGCATGCACGAGGTCCCGCACCGAGAGGGCCAGACCCCGGTTGTCATCGTCAAACCGGAGCGTCACGGCTCAACGAGGCGCCTCCACCCGCTCAAAAGAGATTCCTGCGCTGTCCAACAACGGGCCGATCTGCTCCAGGTCGCCCACCAGCACCACCAGGCGCCGCTCCGGCGCCAGCCACTCCCTGGCCACCCGCTCCATCTCCTGGGAGGAAACCTGCTCCATCCTGTCAAGGGAGTGGGAAAACACCTCGGGGCCCAGCCCTTGCTGCACCAGGTCCGCAAACCGAGCCGCCAACCCGGCCCGGGTCTCCCCGATGTCGAGAGCGTCTGCCAGCTCCTGGGCCCGGGCCTTGTGCGCGTCTTCCTCAGAAAAGAACAGCCGGTCCGAGCCAAGCTCACCCAGGAGATCCGCAAGGGCCTCTCCGGTGCTCTCGGCCACCACCGAGGTGGTTGCATGAAACCCACCTTGGGGGCCATGGGCGCCAAAGTAGGCTCGCGCACCGTAGGTGTAGCCTTTCTCCTCCCGCAGGAGCTGGTTGAGTCTCGAGGTGAAGCTGCCCCCCAACACCACGCCTGCCATGACCGCAGCGGCCTCGGCCTTGGAGCCAGGAGCCGGTCCAGGAGCCGTCACGTGCAGGGCGGTCTGGGCGGCACCGGGCAGGTCCACCAACAGGCTGCGCTCCCCCCCAGCCGGCCCTGTGACCTCCTCTGGAAGGGACGGCAGCGCTGCCGTTCCGGACCAGTCACCGAAAGCACTTGCCACCGCCGCCTCCACACGGGGTGCATCCACATTCCCCACCACCACAAGCGTGCTGCCCCCAGGCACGGAAAAGGCGGCCTGTGCGGCTGCTACACGCTCCCTGTACACCCGCCCCACAGACTCCGGGGTGCCCCGAACCGGCCACCCGAGCGGGTTCTCCTCCCCATAGAACTGGAGGTTGGCCACATCCGTGGCCAAGAAGCGCCCTTCCTCCCACCTGCGCGCCAGTCCCTCGATGTGCAGTCCTTTGACCCGTTCCCAGTCCTCTTCCAGAAAGGCCGGCCGCAATACAGCGTCTGCCAGGAGCTCCATCCCCTCTTCAAAACGGTCCGACAAGAGATCCATGCTGACTTCAACCGCCATTCGCTCCGCATCCACCGAAAACGACGCCCCCAAGCGCTTCACCTCGTCGGCCACCTCCGCGGTGGACCGGGACGTGGTGGACTCCTCCATCATCTCGGCGGCGAGCCAGGTAAAGCCCCAGGCTTCCTTGGGATCCGCCACCGTGCCGCTCGGCAGCAGCAGGCGGACACTGACCAGGGGCAGCGTCGTGTCCTCCAGGAGAACCAGGCGCAAGCCACTCGCAAGGAGGGTCTCCGAAGGGACCGGTGGAGACCAGGAAGGCAGAGGCCCGGGGGTAGGCAGGAAAGCCGCCGGAGAAGGTTCTTCCAGCGGGGGCTGCGACGTGGTGGCACAGGCCAGCATCAACCAGGCAATCATGGGGAGACCTCCCCGGTTTCGCCGTCCGTCGGCTCGCCGTCCGTGGGCTCGCCGTCCGTCGGCAACACAAGAAGAGTCGCCGCCTTTGCAGGGGCCAGCCATCGCTCCACCGCAGCCCGCACTCCTTCCGGTTCCACCGCCCGGTACCGGGCGAGATCCTGCTCCACGTAGTCGGCTGCCCCGGTGAAGTGCTGGTACCGCTGGAGCATCTCCGCCCTGGAGAGCAACGACTCCATCTGCTGGTAGAACCCCACCTCGAATCCCGTGACCGCGCGCTGAAGTTCCGCCTCCGTGACCGGCCTGTCACCCGACAATCCTGCCAGCTCGTCCAACACCGCCGCTTCAATGGCTGCGGGATCCGCCCCCGGCCGCCCCACCACCCATACCAGGAACACCGAACCCCGGGACTGGGAGGCCTGGGCTGCCCAGACCTCCTGGGCCAAACCCTCCGCGTAGACCAGGCGCTGGGGAAGGCGCGAACCCTCCCCCTCCGACAAGACGTCCGCGAGCACATCCATGGTGGCGTCCCCCTCCTGGAAGAAGCTCGGCGAGTGCCAGGCAAGAATGACCGCAGGCGCCGGCACCGGGTCCCGCAATGTGCGCCGGCCCACCACTGGCATAAGCACCTCAGGTGGCGCCTTGTGGGCAGGAACCACCACTGGCTGCAATGGGCCAAAAAACTCGGTGACCCGTGTCTTGACCTCCCCCGGATCAATGTCACCCGCCACCACCAGAGTGGCATTGTTCGGGGCGTACCAGTCCGCGTAGAACCCCTCCACGTGGTCCAGGGTAGCAGCCAACAAGTCCTCGTGGCTTCCGATCCCCTCCAGGTGGTAGGGGTGAGTCTCCGGAAAGAGCATCTCTGAGAGCGCCAACCACGCCGCCGCGTAGGGCGGATCTTCGTAGTTCTGGCGCCGCTCGTTGCGCACCACATCCCGCTGGAGGTTCAGCTTTTCCTGGGTGATGGCAAGGCCTGTCATGCGGTCCGACTCCAGGCGCAGCAACAAGTCCAGGGTGTTGGCGGTGCCCCAGCTGTAGTAGTTGGTGTAGTCCGCCGCGGTAGAGGCGTTGTTTCGCGCCCCCGCGGCTTCCATCTGGGCATCAAACATGCCCTGGGGAACGTCTTCCGTGCCCATGAACATGAGATGCTCAAAGAGGTGGGCAAAGCCTGAGGCACCCTCCGGGTCATCAAAAGACCCCACGTCGTACCAGACATCCACCACCACCTGGGGTCGCACAGGATCCACAAGCAACACTACGTCCAGGCCGTTCTCCAGGGAAAAGGACTCAAACGGAATGTCCAAGGCCAGTGCAGGGGCGGCCCAAATACCAAGAAACAACATGGCCAGACCCTCCTCGTCCCAGTTGACGACAAGGCTCCTATATACGATTCTTGTGGGGTGGAACCTGTGCAACCGTCCCAGTCCAGCATTGGCCGGCAATTCAAGATTCTTCGCTGCCTCGGGAAAGGCGGCTTCGGCGAGGTCTACCTGGCGGAAATGAGCACCGTGACGGGTTTCACCAAGACCGTCGCCCTGAAGCTCATGCGGGAAGACGCCGACGGCAAGCCGGACGTGGAGCAGCGCATGCGTGACGAGGCCCGCATGCTGGGCATGCTGCGCCACCGCACCATCGTGCAAGCCGACGATCTGATCACCCTCTCCGGGCGTCCGGCGGTGGTGATGGAGTACATCCCGGGCATCAATCACAGCACCTTGATCAGTCCGAAGAGCGGCCTGGACCGTGTCCCTGCCCGGGTAATCCTCACCGTCATCCGACAGATCGCAGACGCCCTGGACGTGGCCTACAACCGGCCCTCCAGCGTCACGAACAAGCCCCTCAAAGTGCTGCACCGGGACATCAAGCCGGCCAATGTGCGCATCACGCCCGACGGAGAGGTCAAGGTGCTCGATTTTGGCATCGCGCGCTCGGACCACATGGAGAGGGAGGCGAAGACCCAGGAATACCAACTGGGCTCCCTTCCCTACATGTCCCCCGAGCTCATGGACGGGGGCGGCGCTTCCCCGGCCAGCGACGTTTACTCCCTTGGGGTTACTTTTTACGAGAGCATCGCCCGAAAGCGATTTGGGTGGGCCGGAGAAGCCGACGACCTTCACAGCGCCCAGGTGGAGACCCGCATGGGCCAGCTCGACATGGAAGACTTTGGGGACCAGGCCGAAGCGGTTCACGCGCTGCTCACAAGCATGCTGGCCTTTGAGGCTTCCAAGCGCCCCACCGCAAAGGTTGTCGCCCAGCAATGCCGAGACATCGAGCGCAAGGTAGACGGCGTAGGGCTCGAGGAGTGGGCACCCGAGGCGGTACGTGAGCTGCAAGGTAAAGAGGAGGAGTCAGCAGAAGGGGACCTCTCCGGACGCACACTGATTGAAGACAGCAGCAGCGCACGCCTGCCCAAGAAGCCAAGGGACTTTCTCAACGAGGACACTCTAAAGCTGGGGTTGGACACGGACGCGCCCACAATGTCGCTCTCCGCCCTGGATGAGATGGCTCTGGAGGAAGCAGTCTCTGGTGCTGACGTCCAGGTTCAAGTCAACCCCACAGCACCCCCAAGTCACAACGCGCGAGACATCGTGGTGCTGCTTCTCCTCTTGTTGGTGACCTGCGTGGTCGCAGCGACCTTCATCCTGGAGCCCTGGACAGAAGAGGAAATACCTCCCGTCCCGGCGGCGCAGCGTGCCGCACCTCCCGCCACAGCGGAAGCACCGCCTGAGGAGCCTGAGGAAGAAGTGGAGCCCGCCAAGGCCGAAGCCCCAGAAGCCGCCGAAAAGACGGCCCCCGCGCCCAAGGTGGTCTCGACACCCAAGCCAGCGCCTGTTGCGAGGAAGGCAGCCCCTGCTCCCGTCGCCTCCACCGAACCCGTGCCCATCCGAATCATCACAAAGCCCTTTGGAATCCCCGTCAGCGTGGACGGCGGACCTCCCCGGGACACGCCCCTTAACGGCCTGGAATTGAAACCCGGCAAGCACACGCTGCGCTTTCTGGACGGGGGGGCCCCGTTCGAGACCACGGTCACCGTGACCGCCGAGGGCAAGAACAAGTGGACCTACAAGAAAGCGGATCGCTCCGTTCAATAGAAGCAAAGCACGCAAGGGCCGCCGACCACTGGTAAGATGCGGTCCTTCCTGGGGTCAGGCAGTTGCGCGTGCGTGTGATGGTGTCTTTGCTGCTGGTGGCGCTGCCTTTGCGCAGCGTACAGGCGCAGGAGTGCCCGTCGATCGGGGATTCAATCACCGCCATCAACGCCGCCCTGGACGAGGCCTTGTTGGACGATGCCCTCGCGGAGGCACTTGCGGCGGAAGAGGCACTGCGCTGCCAAACCCAGCCGGTCAGCACATTGCTGCTCACCACCTTGCTCCAGCTCAAAGGGGCTGTGCACTTGTTCCGGGGTGAGGAGCGCGAAGCCGAGCGAGCCTTCGAGTGGGCTGTGTCCGTCGCTCCCACCGGAAGATTGGACACAAACCTCGGTGAAAAGTCCTCCGATCTCTATGACGTGGTGCGAGCACGAGTCCTGTCCACCCCGATGGGACGCCTGGAAATCACTGACGAAGTGAAAATCTGGATCGACGGCCGAGAAGTACCCAGCGGAACTTCAGTGGAACTTCCGGCAGGTCCCCACCTGGTCCAGTGGCAGCCCCATCTGGAGGATTTGAAGACGTTGCAGCTCACGGTGACCCCCGGGGAGGCCCGAACCTTGACCTTGATCACCGTCCAAGTGGCGGCCTCCGGCAAGGGGAAGGGCGAGAGCAAACGGGCCCTCGCCCGCTGGTGGGGCCAAAACCGACGCATCGCACTGCTCGGAGGTGGGAGCGCCGCGGCTGGAACCGGGGTGGCCCTTCTCGCCGTCTCCGCAGTGCGCTACCAGTCATTCCTAAGCCCTGACACCACCCCCGGAGATTTGGTCACCCTTGCCGACCAGGTGAACCGGGCCACAGTGATTGGCGCCACGGCAGGTGTCGTGGGTGCTGCTGCCCTCACCTTTGGACTGCGCCCGTCTGAGAGCGGCCCGGAGCTGGTGCTCGGAGGCACGTTCTGATGCGCTGGGTTTCCTTGTTCGCCCTGGCACCCCTGGCGGGTTGCTATGTCACCAACGAGCAGCTCGCCGAGCAGATCCTCGAACAGCAAGACTTGGATAACGACGGCCATCTGGACGCAAAGTTCAAGGAAGGAGATGACTGCGACGACAACAACGCGGACATCCACCCGGACCAAGAGGAGATCTGCGACGGCATTGACAACAACTGCGACGATGAAATCGACGGCGCGGATGCAACGGGCGCCACGGCCTGGTACGCGGACACAGATGGCGACGGCTTCGGAGACGGCGGCGCCGAGACCGTTTCTTGTGACGCCCCCGCCGGGCATGTGTCAGACAACACCGACTGTGACGACACCGTGGGCGAGGTCAACCCGGAGGCCACAGAGGTCTGCGACAGCATCGACAACAACTGTGACGGAGAAGTCGACGAGGACAGCGCATCCGACGCGAGCACCTGGTACGCGGACGCAGACGGGGACGAATTCGGGAACGCAGGAGACCTGCTCATCTCCTGCCAGGCACCCGACGGGTACATCCAAAACAACACAGACTGCGATGACACAGCGACCGGCGTTCACCCGGGAGCGACCGAGGTCTGCGACAGTATCGACAACAACTGTGACGGAGAAGTCGACGAAGACAGCGCATCCGACGCCCCCACCTGGTACGCCGACACCGATGGTGATGGGTTCGGCGACGCCGCAGTCGCCGCGATCGCCTGCCAGGAGCCCTCGGGACACGTGACAGACGACACGGACTGCGACGACACCAGCAGCACGGTGAACCCCGGCGAGACAGAGGTCTGCAACGGTGTGGACGACGACTGCGAAGGCACCTCCGATGGCCCCGACGCCCAGGACGCAGCGACCTGGTACCGAGATGCGGACGGAGACGGCTTCGGCAACGCCGTCTCCTCCCAGATCGCCTGCAGCCAACCGACAAGCCACGTGTCGGACAACCGGGACTGCAACGATGGCAATGGCTCCATCTACCCGGGTGCCCCTGAGTACTGCAGCACCACGGGGGTCGACGATGACTGCGATGGGTTGAGTGACGAATCAGACGCGGTGGATCAGAGCTTCTGGTACACCGACAGTGACAGCGACGGCTATGGAAACCCCACCAGCGTTCAGTCCGCGTGCACCGCCCCCACGGGGACCGTAGCCGACAACACCGACTGCGATGACAGCACCAGCGCCGTGCACCCGGGAGCCACCGAGCTCTGCAGCACTGTGGGGGTAGACGATGACTGCGACGGCACCGCCGACGAGGGCGATGCACCGGACGTTTCTACCTGGTACGCGGATTTCGACCTGGACAGCTACGGAGATGCTGCCCAGTCCTCCACGGCTTGCAGCGCCCCTTCTGGCTACGTGGCCGACGACAGCGACTGTGACGACAGCGATCCGACGGTGAATCCGGATGCAATGGAGGCCCTGGGAAACAACACGGACTCCGATTGCGATGGAGACAACGACGAGCTCGACTGGATCAGCGTCAGCAACCAGGGGGCAGGCAACGTCAAGGGTGTGCGCATGACCTCTCGGGACGACACGATCTACATGGGCTGGACCGCCGACTCGTTTTCCTCACCCACAACCCAATTCAATGCACTCGCACTGAGAACCATCGATGCCACCAACCCCCTTGTGGCGGCCAGCACTGACGTCTACGCATCCAGCTACCAATCCCGCGCCTTTCAGGACCCTTTTGACCTGGTCGCTGGCGGGTCGCATCTTTACTGGGGCCAGACCAACACAGACGCAAGCGCCAACACCACGGGACTCGCCATCATAGGGATCGACCCGGCAGGAGGAACCCTCTCGGAGTACGACTGGGACAGCATCTACTTGACCGACTCCACCTCGTTCACCGACCTTCAACTCTTCGCCTTTGAAAGCGGAGGGGTGGGCTATCTCCAGGCTGTGACCTGCTCCTTGGGTGGCCCTCCAATCTTTCTCTTTGGAGAGCGCGTGGACTACTGGAACACCCCTTCCCAGGTCTCCGCCACATCGAACTACAGCTCAAGCTCCCTCTACAACCGGCCCATCTGCAGCAGCTACTACTATCCAGACTCCTCCACCTCGGCCGGCCGTTCGTACCTGATGCTTGGATATGACAGCTCTGTCGGACAGCCGCCCTACGCACACTACTTCTACCGGTCAATCTCCGACCCAACCCTCGACTACTACGGAACCTACAACTACTACACGGTGGATAACGACACGGTGGCCAACCGCGGCTACGTCGCCTCGATTCAGGTACACGACTACCCCTCCGGATCGACCCTGACAGCCTGGATCGCGAACGATCCAATCACCAACTCGGCCACCAATACCACCAGTCTCAACAGCTACATCCTCCAGATTGACACGGACATTTCCTCAAGCGGCAAGGTGGCCACCTGCGGCGTGTCCGACATGGGATACGCCTATCTCTACGTGTCCGAACCTCTCGTAGACACGACTGACTCGGATACCTACAGCCTCATCCCCTCCGGCGTCTCAAGCAACGGCTTCAACGAGTGCGCAGTGGCAGTGGGCGACTCGGGGGGACTGACCATTGCTCTTCGAGCAGGAGACAACCTCTACCTCGGCGCGGCGGCTCTGCCATGATGCCCCATCTCCTCCTCCTTCATTCCCTGGCCGCCCCCGCGTGGGCCCAGGACGATGCCGCAGCCCCCACCGAGCCCGCCTGCGCCAGCCTCTCGGGTGCCCTGACCGACATCAGCGCAGCGATAGACGAGGCGCTCCTGGACGAGGCTGAGGCGCTGGCCGACGCTGCCCGGCGCTCGCTGCTCTGCCAACCCGCCCCGGTGCCCGCCATGATGATCAACGCCATCTTCAGCTTGAAGGGGGCAATCCACATCTTCCAGGGCAAGGATGCTGCAGGGGAAGAGGCCTTTGAGTGGGCAGTGGCGGTCTCTCCTTTGGCCCCCCTGGATGCCATGCTCGGCGCCCGCCCCATCGCCGCCTACAACAAGGTGCGGGACGAGGTACTGGCCCGCCCGGTGGGCACCCTGCGTCTCCAGGGCGACGCCCAGGCCTGGGTGGATGGTCGACCTGTCCCCATCGGCACCCCCGCCGAGCTTCCAGCCGGCCCCCACCTGCTTCAGTGGAAGAAGGAAGGCGGCCCCATGCAGGGTCGCATCATCTCAGTGGCCTCAGGAGAGATTCGCACCTTGCCGGTGGGGGACCCGGCCGCGGGCTCCTCCAGCCCCGCGACGGCGGCCCCTGCAACCGAAAGCGCTGCCACCCTTCCGACACAGGCAGCCATGCCCAAGGAGCGCCTCCTCTACCTGGCTGGTGGCGGCGGGTTGGTGGCGGCAGGCGGGGGCATGCTAATGGCGGGCCTCACTCGGCGCGGGCAGATTGAGGATGGAGCGTTTGAAAGCGTGGACGAGCTGGACAAGCTGGCATCAGGCGCCAACCTGCTTGGTGCCGTGGGCATCGCCTCGGCTGTCTTGGGGGCAGGACTTCTCGGGGTCGGAGTTGTGACCACCGACTCCACCGCGGTTGTGGCCCTGGGAGGCAGGTTTTGATGCGCGTTCTCTACCTCGTCGCCATACTGCCCCTCACCGCCTGCCTGGTTTCCGACGACTTCAAAAAAGAAGCCAAGGCCAAGAAACAGGTGGACTCCGATGAAGACGGCCACTTTGCCGCACCCTTCGGCGACGACTGTGACGACTCAAATGAGGCGATCTACCTGGGAGCCAACGAAATCTGCGATGGCTTTGACAATGACTGTAACGACCTTGTAGACGGCGCCAACGAGGTCGACGCGGATGGTGATCTCTTCCTGGCCTGTACCATTCCCCAAGACGCCCTCCTGGCAGCCCAGTACCAGGGTGGGAGCGACTGCGACGACAGCGACCACACCACCCACCCGGAGGCCTCCGAGGTCTGCGACGACATCGACAACAACTGCGACGGGGTCGCCGATGAGACCGACGCCGTGGATGCCCCCTCCTGGTACACGGATTTGGATGGGGACGGATTTGGGGACGACGCCACGGAGGTGGTGACCTGTGACCAACCTTCAGAAGCAGTGTCGGAAGGGGGAGACTGCAACGACCTGGACGCCGGCGTCCACCCGGATGCCACCGAACTGGTCGGAAACGAGGTGGACGACGACTGTGACGGGGAGGAGATCTGCTACGTTGACAGCGACGGCGATGGGCACGCCAACGAAGACGAGAGCATCCTTCTGACGGATGGTCTCGAGTGCAGCGCAGCCAATGGACTCGCCAACGACGAGGTCGAGAAGGACGACTGCAACGACGCGGTCGCGAGCATCCATCCAGGCGCCGACGAATACTGCAACAGCATCGACGACGACTGCGATGGCGCGACCGACGAGATCGACGCCGTGGATGTTCTCAGCTGGTACACCGATGCCGACGGTGATGGCTACGGAACAGGTCTGCAGGCCCAGCCTTCTTGCGAGACCATCAACGGCAAAGCCAGCAACAACGACGACTGCAACGACGGAGATGCAGCCATCAACCCAGGGGCAAACGAGGTCTGCGGGGACGGCATCGACAACGACTGCGAGGGCAGCGTAGACGGAAACGACGCCATCGACACGGTGGAGTGGTTTCTGGACTCGGACGGGGACGGGGACGGGGACGGATATGGCAACCCATCCCTTTCCAATGGGCTCTCCTGCCAGGGCAGCGCCGGGACGGTGACCGACAAGACGGACTGCGACGACACGGATGCCACCGTCCACCCCAACGCCAGCGAAATCTGCGACGGCATCGACAACGACTGCGACAACGCGATGCCCTCCAACGAGACGGACACAGACGGGGACCTCTACGTGGCATGCACCGTGGACTCCGGTGGATGGGACAGCACCGCGCTTCAAATCAACGGCGGCGACGACTGCGACGACGGGAACGCCAGCATCCACCCGGGCGCCTCTGAGCACTGCGACGGAACGGACCCGGAGAGTGTCGACTACAACTGCGATGGCGACCCGGAGCTGGGTGCCGACAACGGCACCACCTTCTACGCAGACACGGACGGGGACTTGTACGGCGACACCAACATCGCAACCGTGATGTGCAACCTACCCACCGGGTACGTGGCGGAACTCGGTGACTGCGACGACACCGACAACACGGTGAACCCGTCTGCCGCCGAGATCTGCGACGGGCTGGACAACGACTGTGACACCGTTCTCCCCACGAACGAGTCCGATGCAGATGGCGACCTCTACGTGGAATGCACCCTGGATGCAGGTGGGTGGGATGGCGCGGCGTTTTCAGCCCTGGGAGGGGACGACTGCGACGACAGCACCAGCCGAGTCAGCCCGGGCAACACAGAGGACTGTGACGGCGTGGACACAGACTGTGATGGAACAACCCCCTCCGACGAGCTGGATGGGGACGGCGACGGCTACGTGGAGTGCTCCTGGAGCTCCTTGGGGAACAACGGCTGGCTGGGGCCCTCCCCCCCCACCGCCGGCGGCGACTGCGACGATGGGGAGTTCGACATCCATCCCGGCGCCCAGGAGCACTGCGGCCCAATCGATTCGCTCATTGACTACAACTGCGACGGTGATCTCCAGGCCGGCGCTTCCGAGGGATCCACCTACTACGAGGATTCCGATGTGGATGGCCTGATCAACCCATCCAGCACCGAGACCTTCTGTGACGACCCCGCCAGCGGTTGGTTGAGCGCCGGCGTCACAGACTGAGACGACACAGACGCCAGCGTCGGGCCGGCAACGAACTGGTATGGCGACCACGATGGCGACGGATACGGCATCAGCACGGGCCTCGCTGTGACCTGCACCGCCCCCACCGGCTTTGTCGGTGATGGCAACGACTGCGACGACTCCGACCCCTTCACCTTTCCAGGAGCCGCAGAGAACGAGCCCAATGGCGCCGGCATGTGCATGACCGACGCCGACGAAGATGGCTACGGAAGCAACACCTCCACCGTCGCCGTGGTCGGCACCGACTGCGACGATTCAGATGCCGCGATCAATCCAGCCGCGACCGAGATCGGCAACAACAGCGTAGACGAGGACTGTGAGGGAAGGGCGAACTACAACCTGCTCCAGGTGGGACTAGGCCTTGGCGTGGCCTGCGCCGTCGACAACTCGAATGGCACCGACGGCGCCTTGGTCTGCTGGGGCTCCAACTCCTCCAGCCAAATCCTGACGAGCGTGCCCAACGGAAGCAACTTTGTCCAGGTGGAAGTAGGAGAATCCGACGCCTGCGCCCTGGACGCAAGCGGCTACATGACCTGTTGGGGGGATGCGACCATCTACGACAGCACCCACGCCACCAACATCCCCTTTCAGGACCTCTCTTTGGGGGCCACCCACGGGTGTGCACTCAAGGACGCAGCAGGGACCGGCGGCGGCTACGACGCCGACTGCTGGGGGCAAGACTGCACACTCGGCCAGTGCCCTGAACCCACTCCAGGCATGGGGGGACTTCGAATTGAATACCTCGGGGTTGCAGCGGGGGGCCTCGTGAGTTGCGGGATTCAGACGACCACCGGGCTTAGCTGCTGGGGAGACAACTTGTCCGAGGTGTACCAGCAGTCCATCAGCCTCTCCGACTACTACTTCGACGTGGATCTCGCGACCAACACAGACGCAGCCTGCATGTTGAAGGCCGATTCCAGCATCACCTGTATCGGAAACGCCGCCAGTCGCATCACCGTCGACGCGCCCACATCAACCGGCTTCAGTGGCCTCTCTTGTGGCAGTGCTTCCTGTTGTGCTCTTGACTCAAACAGCTCCCTCCAATGCTGGGGAGATGACAGCGTTCCCACCACTGGCATACCAGGTGGAACCAACTGGAGCCAGGTGGCCGTGGGAATGGACATGGCCTGCGCCATTGACGGAACCGATCAAGAACTGACTTGCTGGGGTGCCTTGTGCGATGCGGGGGATCCCGCCTGTGATCGACATCCGTAACCCGGCCTTCGGGAACAGCCCCGTCCGACCTATTGGGCCGCCAGCTCCCGCAGCACCGTGTGCAGAATGCCGCCGTTGCGCCAATAGGTGACCTCCACCGGGGTGTCCAGGCGCACGGTGGCGCCGAAGGTCGTGACCGTGCCATCGGCTGAGGTGGCCGTGACCTCCAGGGTCTGCCCCGGCTCCAGGTCGTTGTGCACCGGAAGGTCGAAAGACTCCTCCCCGGTGAGCCCCAGGGACTCGTAGTCGGCGCCTTGCTGAAACTCCAGGGGCAGCACCCCCATCATGAGCAGGTTGGAGCGGTGGATGCGCTCGTAGCTTGCGGCAATCACCGCCTTGACCCCCAGGAGGAAGGTCCCCTTGGCAGCCCAGTCCCGGGAGCTGCCCATGCCGTAGTCAATCCCCGCCAGCACCACCAGGGGCACACCCCGCTCCTGGTACGCCATGGAGGCCTCGTAGATCGAGGTCACCTCACCGGTATGGAGATCCCGGGTCCAACCCCCTTCCGTGCCCGGCGCCAGGCGATTGCGCAGGCGGATGTTCCCAAAAGTGCCCCGCATCATGACCTCGTGGTTGCCCCGCCGGGAACCATAGGAGTTGAAGTCCCGGCGCTCGACCCCGTGGGCTCTTAGGTAATCCGCCGCCGGGGAGTCATCGGGGATGGCACCAGCCGGAGAGATATGATCCGTCGTGATGGAGTCCCCCAGCAGCACCAGCACCCGGGCGCCTCGAACGGGCTCCGCATCCGGCACCTCACCGGAGAGCCCCACAAAGAAGCTCGGCTCCCGCACATACGTGGAGTCCGGTCTCCAGTCGTAGAGCGCCCCTTCTCCTCCCTGGATCTCATTCCAGGCCTCGTTGGCCTCAAAAACTTTTCCGTACTCCTCGCTGAAGAGAGAAGCATCCAGGCAGCCGGTGACCGCCTCCTGGACCTCTTCGTTGGTGGGCCAGATGTCCCACAGATACACCGGCCCCTCGGTCCCCTCCCCCAAAGGCTCGGTGGTCAAATCCCGATCCACCGTGCCTGCCAGAGCGTAGGCCACCACCAAGGGGGGACTGGCCAGGTAGTTGGCCTTCACGTGGGGGCTGATGCGCCCCTCGAAGTTCCGGTTGCCCGAGAGCACGCTGGTCAGCACCAGGTCTCCCTCTCCCACCGCCCGCTCCACCTCGGGCACCACCGGCCCGGAGTTCCCGATGCAAGTGGTGCAGCCGTAGCCCACCACGTGGAAGCCCAAGGCCTCGAGCGATGGCAAGAGCCCCGCCTTCTGAAGGTAGCCGGTGACCGCACGAGACCCTGGCGCCAGGCTGGTCTTCACCCAGGGCTGCACCGAGAGCCCCTGGGCCACCGCCTTCTGAGCGAGCAGTCCCGCGGCGACCAGCACGCTGGGATTCGACGTGTTCGTACAAGAGGTGATGGCGGCGATTCCCACGGTGCCGTGGGACACGGAGCCGGCCGCCCCGTTCACCTCGATGGCCTGGCTGGCATCCGCGGTGGTGTCCACCCCAAAGACCCCCGCCAGATCCCGGTGAAAGGTCTGCTGGGCGCTCTTGAGCGCGATGCGATCCTGGGGCCGCTTGGGTCCTGAAATACAGGGCTCCACCGTGGAGATGTCCAGAGAGGTCACCTCTGAATACCGAGGGGTCACCCCCCGGCTGCGAAAGAGCCCTTGCTCCTTGCAGTACCGCTCCACAAGGTCCACTTGGGCAGGGCTCCGGCCCGTGGAGGCCAGGTAGGCCAAGGTCTCCTCGTCCACGGGGAAGAATCCGGTGGTGGCGCCGTACTCGGGGGCCATGTTCGCCAGGGTGGCACGGTCCGCGAGGCTCAAGTGATCCAGCCCCGGCCCGAAAAACTCCACCAGCTTGCCCACCACCCCGTGGTTTCGAAGCAGCTCCACCACCGTCAACACAAGATCCGTCGCAGTCACCCCGGCCTGCAGTCTGCCAGTGAGCTCCACCCCCACCACTTTGGGCAACAGCATGAAGATGGGCTGTCCCAGCATGGCTGCCTCGGCCTCAATGCCTCCGACACCCCACCCCAAGACCCCCAGACCATTGATCATGGTCGTGTGGGAGTCCGTGCCCACCAGGGAGTCCGGAAAGGCCATGCCCCCACGGGTCTGGACCACATTCGCCAAAAATTCCAGGTTCACCTGGTGCACGATTCCGCTCGCAGGCGGCACCACCTGAAAGTCCTCAAACGCCCCCTGCCCCCACTTCAGGAACTGGTAGCGCTCCAGGTTGCGCTCGAATTCTCGCTGGCCGTTTCGTGCCAGGGCGTCGGCGGATCCAAAGTGGTCCACCTGGACCGAGTGGTCAATCACGAGATCCGCGGGCACCTGGGGATTGATGCGCGAAGGATCGCCCCCCATACGGGCCATGGCCGAGCGCAAAGCCGCCAGGTCCACCACCGCCGGCACGCCGGTGAAGTCCTGCAAGATGACCCGGGCCGGGGTGAAGGGAACCTCAGCTTCCCCCTGGGACTCGGTCCTCCAGGCGGCGAGCTCGGCCACGTGTCCGTCAGTGATGGTGTGGCCATCCCACCGCCGGGTGGCCGCCTCCAGGAGAACCTTGATCACATAGGGCAGGCTCCCCACGTCCCCCAGGCCGGCCTCCTCCAAGGCACCCAGTCGGTGGATGCCCACAGGGCCGCCTGCGGTCTCAAGGGTTGCAGCGGTGTTGAACGGATTCTGCGTGTCTGCCATGTGTGCCTCCCGGGGGGGAACACATATCCCGCGGGCCAGCGGAATCTACAGGGATCTGGGATCGCGCAAGGTGCCCGAGATGGCGCATGCTGCAGCCACCGCAGGACTCACCAGGAACACCGGCCCCGGAGCCCCCATGCGCCGGGCAAAATTCCGGTTGGTCGTGGAGGCTGTGGTCTCCCCTGGCCCGGGAATACCGGGGCCGTTGCCAATGCACGAGCCGCAGCCAGGAGGCGTCACTACAGCGCCCTGAGAACGAAAGAGATCCAGCAGACCCTCTGCTTCTGCGGCTGCTGCCACATCCGCAGACGAGGGGGTCACGGTCACCCGCACGCCTGGCTTGATGGTGCCCCGCCGGAACACCTCAGCAGCGGCCCGAAGATCCGCAAGGGACCCCCCGGTGCAAGAGGCGATGACCACGTTCTGGACCTCCACCCCAACGTGTTCGGACAGAGGGGCGCGGTTTCGGGAGTCCCCTGGTGTGGCCACGGTCAGGGGCACCTCCGAGAGATCCACCTGCATCACCCGGGCGTAGGTGGCACCCTCATCCGCCAGGACCAGATGGTCGGCGGCGTCGATGCCCCGGCGCTCGAAGAGAAAGTCCAGAATCGGCTGACAAGGCTCGACCACGCCGGTCATCAGCCCTCCCTCCACCGTCATATTGGTGAGCACAGAGAGCTCATCCACATTCCAGTGGGCCAGGGCGGGCCCTCCGAACTCAATGACGCAGGTGTCCGTGGGACCTGTGCGCCAGTGCTCCTCCCGGAAGTAGGGGTCGCCGATGAGGTGCAGGATCAAGTCCTTGGGAGAGAGCACCCCCTCCGGGGTTCCGGTGATCTCCACCCGCACGACCTTCGGAACGGTCACGGGAATGAGGCCCGTGCGCAGGGCGAAGGCCATGGCGGTGGAACCCACGCCAAAGGCAAAAGTGTTCAGCACCCCGGCCGTGGGGGTGTGGGAGTCGGTCAGGACCACCACGTCGCCGGGCAGTGCGTAGTCCTCCACCACGATGCGGTGGCAGACACCGGGGGCATGGGCGCGGCCGGGCCCGTGAAGCCGAATGCCGTTCTGCTCGCAGGCGGCCACCATCTCGTCGGTCAAGCGCAGGGCCGGGGCCAGGCGTGCCTCCTTGACCGTGCCGGGTACCGCATCGTGGGAGAGAAGCACAAAGTGGTCCTCAAAAGCCGCCACCTGCTCCGGGTCGGCCATGGGGGCGTCACCCCACTCGTCCCGGTACAGAGCCACCACCATGCCGGCGGTGTACTCGTGCATACCCCGAAAACCAGCGCGGCACAGCACCTGGTCCCCGGGGGCCACCGAACCGATACCCAGGGGCTCCCCCTCGCCACACCAGGTCCGCTGGGCGATGATCTTCTCCACGCAATTCAAGGGCCGCTCGGCCACCTCGGTCTCGTAGGTCGGGGAGACCTCTCCAGCCAGAAGGCGGGTGCCGTAGCGCATGAGCCCGCCCATCTCGGCCACCTGCCGAAAAAAAGGCGGCAGCGCCTCCGACAAGGCCCCCGTGTCCACGTCCTCCCCGGCCTCCAGTTGATCCAGGATGCTTCGGTCCGTGGTGAAGGGCATGCCCCCGTAGACCATGTTTTCCTGGAAAATGCGCTGAAAGGAGTCTGCCACCACCAGCTCAATGCCCGCGCCCTGGTGGGCCACCACGGCGACCTCCCGGGAGGAGCCAGAGCCATAGGCGTCACCGCCGACAATGACCTGGAACCCTCCGCCGCGAACGCCTCCCTCTTCCACCGTCTCCTGGAAGTTCTCCAGGAAGTACGGACCCAGCACCTCTGGCGTGTAGCCCAGGGTGCAAGCTTGTCCGGAGATCATGGCGTCGGTGTTGACCCCATACACATAGGCGGTGCCCTCCAGATCCGGGTTCTCCCCTTTCAGTTGTGCACCCAGCTTTCCTGAATCTGCCACCAGGTGCAGAATGCGGCCTTTCAACTTCATGGAGCCCTCCCCTTGCCCGGGCAATTAGCTTGGCAACGCCCTGTCGGCACCGACCGACCGCGCACGGATGCGGGTCTGCAGCCACAAGACTCCCTCCTCCACCGCTCTCTCCAGGGGGAGGCCGCCTGCGAGACCCACAGCGATGGCCGTAGACAGACGACACCCGCTTCCCCGGAGGACACCCGCCTGGCGGGGATGGGTGAAGACCTGCTCTTCCTGCCCGGGAATCCACAGCCGGTCCCGCAGCAGATCTCCTGCTGCATGCCCCCCCTTGCAGAGCACCGGCACCCCCAGATCCCGGGCCCACTTCTCCCCACCCAGGGCAGCCAACTCCGGCAGGTTCGGGGTAAACAGCGCCGCCCGCGGCGCCAACAGTTCCTTGAGCGCCGCAACCCCGGCCGCCTCCAACAGGGCCCTGCGCCCGCCCGCCGTGGCCGCAAGCACTGGATCCAGCACCAGGGGCCGGTTCTCCGGCAGGCTCTCCGCCACGGTCACCACCATCTGCGCCGTGGCCAACATGCCCACTTTCACCGCGCCGACGGCGCCCATGTCCAAGACAGTCCCAATTCTTCGCCGTACTGCCTCCACCGGCACGGGCCAGATCCCCCTGACCCCCTCGCCTCCCTGCTCCGTGACGGCCGTAAGCACCACGTGCCCGCTGCAACCAAGCGCTCGTAGCGTCTCCAGATCAGCATCCGCCCCCGCCCCCCGGCTGCTGTCCCAGCCTGCTACCACCAGGACCTGCGGGGCTGTTGGAACAGGATTCACGCCAGTCCTCCGTCCCACCCGGTTAACCTCGCCGCCCCAAAGGAGGCCCCGATGACACCCACTGCAGAAAACGCCTGGAAATCGCTGGTGGCCCACACCGCCGAACTGGAGGCCCTCGTGGGTGCCCGCGGGCTGCTGGAGTGGGACCAACAGGTGAACATGCCAACGGGAGGCGCAGAAGCCCGAGGCAGGGTGAACGCCGTCTTGTCCGGCATCTGCCATGACCGCATGGTGGATGACCGTGTAGGGCAGTGGTTGGAGGTGCTCCGCAGCGAAGACCTGGATGACTTTCACGCGGCGGGGGTGCGCAACATCGGCCGGGACCACGAGCGGGCCGTCAAGGTTCCCCGGGATCTCGTGGAGGCTACCGCCCGGGCCCAGGCCGCGGGGTTCGCCGCCTGGATGGAGGCCCGCCAGTCCGGCGACTTCCAGGACTTCTCCCCGGCATTGACGGAGCTTTTGAGTCTGGTCAAGCAGCGTGTCGATGCACTCAAAACCGACGAGGCCTGTCGCTACGATGTGCTCCTGGAAGAGTTCGATCCGGGCACCACCACCGCCTGGCTGGACCCGGTCTTTGACCGCCTGGCCCGGGAGTTGGGGGTGCTGATCGACGCCTTGGACGGCCGAGAGGCCCCACCTGCCCTGGATCAGATCTTTCCCGTGGAAGGCCAGCGAACCCTGCACAAGGCGATCTCCGAGAAGCTCGGATTCGACTACAACGCGGGACGCATCGACGAGTCAGAGCACCCGTTCACCGTGGGGGCGGGCACGGGCGACATCCGCATCACCACCCGCTACTTCCCGGAGGACCTTCTGGACGGCCTCGGGGGGACGATCCACGAGACCGGCCACGGCCTGTACGAGCAGGGGCTTCGAGCGGACTGGATTGGCACCGGCGTTGGACGAGCTGCGAGCTTTGGGCTCCACGAGTCCCAGTCCCGGTTCTGGGAGAACTTCATTGGGCGCTCCTTGCCCTTCTTCTGTTGGATGGCCCCCCTGGCCAAGGAGACCTGCGGGGTGGATGTGACGCCAGAGGCCCTCTACGGGGCGGCGAACCGGGTGGAGAGAAGCTTGATTCGCGTGGGAGCCGACGAGGCCACCTACAACCTGCACATCATCGTGCGCTACCGAATCGAGCAGAGGCTCATGGACGGGGACCTCCAGGTGGCCGACCTGCCGGAGGCCTGGAACGAGACCTATGAAGAGGTGGTGGGAGTGCGCCCGACCCACCCCGTCGAAGGGGTGCTGCAGGACGTGCACTGGTGCGGCGGCGCGTTCGGGTATTTCCCGTCCTACACCATCGGAAACCTCTACGCCGCCTCCCTGGGGGCGAAAATGCAGCAGGAGATCCCCCAGATGTGGGACCAGGTCGCCGGAGGGGAGTTCTCAGATGTGCTCGCCTGGCTCAGGGACCGGATCCACAGCGCTGGGCACCTCTACGACGCGCCGCACATCGTGGAGAACGCGGTCGGCCAGCGCGACCACGTGGAGGACCTGGTGTCCCACTTGTGGAGCCGCCACGGCGCCCTCCACGGTGCCACCCGACCTGTGTAGATGCGACCCCCTGGCGTCGCCCGGCTAGACCATTTGGTCTAGTCGCACAAACCCGCGCGATCTCCTCGGCAGATCTCCGGGTTGCCCGCAGTATCCAGACAGTACTGGTGGATCACCCCTGTCTCCAGGAAGTCGATCAACTGGGCCTGGGCAGCGGGCTCTCGACGAGGGCACTCGTGGGTGTCACCTTCGTGGGACGGAGGCAGGTTCTCTACCGGCTCGACCGAGCCATCGGCGTACTCCCACTCCACCAGGGCGCTTCCCTCAAAGGGCGCCGTCAACTCCTCCACACCAAACACCGCTCGCGCCTGGGGAAAGACCGTAGAAGCCCCGTAGGCGCGGGCCATCATCTGTCCGCCGATCGTGGCCACCTGGGCGTCGCCGATGGCGGACTGGATCAACACGGACTTGGCGGTGGTGTCCGGGCGCAGAGAGCGGTTCATGGACCCCAGCCAGCCGGCGGCCTCCGCTGGGTCCCAGAGAGTCTGCATGACCGCCAACAACAGGCGAATCTCCCGGTGATCGTCGAACTTGACACGGAAGATGTCGAAGAACGGGTCAAAATCCACGGAGCGCTGGAGAATCAAGTCGTAGGGAGAGCCGGGCACCCCGAGCACCGCCCGCTCGATCCGCCGGGACATGGCCACGTACCCCCCCCCCAGGATGCCCCCTTGGGAGATGCCGTAGTAGGCAGTCCTTTCCGGGTCGATGACGTTGGTTCCATTAAATGTGAGTTGGGCATCTTGAGAGAGACTCTTCAGGGCAAACTCCACCGCCAGTGCCGCCTGCACCATGCCCTGCATGGAGCGCTCGGGCAGCAGGGGAAAGTCGCTTGTGTCCATCACCAGCATCATGGTGATTTGTCCGCGGTCCTTGGAGGCCATGCCGGTCCAGTCCACGGCAATCATCGGCCACTGGGCCTGTTGGAGCACATCCTGCAGATGACCCGTGTTGGCCTCGTACCGATCCCCGAGCAGGCCGTGGCCGTACTGCAGCAGGCGGGCCGGGTGGGGATTCTGGGCCAGTGTACAGGGCACGCGCACAAGGAAATCCACCTGGGTCTCCCCGTTGTAGAACGGCATGCCGTCCGCATCGCGGGTCAGAAAGGTGCCCTCGTCATCGACCTCCGTGTAGAGCGGCGCCGAAAAGGTCCCCTCCAGGGTGCGAGCGATCTTGTCCCCCGCGTCACAGTCCCCGTCGACCACGGTGTCGATGGAGTAGTCGAAACCATCGGCGGTGCGCTCCAGGGCGTCGTCTCTTATCCACTCCAAGCGTCCGAGGCTGTGCTCCTTGGACACGGTGACAAAGTCCCAGGCCAGCTGCAGCTCGGACCGGGAGAACCCCTGGGTTTCCAGGACGGGGAAGACGTCACTCGAGAAGTGCTCTCGCCGGTTGTCCATGTTGAAGTCATCGCGGCGGGTGTCGTCGCGCAGGGCCTTGAAGACCGGTGAAGACGTGATTTCGCTGCCGTCGTTCGAAACCAGGCCACGAATGCCCACCACGTACCGGGCCCCGTGCTCCAGAGGCGCCATGGGCTGCAGGGAGAGGAGCCGCTCTCCATCTTCCTCGGCCGTGGCATCCAGCTCCACAAAGTGGGGCACCCTCTCGCCGGTCTCTGCATGGACAATCAGGGTCTTGACGCTCTCCTTCTCGTACCCCCCCAGCGCCTCGTGCCCCACGACCCCCTCGAGACTGACATCCTCAAACCAGGCCAGCAGGGCCGCCGTGGTGCTGAACCCATCCAGCTCGTTGAGGTAGTCGGGGCGCAACTGCACCCCATCCACGTTCAAGGGTAGGGACTCCACTCCAAAAGCGACCCGCTTTCCAGTGGCGCTCTGTGGGTCCTCCTCCAAGAAAAACGACGAGGGAAACGGCAGAGCGCACAGCTCGGGCACCAGGGGGTCGCAGTCCGAAAAGGAAGTCGGTGTGGGCTCAGAGCCGCAGGCCCCCAGGAGAAGAGGAAGATGGAGAATAAGTGCCATGCAACCTCCCTAACCCACCCGGCCTGGAATCCATGAGAAGATGCCTCTCCCGGAGGACAGATGCTCCCTGCTATCTCGGCGTTCGACCTGCTCTTGACCCTGCTCGGCTATCCCTTCATCGAGCCGGGAAAGACCGTGCTCTTCCTGCTATTTCTTGGCTTTGTCTGGATGGCCCTGCGGGACTTTTTTCAGCGCTCCAACGCCATCAAGAGGAACTTCCCGCTCTTGGGAATGGCCCGGTATATCATCTCCTCCATCGGGCCGGAGCTGCGCCAGTACCTGTTTGCAAACGACCAGGAAGAGCGCCCCATTCCCCGGTACATCCGGGAGTGGATCTACAAGTCCAGCGAGCGCCAGGAGGCCACCGTTCCCTTTGGGACCCAGCTGGACCTGGATCAACCCGGCACGCTGCTCATGCGCCACTCACCGTTCCCAACGACCATTGAGATCGATGATGAGCGGGTGCTGGTGGGGGCCGGTCGCCCCAAGCCCTACGAGGCCGCCCTGTTCAACGTGTCCGCCATGAGCTTTGGCTCCATGTCCAAGAACGCGATCCTGGCCCTCTCCAGCGGCGCCCGCCTCGCTGGCTGCTACCACAACACCGGTGAGGGCGGCATCTCCCCCTACCACCTGGAGGGGGGCGCAGACCTCACCTGGCAGTTGGGAACCGCCAAATTCGGCGCCCGAAACCGAGACGGCACCTTCAACCCTGAGATGTTCAAAGAAAAGGCCGCGCATGATCGCGTGAAGATGATCGAAATCAAGCTCTCCCAGGGAGCCAAGCCCGGAAAGGGCGGCATCCTCCCCCGAGAGAAGATCACCCAGGAGATCGCCGACATCCGCCTGGTGGAGATGGGCCGCGACGTCATCTCCCCTCCCCGGCACGCCGAGTGGGACAGCGCCGAGGGCATGTGCGAGTTCATCGGCCAGATCAAGGAGCTCACCGACAAGCCGGTGGGCATCAAGTTCTGCCTGGGCAACCCCACGTTCCTGGACGACACCTGCAGGGCCATCAAGAGCGTGGGGGTGGGCCCGGACTTCATGAGCGTGGACGGCGCAGAAGGAGGCACCGGGGCCGCGCCCCTCGCCCATTCCAACCTCCTTGGCTACCCCATGCTGGATGCCGTGATGCTGACGGAGAACAAGCTCATCGAGTACGGCCTTCGGGACCAGACCCGCATCTGCGCGTCGGGCAAGATCTGGACCGGCGGGGCCTTGGCTGTGGCCCTGGCGGCCGGTGCCGACTACGCCGCCAGCGCCCGGGGGTTCATGCTGTCCATCGGCTGCATCCAGGCTCTGCACTGCAACACCAACTTCTGCCCGACGGGGGTGGCCACCCAGAGCAAGTGGCTTCAACGGGGACTGGTCCCAAAAATAAACGCCCCCCGCGTGGCCAACTACCAGCACGCCGTGGTCCACGAGTTCCACGCAGTGCTGGGCTCCTGTGGGCACACGAAGGCGAGCGATTTGACCCGGGCGGACCTGATGAAGGTCGTGAGTTGGCACGACATCCGCCCCCTGAACGAGCTGGTTCCCTATCCGCCGCGAACCGGTGGCCGCGGTGGCTTGCATGCACCCGACGGAAGCCTGTAGGGTGCCGGCCCCTCAGTTGGTCTTCTTTGCCTTGACCTCGAACGCCACATCAATGTGGGGCTGAAGGGTGGAAATGGCGATGCTCGCATCCGGCAGGTTGTAGTCCGGCCAGTCCAGGCCAAATTCACCCTTCAAGGTCAGCTCCCCATTGGCGGTGTGGAAAAAGGCCGGCACCGCAATCTCCCGGGTGGCGGAGCGCACCTTCATCTCGCCCTTGAGCAGGATGGTGCCCTTCCCCTCTCCGGAGTTGAAGGTCTCCAGGTCCTTGCCGCCGATGGTGTGCACCTTGAACTCCACCGTGGGAAAGGCATCGACCGCCAGCACATAGTCGTGCATGCGGCTGTCGCGAATGCCCAACTGGGTGGTCATGCTCGACACTTGAATGGTCAACCTGGCAGGGTCCGCCTTGCCCGTGTCCGTGTGAATCTCCCCGGAGAAGTTTCCCACCAGGCCATCAATCTCGTGCATGGTGGCCACCATGTGGAAGGTGATGGAGCTTCCGGAGTCATCAAAGGCAAAGCGATCCGCCAAGGCGGAGGGGGCACTCAACAAAAGCAAAAACCAAAGCATGATCCTCTCCAGTGAGTCGGCATTGTAGGACAGGGTACCCAGAGAAGGCGTCGCCCACTCTCTCATCCCAGTGGGAAGAACGGCCTGCGCCCATCGCTGGTGAAAGTTCCCGGACAGGATAGTCGGCGGCCCAAAGGAGACGCCCCATGGCACTGCAAGCAGGAATTGTTGGACTCCCCAACGTGGGAAAGAGCACCCTCTTCAACGCGCTCACCGCCGCGGGGGCTGAGGCCGCCAACTACCCGTTCTGCACCATTGAGCCAAACATGGGAATCGTGCCCGTGCCTGATCCGCGACTTGCAGCCCTGCGAGGGGTGATCGAGAGCGAAAAAATCATACCAGCCACCGTGGAGATCGTGGACATTGCGGGCCTGGTTCGGGGGGCAAGCAAGGGCGAGGGACTGGGCAACCAGTTTCTGGGCCACATTCGTTCGGTGGATGCTGTGCTTCACGTCGTGCGTTGTTTCGCAGATCCAGATGTGGTGCACGTGGACGGATCTGTGGATCCCAACCGGGACATTGAGACCATTGATCTTGAGCTCATCTATGCGGACATGGAGAGCTGCGAGCGCAGGCTGCAGCGGTACGCGAAGCAAGCCAAAGGGGGCGACAAGGAGGCAAAGCTTCACGCGGAGACCGCTGAAAAGCTGATTGCGCTGATGAACGATGGCAAGCCCGCCCGGGCGGGGGAGTGGAGCGAGGCCGAAATGACCAGCGTGCACGATGCACAGCTGATCACAGCAAAGCCAGTTCTCTACGTTTGCAATGTAGACGAGGACGGTCTCGACGGATCAGGAGCCCACGTGCAGACCGTGCGAGATCGCGCCGAGATCGAAGGGGCGGGCGTGGTGGTCATCTGCGGTCAGATCGAAGCGGAACTCTCCGAGTTGGACGAAGAGGACAAGTCTGTGTTCCTAAGCGACCTCGGGCTGACCGAGCCGGGCCTGAACCGGCTGGCCCAGGCCACTTACGAGCTGCTGGGAATGCGCACCTACTTCACCGCAGGGCCGAAAGAAATCCGGGCCTGGACCTTTCGCACCGGATGGTCTGCGCCCCAGTGTGCCGGCGTCATCCACACCGACTTTGAGCGGGGCTTTATTCGAGCCGAGGTCTACACCATCCCCGAGCTCCAGGAGCACGGAAGCGAGGCAGGCCTCAAGGCAGCAGGCAAGCTCAGGGTCGAGGGAAAAACCTACAAGGTGCAGGACGGGGATGTGATGCATTTTCGGTTCAACGTGTAGTTGTAGGTTGTAAGCCCGTTTTCGCGGTTGCGAACTTCTTCGAGACACACTCCGAGACACAAACGCGTAGCTTCAGGGTCGTCCGAGACACGGAGGACCCATGGCCAGCATCGCGGGCATCAAGGGCATCAGCTACGCGCCGTACCGCGGTGGCTGGAAGCTTCGATGGCGTGAGCTCCACCAGACCGAGAGCGGCGTCGTGCGCAAGGCGCGGTCGTACACGGTGGTCGACGAGGCCGAGGTGCCCATCGTCGCGGTGGACATCCGGCGGGCGCTAGACCGTCAGGGGTGGTGGGAGCCGCCTCGGGACGACGAGGTGCTGGCGCGGCCGCGGTTCGTGGACCTGGAGGCGCTGTCCGCCGAGTGGCTGGTCCGGAAGGTCGGGCGACGGCGGCTGGCGGCGTCGACGAAGGCGAACCTCAAGGGCAGCATGAAGCGGTTCTTCGAGGGCGTGCGGGCGGTGACCGGGATCACAGAGGGGCCGCTGCCGCCGACGGTGCTGACCCGCGACGTGGTCGAGCAGGTCACGGTGTGGCTCGGGGAGCGCTACGCCGAGGGGACCGTGTACCAGACGCTGCATCCGGTGTTGCGGGAGTTCTGGCCGTGGGCGAGCGACCGGGACGTGGTCGGGCTCGAGCCCGCCCCAAGGGACACGAAGTCGCTGATGCCGAGGAACGCGGTGTACGCGCCGCCGAACGTGCTGCCGACGGTGGCGGAGGTCGACGCGATGATCGCGCGGATCACGGTGCCGCGGGCGCGGGTGGCGGCGGTGTTGATGCGGGGGACCGGGCTGCGGATCGAGCAGGTGGCGCACATCCGGGGGGAGGACCTCGACGTGGAGGCGCACACGCTGCTGATCCGGAAGGGCAAGTCGCGGCGGGAGAAGGCGCTGATGCGGACGGTGGCGGTGCCCGAGTGGCTGGCGCCGACGCTGACCGAGATGGGGGCGATGCGGCAGGGGTGGCTGATCCGTCACCAGGACCGGTACGGCGGGGTGTACGAGCAGCCGATGCCCTCGCCGCGGAACCTGGCGATGCACTTCCGGAAGGCGTGGGAGCGGGCGGAGAAGGCGAAGGAGGTTCGGCCCGGGATCTGGAAGCCGGGGAACCGGAAGAAGGCGAGCACGACCCACGCGCTGCGGGCGGTGTACCAGGCGACGCTCGAGGAGGCTGGGGTCAGGGACGGCGTGATCGACTGGCTGGTCGGGCACTCGGGCAGGAGCACGCGGGCGACGAGCTACACGAAGCCGAGCCTGGAGCAGATGCGGGCGGCGGTGGCGCACATTCCGGCTGTGCCTGAAATCGGGAGTTGACGCGGCCCCGGTATTGTATACAATACCTCCATGGCTACGAAGAACCCGAAAGGCGGACGCCCCAGGCTGTCTGCTTCCTTCCAGACCACCACCGTTTGTGCGCGCTTGCCAACGAAGCTCGTCGAAGTGATCGACGGGACGGACCTTTCCCGATCCGAGTTCGTCAGGCTGGCCGTCAAGGAGAAGATCATGAACCTCCAGAACACCGCTGCTGTCCACGCTCGCGTGGTCTCGCCTGGGCTTGTCGACATCCAGCTCGCGGCTCCGAATGCTGCCGACCCGTACTGGGACGCCGGGCTCCGCACCCACGTCCGGGACCAGCTGACGACGGCTCCGGGTGTGTCTCGGGCCGGATTCACGCTGATGGGCACTCAGCCGACGATTCGGCTCCGCTTCCCGACCAGCTGGTCGGACGACGAACTCAAGCGCAGGCTTGAGGGGCGCGCAGGGATCGCCAAGGTGAAGCTGTACACCTGACGGTCACACCGTCGACCAGTCGAACCGCTCCGTCGCCACCTCGGTCCGGGTAGGACTCGCCCGCCGCATCGGCATGGGCGCAGCGATCCCTGCGACCCGCCGGAACCAGTCGTCGAGCGTCTCGCGGCTCCAGCGCAGCACCTTCCTCCGCTGGCCCACGTTCACCGGCCCGCCCTCCTCGTGGTGCTCCAGGGCTACACGACCTACAAGACCTACTTCAAGCTCATCAAGGCCATCGAAGACGACCCGGAGCTCGACAAGAAGAAGGCGAGCCGCGCACTCGCCCGCTTCATGAGCCTCCACCCGCACAACATCGCCCAGAAGACCGAGGTCATCGTCGAGCACTTCCGGCGGTCGACGCAGCACAAGATCGGCGGCAAGGCCAAGGCGATGGTGGTCACCGGCTCACGCCTCCACGCCGTCCGGTACAAGCTCGCCTTCGACAAGTACATCGCCGAGAAGGGCTACCAGGACGTCCGTGCTCTGGTGGCGTTCTCCGGAGAGGTCGTCGACAAGGACGTGCCTGGCGACCCGACCTACACCGAGGTCGGCATGAACAACATCACCGCCGACCGCGATGGCCTGCAGCGGTTCCGGAGCGAGGGCGAGCTGCCGGAACGCTTCGCCAGCGACGACTTCCAGGTCCTGCTCGTCGCGAACAAGTACCAGACCGGCTTCGACGAACCACGCCTGCACACCATGTACGTGGACAAGCGGCTTCACGGCATCCAGGCCGTGCAGACACTCTCCCGGCTCAACCGGACCTGCCCCGGCAAGGGAGACACCTTCGTGCTCGACTTCGTGAACGAGCGCGAGGAGATCCTGGCCAGCTTCCAGGACTACTACGAGGCCGCCCACGTCGATGAGACCGTGGACCCGCAGCGTCTGTACGAACTCCAGACCGAGCTCGACGCCGCCCAGCTCTACCTCCAGCCCGAGGTCGACCGGTTCGCCGCCGTGTTCTTCAAGCCCGGCGTCAGCAAGCGGGTGCAGGACCACGCGGGACTGAACAGCCTGCTCGACCCCGCGGTGGACCGGTTCAAGCACGCCGACGAGGAGGCCCGCGAGACCTTCCGCGGTCAGCTCTCAGCCTTCACCAAACTGTACGCGTTCCTCGCCCAAATCGTGCCCTTCGCCGACTCCGACCTGGAGAAGCTGTACGTGTTCGGACGGCTGCTGCTGACCAAGCTGCCCAAGGTCGGCGAGGCGACGCCGCCGATTCGTCTCGGAGACGACGTGGCCCTGCACTCCTACCGGCTGCAGCGCATCGCGGACGGGCCGCTCAACCTGGCGGCCGAAGGCGGTGGCCCGCTCTACGGGCCGTCCGAGACCGGTACGGGTCGCCCCAACCCGGAGACCGAGCACCTGTCCAAGCTGATTGAGGTCGTGAACGACCGCTTCGGCACCGAGTTCACCGAGGCCGACCAGCTCTTCTTCGACTCAGTCGAGGAGCACCTCGCCCAGGAGGGCGCGCTCGAGGAAGCGGCGAAGGCGAATACCAAGGCCGACTTCGGCATCAAGGCGCGGCAGGTGTTACAGGAGGCGTTCGTGGACCGCCACCAGAGCAACGGCAGCATCGTGGAGCGGTTCTTCTCGGACGAGACGTTCAAGGCGGCCGTGGAGGAGTGGTTCGTGGCGCGGTTGTACGAGCGGTTGCGGGGCAGTGACTCCACGAACCCGCCGCGCTTGGCCAGCATTGAGAGTCCGAAAGTTCGTGGAGGAGTCACATGAATCCAAAGCCACTCACCACCGGGGCCCGGCTTCAGTCGACCGACGGAAGCCTGTACCGAGTCGTCGGTGGACCGATCGGAGAGCCGAGCGGCTTTGCCGTTGTTCAACCCTGCGAGCTTATTGAGGGACAGTCCCACGACCTACCAGGTGGCCTTGTCGCAAAGGTGCTGCGGGCGGATGTCGATGACGGTTTAGTGAAGCGCTTTGAGCGCGAAGCCGAGATCGCGCGCAGGCTGCAGTGGGATGGGGTTGGCGGCATCGTCCCAGTTCTGGCACGCGGCCGTGTCGTGCATTCTGACGGATCGCACGGGCGACACTTCTTCATCATGCGGCATGTACGCAATGCATCCTCCTTGGGCGCGTTCGGCGACTTCCAGACCAAGCTGAGGCAACTCGTAGATGGGGCGAAGATCCTTCATGCTGCGCATGCGCGGGGATTGGTGCATCGGGACGTGAAGCCCGACAACTTCTTGATCGCGGAGGGCGGGCAGGTCTTCCTCTTAGATTTCGGCCTTGCAGGCGTTCGGGAGTCGACCGCCGCATCGGTCCTGCGAACGATGAAGGGGTCCCGCACGATCATGAGCATGGGCTACACGCCCGGTTTTGCCCCACCCGAACAGTTGCTGTCAGAGAACCTGCAACAACTCCGAGACCCCCGCGTCGATGTCTTCGCGATGGCTTCTACAGTTCATGCCGTTCTATTCGGTGGTGGCATCGCGACTCCCTACAGCGCAAGCTTCATCGAAGCCTATGCTGAAGAGCCCAACGCAGTTCGACAGCCGGCATATGCTGAACCTGCGTTCCCCGATGGTCTCTACTCGGTGGACGGTCAGCAACAGGCGTCTGCCGAATTGCGCCGTGCTATCTCGCTTGCTCTTGAGTTCGACCCCCGCAGCAGGAGTCCGGACCTTGTTGGGCTGCTCGAAGCGCTTGAGCTCGCGCTCGTGCTGAGTCGGCGCCATATCCGGACCGGCGGAGCGGCCGGGAAGTCATCATCCTCAAGCTCGGGCGAACCGCAAAAGACGGAACCATGGAACCGGGGGCGCGACGTTCGGGATGCCGCGCCTTCCAACTCGACGGGCTTGAGCCGTGTGGTGTGGCGAGGGCGACCTTCTATGTCGGATCTGGATTGGCTCGCAGCTGGCCATGCAGCAAAGGCTGTCAAACGTCGGTTGGGTGGCGCGATCTGTGAACTAGGCGGCATCGTTGCTGGTCACCTGCCATCGCTCGCGGAGATCCAGTATGAGAAGCTGTACACCGGCGGTGGAAAACGAACCTCTGTCCTTCACTTCGTGCGGAAGATGGAGGACGGGCACGCCCTGAAGGTGCATGTCGGCGGGCATCGCACCGGTGTGGAGTTGGAGTGGCAACGACCGAACGGGAGCGAACACGTCACCGTTCTTGCTGTGGCGGCCGAGACCGTGCTCTCGGAAAAAGCCCTCGACCAGTTCATCAACGGGGTACCCGAGTCTCGCTCGCGAACGACCACGGCAGGAAATCTGGTTTCGCTGGAAGCGGCCATGCAGTCGAAGCTCAACTGGCACGCGTGGTCTGATTGGCAAGACGACGTGGTCGGTTTGCTTGGTGAGGTACTGTCAGCAACTGGTGCGAGCTTCGTCTGGGAAGACCCGTCGGTCATCATGGTTGGACCGAGCGGCGAAGCAGAGATCAGCTTCTGGGGCACGGGCAAGGTGAGTGGCGACTTCCTCGATGGCTACTGTGACCAGCAGGCGTGGCGGCGAGCGCGACGAGCATACCGGCGTGATTTGATCGACTTCCTTTCTGGTGGTGGCACGGCGTGGGAGAGCGAATGAGCATGTCATCCAAGCCTCCTGCCCGGGAGCTGGAGCAACTTGCCCAGCGCCTTGGCAAGGAACTCGGCCGCACAGGAGCAGCCACGGCTCGGGTTGGCGGTGTTGTGAAGCTCGGAGTAGCCATCGACGCCGTGTTGAGGCGTGCGCTGGTGGCGGGGGCGCCTGCAACGGGGAAAACCGCCAAGGAACTCCTGCTGAACCAGAGATGCCGCGCGCCCATCGACAAAGCACCGACGGGGAAGCTCCTCGCCGCACTGGACTCCATACCGCATTGGAGCGAGCCAGGTGGGCTTCCACAGTGGGTGAATGACGTCGTGAACGCGACACCGAGAGTTCGGGATGTCGTTCAGGTTCGAAATCGAGTCAAGGGCCCCGGGTCACCAGCGCCAAGGCCCGGTGATATAGAGAAGATTCGGGTGCTGCATGAGGTTGTCGAGCGCTGGCAGCGGGACTGGTAGTGACCGGAGAACCAAGTGTGCTCTGAAGCCGAGACACACGCCGCCAGTGAGACACACGCGAGACACACAGCGCCGGACTCGACCCGATTCCACCGGACCCCACCCGGCCAGAAACGCCCAGCGCCCCGCGATCCCCGCCTTGCTCCGTCGAGACCCCGTTTCCGGTTCAACGTTTAGGGCTGTGCTGATGAGCAACCGGTACTTTGGGAACGAGGGTGACGCCCACTACCTGTCCGAACGATTGGCGCTCCCCACTGCACTGGTAACCATTGATGTTCAGCACATGTTCGTATCCGATGGCGGATGGTTCCACCGGCTTGGATTCGATGTGTCCCCTCTCCAGGCCATCGTGCCCGGTGTCACGAAGCTGCAGCGGGCAGCCCGCAACAACGGCCTACATCAGGTGCACATATGCAGCGTCAGTGACCGCTGGCTGAACTGGCCTCGCCATATCGTCGCACCACGCCTGATCACGCGACTCGAGGGGATGATGCCGACGGGCGATCCGCCATTGGAAGCCCCCGGCGACTTTCTTTCGGCTGTGTCTCCTGAACCAGAGGACGCCGTTGTGACCAAGCACAGCCATGACGCCTTTTGCGGCACGCCATTGGACTATGTACTCAAGAGGATGGGCTGCCAGACACTACTCATCGCCGGAGTAACCACTCGATGCTGCGTCGAGGCCACCGCCCGCAGTGCCTTTGCCCATGGATATGGGGTCGTTGTCGTCGAGGACGCAGTGGCTGACTGTAACGGGGACGATCACGAATCCGCGCTGTCTTTCATCGCCGAGAACATCGGAATCGTCGCGCCACTCTCGGCTGTTAGCGAGGCTGCAGGATGGTCGGAGGCTCATTGAGGAGGAGCACCTGGCGCCTTCTGGCGTGTCCGAGAATGGAAGTGTCCGAGAAAAACGGGGACATTTGCGGGCACAGGGTTCAGGAAGTGTCGTCATTGCAGGGGCTTACGGAACCCGTCACACTAAGGTTCAACGTTTAGCTCGGATCACCGCCGCACGGCAGGAGGTAGAACTTGTATCCCTACGCCCCATGGGGTATACAAGTTCTACCATGACTCAATCTATCAATGACCTCATTCGACAGGCCGTCGAAGGTAGCCTTGCCTTCGTCCAGGCCTCTGTGCTGGGGGTCTCTGATGAGGCGATGGCGTTTGTGGCAGAGGCAGGCGGCCTCCACCGCATCGCCCCAGCCGTTTACCTGGGTGTTGATGTCGAGCGACATCCTCTGGCGGAGGCCGCCGCGTGGGCACTCCGATACGACAACGCTGTCGTCGGCGGACTCACCGCCGCGCTTCACCACGACCTCACCGACGCCTTTGCCCGGGGGATCTGGCTCTACACGCCGCGTGGAACGACAGTGCCCCGCAGCCGAAACGCCCAGCTCCAGGTCGTCCAGACCTCGCCTCGGCTCATCGCCCCTGAGGATGACAAGATCAACGGCATCACCAGCATCACCGTTCACGGAGCCGCGACTCGCATCGCCGGGCCTGACCGCACCGTCATCGACCTCTGGCGCTACCCGGAACGGATTCCCCGGGAGTACGCCCTCGTGGCCCTTGGCCGAAGGGTTCGCCAGGATGACTTCAGCGTGCCCGAGTTTGCCAGGCTCGCTCGGCGCCTAAGGGCCTGGTCCAGGCTCGAGCCACTGGTTCAAGGGGCGATGCTCTGATGGCCGGCAAGGACAAGAAGGCCCGCTCGGTCGGCCAGCGCATCGCCAACCACGGCCGCGGGCTGGGGCTGGACCGGGCCGATGCCTTCACCGCCTACGTCATGGACCGGTTTCTGCGCCGGCTTGGCCAGAGCGGGCAGGCGGGTGAGTTCATCCTCAAGGGTGGCGTCCTGGTGGCCAACCTCATCGACAGTCCACACCGCTTCACCCGTGACATCGACCTACTTCGTCGCCGAGGTCCCGCGAAGCCCGACGACGTCCGCGCACGGTTCGCCGCTATCCTCGCCGCCCCCGCAGATGACGGAATCGACTTTGGGCCGGTGAGGGCTGTGCAGTCAGTTCGGGAGGTGGACGGCTACGACGGCGTGAAGGTCAGGGTGACCGCGCGCGTGGGCAAGCATCCCGTGGAGCTTCAGGTCGACATCGGCTTCGGAGACGCCGCGGTTCCCAAGCCAGCGCGGCTGGACCTGGCCCCTTTTCTGGCCGGCAACGCGCCTGCCCGGCTCATGGCCTACGCAACCCACACCGTCATCGCCGAGAAGGCCGAGACCCTGCTCGGCAAGTTCCCCGTCATCCGCCATCGGCTCAAGGATCTGCTCGATGTAGTCGCCCTGGCGCGCTCCACCGAGCTGGACGGGGCGACGCTGACCCGTGCGATGACGGCGACCTTCGAGCGCCGAGGCACTCGGCCCGACACCATCACCCTCGATGAGATGAAGGTGCAGATGACAGGACGCGAGTGGACGCGGGACTGGGCGACCATGATCCGGGAGAAGCGAGCGGTGGCCGCGCCGGGCCTCACCGAAGCCATCGCCGACTTCGACCGCTTCGTGCGTCCCGTCCTCGTCGGCATGACCTCAGGGCATACGCTGGGAACATGGCAGGCGAGCCGTGGCTGGGAGGCCGAAAAGTGATCGTTTGCGAAAGTCACCCTCCGGTGGGTGTTTATGCAAATGTCTGCTTCTTGGGGTGGACGCTCCGACAGCGTTACCCCGATGGGTCCGAGAACGGAACCGCCAGAGAAAAACGGGGACACCTGCGGGCACAGGGACAAGGAAGTGCCGTCATTGCAGGCGCTTACGGAACGCGTCACACTTCGACTCAACGTGTAGGCGGCTGGGGCGAGGCTCAACCCTCCAATTTCTCCACCACCAGTTCTATGAACTCGTCCGCCCGGAAATCTCGGTAGCCGTAGGCGTCCTCGAACCACTCCGCGAGGGGATCCTCCTTCCCAGCCTGGGCCATTTGGGCCGCCTTCGGATACCGCGAGCAAAGTTCGCCCATGCGGCCCAGGACGCCGTCCGAGGCCGGATGGCTCGATGGGTACCAGGCCCGTAGCCACGCAAACACGAAGTAGACCAGGGCCGGGTCGGCTTCCGCCACCAGGTGGAACGTGTCCGTCACACCGAGCTTGCCATCCTCCAATGCGCCGAGCAGTCGCCGTGCTGCCGCTTTCTCCATGTTGAATGCCATTGCTACTCTCCGGTCATAGGTCAGGGGTTGCGGTGCTGGACCACCTGGGGCGCAGCTGCCTCACTGACCTGCTGTCGTAGGTTGAACCAAGCACTTCTGACTATCACATACAGTCGATGGCACCTACGGCCACTTGCCCTTCCACAGGCCATAGATGCACAACGAATGCCCTGGAACAAGGGTTGGCGAGCCGAACGCCAACCCGACCCTAAAGACTAGGCCCACCTCGGCCCAGAGAACCAGGCCACCAACGCACGCCGGGTGCCCGAAGTGACGGGATGAATCCTGTGCCGAAGATAGGACGGGAATACCAAAACCGTGCCCTTCGAGCGAAAGTCGGCGTTGGTTTTCACCTCATCAAACTCGAAATCGCCGCCTTCGTATTCATCGGCTCCACTCAACTGAACGGTGACTGACACCTTCCTGTCGAGCGCAGACTGCCCGTTCCAATGAACGTCATGATGCCAGTCGTAGTGTGCGTTCTGCTCGGCGGTGTACTCCGCGACCTGGATCTCAGATCGACACTCGACAGCAACCTGGAAACCGCTCTTGTTGGCTCGTTCCACATACGACCACAGCAAGGATTCAAGCCATTCGTCGTCGAGCCATTGCACCGTACAAGAACGAATGTCTTGCATGTCTTCGGCCGACGAAAAGACGGTGGCTTCCTCCATGGGTTGGCGCAGCGCCATCGCGGCTATTTGCTCCACCTGCTCGGTGTTCAAACTCGATGACCAGACCTGGTAAAGCTCGCGCATGCCCCCAGTTTACGTGCAGCCTCCGATCAGGAGGGCTCCTTTTTGCAGACGCTCACGAAACAACGTGAACCTGGGAAGCTTCTTGGCGATGCTGGGAAACTTTAGTGACAGGGGAGACGCCACCGCCCCCAGTACGGGCTTGCACCACCTGGTCGACTTCTTCCAGGACCACCTGGCGACGGGGGAAATCGACCTCCGGGCGAAGCGCTGAAAACGAAATCTCGGGGGTCCGCTGGGGAGCAGTCCGAGAATGTAGGTGTCCGAAAAACAGGGGGAGCCTTCTGGGCAACCCTCCCCGAGGGTGCGGCAGGGCTATTCGGGAAGACAAAGATCAGAGCCGCGATGTTACAGCCAGGCACCCCCCGCCTCCACCGCTGGCCTTGTCACAAGCGAACGACCTTCTTCAATCCGACCACCTGCTCGACCTCCCAGCCACCCTTCAAGGATCCCAACCATGTCTCAAACCACCACCGACTGCTGCAGCCCAGCCATCACCCCGTCCGCCGCCGAAGCCAGCACTTCCGAAGATGCCGTGCGCGGCCAGGTGCGCGAGGTCTACGCCCAGGTCGCCCAAGCGGACGACGCCAGCCGGGCAACGGGCAACGCAGGCAGCTGTTGCGGAGTGTCCGATGACGCCGGCATCAACACCTTGATCTCCACACGCCTGGGCTATTCCCAGGCCGACCTCGACACGGTTCCCAGCGGAGCCGACATGGGTCTGGGATGCGGCAACCCCAAGGCAATCGCCGCCTTGAAGCGCGGTGAGGTGGTGGTCGACCTGGGCGCCGGTGGCGGATTCGACTGTTTCCTTGCCGCCCAGGAGGTCGGCACAGAGGGGCGCGTGATCGGCATTGACATGACACCCGAAATGCTGACCAAGGCGCGCGGCAACGCCGCCCGCGGCCAGTACACCCAGGTCGAGTTCCGCCTGGGAGAAATCGAGCACCTGCCCGTCGCCAACCAGAGCGTGGACGTCATCATCAGCAACTGCGTGATCAACTTGAGTCCCGACAAGCCACAGGTCTTCCGCGAGGCTTTTCGCATCCTCAAGCCCGGTGGACGTCTGGCCATTTCCGATGTGGTCGCCACCGCCGAGCTACCTGAAGAGATTCGAAACGACCTCGCGCTGGTGGCGGGCTGTATCGGCAACGCAGCCGGGATCGATACACTGGAAGAAGCCCTTGAAAGTGCCGGCTTTGCCGACATCCGAATCCAACCCAAGGATGCCTCTCGCGAGTTCATCAAGGACTGGGCGCCGGGCCGTGGAGTCGAAGACTACGTCCAGTCCGCCACCATTGAGGCCGTGCGGCCGAAGCCGTGCTGCTAGACCGGATATTTCACCAGCCGTTCTACCCTACGGTCCCTCGCCGTTCGGCGAGGGCTTTCCATCCACCAGGAAATATCGCGACTTGAAGCAAGAACCCCACCCACCAATCGCGGCCTGGAGCCACCGCCGGACAGTGGTCGTGGCGGCCGTGATCGTCCTGCTTCTTGGAGTCGGCATCCACAGGTTTCAGGCGGCGCAACACGAGAAACTGACCCATCTCTTTCTTCGGGTCTCCGCCGCGACCTTTCCGATGGGAAGCCCCAACAACGAGCCAGGACGCAACGTCGACGAGCCCCTGCGCGACGTCACGCTGACCCGAGATTTTCTGATTCAAGCCACCGAGGTCACCCAGGGCCAGTACCAGGCGTTGATGGGAGAAAACCCGTCGTTTCATTTGGCTTGCGGACCCCGGTGTCCGGTCGACCAGGTGAGCTGGTTGGATGCGGCACTCTATGCAAACGCCAAGAGCGAACAGGAGGGCCTGCCTCCTTGTTTTGACAAGAAAGGCAGGGTGATTGGCGGCCAGACGGTGTACGACTGCAAGGGCTACCGTCTCCCCACCCAAGCCGAGTGGGAGCTTGCCGCAAGAGGAGGCCCAACCCCTGGTTCACGCTATGGAGAGCCCGACGAGATTGGCTGGCACCAGGGAAATGCGGAGTCCAGGACCCACCCTGTCGGCACCAGGGAGCCAAATCCACTCGGGCTCTACGACATGCTGGGCAATGCCTGGGAGTGGTGCCACGACCGAATTGGCAGGTACCCGGAGGACCTGGCCCAAGAAGATCAAGACGTCGCACTGGACCCTCTCGGAGCCGTCACCGGCTCGTTCAGGGTGAATCGAGGCGGCTCGTTCAGCACGACCAGCCACTACCTTCGCGCCGCACAACGCAACCGGTTCGACGCCGAGACGAAGATCCACGGGCTCGGGTTTCGCCTGGTGCGCACGGAGTAGGGAGCAGGAGTGGGGCCCTTGGTGGGAAGGCCCAATTAGGTACCGTCTCACGTCGGCCCCACAGATTCTCAAAGGAGTGTTTCCCGAATGCAACCGATGCCCGAAGACCTCTACACCGTTTCCGCCGCCCTCACGTACTGGGGTTGCAATTCAACACGTGCATGACCGTCTGCCACTTGGCATGTGAAGAACTGGCGCTGATTTCTCCTGCAAAAAGAGGCCGGAGACGCGCGACACCCATCGACACGCAGGGCCCCTTCCGGGCAACCATCGCACCCTGATCATAGACGGGGCAGCGTGGTTTTCGAGCAGGCTCAGTAGACCCTCGCCGAAGTTCTCCACCCTCTTTGCAATCGCCCTTAGAATAGGCCCTCGCCAAACAAGAAGCCCTCCGGAATTGAACGCATGCCCACATTGTCCCTCTCTTCCAGACTGCTCGAGTCCATGCTGGAGCAGTCGCCCTTTCCCCAGTGCATCATCACCCGGGACTACAAGCTCATTGCGGTGAACAAGGCGTACCGAGATCGATACCAAAGTACCGGTTCACTGGTGGGAACCACCTGCCACCAAGCCAGCCACAAGTCCGACTTGCCCTGTGCTGAAAATGGCGAGAGTTGTCCGCTGCTCCAGTGCATGCGCAGTCGTGGACCGGCGGCCGTAGAGCACATTCACGAGGAGAACCAAGGACGTCGCAAAGTCCGCATCGAAATGGTGCCTCTTCTGGACGTTCGGGGTCGTTCCATAGGCTTCATCGAGACCATCCGGCCCCAGGTAGATCACGAAGAGAAGGGAATTGTGATGTTCGACATTCGCGGTTTCTTGCACCAGGGAATGGACCCAGCGAATCCAGACATCGCCGAGATCAACAAAAGACAACAACGAGTCCTTGCCACACTTCACGACGAACTCGAGGCGGAGCGGGCCTTTCGACTCGGTGCCCAATGCTCGGTTCCATTGGTCGAGCATTTCGTTTGCACAGGCGACGGGTACTACCTCATTGGAAGGCCAAACCTGAACGACATCCTGGACATTGCACACTGCATGCGAGGGGTACTGGATGCCCATCACATCCCTGCCTACCAGGTTGCTCACGTTGGAAGCGTACACAGCTTCGTGGACATGACAGGCAAAACCAACGTGACCGGGTACGCCATGGGTGTGGCCGCTCGTATTCAGAGTGTGGCGAAGGTCGCCGACAACCTCATTTGCACCCAAGAAATGATCTCAAGATGGAAACCGAACCCCTTCTACGATCAACTGCCTTTGACCGGCTCCGCCACAGCAAAAGACGGAGTCACCTATCACTGGACCTTGGCCAGACGAAAAGGCCCAGAGGAAGCCAACCAACCATGACACCTGTGAAGAACCTCTTGTGCTGCTTTTGTTTCGCGCTTTCAGCCTGTTCCAAAGGGGCCCCAATCGCTCCAGCAGGAGATCCTGCCCCCGCGGAGCACGCCCTGCCCACCCCACCTCCATCGGCATCTGTGACCGTGCACGGAGCCCTGCGAGAGATCATGCACATGGGGAAAACTGAGAGACAGGTCGATCTGCAACCCCTTGTGGGACAAGCAGGTGCATTTGGTCTGGGTGCGCTGGAAGGGCTCTCCGGTGAAGTCACCCTTTGGGATGGCCAGCTGTGGATTTCAAAGCCCGACGGTCAGGGGGGCGCCACCGCAGGTCCACAGAACGAAACCACCGCAGGTGCCACACTGCTGGTCACAGCGACAGTGCCAAAGTGGCAGGAGCGCCCCATTTTGCAGGCAGTGCCCTTTGAAGAACTGGATGCATTTCTGAGAGACGAGGCGTCTGCCGCGGGTCTGAATGTGGATGAGCCCTTTCCTTTTCGAATGGAAGGCTCGTTTACCCGACTGGACTGGCACGTGATCAACGGCAGTAAACTTCCCACCGATGCGCACGGCCATGAGGCCCACATGAAGACCGCAGTGCGCGGCAGCCTCGAGGGTGCCGACGTGCAAATCCTGGGGTTCTACTCCTCAAGTCACCATGGCGTCTTCACCCACCACGACACCAACAGCCACGCCCACGTCATTCAGCAAGCACCCGCAGTGACAGGGCATGTGGACCACATGGACATTCGCGAAGGGACGCGCTTGTTTCTTCCCGTTCCTTAAGCCCGACCCGCCCCAGTCTTTCACCAGCGGTTGTAGCCTGGTCCCCAACGTCACGCTGCCACGACCGCATGTCTGGCCCACACGAGGAGCCCTGGCGGGAGAACTGGACTATTCCCGAAAGTACTCGACAAGCCGGGCCTGAAGCTCGTCTCGAACCCGTCGAAATGACTCCAGGGCCCGCTCCTCGGGTGCGGCGGCTGGGTCCTCCAGGGGCCAGTGCAGCCGCACGGCATTCCCGAGATAGGCGGGACAGACCTCCTCTGCACAAAGGGTAATCACACACCCAACCGCCTCGGGCGAGACCTCGTCCACGGCCTTCGCCCGCTGGTCGCGGATGTCGATGCCGATCTCCTCCATCACGCGGACTGCGTAGGGGTTGACCGATGCCGGCGCAGATCCCGCGCTGAAGACCGCCAACCCCGGAGGGGCCAGCTGCCGCGCCAGGCCCTCAGCCATCTGACTGCGTGAGGAGTTGGCGACACACAAGAAGAGAAGCCCCTTCATCAGCAACACCCTGCCGCGTTCTCGCCTGTGTCCTCATCGCACCGGACCCGCTCATAGGCCCATGCCCCGGCCAGCGCCCCCAGCACCGGCCCCGCCAGGTAGATCCACACCGCGTCCAGGTTGCCCGCCACGATCGCCGGCGCCAGAGACCGCGCCGGATTCATGGAGGCGCCCGAGATGGGCCCTCCAAACACCGCGGCCAGGGCCACGGTGCCGCCAATGGCAAGCCCGGCCATCTGGCCCACCGCCCGGCCATCCGTCGCCACAGCCGTAATGACGAACATCAAGAAAAAGGTCAGCACCCCCTCCATTCCAAGGGACTGGGCATCAGAACCAGAAGGCAGGGTCATTCCCAGGTCCGCGACGGGCCCGAGCAGCGCGAGCAAGACCCCTGCACCCAGCAGCCCAGCGACAACCTGGCCAGCCACATAGGCGGGAACCTCGCGCCAGGAAAAGCGCCCAACAGCGGCAAATGCAAGGGTGACCGCCGGGTTGAAGTGCGCGCCTGAGATGTGCCCCGTGGCGTAGATCATCACCATGATGACCAGCCCGAAAACCAACCCCACCCCCAGGTGTGTGATTGCCCCATGAGTGATCGAGTCCACCATGATGGCGCCGCACCCAGCCACCACCAGCGCAAACGTGCCAATCATCTCGGCCCCAACCTTGGCCCACAGCCGCCGGGGATGTCTAGGCTTCTCCACAAGACTCTCCTACCCTTCTCCGGGCCGAAAGGCCTCGGAAAATGAGCGTGCAGCACAGCCCCAGGAAGGCAAATCCGGCGAGAGCGCCAAAGAAATACCGGTGTCCAAGCGCTCCCGGGTAGGTGTCGGTCAGGTAGCCGTTGAGTGGGCCCATGAAGATGTCCGGGGTGTAGCCGACCACGCTGACCAGTCCCACCGCGGTACCCGTGAGTGCCGCGGAGACCCCAGCTTCGTCGAAAATGGCGAAATAGAGCCCCCGCAGCCCAAACACCGCAGCACCGATCGCCACCACCATGGTGAACAGCATCCAGGGGGCGGTTGGATCGAGAAGACCCAGCGCCACGAAAGAGTCCCCCACAAACATCAGGAGAAAACAGCCCAAGATGGTCCTTGGCCCGCCGACCTTGTCCCCAACAAGGCCCGCAGCCAGCGCAGCGAACGGCCGCACCCAGAAGGACACCGCAGAAACACCCGCGGCCCGGACATCGTCGAACCCATAGACATCCCGGGCAAACAGGCTCAAGTCGTCCATGCCCTTGTACCCTGTGTAGGCGGTCACCACGATCATGCCCTGCAACCACACCGCCGGGTTCTTGAGGACGCTCCCCACCTTGGACCAGGAGAGCTTCTTCTCCCCCCTTGGCGAGGACGCCTCGCTCTCTTCCCCGGGCACACAAACCCACACCAGCCATGCCGCCACCAGGGTCATGCCCATGAAGATCCAGATGACCTGCTTCAGGGCCGCAGCCCGCTGCTCCAGGGTCGCGGCCGCAGCATCTTCCGGAAGGAGCGCCCCGAATACCGCCACCGTCACGGAGGCAAGCACCGCGGCCAAGAGGCCTCGCCCCCCATCCAGGATGCCAAAGGCCGCCCCCTGGCCAGACGACCCGCCCCAGTCCCGGGTGGCCCGAATCATGGCGGCCCAGAAGAGAAGAATGGTCGTCAACCCCCAGAACCCAAAGAGGATCCGAAGTCCGACCAACCCGGGCGCAGTGGCGTACCAGGCACCGCCCAGCGCCGTCACCAGCAGCGCCACGGTCATCATCTTTCGCGCCGAAAACCGGTCCGCGAGAGTGCCGCCGGGAAAGTAGGCCAGCATCGCCACGACGCCATAGGCCGAGAACGCGGTGCCCAGCTGCAGGTTGGTGATGCCAAAGACGTCGAGCAGGGTGGGACGGAAGACCCGCGCTACAAGAAACGGCAGTCCGAAGATCGCCTCCCCCGCAACCACCAGGGCCAACATGGTGGCGATGCGCCTCAAACGGAGACGGCCTCGGGCTGGTCTGGTTTCGTCCACTTGAGAGAAGAGGTGTAGCACAAGCGTCACCCCGGGTACCGAAAGGAGGGGAGACTTGTTCCCTGTTTCGGGCCCAGGAGGCAAGGACGCACTTCCGTCAGGTTTGAACCATCCTGTTCAAGAGCAGGTGAAGGCGCTTCAGGTCGCCTGCACCCGGCTCCAAAAGGCTTTGAAGCAGCGCCCCCAGGATCAGGGGCCACGCGCCGCAGTCCCCACCCAATTGCTTCTCCAACTCCTCCCGATACCGGGAGGTGGCCTCCCGAATGAGGCGCGTCGCCCAAGCATCGGTGCGGTGTCGCTGGAAGTCGAGAATCAGTAGCAAGGCCCGGCGAAGGTCGTCGGCGTTGGCGCAAATCCAGTGGCAGACAAGCTGCAGGCGCAGCGCTGGATCCGAATCGCCTGGAATCTCGGCCGTGGCGGCCGCCACATCGCGCTCGGTCACCCGCACCTCCATGGAGCGATTCAAGACGTTTGCGGAGGGCGCCGAGTGACGGGACCTACTCTCGGAAGTGCCAGTCCCGCTCCAGCATCCAGTTCTGCCCGCTGTCCTGGGCGCCCGTGGAGGCCGACCACTTGTTGAACACCGGGGTCATCGCCCCGTTGGTGGTCAGAAAGCAGCTGTTGTCATTGCCCTGGGACTTGGGCGCCCAGGCCCACTGGTTGACCAGCGTGGTGTCCATGCAGAAGTACACATCGTGGGTGTTTCCATCTGCATCCCGGACCCAATTGGGCGTCTCCCGGGAGGTCATCCCCGCCGCGTTCATGGCGGTCACCTGGTCCGCTGGAATCGCCCCGTCGTTTGCGTCGTGCCAGGTGACATCCACCTGGCTGCCGCCGCAGGAGGAGCTGTGGTTGCCTCCCAGGTAGTGGTTGGTTCCGTAGCCGCTGTAGTCGGAGCAGTCCGAGTAGGAGTTCATGGAGGTGCGTCCCCCGTACAGCTTGAGCACCGTGTACCCGCCTCCTGTCATGTCGCAGGTCACAGAAAAGGCGTCCGTGGTGGCCCCGGCATTCGGATCGATGAAATAGGTCCCATCCGCGGCGGCAGGCCGGGCGCCCAGCACATCCAGGCAGCTTGAAGCGGCACATTCAGCAGCGCCTCCAAGCAGCACGCTGTCATCGTCGACGGTGCCGTTGCAGTCCGTGTCCAGCCCGTCGCAGGCCTCGGAGGCACCGGGGTTGACCGAGCCCCTTGCGTCATCACAGTCCGTGCTGTCTGTCACGAAACCAGAAGGAGCACTGCAGGCCACGCTCGAGACGTTCCCATCCCCATACCCGTCCTGATCTCCGTCCTGGTACCAGGTCGTCGCGGTGGCCAGATCCACCCCGCTGTCTCCATCGTCCGTTTCTCCGTTGCAGTCATCGTCCACGCCATTGCAGACCTCGGTGGCGCCCGGACTCACCGCCCCGTTTGTGTCATCACAATCCGAGGTGTTGGCCACGTACCCGCTGGGTTGGCTGCAGGCGACGTCTGGCACGTTTGCGTCGCCGTAGCCGTCCCCATCGCTGTCCGCGTACCAGGCGCTGCCGCTGCCTCCCTGCAGGTCCTCTTCTTCGTCGACAGCCCCATCGCAGTCGTTGTCCCGCAGGTCACACAGCTCGGGCGCCCCCGGGTAGGAAAAGGACTCCAGGTCGTCGCAATCATCGGAGCTGGACGTGTAGCCAGTGGGCTGGGCGCAGGAGGTGGAGGTGAGAACCGTCCCCCCATAGCCATCCCCATCCAGATCGCCATACCAGGTGATGGCGTCGGTGGCGTCATCCTCGTCCGTGTCCCCATCGCAGTCGTTGTCGACGCTGTCACACACCTCCGGGGCGCTCGGGGAGATGGCGCCATCTGCATCGTTGCAGTCATCGTCCGTGGCCACATGGCCGGTGGGGGCAGAACAAGCCTCAACGGAGGTGCCTGCATCTCCATGGCCGTCCGAATCACCGTCCGCGAACCAGGTGGTGGCATCCACACCGCCATCGTCCGCCGTGCCGTCACAGTCGTTGTCGATGCCGTCACAGACCTCTGTGGCTGCCGGGCTCGCCTGGGGGTTGGCGTCGTCACAGTCATCCCCGTTGGAGGCGTGGCCCGGGGGTTGGTTGCAGGCGTCCTGTGTGCCAGCGGCGTCCCCGAACCCATCTCCGTCCGCATCCGCGTACCAGGTGACCAGCACCCCCTCGTCCACATCCCCATCACAGTCGTTGTCCGCGCTGTCGCAGACCTCCGCCGCCCCCGGGTGGCTCGCCGCGTGGACGTCGTTGCAGTCGTCCGCGTTGGTGACGTAGCCCCCGGGGTTCTCACAACCCTCCGCGGTGAATTGGGTGCCCCCATAGCCGTCGCCATCCGCGTCGCCGTACCAGACCGTGGCATCCGATGCGTCGTTGTCGACCACCCCATCACAGTCGTTGTCCACGCCATCACAGGTCTCGGGGGTCGAGACCGACAAGGCCGCATCATCGTCATCGCAGTCCTCGCAGGCGGGAAGGCCATCGCCATCTCCGTCCGCAAAACCCACGGAGCCATCGCAGTTGTAGTCCACCGGGTCTGTGCAATCGGACTCCTCCGCTCCCGGGTACACGGCGTTGTTGTCGTCGTCACAGTCTCCCTCCAGGGCCACATGCCCAGACGGGGCCTCACAGGCCCACACCGGGTCCGAGTCGAGACCAAACCCGTCTTCATCTCCATCCGCGAACCACGCGGTGGCGTCGGTGGCGTCCGCATCCACCTCACCGTCACAGTCATTGTCCAGGCCGTCGCAAACCTCGGTGGCCCCCGGGTGCACGGCCGGGTCCCCGTCGTCGCAGTCCGCGTCCTCCGCAAAGCCATCCCCATCCGCGTCAAGCGGCAGGGCCGTTTCTTGCGTATCCGTGCTCCCCGTCGCCGAGGTATCGTCCGCTGTGTCCTTCGCGGGGCAACCCGCGAGGAGGAAAAAAACAAGAGAAAACCGCATGCCTGCTCCCAGTGTGGAAAGGGCATTGAACCACAGGAAGAGAGAGGACGATGCCCCAGACCACCCCGGACAGTCTTCGCTGGGTTGTGCTCAAGTTTGGCGGCACCAGCGTCTCTTCCCGGGCGCGGTGGCAGACCATCACCCAAGTGGTGCGGGAACGAGTCGCAGAGGGACTGCGACCGCTCGTGGTCTGCTCGGCCGTCAGCGGGGTCTCCGACGCCCTGGAAAGGGGAGTTGCTGAGTCCGTCTCCGGGGCTACACCCACCACGCTCGACACGCTCACCTCCCGGCACAAGCAACTGGCAAGGGACCTGGGCCTCCCCTTCCCTGGCCCCATCGAGGCCGAGCTTGTGGAGCTCGCCCGTCTGTTCCAGGGGGCGGCGCTCCTGGGGGAAATGAGCCCGCGGCTGCAGGCCCGGGTCCTGGCCCAGGGAGAGCTGATGTCGACCCGCCTGGGCGCAGCCTTTCTCAAGGCGGAGGGCTTGGAATGCGCCTGGATCGATGCGCGTGCGTGCCTGGCCACCCTGCCCGGGAAGGACGCCCACCGGGCCTTTCTCTCCGCCACCTGTGACAGCACACCGGACATGGGACTGCAGGAGCGCCTGGGGGCGTTGGAGGCTGTTGTCCTGTTGACCCAGGGATTCATTGCGAGCACATCCGAGGGAGAAACCGCGCTGCTCGGACGGGGCGGTTCCGACACTTCCGCCGCCTACCTCGCAGCGAAGCTGGAGGCGGTGCGTTGTGAGATCTGGACAGACGTACCGGGCCTCTACTCGGCGGATCCACGTGGGGTGCCCTCTGCTCGCCTGCTCAAGCGCCTGTACTACCCGGAGGCCCAGGAGATCGCGACCACAGGCGCGTCGGTCCTGCACCCGCGCTGCATTCATCCCCTGGCCACTGCCGACATTCCGATCCACATCCGGTGCACCCCCCACCCCGCCATGACCGGGACCGTGATCCACTCTCAACTGTCGGACTCGGATGCGAGAGTCAAGGCCCTCTCCATCAAGCGCGGCGTAATGCTCGTGAGCATGGAGACCCTGGGAATGTGGCAGGAGGTGGGCTTTCTTGCCCGGGCGTTTTCCTGCTTCGAGAACGCCGGATTGAGCATCGATTTGGTCTCCACCTCGGAGACCAATGTGACTGTCACCCTGGACCCGGCCGCCAACCACCTCGACCCCGCAACGCTCGACACCCTTCAGGAAACCCTGGGCACAATGTGCCGGGCCCAGGTGCTGGGGCCCTTCGCCACCATCAGCCTGGTGGGGAAGAACATCCGGCGCATGCTCCACGAGCTGGGAGGGGCCCTGGGGGTGTTCGAAGAGCAGCGCATCCACCTGGTCAGCCAGGCCGCAAACGATCTCAACCTGTCCTTTGTGGTGGACGCGGATCAAGCAGACCGCCTGGTGCGCCAGCTCCACGGCCAGCTCTTCGCCCACAGCACCGAGTCCTCCCTGCTCGGGCCCACCTGGGAGGAGAGCTTCTCCACCCAGACCCTTCCGGCCCAGCCCACCTGGTGGGAGGGTCGACGTGAAGAACTGCTAGCGCTCGCCGGCGCCGAGTCGCCCCTGTATGTCTACGAGAAGGCCAGCCTGGAGGAAGCCGCCGGGAACCTCCACAGCCTCGAAAACGTGGCACGGGTCTTCTTTGCGGTGAAGGCCAACCCCCATCCGGACATCCTGCGGTGCTTCGCCGCCCAGGGACTCGGTTTTGAATGTGTCTCCCCAGGAGAGCTGGCCCATGTGCAGGAGGTGCTGCCAGACTTGCCCCCGGATCGCCTCCTGTTCACACCGAATTTCGCGCCCCGGGAGGAATACGCCCAGGCCCTGGCTGCGGGAATTCCCACGACCCTGGACAACCTTCATCCCCTGGAAGCCTGGCCGGAGATCTTTCGGGGTCGCGCTGTTTTGCTGCGGCTGGATCCCGGCCGCGGGCGGGGACACCATGCCCACGTGCGCACCGCCGGCCGCCAGTCCAAGTTCGGCATCTCGCCGGAGCAGGTGGAGCGTGCCGCCGAGCTTTCACAGGGCGCCGGCGCCCGGGTCATGGGCCTGCACGCACACGCCGGAAGCGGAATCCGAAGCCACGAGAGCTGGTCCGAGACCGCGGCGTTCCTGGCCGGGTTTTCGCCCCACTTTCCAGACCTGCAGGTGTTGGATCTCGGGGGCGGGCTGGGCATTCCTTGCAAGCCCGGCGAGCGCCCCCTGGACCTGGAGGCCCTGGATGCCACCCTGGCTTCCGTACGGGCGACCCATCCCGGGCTGTCACTGTGGCTGGAGCCGGGCCGCTACCTCGTGGCCCAGGCCGGGGTGCTCCTCGCCACCGTGACCCAGACAAAGACCAAGGGCGACGTGCGCTACGTGGGCATCGATGCCGGTATGAACACCCTGCTTCGACCTGCACTCTACGGTGCCTGGCACCCCATCGTGAACCTCTCGCGCCTGGAAGCCCCCCTGGACCAGGTCGCCCACGTGGTGGGCCCGATCTGCGAGACCGGCGACACCCTGGGCTACCAACGCCGCCTGGCGACCGCGCACGAGGGCGACGTGCTCTTGGTGGCCACCGTGGGGGCCTATGGCCACTCCATGTCAAGCCACTACAACCTGCGCGCCCCGGCGGCGGAGGCTTTCCTGCCCTGAAAACCCAGGACCGCGGTAGCATCTGCCCTGGAGAAACCCCATGCTCTCAAACAACCACATCGACGCCCTCCGCTACAGCGAGTGTTTCAAAGGACTGGACACGGAGGCCCTGCTCAAGGTCGCCGCTCTCTGCGAGGTGCGAAACTACGAGAAGGGAGAGGAGATCTTCCACGAACTGGATCCCGGAGAGACCCTGTTCGTGATCGTCCAGGGTGTGGTGGACGTGATGATCTCCCGCCCCCTGGACGCAGGCGACCCCATCAAGGTCGCTCCCCTCAAGGCCGGGTCCTGCTTTGGGGAGATCTCCCTGGTGGATGGGTGCTTTCGTTCTGCGAGCGTGGAAGCCCACATGGACGTGGAGCTGCTCGCCATCCCCGATGCCCAGCTGCGAGCGCTCTTCGGGGAGGACCACGAGATCGGCTACACCTTCATGCTCAACACAGCCCGCATTCTCTCCACGCGCATTCGCGACGCCAACATGCGCCTCCGAAACGTCATGGCGGGCCTGTACGTGTAGCGCTTCCGGTTAGTCTTCGGCCATGAAGCTCACATCTCGGTTTGTGGCCTACGAAGCCGACGGCCTGGCATTTGAGATCAGGAGAACCGCAGGAGGCGTGGCCGAGACCCGATCGGACGACACCCGCAGCGCCGCCGCCTCTCTGGGCCTGGCCCACGGCGTGGATCGGATGCTCCAGATGGACATGCTCCGGCTGATCGGACAGGGGCGCCTTTGCGAGTGCCTCCAGGATTCTGAAGAGAGCCTTGGAGTGGATCGGTTTTCTCGAGAGATGGGGTTTGCCCACGACGCCACTCAGGATGTGGAGAATCTCCTCCCCGGCGCCCGCACCTGGTTGGATGCCTACTGCGCGGGGGTCAACCTGGCCCTCTCCAAGCGCCAGCCCTGGGAGCTCAAGGCCCTGGGGCGCACCGTGGCGCCTTGGACCCCTGCCGATGCATTGATCACCTACAAGCTCATGTCCTACATCGGGTTGGCCCAGACCCAGCAGGACACGGAGAAGATGATCCTTCAGGCCATTCACGAGGGGGTGAATCCGGAGAAGCTGCGGGCCCTCTTCTCCCCCCACCTGGACGGACTGACCGACAACCTGGTGGCTCTTCTAAAGCGCACCCCCATTCACCAGCCGCTCCTACAGCGGGACGTTCGGTTTGGCGTTCCCTCGCTCAAGGCAAGCAACAACTGGGTGGTGCACGGCTCCCGCACCGCATCCGGACTGCCCGTGGTCTGCTGCGACCCCCACCTGGAGTGCAACCGGCTCCCGGCGATCTGGTACGAGGCCGTGCAACAGGTGGGCGACGACATAAGAATCGGCGCCACCATGCCGGGAATCCCCGCCCTGGTGATGGGCCGGACCCGGCACTGGGGGGCGGGCTTCACCTATGGGTTCATGGACCAGGTGGACTACTTCATCGAGGAGGTCAAGGACGGCCGGTGGCGCCGCGGAGATTCCTGGGAGGACCTCTCCGTTCGGGAGGAGACCCTTCTTCGAAAGAAGGGGGAGCCGGTGGTGCTGCGGGTCTACGACACGGCCCACGGCACCCTGGAGCTGCCGCCGGACGGGGACGGTCCAGAAAACGGGCTGCACCTGGCCCGCGCATGGACCAACGCCACCCAGGGCGCAGCCGAGGGAATCAACGCCACCTTCCAGATGCTCGGCGCCCGCACCGTGGAGGAGATTCAGGGCCTCGTCGCGAAGATCACCATCTCCGGCAATTGGCTCCTCGCAGACTCAGAGGGTCACATTGGCTACCAGCAGAGCGGCCGCATGCCCCAGCGGTCCCACTCGGGGCTTCATCCGGTACCCGGTTGGGAACCCCAGTGGAACTGGAGCGGCTGGGTGGCCCCCCAGAAGCTCACCCGCATCTTCGATCCCCCTGAGGGGTTCCTGGCCACAGCCAATGACAACTGGAACCGCCCGGGGTTCGCACAAGCCATCAACCTGCACATGGGGGACTTTCGCGCCAGCCGGATTCGACAGGAGCTGTCCAAGAACATGCGCGTCACCACGGACCACATGAAGACTCTGCAGGGGGACCTCTACTCCCTTCAGGCAGAGCGACTCATGCCCCTCTTTCTCCCGCACCTTCCACAGAATGAGATTGCCAGCCTCCTCAAGGACTGGGACCTTCGCTACGACGTGGACTCCCGGGGGGCGACAGTCTTTGAGGCGATATACAGCGACCTGCTCCAGGTCCTCTTTGGGGATGGGCTCTTTGGCTCGGATGCCTGGGACTTTCTCACGAAGGAGACCGGCTTTGCCTCCGAGTTCTTTCCCGTGCTCGATGCCGCCATACTGTCCGGGGACGCTCTTTGGTTCGGAGCGGAGGGGCCGGAGGCCTGCCACGCAAGCGTGGTCCAGGGGGTGTGCCGCCGGTGGCGCCGCGCGAGGGACGTGCCCCGGTGGGGGAGCCTTCGCCGTGTGGAGATGAAACACCTTCTCTTTGGAGACGTGCTCCCGGGCTGGCTGGGCTTCAACCACGGCCCCATCGAGCTGCCTGGGGGTCGGTCCACTGTGGTGCAGGGAGCCGTTTTTGAATCCCACGGACGCACCACCACCTTCTGCCCCTCCTGGCGCATGGTGGCGGACTTATCGGAGACAGGCGCTTGGACCGTCCTGGCGGGAGGCCCGTCGGATCGTCGCTTCTCGCCCTTCTACAAGACAGACGTGGGCCGCTGGCTGGGCCTGGACTTCAAGCGCCTGGGGGACTGAGCGCAACCCAGAAACAAACCGACAAGGTGGGTCAAGGTCTTGGACGGTTGTTCCGTTCCCTGTCCTGCGCCACCCAGCGCAAGAGATGCATCGGGCGCGGCCCTCCAACCCCCGCCCCACTGGCCCGAGTCTCCACCCGGGCCTTTCTCTTTTTTGGAGCCGATCAGGTCAGCAAAATGACCAGCGCCATGATCCACACGCAGTGGAGAAGCAGCGTCGCGTCCAGGCTTCCGTGAAAGAACGAGGTGATCTCGCTGATGCGGGGCACCGTGGGCCAGGTCCGATCAAAGTCCTCCACCTTGTCCCACTCCAGGCGGTCGCCACGCTTGAACCACGGCTTGTGGTTGGTCGTGACCTCTGGGGAGTCTGCTTTGGATCTGTGTTCCATGGTTCTGCCTCGCTCACCACTACAATACCCAATCTATTGTTGACAAGTCAACCTTATCTATAGATTTCACCTTAGCAATGGCCCGACTCCCCCCTCGCGATAGGTGCGTCCACCCCCTGGAGGCACCATGTCCCTGACCCCATCCACCATGCTCGATTTGGGCACCCCGGCCCCCGCCTTCTCCTTGCCGGATGCCGCCACGGGCAACGCCGTGACCCTGGAAGAATTCGCCGGGGCCAAGGCGCTCCTGGTCATGTTCATCTGCAACCACTGCCCCTTTGTCGTGCATGTACGGGAGGTCTTTGGACCCATCGCCCGAGAATCGGCAGAGGCCGGACTGCGCGTGGTCGCCATCAACTCGAACTCCCTGGAGAGCCACGAACAAGACGGCCCGGAGCACATGGCCCGACTGGCATCCGAGCTGGACTGGGACTTTCCCTTTCTCTTCGATGCCGACCAGTCCGTCGCCAAAGCCTACCGCGCCGCCTGCACCCCCGACTACTTTCTGTTCGACAGCGAGTTGAGGCTGTCGTACCGCGGCCAATTGGACGATGCCCGTCCAGGCAATGACTCCCCGGTCACTGGAGCAGACCTGCGGGCTGCCATCGCCGACACCCTGGAGGGCGCCCCGGTTTCCATCCCACAGAAGCCCAGCGTAGGATGCAATATCAAGTGGAAGCCCGGAAACGAGCCTGCCTATTTCGGGTAGTCTGGACCAGGAGGAGATTCTATGCACACGCTTTGGTTGATTCTGGTGGTGGCCCTTGGATGTGCTGCAAACCGACCGTGCGAGGAAGAGGGCACCCTGCGAGCCATCGATGGCATGTGCTACCCCGAGAACCTGGGCGATGAAGCCGATGCGGATTCCGATGCAGACGCTGACGCTGATGCAGACGCCGATGGAGACGCAGACGCCGATGCAGATGGCGACACGGGCGGAAACGGCGGCGGGTGAGCACCGGACCCGAACAAGTCGCTCCAGGAGTCTGGCGCCGGCCACTGCAAGGGGCACCCCGCTGGGCTTTCGTCGGAGGCATTCACGGAGATGAACCCCAGGGGGCCGAGGCTGTCCGAGCGCTTTGTGCTGCGGACCATCCGATCTGGCAGGAGTGCCGCGCCGACCTGACGCTTGTGGTCGCGAACCTCGCCGCCCTGGAGCGAGGCACCCGGGGTTCCGTGGAGGGGGCAGACCTGAACCGCCAATTCGGGGAGGACCCGCTTCAGGGTGCAGACTACGAGTGCGGACGAGCCGAGGAGCTTCGCAAGGTGCTCGCCGGCGTTTCCCTGCTGGTCGACCTCCACCAGACCCACCTGCCCATTCCCCCGCTGGCGGTGGTGCGGGACACCCCGCAGCACCTCTTGTGGGCTGCTCGCGCGGGATTGTCCATGGCAGTGGTGGGTGCCGAACGAATCTACGGAGACACCCTCCTCGCCGACTTTGTGAACCGATCCGGGGGCGTGGGAATCACTGTGGAGACCGGACAGTTTGGAACAGGCGCTGCGATGGAGGTGGCAGAGTCCACCTTGCAGGCACTGTGGACGACCGATCCCCAGTCGCCTGATTCTTCCTCCTCCAGCATGGACATCTGGGAGATTCAGGAGGCCCTCCCCTCCCCCGGACCGGACCTCACCTTCCTCCGCCCCCTGGAGAACGCCAGCCCGGTACAGGCCGACGAGGTGCTGGGAGAATCCGCACAAGGACAGGTGATTGCCCCGGCGGACGGGATCGTCTTTCTGCCCAAGGAGGGCCAATCAGCCGGGTCGCCTTGCCTCGTCTTTGCCCGTAGGCGCGCATAGGCCCCCAACTCCCAAGTGGCCCGACCCGGCGAGTGCTGGGCCGGGCGGTGGGGTCTTTGGCGCGGCCCTCGCCAAAGGTGCGAGGGGTGTGCGCGCGGGCACCCGGAGATGGACAGGCCTGCGGCACAGGACAGGTGGCCGTGACCGCCCTGCCTCTGGCCTTGGGAGCGCAGATCGCCCCCCAGCGTGTGCTCGTGAGCGGGCAAGACGAAAGCCCAGGTTGTTGTTGCGGTTCGAAGGGTTGTTGTTGTTGCGGTTGGCGACCCGTGCGTTGACGGGGTCGTTGTTCCAACTGCCCCCGCGGTTGACCCGGTTGGAGCCTCCTCCGGTAGCCCAGAAGACTATGCTCTGCCCACCTGAGGGGGGCAAACAACAAGGCTGCATCGCAACCCCCGCGTGTCGGCGTGCTGCGCCCAACCGATCACCGAGACCGCTGCCCGAACCGCCTCTGCCTCTGAGAGGACACCTTCGCGCACCCCGCGTTCCAAGCCTCGCAGCGTGCCGAGAAATCGGCGGCGGCGCGCTCCATCCAGTCGAACTCGCTGGGGCCAAACCCGAAACCCAAGGGCGGGCACCCCCGCCGAGACCGGCCCGATCCGGCGAACAGACTGTTTCTCGCGTTGCTTCAATCGGACCGCCAACACCCCAAGCAGGTAGTGCAGTTGGGCCTCCAGCACAGGGAGATCGTCCCCAAATAAGTACATGTCGTCCATGTAGCGCATCCAGGCGCCCACCCCGATGGAGCGCGCCGCCCGGTCCATCTCCCCCAACAGAAAGTTCGCGAGGTGCTGGCTGGTGAGGTTGCCAATGGGGAGCCCCCTCCCCTCGCTCGCCCCTTGCTGAAGGATCCGATCGAGCACCTCGAGCAGCGCTGGATCCGGGAAACTGCGCTCCAGTAGGCCCGAAAGCACCCCCACGTCCACCGTCTCGAAGCAGTGCAGAATGTCGAACCTCGCGAAAAACCGGTGCTGACGCGCGTGCTCCTGGACCCGGCGAATGGCCGCGAGGGCCCCCTTGCCTTTTCGGCAGGCGTAGCTGTCGGGATCGGCGCTCCCTTCAAGAAGCGGGTCCATCGCAGCACACAGCGCGTGGTGCACCACCCGATCCCGAAAAGGTGCCACGGAGATGATCCTCGGCTTTGGATCCCGAATGGGAAAGGTGTGAAAGGGGCCGGGCCGGTACCCTCCGCCCCGAAGCTCCTGCTGGAGACTCAAGACCTCTTGCTCCAACTCGGACACAAAGCCGCAGGCCTGTGGGCTTTTTCTCACCCCCTTGAACGCCCGGCGAGCTGCGGAGCGCAGGGACCAGAACTCCGTGGCGGATTGAAAGAGGGCTCCCACGAGGAGAACTAAAGCGAGGTTCGCCAGCCGCCCATCATGCGGCCCGCGGTGTCCAGCTCGCGCACCATCTGCTCGAAGGCCCCCCGAGAGAGCATCTTCCTCTCGAACGAAAGGCGAACCAGCACACGCAGCACCGCGAGATCGGCATCGGCAGATTGAAGAAAAGTGACCGTGTCGGCGGGCTTGGCCCACCGCGCCCGGACCAGCTTCTCCATGATCTCCAGGGCCAGTCCCTCCACACGAGCGCCAAAGGTGAAGCGATGGGCCTTGGGGAAATTGGCCGATCGATCCAGAATCTCCCCGAGGGTCATTTCCCATTGAACGAGAAGAACAGGGGGATCAGGGGGATCAGGGCGTGTTGTCTGCATCGGGGACCGATGGGTCGGGGAGTGCCGCCAGCGTCTGAACGAGCGCCAACACCTCCTGACCGTAATCGCGCGCCCGCGCCTCGCCCACCCCCTCGACTCGCCGCAGGGTCTCGAGGTTCTTGGGCCGGTGGGTGGCGATTGCGAGCAGTTGCGCGTTGGTGAAGAGCACATAGGCGGGGCGACCGTCCTTCTTGGCGCGCTCGTTGCGCCAGCGGCGCAGGCCCTCAAAGAGCGCCTGGTGCTCGGGGGGAACAACCAGCTCCGCCCGATGTCGACCCCCGCCCCGGCGAACCTCGGCGCCCAAAGCGGGCTCCCGGTACTGCACCAAGAGCGCCAGGGTCGGCAACCCCTGGAAAGTGAAGAAGTGCTCGGAGACAAAGAGCGCCTCTCGATCTTCCAAAAACGCCACAAGCTCGCTGTCATCAAACACCAGCGCCTCCGGGTCCAGGGGAAGGGTGAACACGCGGAGCTTCATGAGGCGGCGGCACCCCGGGCGCGCCCGGCGACCTGCCGGTCGCCGGGTGGGGTCCCACCCCCAACGCCAGCGGCCCTTGCCTCCCCTCCGCCCGGCCCTGTCGCCCTTTGCGGCTTACGCTCGCAGGGCGGGGCTGGGCTGCGGGGCGTCGGCGGGAAGCACCGTACAGATCGAGGGATCGTGAGGCGCCGCGTTATTCAACGCGGCGCTGGGCACTGTCACACCCTGCGGGTTGACAGGCACGGATCAAGTGTCAAGGGATCGTCCTCGTGAGACGAAAGCCCAG
>CAZRYF010000022.1:0-58984 GCA_964604165.1 uncultured Enterobacterales bacterium
GCCCATGGAACCGACCGCGCCCATGGAACCGACCCTGCCCTTGGAACCGACCCTGCCCTTGGAACCGACCCTGCCCTTGGAACAGGCCGGACCGAACGCCCAGGCGGACCCGACGGTTCCGGCAAGCAGTTCCCCGCCGTGACAGATTCAAGCGACCTGGGGCATCGATCCGAAATCTCCATACAGCAGATCCGGCGCTCGAATCGACAGTTGTCGACGAACCGCCTCGACGAGAAAGGGATGAACCGTCCTGGCACGCAGTCGGTCCACGCTTCGGGGGGAGATACTCAGCATCTGCGCCAGTTGTTCCCGCGAGAGGAGCGAACCCGCAGCATGCACTGCACCCAGTCGCGCGAGGTGCAAGTCCCGTCTCGACCTGGGATCGCCCATCACCGCCGAATGGGCTGCCTCCATGAGCCGAAAGTGCAAAGCCTCCTTCCAATTGGACCGAGGTGCCTTCAACAGGGGCATGAAGTGGCTGTCGTTCAAACGAGGAAGGTGCTCCTTCACATTTCGGCGCAGGAATCCGCCCCCCATGCGCAGACCGATCAGGTCAGGCAGGCAGCTGCCGTCGTGCCTTGGATCGCACGAGATTCCGTGGTGCTCGTGCTGGCGGAGCACATACCAGAATGCGTTCTCCAGGTGCCGCTGGTTGGTGATGGGCTTGAAGTAGGCGGCTGCAAAGCGCGAGGAGAGCGGAAGATTCGCCTGGAGCGTGATCTCCAGGATCCGTGCAAACTCTCCGGCCTCGCTCCGGGAGCACACGACTACTGCATGGAGGTGCGTGTCCGCCGTGGCAAACGCCAGCAAGTTTGCCCGTTCGCCCTTTCGAAGAAAGCAACGACTCACGGTGCGACGAGCAGCAGGAGAAGGAGCGATGACGGTGTCATCGGAGAGACGCATTGTGATGTGCCAGGCGGAATCAGACATGGGGACCTCCAGGGTGAGCCAACACCCTGTGCACCATCCGGAGTACGTCAAGAGGTCCGGGCGAGGGGCCGGACAGAAAATGGCTCTTCTTACCCCTTTTGCATCAGCGCCAGCACCAGCGCCACCAAGAACAACGCCACGAACAGTCCCACAAAGGCCAGAAAACACCCGACCATCACCTTGGCCTTTCCCTTGAAGAGGCCAACCGCTGTTTCCACAGCCTGGGCCATGGCCCGGTGCTTCTCCTCGTAGAGCGCGAGCGCCTCCTCCAGGGGCATCCACCCATCGCAGGGCACCCCCTTGTCGTTTCCGTGGACCACCATTCCCGGAAAGAAGCGCTTTCCGCACCGTGACCAGGCCTCCAGCGCACCCTCACAGTGGGGGCAGCTCCCGGCACCTACAAAGGCCGGCACCAATGCGCCACAACCCGGGCACTCGCTGGGCTCATCCTGCTCGGCGATGTGGACCTCCACCTTCCATGAGATGTGGAACCACTCCCGGCCCGTGGCGGCCCTAAGCTCCAGCTCCCCCTGGGGAAACAGGTCCATAATGTGCTGCCCCGCCTGTCGTTCAGCCAGTCCACCACAGCTCTTGCAGACCAGGGACACAGGCGCTTCCTGGTGGAGCGTGATCAGCATCTCGCAGCGCTCGCAGGGGCCGAGGATGATCTGATTCGGGGTTTCCCTGGCGACACGGGCAAAGTCTCTCCACCGCCCGAGCATCGCGAAGGGATTGAACCCCAGCTTGAAATACCGGGGCGTGGGATCTCTTGGAAGATCCTCGAAGACCTGCTCCTGCCCGCAAGCCCCACAGGCCGCCCGCACTGGGGCGAGGGTGTCCGCAAAGGCGCTCGCACCACAAGTGGTGCAGCCGAGCGCGGCTGGTTCTATACCGACAACCGCGCCCGGGCGATCTCCGCATCTCGTGCGGCAGTCAGCGCCTCAGCGCTCGTGGGATCCGCGCTCGCCAGGGTCTTCTCGGACTCGTCCAGCAGCGTCTGTGCTGCGGTCTTGTCCTGTCCCGCCGCGTCCTCGCACAGCTCGGTCAGCAGGGTCAGTCGGTCGGGGCCCGCCTCGGCAAAGCCGCGGCCCACGATGAACCGGGTCTCCTTGCCCTCGACAAAGACCGTCACCACCCCAGCCTTCACCACGCTCAGGTACTGGGTGTGGCTCGGCAGAATACCGAACTCACCCAGAAAACCCGGGGCCTGCACCTCTGAGGCCGTGCCCGAGTAGGCAATGGCGGTCGGCGTGACGATTTCGACTTGGATGGACATGCGGTCTCCTTAGACGCTGGCAGCCAGCTGCTTGCCCTTTTCGATGGCCTCGTCGATGGTCCCGACCAGGTAGAAGGCCTGCTCGGGCAGATCGTCGTGCTTACCCTCGAGGATCTCCTTGAAGCCCTGGATGGTGTCTTCCTTCTTCACGTACTTGCCTTCCAGGCCCGTGAATTGCTCGGCCACAAAGAACGGCTGCGAAAGGAACTTTTGAATCTTCCGGGCCCGGTCCACCGCGAGCTTGTCCTCGTCGGAGAGCTCGTCCATGCCGAGAATGGCAATGATGTCCTGGAGATCCTTGTATCGCTGCAGCACCAACTGCACGTCGCGGGCGACGTTGTAGTGCTCCTCGCCAATAACCTCGGGGGCCAGGATGCGAGACGTGGAGTCCAATGGATCCACGGCGGGGTAGATGCCCAACTCGGCGATCTTACGGGACAGCACTGTCGTGGCATCCAGGTGGGCGAACGTGGTGGCAGGCGCCGGGTCGGTCAAGTCATCGGCGGGCACGTAGATGGCCTGCACACTGGTGATGGAGCCCTTGTTGGTGGTGGTGATCCGCTCCTGCAGGATGCCCATCTCCGTGCCAAGGGTCGGCTGGTAGCCCACCGCGGAGGGCATCCGGCCCAACAGGGCGGACATCTCGGAGCCGGCCTGGGTGAATCGGAAGATGTTGTCCACGAACAGAAGCACATCCTGGCCTTCCTCATCGCGGAAGTTCTCCGCAATGGTCAGGGCGGACAGGGCCACCCGCGCACGGGCTCCAGGGGGCTCGTTCATCTGGCCGTAGATCAGGGCTGCCTTGGACTTCTCCCACTCTCCGGGGGTGATGACGCCGGCATCCTTCATTTCGTGCCAGAGGTCGTTCCCTTCGCGGGTGCGCTCCCCAACCCCGGCGAACACCGAAAACCCACCGTGGGCACGGGCCACATTGTTGATCAGCTCCATGATGAGCACTGTCTTGCCCACGCCGGCGCCGCCGAACAGGCCGATCTTTCCACCGCGGGAGTAGGGGGCCAACAGGTCGACCACCTTGATGCCTGTCTCGAACATCTCCACTTCCGTGGACTGGTCCACAAAGGGAGGGGGCTCGCGGTGAATGGGGAGGCGCTTCTTCTCGCCGACATCGCCCAGCTCGTCCACGGGATCGCCTGTCACGTTCAGGATGCGACCCAGGGTCTCGCGGCCCACGGGCATGGTGATCGGTCCGCCGGTGTCACGGCCGGACATGCCCCGGGCGAGACCATCGGTGGTGTCCATGGCCACGCAGCGCACGGTGTTCTCCCCAAGGTGTTGAGCCACCTCGACGGTGAGGTTGTCCTCAATGTCGTTGATGGCGGGGTTTGTGAGCTTGACGGCGGAGAGAATCGCCGGCAGCTTGCCGGGCTCGAACTCCAGGTCCACGACGGGACCCATCACCTGCTTGATGGTGCCAATGTTGCCTTCCATGGGAATGCTCCTACCGAGAAAAAAGGGGGTTAGATGGCTTCCGCGCCGGCCACGATTTCGGTCAATTCCGTGGTGATCGCCGCCTGGCGTGCGCGGTTGTAGTCGAGGGTCAAGGTGTCAATGAGGTCCGAGGCGTTTCGCGTCGCATTGTCCATGGCGGTCATGCGGGCGGCATGTTCGCCGGCTTCTGTCTCCAGAAAGGCCTGGTGCAGGAGGGTCTGGACATAGAGGGGCAGCAGCGTGTTGAGAATCTGCTGGCCGTTTGGCTCGTACTTGTAGTTTCCGTCGCCCTCTCCACCATTCTCTGCCTCCACAGAAAGGGGCAGGAGCTGGGCAAAGGTGGGCTCCTGGGTCATCACAGACTTGAACTGGTTGAAGGCCAGGTGGACCTCCTGGATGTCACCAGCGACAAACTGGGCCCGCATTTTGTCGGCCAGGGTGGACACCGCGTCCATGTAGGTGCCTGAGGAGAGCTCAATCACCGAGTTCTCAATGTCGAATCCCCGGACCTTGAAGTAGGAGCGGGCTTTCTTTCCAAAGGTGTGCAGTACCACCGTGCGGCCTGCGTCTCTTTGTTCGGAAATGAAGCGCTCGGTCTGGCGAAAGAGCCCGTTGTTGAAGGAGCCGCACAGGCCCTTGTCTGAGCCAAAGACCACAACAGCGATGCGCTCGATGGTCTCGTGGCTGTCCAGCAGATCGTGGGAGGCGTCGCCCCCGCTCGAGGCCGCCACCCGGGAGAGGACCCGGGTAAGGCTCGACTGGTAGGGTCGGGCCGCCTCGGCGTGCTCCGTGGCACGGCGCAGCTTGGCGCCGGCCACCATCTTCATGGCCTTCGTGATCTGGCGGGTGTTGGTGACCGCGCCGATGCGTCGCTTGATGTCTTTGAGGTTTGCCATCAGGCGCTCCAGGTCTCCTTGAAGCTGCCGATGCCCGCCAGGATCTTCTGCTTCAGGTCGTTCTTCTTGAAGGTCCCCACGGAGACGATTTCCGCCAGGAGATCAGCCTGGTCCGTCTTGAAGTGGGACTCCAGGGCGTTCAGGAAGCCCTCGACATCCGTGACCTCCAGGTCGTCCAGAAAGCCCTCGGAACCCGCGAGGATCTGCACCAGCTGCATCTCCACGTTCATGGGGGTGTACTGCCCCTGCTTGAGAACCTCCACCAGGCGAGCGCCCCGCGTGAGCTGCTGCTGGGTGGCGGCATCCAGGTCCGAGCCGAACTGGGAGAAGGCCGCCAGCTCGCGGTATTGTGCCAAGGTCAAGCGCAGAGTGCCTGCAATCTGCTTCATGGCGGGAATCTGGGCGTTACCACCCACGCGGGAGACCGAAATACCCACGTTCACCGCTGGGCGAACACCCTGGTAGAACAGGTCGGTTTCAAGGAAGATCTGACCGTCGGTGATTGAAATCACGTTGGTTGGGATGTAAGCCGACACGTCTCCGGCCTGGGTCTCAATGACTGGAAGTGCCGTGAGAGAGCCGCCACCTTGTTCGTCAGACATCTTCGCTGCCCGCTCCAGGAGCCGGGAGTGAAGGTAGAAGACGTCGCCCGGGTAGGCCTCGCGTCCCGGGGGGCGGCGCAGAAGCAAAGAGAGCTGGCGATAGGCTGTGGCCTGCTTGGAGAGGTCGTCGTACACGCAAAGGGCGTGCATGCCGTTGTCCCGGTAGTACTCCCCCATGGTGGCGCCGGTAAACGGGGCCAGGAACTGAAGGGGCGCAGGGGAGGCGGGGGGGGCGCACACGACGGTGGTGTACTCCATGGCGCCGTGGCGCTTGAGGCGCTGCACCACCTGGGCCACCGTGGACTGCTTCTGGCCGATGGCCACGTAGAAGCAGTGCATGCGCCGCTTGGGGTCGTCCTTGAACTCGCCCTGGTTGATGATGGTGTCGATGGCGATGGCGGTCTTGCCGGTCTGGCGGTCGCCAATGATGAGCTCCCGCTGGCCCCGGCCGATGGGAATCATGGCGTCGATGGCCTTGAGGCCGGTCTGCATGGGCTCATGCACGCTCTTTCGGGCCACAATCCCGGGAGCCTTCAACTCGATGGGGCGCATGTTTTCCCGTGCAATGGGCTCGCCACCGTCAATGGGGTTGCCCAGGGGGTCCACGACCCGACCCAGGAGCGCGTCCCCTGTGGGTACGGAGATGATCTCCCCCGTGCGCTTGACTGTGTCACCCTCGGAGATCTCCCGATCGGAGCCGAACAGGGCAGCTCCCACGTTGTCTTCTTCGAGGTTCAGCACCATGCCCACCACGCCACCGGGGAACTCCAGGAGCTCACCGGCCATGGCGTTTTCCAGTCCGTGGATACGGGCGATGCCGTCTCCGACGGAGAGGATTGTGCCCGTCTCAGCCACCGAGACGCGGGTCTCGTAGTTCTTGATCTGCTGCTTGAGGATCTGGGAGATCTCTTCGGCGCGGATTTCCATGGGGTGCTCCGGTTGGGAGGGGCGGGCCTTTCAGGCCTCGCCGGGAATCAAGGGGTTTTGAGAGAGAAGTTGGTAGCGCAGATCGGAGAGCCGGGTGCGCACTGAGGCGTCGTAGACCTTGCCTCCCACATGGGCGACCATGCCGCCGATAAGGGTAGAATCCAAGCTTGCAGTCAGCAGGACGGTCTTGCCCGTCGCAGCTTCCAGGGAGGCCTTGACCTCCGCCTCCATGGCGGGGGTGAGGGGGCGCACCGTGTACACCCTTGCTCGTGCTCGGCCTGCGTGTGCATCGGCCAATTCCTGGTATTGGCCGGAGATGGCCGGAAGAATCACAAAGCGCCGCTTGTCCAGCAGCAGCCGCAGAAAGTTGGACACCATCGCATCCAAACCCAGCATGGGCAGCACCTCCGCGAGGACCTTGCTGCGCTCCGGGAGGGAGAGGGCCGGGTGGGACAGGGCAGCCATCAGCTGTCCGTCGTTTGCCTCCACCGCCTCAAGGGCCTTCTGCAGGTCGGCCCCAAGCGCATCCGTGGTGCCGCTTTCCTTGCCGATCTCCAGCAGGGCTTTCGCGTACCGGCGGGCAACAGAACCATCAGCCATGACCGTTTGCCTCCTTCTTTACGCTTCCGAGGAATTCGCTGTCCAGTCGGTCCCGGACCGTGTCCGTGACCTTGGATTGAATCTTTTCTTCCGCCAGTCCCAGGGCGAGGCCAGCGGCTTCTCGCTGCAGGGCCACCTTGGCGGCCTGGACCTCGTCGCGAATGGCCTTTTCTGCGGCCTCTTGGATCCGCTGGGCCTCGGCCTCGGCTTCTTCGCGGATCATGGCGGTCTCTCTCTCTGCTGAGGCGGCAGCATCCTGTTGAAGCTTGTCTACCTCTCCGCCGATGCGAGAGAGTCGGGCGTCCAGTCGGTCAAACCGGTCCTGGGCCTCGCGACGCATCTTGTTGGACTCTTCCAGGTGGGTTTCGATGGTCTTGGAGCGGTTCTTCAGGGCTTCCTTCAAGGCATTTCTGGCCAGGAAGGTCAGGATCGCCAGGAGCAGGAAGAGGTTTACGCTTTGGAGGATGATGGAATTCCACGGAATCACCGAGGGGTCATCCGAGGCCATGGCAGTGGCCGGGAGCAGAGCGAGAAGGAGGAAGGAGAGCATACGGGTCATGGCTTGTTTTCCTAGGCGCGGGCTTCGGAAAGAACCTGCGATGAGATGTCCTCGGCGAGGTTCATGGAAATGGAGCCAAGCTCCTTGGCGGCCGAATCTCGTTCCTGCTGGATTTCCACCAGGGCCGCTGCGATCTTCTCTTCCGCGTCTTGTCGGGCTGCTGCAAGACTGCCCTCGCGCTTCGCCATGGCAGAAGCGCGAGCCTCCGCGCGAAGCGAGCCGGCCTCGGAACGGGCCTTGGCGATGGCGGCCTCGTACTCTGCGAGCTTCTCTTCTGCCCGAATTTCCAGCCGCTCGGCATCCTCCCGGGAGCCTACGATGGCCTTGTCCCGGTCACCCAGGTACGCGAGCATCGGCTTGAAGAGCACCACGTGGAGCACCACCATCGTCAGGAAGAACGGGATGGCGTGGAGGAACATCAGCCAGGGGTCGGGATAAATCGCCATCTGGGTGCCGTTGCTCGAGGAAGCAGGGGCTGCGGACCGCCCTGCGGGCCGCCCGGATATCACCGTCCATACGCGTGAGCAACCGGTTTCCCCGGGCAATTCCAGGTGTGTGGGCGTCAATTGGTTGCTGTTGGCTGGGGTAGGGTAGGGCATGCCCCGCTTTCGACCATGGAAACCGACGTTTCGGTGTGATCGCTGCCAAGCGGTCCGGCTGGTCGATGCAGCCCGTGCTTGGGTGTTTCAGCCAGTGGCTGCGGACGGCGGACGGATCCACTTTGTTTGTCGGGTGTGCATCAGAACCGGTGGCGACCCCCGGGTGCGCAATCCGCCCACGCGGTAGGTGGCGGGGGGGGGCGTACTCGCACGCGGTTCGATCTATCGTTCACCTGCAACTCCCTGACGGCGCTGCGCTCGGATCGGGGGAACACTGAGCTTGCAATTCCCCTCCATAAAACTACAGTGTAGTGTGGAGGGCTGGTTTGGTTTGAATGGGACGAGGACAAGGCAAAGGCAAAGGCAAACGCGAGGAAGCACGGGATTGGCTTCGATGAAGCCAAGACGGTCTTCTTCGAGGAGGAGGCGCTGCTTTTCAGCGACCCAGACCCCTCAGACGAGGAAGGGAGTTTTCTGCTCGTCGGGCCGAGTGCCCTGCTTCGGATCCTGGTCGTTGTCCACTGCGACCCGGTCGACGATGAGGTCATCCGAATTATCTCTGCTCGGAAGGCCACGCGGCGGGAACGAGAGGCATTCATGGCCGTGAGGAGCAAGTAATGCGCAAAGAATACGACCTGGACAAGATGCCGTCGGAAAAGAACCCCTACGCCAGCCGACTCAAGAAACAAATCACGATTCGGCTCGGTGAGGACGTTCTCGCCTACTTCAAGGAAATGGCCGCAACGACCGGGATGCCCTACCAGCGGCTCATCGACCTCTACCTGCGAGACTGTATGGCCAGCGACCGCAGGATTTCCGTTCGATGGGAGTAAGGGACGGCATTTTGAACCAGTTCACCGCGAACCGACCCCTACCGCAAAACCGTCTCCACCCGCAGCGCCGGCTGAATCCACAACAGGCTTGAAAGGGTCTGGCCGGTTTCCGTGAACGACACCTGCCCGTGCCACGTGAGGTGCGCTCCGCCCCCCACCTGCACCGTTTCTCCCACCGGCAACATCGCCCCCGCCCCGAGCCGCGCTCCGAATCCTCCAATGCGGGCCCGGGCCTGGGCGGCGTCGAATTCCGCATCGGCTGCGTCTGCCTCCGAGTAGAAGTCCGCCGTGTCCCGGGCAAAAGGGATCAAGCCGTATGCGCCGAGTCCTACCCAGAGGTCCACCTGCTCTGTGTCTCCCGGGTGGCACTGGGTGTCTACCCCAATGCGCAGGCCGCCCACTCCCTGGATTCGGGTGCCGTCGTCGTCGGATTGGGCCGTGCGCATGGAGGCCATACCGATGGATCCCAGGAAGTCCCAGTGCTCCATGCGAACTCCTGCAAACGGCGCCAGCGCCGGCCGGGTCAAGCCATCGAACTCCCCGACGCCGGTGCCGCTGGAGCGGCCGTCGTCCAGCCAGGTAAGGTCCGCCCTGGAGAGCGGTGTCCAGCTCAGGCCCACCATGGGTTCAGCCCAAGAAGACTGCGCCCCCAACAACAACAGCCAGGTCATCACCCGCGTCGGCGCTGCAGGTCCCAGGCGGACAGGGCCCTCGCCAGCATCGTGCGCTCCGCGTGGGCCAGGTCGTTGAAGCGTGCTCCCACAAGATGCGTTCTCTTGTCACCGGGAAGGGGCCGGGCGTTTCGTATTTCCATGGAGAGCTGGAGGGGCTGCACACCGGGCACCTCGAGAATGCCGGACACCAGCAGCCCCTTCTTGGCCTTGTGGGACTTCTCGATTCCAAAGGAGCAACCGGCGCTGGAAATGTCCTGCAGCGCTACCTGTACCCGGCCATCGTCCATCTGGACCGCGAGGGCAAAGTCTGGATTGTTGGCCACCATGTGCCGCGCCACCAGTCGGGGAAAGGCGCGCTCCACGGTGTTTGGCATCGCCAACAGCCAGCGCTTGAGCATGTCCGTGCCCTGGAATTCTGTGAGGAAACAAAAGGAGTCCTCCGCCCCCTCGTAGTCCACCTTGACCGAGCGGCCGGGCTCGGGAAGGTCCACCAGTCCATCCAGGGAGCTGTCCACGGCAAACCCGAGGGTGGTGCCGTCTTCACTCGGTGCGGTCAAGCTTCCATGGACCTGCATGCCGTCGACAGAGAGCACGGCGCTGGGAATCTCAGCCGCCACGTAGATCAGGTGCGTTGCAACATCCTGAGGGCGAGTCAGCCAGAGGGGACCATCCATGGAAAGCACCTCCTTGGGATGAGGTTCCATCCCTTTGTCGAGCTTCCAGGGATTATAGTCCTGGCATGCCCGTATGGGTTGGGAAACGACAAGATGTTCATCCAAAGCCTTGCTGTCGAGGGGTTCGCATCCCTTCCATCTTTTGAAGCCACAGAACTGACCCGTGCCGTTCGCGTGTGCGGAGATCCCGCAGCGGGTGTGGCCCTGGCCAACGCCATTGCCCTCGGGTTGTCCGCTTTCTCAGTGGAGGACACCCGGCGCGCCGCGGCGCAGATGGGTTTGGGCGACGCGCTGACGGTCACCGGGCAGAGATTCCCCGAGGAGATCCACGTGGAGCAGCCGGGCCTGGCCAGCTTGATCGTGGCCCCTTCCAAGGAGGGGGGGCCGCCTTGCCTCAAGGTGAGCCTGGAGCTGGTCCTGGATCCACCCCAGTTTGGGGCGTTGCGCCAGCATGCCCAGCGGGATCCCCGCCTGGTCCCGGCGCTTGCGGAGAAAGGTGCCACGGTGCGTGTGTCCGTGGGGTGGGCCTTCACCACGGATTTCTCCCTGGTCACGGCGTCGCTCCTGGCGGTGCGCGTGGGAGGCTTGGACCTCCCCCCTGAAGGAAAGGAGTCTCCCTTGTGGTTGTCTGGATTCCTGGCGGGGTTTGCAGGGCGGTTTCACCGGCGCAGACCCATGGAGTTTGATGTGGCCGCTTTTGCCCAGGATGAGCGCCATGCGGACCTGGAGCGTCGAAACGGTGTGGAAGCAGCCCGCGCCTCGCTGCGGGGGGCGCCCCACCGGTTGGGCAATCTGGAATTGGTGGAGTCAGGGTCCGGTGAGGTGTTCGCGGCCTTTTCCCAGAAGGATGGGCAGCTGGTGCCGGTGCAGGCGCTCGGGCCCCGGGTGTTGGAGTCTGTTGGTTTGGCCCAGGCGGTTTTTGCCCACCCGTCGGAGATTCTGCTCCTGGAGGCGCCCACCGCCTTGGCCCCCCGTCCCCGGAGTCGCCTGACCTGGCTCCACACTCAGGCCGAGGCCGATGGCTCGCCCCTGGAGCAGATTTGGCTGTTCGGCACCGAGGGCGCCGGTGCGCTGGACCTGTCGCCGGTGAGTCTCGAACCAGATCCCGCGTGAGCCGGTCCACGCCCCCGCCTGGAATGCGGGCCTGGGAAGCCCTTGGGGTGCTGGTGGGAAGCGCCGTGTTTACCTCGTTGCTGGCTTTCGCCCTTGGAATCCACTGGAGAGACTCCCGGCGCCGGGCAGCCTGGCAATGTCTCGCTATCGGTTTTGTGGTGGGAGTCGGGTTCTGGAGCCTGTGGTTGCGTGTGGTTTTTGGGGGTTGAAAGGTAGCTTCCTTGTTGCGGATCCTCTGATCCCCGGGGTATCAGGCGCCACCAACGACTGGAGCCTCCCAAAATGCGCACCGCACTTTTCGTCCTTCCCCTCCTTGTTTCCTGTGGTCTCGCCCCCAAGAGCACAAACCCGGATGACACCGGAGACAGCGGTGACAACACCTCCGGCAGCACCACCGTTGCAGACCTGCAGGCGGGCCTGGTGTCCTCGGGCGACATCGTGACCCTGGACAATGTCATCGCCACCACCGGCCTCACTGCGGATGAACAGGGGTTTTTTGTCCAGGACGCGGGCGGCGGCGAGTGGTCGGGCCTCTATGTCTACATGCAAGGGGGGCTGGAAGGCGTGCAGATCGAGGCAGGCCTCAAGCTCTCCCTGACGGGCGAGGTGAAGGAGTTCCCGGCGGAAGAGGCTGAAACGGAGACCGAGTTGGTGATCACGAGCGCCACCAACATCGTGGTGACCGGCAGCGGGGAGATCACCGTCGACGAGGTCGACCCGACCTCCGTGACCGACTGGGAGCCCTGGGAGTCTTGCATTGTGTCCCTTGGGGCGGGCGAGGCGGTCTCGGGCATCAACAACTACGGCGAAGTGGAGCTGGACAGCGGCCTGTTGATGGACAACCTCTTCTTCGACTTCCAGGCCAGCTCGGGCGACACCTGGGAGAACATCACTGGCCCCGTTGGGTACAAGTGGGGTGAGTGGAAGGTCTTCCCCCGCACCGACAGTGATCTGGAAGGCTGGGTGGGCGTTCCCCCGGCAGAGCCCACCGCGACGGACATCGAGAGCATTCAATTGGGTGCCTTCGACGATGACACCCTGGTCTCCATCTCCGGCGTGGTGGCCACCAGCGGCGTGACTGCAAGCGGTAGCGGGTTCTACGTGCAAACGGCAGGTGGTGGGGAGAACTCCGGCTTGTACATCTACGTATGGTCCGACTTTGCGGATGAGGTTGCGAGCATCGCAGAAGGCGATGAGCTCAACATCGAGGGGTACGTCACCGAGTATGAGACCGACGGGAGCTCCCTCACGGAGTTGGTCATTCAGGACACCGGAAAGGTCACGGTGACCGCGAGCGGTGCAGCGGTCACGGTGGACACCGTCGATGCTGCTTCCGTGACGGACTGGGAGGTCTGGGAGGGTTGCCTTGTGTCCATGGGCACCGCCACCACCGCTGGAGAAGTGGACAGCTACGGGGCTGTGGCTTTGGACAACGGCTTGACCTTGGACAACCAGTTTTACGACATGTCCCCGGCATTGGGCACCACCTTCACCAGCCTCACGGGGCTCGTGAGCGACTACTACGGCTGGAAGCTCAACCCGCGGTCTGCCGCCGACCTGGTGGCGCAGTAGCCTCGGCCCTCCTGGCTGCGGGTTACTTCGGAGCCCATGGCTCGCCGACCTGTTCCTCCTACCCGCCGCGAGATCCTGGAAGGGACGGCGGCAGGGCTGGTCGTGGCGGGGTTGCCCGCATGTGACGGAGGGGACGATACGGCGGATCCTGATCCTGGAACCATCGACCACGTGATCGTGGTCATGATGGAAAACCGGTCCTTCGACCACTACCTCGGGGCCTTGTCCCTGGAGGAAGGCCGGGCCGTGGACGGCCTGGCCGCCGACATGGCCAACGCCGATCTGGAGGGCACCCCGGTGTCGCCCTTCCATCTTGACGAGAAGTGCCAACAGGACCCGCCCCACGGCTGGCACGCTTGTCACCGCCAGTTCAACGAGGGCGCAAACGACGGCTTTGTCACCGAGCATGAAGACCGGGTGGGCGCGGGGGAGGGGACCTGGGTGATGGGCTGGTACGGCCGGGAGGATCTGCCGGTGCACTATGGGCTGGCCGATGCGTTCTGCGTTCCCGACCGATGGTTTTGCTCGGTCATGAGCTCAACCTGGCCCAACCGATTCTACGGACACACGGGGACATGCATGGCCCAGCAGGGGAACACGCTCCCGGACGGAGGATTCACGGCGCCCACCGTCTACCAGAAGCTGGAGGCCGTTGGGGAGGAGTGGCGCTGCTACTACACGGACCTGCCGTTCATGGGGCTCCTGGCGGATCACTACTCGCCCAGCCGGTTCCGGCCGGTGACGGAATTCTTCGAGGACGCCGCTGCGGGCCAGCTTCCGGCCTTTACCTGGGTCGACCCCGGCTTTGCCTCCAACGACGATCATCCGCCTCACCATCCGGGACTGGGCCAGGTCTTTCTGGGAAGCGTGTACGAGGCCCTGGCTCGATCCCCCCAGTGGGAGCGCTGCCTTTTGGTCATCACCTATGACGAGCACGGGGGCTTCTTCGACCATGTGCCGCCCCCCACGACAGACGATGACCACATCGCGGATGGTTTTGACCAGCTGGGCTTCCGGGTGCCCACCCTGCTCGTAGGTCCCTGGGTGCGCCAGGGGGTCGACTCCACACTCTACGACCACACCTCAGTGCTGCGCTATGTCTGCGAGCGCTGGGGCATTGACCCCTGGACGCGCCGCATCGCCGCTGCAAACTCCCTTTCTTCGGCCCTGGACAGCGAACGCATGGCGTCAGGCCTTCCTTTGGAGGCACCGGTCTTGCCTGAAGTCGAGGTTCCCCAGGAGGAGCTGGGGCCCCAGTGCCAGTACGGGGGGATGTTCCGCTCCGTTCAGCCTTTGTCGGCCCAGCCCGAGCTTGAGTCGTGGGTTCTGCGCCACCTTCCCCAGGGGAGTCTCCTGGACGACCAGGAGCAGATTCAAGCGGCGTTGCTGCGGGTGGCCCGGGAATTGGGGGTCATCCGCAAAGGCTGAGCGGCCGTGCGACCGTTGCTCTACGGCCGCATGATGTACGATCGCACGCCTTACCTGGAGTCCGAGCCCCTTGGCCAAACAGCTTGACCGCACGCTCGGCTTCTGGTCGGTCTACAGCATTTCCATGGGCGCCATGTTGGGGTCCGGGATTTTCGTGCTGCCCGGGATTGCCGCGTCGATAGCTGGTCCGTGGGTTTGCGTGTCGTACATGTTGGCTGGGCTGATGGTGCTGCCGGCAGTGTTTACCAAGTGCGAGCTGGCTACCTCTATGCCGGTGGCAGGGGGCACCTATGTCTACGTGGATCGGGCCATGGGCTCCTGGATGGGCACCATTACTGGGATTGGCACCTGGATAGCGCTGTGCTCCAAGACCGCCTTTGCCCTGGCAGGTCTCGGGTCCTACCTGATGTTCTTCAGTGATCTCCAGCCGATGGTTTTTGCCCTGATCGTGCTTGTCGGGTTGGTTGCGCTGAACCTGGTTGGCGTAGGCAAGGTGTCGAACATCCAGACGTTCATCGTCGTCACTTGCATGGCGGCTCTGTTGATCTTCTGCTTTCTGGGCAGGGAACAAGCCGATCCTGACTTGCTGTCTCCGATGCTGCCAGAGGGCATCGCAGGGCTCCTCGCTGGAACAGGGTTTCTATTTGTCGCCTATGCCGGGGTGACAAAGATCTGTTCGATTGCAGAAGAGGTTCATCACCCGGAACGCAACCTGCCACTGGGGATGTTGGCATCCCAGTTCACAGTCATGATCATCTACGCAGTGGTCTCCTGGGTGATCACGGCAAATGTGTCCTATGACTCGATGGGGGCGGACAACACTCCCATCTCAACGGCGGCCGCTGTGTTCCTCGGGCCGCGCGGCCAACGGTTCATGGCGATGATTGCGGTCATGGGGTTGATTGCCACTTGTAATGCAGGTGTTCTGTCTGCCAGCAGGTTTCCTTTTGCCATGGCACGGGACTCCATGTTGCCCGACATGCTCCGCCAGGTGAGCAAGCGCTTTGGAACACCGACACAGGCGATTCTGGCGACGGGGGCCTTGCTTGCGCTGCTGGTCATCGCCTTGCCCGTCAAAGAGCTTGCGAAGCTGGCGAGTGGGTTCAAGATATTTCTGTTTTGCGCCAATCACCTGGCTTTGATTGTTCTGCGCGAGAGCAACGCATCCTGGTACAAGCCGCGGTTTCGCTCACCGTTCTATCCCTGGACCCAACTTGTGGGGGTGCTCGGCGGCGTCTGGCTCTTGAGCTACCTCGGTGGACTGCCCCTCATCGGAATCGCCTCGGGCATCCTGGTGGGAACAGCCTGGTACTTCTGGTATGTGCGCAAGCGGGTGGATCGTTCCAGTGCCCTGCGTCACCTCTGGGGCGAGACGAGGCTCTTGCGGGAAACAGAGATGGCGGAACTTGCCGAGGAGCTCACTGACCAGGCCCCCCGGGTCATCGTGCCGTTCTTTGGCCAGGAGGAGAGCACTCGACACCTGGTGCGCCTGGGCTCAGCCTTTGTGGATGTGGGCATCTTGGAAGTGGTTCGCCTGGAGGAGGTTCCGCAGCAGATTCCGCTTCTTGAGGCAGCGGGCGAGGACTCCACGATGCTGCGCATCTCCAGGGAGAGCGAGCAGGTGGCCCACGAGCTGCATGTGCAGTTGGATTTTCATGATGTGGTCACCCACCACGCCAAGGACGCCCTGCTGAGCCACGCGGAAGCCACCCTGGCCCAGTGGATCATCATGGACTGGCCTTCCACCCGGAAGGAAAGCCGCCTGATTCGATTCCCCATGTCCTGGTGGGAGTCCAATACTCCCTGTGACCTGGCCATTTTCAAGGATCGGGGTGCGGATCGTTTCCGGCGGATTCTCGTGTTGGCGGAACCTGGCCCCTATGATTCCCTCGTGGTGCACGTGGCAGACCGCCTGGCCCGACAGGAAAAAGGGGAGTTGGTCCTCTTCCGGATCGTGGGAGAGGGGACCACACCGGGGCAGATGCAGGCGGAGCGGGACTACCACCACCAACTGCGGCAACTCACCCGGTCCGAAACCAAGAGCCTGATTCTGAAGTCCGACGATCCCCAAGCCTTGATCGCGGAGGTGTCCAGGAAATTCGATGTCCTGATTCTGGGCGCTCCTCCTGAGAGGCCGCTGTTTCATCTTTTCTTTGGTTCAAGGGAACACCGGTTCGCCGAGGCGGCAAACAGCTCCGTTCTCCTCCTCAAGACTCCGCGCCACCGGGTGCATCCTCGCTTGGAGTTACCCGAGGAGCGGGGGGAAGCTCATTTTGACCTGGGGCCCTACCTGTCGGGGTCTGCCATCGGGGTTCGCGTGCGGGGGGGGCGAAAAGAGGACGTGTTCAGGTCCATGTCCGAGCGTCTCGCGGAAGTGGTCCAAGTGGGGTCCACCTCCAGCATCGAGGCGGCGCTCTGGGACCGGGAGCGGAGGCAAAGCACGGCGCTGACGGGGGGAGTGGCTCTGTTGAGTGCCACCTGCGCTAGCATCAACACAACGGTACTCGGGGTATTCACCCTGGAGCAGCCGGTTGATTTTCGCGGAGGCGGTGGGGAGCCCGTAGATGTGTGCCTTGTGACGGTGGCCCCTCCGGCCGAGCGACAGACCCAACTCTGGATGTTGGCCCGTCTCGCCCGAATGACGCTGCGGCCGGGGTTTCTGTCCGCCATGCGGAAGTCGACCAATGTGCGGGATTTGCGGGACGCGATCCTTTTGGCAAACGAGTCCATCGACCGCATTTAGTCCCTGCCCACCGCCCGGAAGGGAATCAGCTATGTTCCCGGTGGATTGAAGAATAGGGAAACGGAGGTTTTGATGCGCCGCATTCTTGGATTGACCCCCATCTGGCTGTACTTGGGGGCTTGTGATGGGCTTCTCGGAGACCCCTGCACGGACTACGTGGACTATGTCTGCGAATGCCACGCGGACGATCCCTCTTATGATTGCGAGACCATTCGTTTGGCCCATGAAAACCACGACGTGGAGCAGTACGAGGACTGCCAGTTCGCCCTGGAGGAAGTCCAGGTGAAAGACTCTGAGACGGGATTTGTATGCGCCACGGGGGACACCGGCGGCGACACGTCTCCATCGGATACCGGGGCCTGAGTCATGTGGTGGTTCCTGGTGGGATTGGCGTTGGCTTCTGACTCGGAATTCGTCGGAGCAGAAGAACCGGGAGGTGCCGCGGAGGAAGAGGTCGACACAGACCTCTCTCTGGAGCTCGGGGGCATGTGGACCCTGGGAAACACTGACATCCGCACCTTGACCGCGCGGTACGATGGGGCCCAGCGGTGGGAACAGCACAAGGTTTCCACCAAGGGAGGGAGCATTACCGGGTCCTCCCTTGTGGACAGCAACGCCGATGGCCGCTTGGACGACTCAGAGCGGGCCGGGGGCCGCGTGGAGACTTCTCACCGGCAGGAAGGTTGGCTCCGGTACGATCGCTACCTGGGGGAACGGGACTCTTTTTACGGCCTGGCCGGCGGGTTCTCCGACCCCTATGCAGGCTACGACTCCCGGTTCAATGCCCAGGTGGGCTACAGCTATCTCCTGGTGAAAGGCGAAGGTGAGAGCGGCCCCCGTGTGGTGGGCGAGCTTGGGTTTGATGGAGCGAGGGAGGACACCGTCGGATCTAAGGCCGACCCGGACATCGTCTACGCAGCCCGAGCCCTGCTCTCCCTGGAGCTGGCTTTCGAGGAGTCCATCAGTTTTGGGGAGCAACTGGAGAGCCTCGTGAGCGTGCGGGAGCCGGAAGACACCCGGGTGAACTCCGAAACATCCCTGACCGCAAAGCTCTCGGACATCTGCGCCGTGAAGCTCTCTTACCGGGTCAATTTTGACACCCAACCTGTCGAGGGATTCGCGAAGGCCGACCAGACAGGGCTCGTGACGGTTATCACCTCCATCTTCTGATGGAGGTTCCATGATTCTCGCTGCCTTCCTTGTTGGGCTCACCGCTTGCAATGACCCCTATGAAGTCGCCATGGAGGACGGCAGTTTTGAGGTCCTCGAAGCCTTCGCCCAGGAACACCCGAACCACCGCATGATGCACGTGGTGAAGTTTCAACTGGAGAAACTGACCCTGGAGCGAGCCGAAGAGGCGGGCACGGTGGCCGCCTGGGATGCGTACCTGGAGAGCTATCCCGAGGGCCAGCTTCGGGAGAAGGGAGAGGCGGGTCGCTTGGAGGCGGTCTGGAGTGCAGCTGCCTCGGGCAATGATCCGGTGGCCTGGACCCGTTTTCTGGAGGACTACCCCAAGGCGGATCGGGATCGGCGACGGGATGCGGAGCGCCGGCGCAAGGTGGCAACACACAAGGACAAGATCGCCCTGGGCGCGGTCCGTGTGGAGCCGGTCAACCTGGCGGAGAATCCCAGCGGCCCCTACGACGGCTACGCCATTTCCGCAGATGTGACGTGGACGGGAGAGACGCCGCTGCCCTACTTGCAGATGGAGGTTGAATTCCTGGCGGGGGATGGCTCGGTCCTGCGCACCGAGCGCTGGCCCCTTGTGGCCCCTCAGGCCCCGAAGAATCTCCCCATTGAAGAGGAGTGGAAGGTGCCGCTGGAGCCCGAAGAGACCCGGCGCTACTACTACACGACGGAGGGTCCCAAGACCGGCAAGTGGGAGCGAAAGGCCAATGTGGTGCCCGTGGCGATAAAGTTGGAGGGTGAAACCAGCACGCTCAAGTAGTCTCTTTCTGATCGCGCTCGCCTGTCGGCCGGCAGGGGTGTCCGAGTCTCTGGATGGCTGCGAGACCTCTCCCCCCGCCCCGGGCGAGGTTCGGGTGATGCGCCTCTCGTGCAACGATGCGGCTTCCACTGGGGGAGAAGCGCGGAAAGGGGACTGGATTCTCGAGAACAGTCGCATTCGGTTCGCGTTGCGCAAGCCGGAGGAAGCCCTTGGGCGACACGGCGTCGGGGGGGGAACGGGCATGGACCTCGCCATCCAGGGCGGGGAGGACCTGCTCTGGGAGGCGATCCCCATGGTTTCAGGCGGCTGGATGCAACCGCGAGAGGTCACGGGGGGCCAGGATGAGAAGGGGGCTTGGATTACCTTGGAGGGGCCGGGAGAAGACCTGTGGGGTACACCGCTGGGGGGTGAGGCAGCGGTCACATGGCGGCTGGCACCCGACTCGATTGTTCTCTTGTTGGAGGGGGCAGACGCTCTCTTGTTTCAGGGGCTCCCCGGGAATCCGGCCGTGGTGGTGGGCAGCGACTCACTGGGTTTCGAACCAGTCGGCGCCGCCACCTTGATGTCGGGGCTCTCCTCTCTGGCCCTCGGGGATCCTGTCGAGGTTGCTGAGGCCCTGGGACAAGACCCACCCCCTGAGGAAGAGCCGGTCCGTGACACTGTGAGGGTGCGGGTCGCCGACGAGAACGGCCGAGACGTGCCAGCGCGGGTGGAGTGGTCCCATAAGGCCATCGCGCTTCCCCCTGGGGGGGGGCTTGTGCCCACCGGGCCGGGGAGCTGGAGCCTTGTTGTGCACAGGGGCCCCGTCGCTGAGCGGGTGGAAGCCGCCTTGCAGGTGAGCGGTGAGGTGGATCTTGAAGTCGTGCTGCCATCGGTTGTGCCGTCTGGGTGGGGGCTCGTGGAGGTGGGGCTACCCACTCATCCCGAGGTCTCCATGTCCGCCACAGAGGCGCTTGAGTGGGCCGCGGCAGGTGGGCGCTCCATGGCGATTCTGACGGCTGCCAATGAGGTGGCAAACCGCCGGGAGGGGGACTGGTCCGGGTGGTGGGTTCGGGGGGAGGCCGGTTCCCGGGCGGTGTCGCACACGGTGGGTTCCGTCTGGTCATGGCCTTGGAACCGTTCTGTGAAGGAGGCGGCCCACGGGGCGGTCAACCCTGCTGGGTTGTCCGCGCTGGATCTCCTGGCTGCGGCGGAAGGGGGCCAGACCCGGCACCTGGTGGTGGATTCCGACTGGGTAGAGGCCGCTGGGCCCCCGTTTCGGTGGGACCCTGTGCCGGAGGCCATTCGAGTCGAGGCCCCAGAAGACGTATCGGTCGTGGTTGATGTGTTGGAGGGCGGGGCCTGGGTTGGGGTGGTGGGGCCGCTCACCTGGGTGCAGGTGGAGACGGAGACCTTGCCGTCTGTGGCGGCCCTGGAGCGGTCCATCGCGATGGGGACGGGCGTGGCCACCAACGGACCTCTCTTGCGTCTGGAGCGGGAGCCCCCTCCAGAGGGTGTGGATCTGCTTCCGCATGAACGCCCGGTGACGACGTTGTCCTTGGCGCTCCATGGCCGTGCCGACATGGACATCGAGGCGGTGACGATCTGGCAGAACGGCGTGCCCGTAGACACCTGGGAGGCAGAGGGCCATGCCTTGGGAGATGGGTGGACCGGCAGCCGGGCAGTCTGGGCAGAAGGCTGGGCCCTGGCGGTGGCCTCAGGGTCCGACTGGGCGGTGACCAGTGCACTGTGGTTGGAGTAGATGCCCCTCTACTGCTGCACTCGCGACGCGCTGGGCGGAATTCCCGGGGCCAGGGGCGCGTCGGCGTTGTGGAATGCGGTGGGGAAGACCCCCAGCTCGTAGACCCCGTCTCCTGTGCGGCTGATCGTGAAGCGGCGCCACTTGGAGCCTGCCGGGTCGGCCCCGGAGACCACTGCCACCACGCGACTGGAGGGGGACCCATCGACGCTGCCTGCCACCGTGTGATCCAGGTAGGGTGCGCATAACGGGTGAACCCGCATGTCGAGACCAAAGGCGATCAGCGCCTTCAAGACCTCGGAGACGGGGGCGTCGGTTGTGAGCGCTTCTTTGATTCGGCGGCGACTGGCCATGGGCACCTCTTGTGCTGAAGTCTATCCCGCGCTTGTCACTCGGGATGCAGTGGCTTCCCCGGCGCGAATGCAGTCCTTGACGGCGATGCCCTCCAGGTGGTGTCCGGTGAGGAACAAGCCGGGGAGGTCCGCTTCGGTTTCCCGAAGGGAAGACACTCGCTCTGGGTGCCCCAGGTGGTACTGGGGAAGGGCGCTTGGGTGGCGGAAGACGCGGTGGTCGGCAAACGGTGGAAAGGGTCCCATCAGGGTCTCGGCAGCAGCTCGTGCACGGGCCAGCAGGTCGTCGTCTGTGGGTGCCAGAACATCGGGATCCCGTGCGCCTCCGAGCATGAGGCGAACAGTCGCGTGGCCCTCCGCCGCGTGCTCCGGAAAGATGTTCGTGGTCTGGAGCAATCCCAGCACCTTTGGCGACCTTGGACCGGGAACCACAAGGCAGCCGAAGCCGGCCGGCGGGGTCCATGTGTCCGTGGGAATCAACCCGGCGACGACCGCCAGAGAGACGTGTTCCATCGCGTTGAGAGAATCTGTGGCTTCCGGGGCCAGCCCGCGCAAGAGCCTGGCGCTTGCGCGGGCAGGGCAGGCCAGGACCACGGAATCGTACAGGGTCTCCTGTCGAACGCCCTCCAGTTTCCAGCCCCTCTCGACACGTCGCAGAGAAGTACAGGTGGTCCCTGTGTGGACCCGATCTCCAAGAGACGCCTCCAGGGCGCGAATGAGGGTGCTTAGGCCTCCTCGAAAGCTGATGAGCTTGCCGGGGGAGGCGCCGGACCGCTTCATTCCCAACAGCAGCGATCCATGGGCAATTTCTGCTTTTTTCAGAGCGGGAAAGCAGGCCGTGATGCTCAGCTTTTCGACATCGCCGGCGTGGATTCCGGTCACGAAAGGTGCCACCAACCGCTCCAGCACCTGCGGCCCCAAGCGTCTTCGCACGAAGTCCGCCACGCTCTCGTCTGCCGGCCCCCGGAATCGAAAAGGCTCAGTGAGCAGGCGAATCCTGGCCCACGGGGAGAGGGTGGAGCCTTTGAGCAGGGCCGGAGGAGACTGGGGCACGGCGTGGGCTTGGCCGTCCCGGTAGACGAACCGCGGGCCTGGTTTGGCGGCCACCACGCTGTCCTCGAGTCCAAGTCCGTCGATCAACCGGCTGACCGCTGCATCTCTCAACAGGCCGTTGGCGGCTTGTTCCACCACGGCGCCGGCCATCCGGTGGCTCTGAATCTTGCCCCCCAAGCGTGGCCCCGCCTCATAGAGGTCGACGGCGTGGGTGTCCTTCAAGTGCCAGGCGCAGGCAAGCCCCGAGATACCTCCGCCAATGATTGCCACCCGGGGCGGCCTCATTCTGCACCCCGGACGAGCTCGGCCAGGGCCTGGATCCAGGTGGGGTCGGTGTTCAGGGACCGAGCCCGGGAGAAGTGTGTCATTCCGTGTTCCAGGGCCACGTCGCGCAGCTGCTCGTCGATCTCAATCAAGGTTTCAATGTGGTCACAGGTAAAGGAGATTGGCACCAGAATCACCGATTGCACGCCTTCGCCTCCAATGCGGGCCAGGGTGTCCAGGGTGGATGGTTTCAACCACTCTGCTCGACCCAGCTTGGACTGAAAGGCCAGGTGCCAGGGAGGCACTGAATCTCCCAGAGTGGTCACCAGAGCCTCGACCGTGGCCTGGGTCTCCTCCAGGTAGGGGTCGCCGCTTTCCACCCAGGACACGGGAATGCCGTGGGCGGAGAACACCAGGTGCGTCTCTACATTCTTCGGGGACTGGTGCAGGGCTTCTTGCACGGTTTCGGCCAGGGCCTGCACGTACCGAGTGTGGCTTGGGTAGCTCTCCACGCGGGTCACGGGGCCTGTGTGATCCGCCAGTGCCCGGGCTGCATCTTGAAAGCAGGTCTGGGTGGTGGCGCCGCACCTGTGGGGAAAGAGGGAGAGCAGCACGACGGGTTGGTCGGGTTCCAGGTCGGCTGCTGCATCGTCTGCGGATTCACCCCAGTACCGGAACACGGGGCGACAGGAATACTCCTCTCCCAGAGATGCCTCCAGCGCCTTGGCCTGGCTGCGGACAATCGAAAGCTGCGGACTGGCGCCCCCCAATTTCAGGTACTCGGCCCGCACCACCTTGGCCCGGCGCTTTGAGATCCAGGTGGCGAACATTCGGCGCATCCAGTGTGCGGGAAAAGGGATGAGACCCGCATCGGAGAGCAGGTTGTAGAGGAACGGCTCAATGGCCTCCGGAGAGTCGGGACCGCCCAGGTTCATCATCCAAACGGTGGTAGGGGGATCGGTTCCCATCCCCCGGGTATGCTCCGCGGATCCATTTCGGTCAAGGAATCCGGGCTCAAGAGAGGCTCTCGTGGACCGATAAAAGGACATGGCGCATCCCACTGGCATTCGTCCGCGTTCAGACGGCGAGCGGCTTCAGATGATCCGCTCTTTGGCGGCTGCGCCGCGGGTGGTGGGTATTACCCACGCGGACGACGGGTGGGCAGCGGCCTGCCTGGCCATTGCGGGGCGTGTGCCTGTGTGGGATTGCGCTGCCAGCCCGGCTCGCGTGGAGGCGCACCTTCGGGCCTTGGGGCTGCCGGGGTTGGGCAAGGAGCCCGTCCAGGCGACGCTGGGCGCCGATCTCGTTCTTCGAGACATCAGCGGCCCGGTGGGTTTCGCGAAACTTCCCGGTGCCGACGGCCCTCTGGTGACGATCCTGGTGTGCACGTACAACCGGGTCGACCTCCTCCCGGAGGCCATTGCCTCTGCCTTGGCCCAGAGCTGGCCCTGCGAGGTGGTGGTGGTGAACGACGGATCCACCGACGGCACCCGAGCGTGGTTGGATGCCCAGGAGGGACTGCGGGTCTTTCACCAGGAGAACACCGGAAAACCGGGGGCGTTGAACCTGGGCCTGTCCCGTGCGCGGGGAGAGGCCGTGCTTGTGCTGGACGATGACGACTTGATCTTTCCGGGAGCGGTACGGGTGCTTGCAAAAGCGCTGTTTGACTACCCGGAACGAGCCGCAGTCTGGGGGGACACGGGAGTTTTTGAAGGAGACGGACGAGAGATTCGGGAGTATTTGCCGTCCCTGCGCCTGCCGGGAGAAATGGCCCGCACCGGGACCCTGCTCCAGGTGCCCGCTGCCACCGGCGCCACGCTGATTCGCATGTCCGCCCAACGCGAGGCTGGGGAGTACGACCCCCGGATGATTCGCGGGGAAGACATGGACATGTTTCAGCGCCTCTCCCGGGTGGGCCCTGTCGAGGCAGTGCCGTACCCTACTTTTCTCTGTCGGGCCCATCCGGGGCTTCGCGGCTCGGCCAAGACCCGGTGGGACAAGAACGACAAGAAGAAGGACCACGAGCGGTTCTGCACCTATGCGGTGCCGGTTTTCCTGGAGCGCTGGAAGTCCTGGGCGCCGAGCGCGGGCCGCATGGAGGGCTTTGCCTGGGCCATGGGGCTCCAGGAGAGAGACTGCCGGGCAGAGGCCCGGGAGGAGCTTGCCCGTTGGCCGGCACCTTTTTCGCCGTCGGAGGCTTGGATGCGGGGTCACGTGGGACTGGCATCTCCGGCGGAGCCGGGTTCTGAGGCGCTCGTGGTGGTGGATGAAGGCGATCCGGGGGCGCTCGAGGAGACCCTTTTGCGTCACGCAGAGGGCCGGGACATCTGGGTCAACCTGGAGGTGCCACGGGATCCCCTGGGCAACATTCGCTTGTACTGGCAGGGTCAGTACGGTGCACAGGAGCGTCTGCACGCGTGGGTGGACCACAGCGGACCGGTTCACTTGCGCTTGAGCGCGGCCCCCGACTGGACCCCTCCTTCGATTGAGTCGGTGGACCTGCTGCCCGACCTGCCTGCACCGGACGCGTTGCTGGCGCTGGCGGCGGTGCTTGGCTGGGACCCACCGCGCTTCACCCGGCGCGGGTTTGACCACCCGATGCCGGAAACCGTGGAGAGAATCTGGCGGGTCCGTTTCATGCTGGAACGCGGGCGAGCGGACCTGGCGGCCGGGCTTCTGCCCGCGCTCTCCCAGGCGCTTCCAGACTGGCACGGCACCTGGCGACTGGCGGCTCGTACGTGGAAGGCCTTGGGCCGAGAGGACCTGGCCCGTCCCTGGGAGCAGCGGCTGGAGATGATGGCGGCCTGACGGTGCCCAGGTTGTCCCGCCCCACGTAGGAGCGGGCCCCTGTGCTCGCCCGGGATATGCAGGGGGCATGGAAGCCGCCCTCCATCCCACCCGTGCATTGCGCAGAGGTTGGGCCATCCTGGCTCGCTCTCCGGTGCTGCTCTGGCTCGCTGCCCTTGTGGTGGTGTTCTGTGAACGCGTCGCCGACCTGCTTCGTGACAACCTCTCCCGGGACTTCTGGCTGGACCTGGCGGAACCCTACCCCTTTCTCACGGCGGGTCTGCCTTCCTGGGCGATGGAGGTGCATGTGCAACTCTGGGCGCCGGGGGTCATTCCCCTGCTCCTCGTGTTGCTCTTTGTTCGTTCCGGTGCCGAGGCTGGGGCCATTCTTGTGCACCAGCGGGTGCTTTTGAGGGGGCGGGCGGGCCCCGGGGCGCTGCTGGAGGGGTCCCGCCTTGCTTTGCGACTCTTTGGCTACCACATGGTGGGGTGGGGGCTGCTTCTCGGTTCCATCTCGCTGGCTTGTCTTCCCGGGGCGGGGATCGTATTTCTGGGAGTTCGCACCGGTGCGCCGGAAATGGCGGGTCTTGGGCTGGCCACCATGGTGGGGCTGGCTGGACCTGTCTGGCTCTGGGTGAGCTTGGGGTTGTTCTTGGGGTCCCGGGCGGTGGTTCTGGAGAACCTGGGCCCGCTTGGTGCGTTGGAGCGCTCTTTCGCCCTGGCTTCCGGCGAGCGTGCAGCGCTCTTGGTCTTTCGCCTTGTCTGCGTCACGTTCAAGCTGCTGGGGGTTCTCCTTGGGCTGGCTGGTTGCGTCTTGGGGGCGGTGGTGACCTGGCCACTGTTCCGAGCCGTGTCCGATGCGGCCTTGAGCGAGGCCTACCTGACAGGCATTCGTGGGCGCGGGAGCCGCTGGCGTCTGCTCGTGGAGCTGGGAGAGGAATAGGTCGCTCGGTTGGCGAGCCTCGCCTCCAACGGGATACCCTGACCTGTCTTTGAGGAGGCAGTGTGAAGCTCCTGATTCCGCTTTTGCTCGTCGCCATCGGCTGCAACGGTTCCGATGGCCCCAAGATCCTGGATGACACGGGCGAGACTCCGGGCAACCTTGTGATCGACACGGAGGCTGTGTCTTTTGGCCTGGCCGACGATGTGGGACAGACCCAGGAGGCGACGATCAGTCTCCAGAACACAGGGCAACAGGAGATCTCCGTCGATGCCATCGTCTTTGACGGACCCTTCTCAGCAGGACTCCAGGCGCTTGTGGTGCCCTCTCTTGGCACCGTTTCCCTGGCGCTCTACTTTCTGCCCGAGGACTATGCGGATGCCACGGGTTCCATGACTCTCCAGTCGGATGATCCTGACAACCCGGCCGTGATCGTGTCTCTGTCCGGTGGGGTGGTCGTGGATGGAGATGCGGACGGCTACGATCGCCTCGAGGCGGGCGGGGAAGACTGCGATGACACCGATCCGGGGACCTACCCGGGGGCCATGGAGACCTGGTACGACGGAGTCGATGCGGACTGTGCTGGCGATGATGACTATGACCAGGACGGGGATGGATACCAGACGGTGGTGTTCAATGAGGATGGGGAGAACGGGGGGGGGGACTGCATCCATCCCGGCGCGGCAGATGAATGGTACGACGGCGTCGATTCCAATTGCGATGGACAGTCGGATTGGGATGCGGACGGCGATGGGTACTCGTCCGAGGCGCTGAACAAGGGATCAGACTGCAACGACTTTGATGTGGATGTGCACCCGGGTGCCAGCGAGCGCTTGAACGGCCAGGTCGACGGATGCGACGGGGACCAGGATGCTGAAATCCAGGCATCCTCTGCGGACTACATCTACACGGGGGTCGGCTCCAACGAGCGCTTTGGTTATGGGCTTGGAACGGGGGACATCGACGGGGACGGTTTCGCCGACATGGTGACCGGTGCGCCGGACTACAACACGGCGGGGGGGCTCATGGGCCGCGGAGCCGCGGGGATCTTCCTTTCCACCAACCCGTTGCCCGCAAGCGGCTCGAACCAGCAGTCAGGCTTTCACCTGTTCCAGGGGACTGGCGCTACCAGTGGCTTGGGCTCCTCCATTTCCGTGGTCGATGACTTCAACGGAAACAGCCAGGCGGACCTGTTGGTGGGGGCCCCGGGGGACAACTCCTACGGCGGCGCAATCTACATCATCGATTCGTCTGCAGTTCTTGCGTGGGGTGGTACCCAGAACCGGCACACGGAGATCCGTGGGGGCGGCGGCAGTGGCTACTACGTGGGCCGTGGCATCGCTGGCCAGGCGGACCTCGATGGGGACGCGCTCTCGGATGTCATTTTTGAATTCAGCGACTCCAGCTCCACCTCGGGTGCTGGCAATCTGGGCCTGCTGTATGGCGGGGCCAGCAACATCGTGGATCTCTCGAGTGTGGATGTGCTGATGAGCGTGGGCACCAGCTCCTCTCACCCGACCCGCCAGAACCTGGCCACGGCCATGGACGTGGATGGGGATGGCTACGATGACTGGGTCTACGGAAACGCTGGCGACGATACCCAGGATACCAACACCGGTGCCGTCTGGGTGATCTGGGGGCAGGCCGCGCAGTATTCAGCGGTGAGCCAGAACCCGGTGCTGACCCAGGTGGTGGCTGGCGAGGCGAGCAAGGGTGCGGGCTACATGACGGCTCTTCTGCCCGACATCGATGGTGACGCCTCGCCGGATCTGGCCTGGTGGCTGGAGAGCGAGGATGAGCTTCACCTCTTGAGCGGTGCCGGACTGCGGGACGGCGGGGTGCAGGGGGCGACGGATTCCTTTGCCGTGGTCACGTTTGCCTCTGGCTCGATCCCCGGGCAGATCGGAAGCATCGGCGACTGGGACGACGATGGCGCCGACGAGTGGATCGTCACCTTGGACGGGGACGTTGGCGGCGGTGCCGGAGATTCCTACCTCTTCTGGGGCGCCGGCATGAGCGGCGCCTATGAGGCGGAGGACGACTTCCTGGCGAGTTTTGAGCCCAGCGGCGACGACTACAGCGTGGACTTCGGACACCGCATCCTGGCCGGGGGGGCGGACATCGACGGCGACGGCCGCAAGGACCTGGTCGCCTCAGACCCCTTGTACGAGGGAGACTTGGATGGGGACGGGACCGAGGACGAAGACGTCGGCGCGGTCTACATCTTCCTGAACCAGGGGCTGTAGCCGCCCACTTCAAGAGACCTCTTCTCCAAATCCGACCTGAACGTCGAGGGATGCGCTATCCCCCCTGGTTCAGGTCGGATCGGGCCAAGCGTCGGTCGGGGGGGGGAGATTCGTTTGGATTTGGGTCACTCCCAGGGGGGGCTACTCGGTGCCGCGGTACCAGAGGGTGACAGCGCTGTTTTCGTAGCCGTTCGTGAGGGAAGGGGAGGAGATGAAGAGCCCCTCGAGGCCGTCGCCGTCCAGGTCCAGGCGATCGGAGAGGTCGCTCCCCGAGATGAACGGACCACCCGTGAGCAGCAGCGACCCGATCAACGGAACCCGCACGTCAATCGTCGAGCCCATTCTGCCTCAGAACACCAACCCCGGCAGCAACCGCGCCAGGTGCTCCTCCCAGAAGAACAGGTACCCCATCGCCCCGAGCGCCAGAAAGGGCCCAAAGGGAATCTGCGACTTCATTCCCTTGTTCTGCCCGATCATCAGGCCGATGCCGACGACCGACCCCACGATGCTCGACAGCAGGATGATTACGGGCAGCGCGGGCAGGGGCCCCAACCAGGCGCCGAACATCGCCAGCAGTTTTACGTCGCCGAATCCCATGCCCTCCTCCCGGCGGATCAGCCAGTAGGCGCCCATGATCAAGAGCAGCGAGCCTCCCCCCGCCACCGCTCCGATCAACGATTCCTGCCAGGTGGGAATTCCTGGCTGGCCCAGGGCCCCCAGCAGCAGCACCGCACAGGTGCCCATGGGGATCGCCCAGATTGAGAACTCGTCGGGGATGATGTAGTGGCGCAGGTCGATGAAGGTCGTCGCCACCAGCATCGTGAGAAAGACCAGGTACACCGCCCAGGTGGCAAGCGATGCCACATTGAGCGCCTCCGGCCCTGGAATCAAGTGGCGAAACCACAAGAGGGAGAGCACCCCCACGAGCCCTTCCACCGCCGGATAGCGAACGGAGATCCCGGTGCCACAGTCGCGGCACTTTCCCCGCAGCAGCAGCCAGGAGAGCACGGGCAGGTTGTCCCGGGCCCGCACCGGGTGGCCGCAGGCGGGGCAGGCAGACCCCGGGGACACCACGGACAAGTCATGGGGCATTCGGGCGATGCAGACGTTCGCAAAGCTGCCGGCGCACAGGCCCATTGCCAGGGCCAGCCCCTGAAACGCCACCATGCCTTGGTTTGGCGTCACTACTTGAAGTCCCGGCGAGAGAGCACCACGGACGCCAGGGCCAGCACGACCGCGGAATACCCCACCCCATAGGCCAGCGCCCCCAACACCTGCTCCAGGGGAATCGGCAGCCCGTGCACCGCCCGGTCTGTTGCGTTGAAGACCTCAAAGTTCGGCAGCAGCCAGTAGACGATCCGGGAGAGGGCCTGCACCGACTCGCTGGCGGCCTGGGACCCAAAAAGCGCAATGTCGTCCGCCAGGTGTCCGATCACATAGACCGCCAGGGAGAAGAACGTGGCCGTGGTCGGGTTCGAGTAGCTGCTGAACAACAGCGCCCAGGCTGTCAGCAGCCCCAACTCTGCAAGAAGCAGGATCCAGGAAACATAGACCGAAGCCGTGGGTGCCCCTTGTTGCAGAACCATCAAGCCCGTGTAGAACAGCCCGAGCAGCGCCAGCTCCACCGCCAGAACCGTCATCAGCCCCACGTACTTGCCCAGCAGGAAGAGTCCTCTCGGAATGGGCTTGCTGGCGATGGTGTAGATCGTTTTTCGCTCCAGCTCCTTGTAGACCAGGCCCACCCCAAGGAACAAGGCGATCCCCGAGGCAAACAAGCGGATGGCCCCAAGCGCCATGCTGCGCACGACCTTCTCCCCGTCGCCAATGGTGATCTCCGTGACGGCCAAGCAGAGAACGAGCACCCCGATCGCGAAGAACAGGATTGAGTACAGCACCCGGTCCCGGATTGCCTCCCGGAAGGTGTTTCTGGCGATCGCAGACAAACGCCTCACGGGGCGACCTCCCGGCTGCGAAGCACTTCCCTGGCCACCAGATCCTCCAGGGTCGAGCGGGTGGGCAGCACCTGGATCACCTGTCCCCCGCTGGCCCGAACCCGGTCCACTGTCTCGTTCACCTGCTCGGGCGAGAGCCGCACCTGGACCAGATCCCCGTCGCGGGAGATCTCCGCCCCGGGCAGGTCAATGGCTCCCTTCAGCCGAAAGGCACAGTCCACGTGCTGGTGGGTGGTCGCCCCCAGCAGCTCCTTTACGGTGCCGCACCCGTGCAGCCGCCCCTTGATCAGGAGCCCCACCCGGTCCGCCAACAGCTCCACATCTCCCAGCACATGGGACGAAAGGAACACCGTGGTGCCTCTCGCCCTCTCTTCCAGCAGGATGTCCTTCACCAGCATGCGCCCCACCGGATCCAGGCCGCTCATAGGTTCATCCAGGATCAGCAGCCGCGGCTGGTTGATCAGCGCCTGGGCGATCCCGGCCCGCTGGAGCATTCCCTTGGAGAATGTGCCCAGCGGTGCCTCTGCAAAGGAGGCCAGGTCGACTCGCTCCAGGAGGGACTCCACCCGCTCCACGAGCACGTTCCCAGACAGGTCGAACAGCTCCCCATAGAACGTCAGCAGCTCCCGGGCTGAGAGGTGCTGGTAGAAGTAGGGCCGTTCCGGCAGAAAGCCCAGGTCCCTCTTTGCGCGGATGTCCCTGTGGGGAAGCCCGAAAAGCTCCACATCTCCGGCGGTAGCGTTTTGCAGGCCCACGAGGATCTTCATCGTGGTGGTTTTTCCCGCACCGTTCGGGCCGACAAATCCAAAGATCTCCCCCGGGTTGACCTCCAGGTCGAGTGAGTCCAGACCCACAAAGGGAATTCGGAAGAATCCGCTCCGGTAGACCTTGCGCAGGCCCCGAACGACGATGGTGTGTGCGTCGCTCATGGGGTGTCGTCTGGCTCTTGTTGAGGCCGGGATGCAAGGTAGGCAGCCACCTTGTCCGGCGGGTAGCTTCCGGCTGATTGCCAGTTGCAGCTTGTGCAGAGGGGACCGGAGTCTTCGAATCGGCCCGCGATCTGCGCCTCGCGCCATGACTGCATCGTCTCGCTGTTCCAAAGATCAGCCAGAGGTTTCTGGGCCAGGTTTCCCAGGCAATTCTCCAGGTGCTCGTCGAGACAGCAGGTGGTCACGTCACCGTTGACGTGCACCATGGGCGTGTTCCACAACGCTGCGCACGGGGGCCGCGACATGCCCTGAAGTCTATCAAGACAGATCGTTCAGTGCGTCCGCGAGCTGCTCCAGAAAGAAGCGGTTCTCCTCCGGCACCCCCAGAGTCACACGAAACCAGTCGGCGTAGGTGCGGTCCTTCACCGGGGCAAACACCTTGATCTTGATGCCGCGCTCGGCCAGCTTCTCTGCCAGCTGTGGCCCGGTGCGCTTGCCGTCCGTGAACCGCGCCAGGAAGAAGTTGGTTTTGGAGTCAAAGGCCTCGATTCCCTCGTGGGAGCGCACCCCTGCCAGAAGGAGCCCCAGCTGTTCCCGGGTCTGGCGTCGCATGAAGGAGAGGTGCTCCGGGTCCTCCAGCGCGGCGATGGCCAAGGACTCCTGGAGGGTGCCAAAGCGGTAGTCCGTGACCTGGGACTTGAACTCTTCAATCCATTCTGGCCGAGCCAACAGGTACCCCATGCGCACGCCGGCCAGCCCGTAGGCAAAGGAGAAGGTTCGACTAACCACCAGGTTGGGGTGGTGGGGGACCAGGTCTGAGAGGGGCGCGTGTTCTTCTGGGTCGATGTACTGGATGTAAGCCTCGTCCAGCCAGAAGGTCGACTCTGGGAACTCGTTCAGCAGCGGCACCAGATCCTCTCGACGAATGAGGACATCCCCCGTGGGGTTGTTGGGGTTGGTGATGTAGACCATCCCGGGGCGCTTTTTGAGGGCTGCTCGGATGTGTTCTGGGTTCAGCTTGAACCCGGACGCGGGGGTCAAGGGGAGCAACTCGATCTGCAGCCCGACCTTCTCGCCCTTCAGGGGCACCTTGAAGTAGGTCAGTTCGGCGGTGATCAGTGGGTAGCCATTCTTGGACAGCAAGTGCCGCGCCATGCGAAGGGGGGAGGCGCGAATGCCCTTCTCCACCAGGGCGGGCACACACTGCTTGAGCAGGGGACCGCTTCCGTTGGCCAGGTAGATGTGCTCCGGGGTGACACCGTCCTTGCGGGCGATGACCTCCAGGAGGGGGTCATTCTCCGAGCTGGTGTAATTGCGCAGGTCCGTGGTGCTCGACATGCCCTGCAGCACTTCGATGCAGGCCTTGGGACAGTAGGTCCCATCGTTCAGCCCCAGGTTAAGGGGCAGGTCAAACGCGAGGGATTCTGCGGGGTTCGGTCGTTCCATGCCCGCCGTCTAATCAGTGTGGACTACTGCTGTCGACCCGTGGCGGAAAAGGCGGCGGACTCGTGCTGGTCCCAGTCTTGAATCCAGGCCACAAACGTGTAGGTGCTGGCCTGGGCGCAGAGGATGCCGTGGGTTTCTTCCCGAAAGCTCGTGGTGCAATGCCCCGTGCCCGGCTCGCAAGCCATCAGGCCTTCCACGAGGTTGGTGCCGTTTCGAAGCACGGCATTTCGCCCGTTCCAGATGTTGTCCAGGCCGTCCGGGTCGGTGGCCTGGCAGGAAAAGGTCCACTTCCAGTACTCATCTCCTGTGGTGTGGTGCTCGCACCAGGCGTCGCAGGACTGGATCACCGGAGCGTCTCCATCAATGGTCGGGGCGCTGGTGTCCAGGGAGGTGTCGTTTGTGTCGGCAGAATCGACGGCCTCTGTGTCGTCTGTCGGGCCGGACCCCGTGTCCGCGGGAGCTACGCCCTTGTCAGAACAGGCCACAAGAAACAAGAAAACCAGGGGCATCATTTCTCTCCCGCATCCCATCGTACCCGGTAGAGGAACTGAATCCGGTGGGCCTCGCCGCGCTCCACGAAGGGTTCCATGCGCCACTTCCAGGCCGCCGACATGGCGGGCCCCAAGAGCGGGGGTGGACAAGCCTCCGGCTGGATCTTGTAGGGGGCCCCCTCGGTGTCCACGAAGAAGCGCAGGCGACACTCGGCCTCCTCTTCGCTTACCCCCTCTGGCAGGTGCGGGAGCTCTCGGGCCACCACCTCCGGCTCGGACCAGTGCACGATGAGGGGCTCGGAGGACGCTTCTTGGCTGGACCCCGTGATGCCCTTGGGCGATTGGGCCATTTCCTCGACGACCGCCTCCGGATCCAGGGCGACGGGCGGCGAGGGCAGGAGGCCTTCAAGATCTGCCATGGGGTCCGAGCTGGCGACCCCCTCTCGGAGGCGGGCGAGCAAGTCGTCCAGATCCGCCTCGGCCTCCTTCTTGGGCGGGTGAAGGCGCATGGTCAGTCGAATGCCGGCTGCATCGTATTGCAGGTTCACCCCGTCCCGCCCGGCCTCATCACGTGGATCCCAGCGAAGCAGGTTCTCTCCCCAGGCATCCAGCACCCAGTCACGATCGGACCCCATCCAGGACACCCCCAACCCCAGCTGGGTCTCCAGTTCGTGTCGGGTGGCGTTGGCCCGTCCCGCCCGCCAACGGTTGACGCTGCTTAGACGGGTCTCTCCCTCGGCGTGAATTCCCAGGCGCCCCACCAACCGCGTCAGGGACTCACCCCCAATTCCCCCTGCCAGCCCGGCGTAGTACTTCATGCGGTCCTCGTCATCCATGTCATTTCGAGAGAACCCGAGCAGGTGAAACGCCCTGGGCGAGTGAATGGACCACTGAGTGCGGTTGCCGTTGTCGTGGGCCAGCAACTCGTCCCAGGAACCCACCATGAAACCCAGGTCCAGCTTCTCCCCCAGGGCGGGCCGGGAGCGAATGGAGACGAGCAGGCTGCGGACCTCCAACTCCTCCAGGGTCACGCCCCCCGCAGGGTCTCGCCAAAGGCGCATGGAGTAGCGCTCGCCGGTGGGGGAGCTGTTGCGGGTGTTTATCTCGTAGACCCGGTGGAGGGACAACTCCACACCGGCTGGCTCCGCAAGCATTCCGGGATCGGCGGTGATCGCAAGGGGATCCGGCACGGCGTCCCAGGTGCCCACACTCCAGGCGGTGTAGTCCTCGTTGGTGAACAGCCCGGCCACAAGCAGCATGGGGATGATCTGCATCAGAAGCTCTCCGCGGCCCGTAGCCGTCCCGGTGCATTCTGCCCCACCAACCCCAGGGTCTGGCAGACCTGTCTGTGCAGGCGGTCCGCTTCGTCCTGGTCACCGCAGTTGAGGGGGCGAAAGTAGACGGCATCGTTCGAGCCGCTCGGCCAGTCAAAGCAGACATCGAGTGGCAGCCCCAACCTCTCCAGAAAGATCTGCCAGTGCTGGAGAAAGTCACCGGCTTCCTGGAAGTTGTCCGGCTGCACCACGAAAGCCAGGTGGGCAGCGGGCGTGCGGACGCCGGCTTCTGTACGCAGGCGAAGAAAGCGCTCCACATTCTTGAAGACGGTGTCCCGGCGGTCTGCTCCCTTTGTCCTGCGGTAGGACTCGGGGGAGAAGGCGTCCATGGAAAAGTGGATGGTGCGAAAGCAGGGGGGATCGCCGCCGGCGAGTCGCGCCAGGTCGATCAGGCGCCTTGCTCGGTCTTCCCCAAAGACCACGGCGTTGGTGTGAAGCTTGAATTCCCGGAAGAGCCGGAAGTCCTCGTTCAGGGTGAACGCGTACTCGATGAAGGCGTCGAATTCCGGGTGAATCGTGGGCTCCCCCAGCCAGTGGGGGCAAAGGTGGACCTCGTCGTCCATGTCCTCCAGACCGTCAAGAAGCGCCCGCCAGGTGGCCCAGGACATGAACCGCTTGGGGGCCCCGTGGGCGTCGTCCCGAAGGGACTGGCTGCACATGGGGCACTTGATGTTGCAGTGGTCCGTGAGCTCGAGGTTGACGTTGATGGGCATCAGAGGTGGGACCGGATGACGGCTTCGTGGGCCAGGATGTTGCCCGAGCACTCTCTGCATCGGGGGAGGGGTTTGCCAGTGATCATGCCCTCCCGGACCTTGTTTAGAAAGGGACTGTCCCGCCAGAGGGCATCGAGATCCGTGTCCCGCACGGACTCCCCCTCTCCGGCCAACACACAGCAGGGGCTGGTCTTTCCATCGGACTGAACCACCAGGTAGTGCCAGGCCTTGAGGCAGGGGGCGCCAGCCAGTCCTTCGGCGCTGGGGGTGGGAATGTCTCGCTCTCCCCGTTGCAGGTTCTCGGGCTCCAGGAACCGCTCCAGGGTGGTGGCGATTCCCACCTCCTTGGCGACCTCTATCGCAGCGCGGGCCTGGTCCGGGACCTCCGCCCGCTGCGCTTCGGTCAGCTTGTATTCCATCTGCTCAGGGCGGTAGGCAATCAAGGCGTCGAAATCGATGCGAAACGCCCCCAGCTCCGCGCCCAACCGCACCATGTCCGAGAGGGTGCGGTGGTTCTGGTTTGTGAGCACAAAATGCAGGGCAATCCGCGGATGCGCGAGGCCCCGCCGGTCTCGCTCTTCTCGAAGGGCACGAATGTTGGACACGGTCTTCTGAAAAGCGCCGCGAACCCCCCGCAACGCATCGTGAATCTCGGGGGTCGGGCCATCGATGGAAAAGTGGATCTCGTCCCAGGCGGTGTCCAGGATCTGCGTGCGCAAGGGTGCATCCATCAGGGTGCCGTTGGTGGTGAGGATGCCCTCCATCCCCAACTCCTTGGTCCGGCGCATCAGGTGCGGCGTGATGGACCGTGCCAGGAGGGGCTCGCCACCGCCCAGGAGGAAGACCCGCTGCACCCCGAGGCCGTGGGCTTCCTCCAGAAGCGCAAGCTGGCGATCCGCAGAGATCTCGTCCACATTGGGGTGGTGTCTCTCTGTGGTGTCGCAGAACCCGCAATTCAGGTTGCACCGCAGGGTTGGGTACATCTCCAGGGTCATGGGGCCCTGGATTCCCTCGGTTTCCCAGCGACGGATCCGGGCGGCAATTTCAGCGGGACCGCTCATGGGCAAAACGTAGCATGCTGTGGGGCGGGGGCCGGTCCTTGTGGGTTGGCCCCAGTGGAAGGAAGGTTTGGGCTATTCTCCCCATGTGCACACACACGCATCCCCCCCAAGCCTTGCCGGCTCCTACCTGGTCATGGAAACCACCAACCGGTGCTCCCTGGCGTGCCAGCACTGTTCTGTGTCCGAGGTTGGGCATCCACACCATGCAAGGGTGGGCTTTCTGGCGCCGGAATTGGCCCGGGGGGTGTTTGATGACCTGGCCCGGGTGGGGGCGCGGTTCGACACGCTGATCCTGTTCTGGCTCGGGGAGCCGCTGATTCATCCGGAGTTTGGGGAGATCTACCGGGATGCCGTTCGGGTGGCCTCGGAGTCGGGGATTTTCGGCAAGGTGGAGCTGCACACCAATGCGACTCACCTGGATACCGCGGCGGTTTCCGTGGCGCTGAACAATGCCGAGGTGCCTCAGGTGTGGCACCTCTCCTTGGATGCGATTCGGGCCGATACCTACGCCCGCGTCAAGGGGTTTGACCGGTACGAGGGGGTCGAAGAAAACGTGGCGGCCTTTGTGGCAGCCAAGGGGCGCTCCCAGGCGCGTTGGCCCCGGCTGGTCTTTCAACTGATTGTTTCCGAAGACAACGCTGCAGAGGTCCCGGCGTTTGTGGCTCACTGGCAGGGTGCCTGCGAGGCGGCGGGGCTGGATTGCTCTGTCGCGGCCCAGAACGTGCCGGGCGGGGAAGATGCAGTGGTCTTTCTTCGGCAGCTGGACTGTCCGACCACCGAGGAACAGGCGCGGCAGAACGCGATCTTCCGAGACGTGGTGGCCCGGATGGGGCTCCCGCTCTTGCGAGAGGAGAAAGCGCCGGTCACGATCGGGGCGTCGAACGTGGCGGTGTGCTCGGGATTTTGGAAGTCCCCGGTCATCGGCTGGAACGGGCAGGTCACGACCTGCACCCGGGACAACCGGTTTGAGAACGCCGTGGGCAACGTGAAGGACCGCCCCTTTTCCAGCATCTGGTGGGGGCCCGAGATGCAGGGGCGACGGAGCCGCGTGTCCTGCGGGAACTACGAGGGGCTGGCTCCCTGTGCCACCTGCTTCATTCCCCGGAGTTCGAACTACACGGATATCACCCCGGAAGAGATTGCCTCCCAGGGGCGGTGGTTCCAGTCGCAGCGGTCCCAGCAGAAGCGGGAGACGGCCTCGTGAGCGCCTCTCCTTTGTGGGTCGATGCCGCCCTGGACGCGGTGCAGCTGCGGCGGGCCCCGGGCCGGCCGACCCAGATCCACATGTCGGTCACGGACCGGTGCTTTCTTCCTTGTCTGCACTGCGACATCTGGAAGAACGAGGCCGAGGACCTGCCCGGGGAGATCTGGCGGGGCACCCTGGATCGCCTGGCCGAGTGGGTAGGGCCGGCTTCGATAAACTTTGCGGGGGGCGAGCCCTTTCTGCGAAAGGACCTGGAGGAGTTGATGGCCCACGCGGTGCGCCTGGGCAACACGGTGAGTTTCAACACAAACGCCTGGCTCTTGACCGAGGAGCGGGTGGAGCGGGTGGCGGACAGCGGTGCGAGCATCGCCTACATCTCCATGGATGGAATCCGTCCTGAGACGGTCGACCACTCCCGGGGGAGAGAGGGGAGCTGGAAGAAGTGCATGGAGGCCATCGAGCGCATCGAGGAGCGGGTCTCGCCGCGGGTGGTGATCGCGTGCATTCTCCACGGCCGGAATGCGGAGGAGATCCCAGATCTTCTCTCCTGGGTAAAGAAGAGGGGGCACCAGCTGGTGGTTCACCCCCTTTACCAGAACTTCGGGGAGGTGGCCTACAACCCGGACTGGCATGCGACCTCGCCGTTGTGGCCCGTGGATCCAGAGCCCGTGTGCGAGGTGCTGGACCTTCTGGCAGCGGCGCGGAGGCGCGGCGGGCCGGTGTGCAATGCGGTGGGGCAGCTCATGGCCATGAAGGACTACTACCGGGCCCCGGGGGAGGCGAACGGCCTGACCTGCAAGGCCGGCCATTCGGACCTCGCCCTGGATCCGGCCGGGAACATCCGGCTTTGCTACTTCTTGGAGCCGGTGGCAACGGTCTTCGACATGGCACCTCTGGCAGCGATCTGGGATGGCCCCAAGACCCTGCGGCGCCGGTGGGAGGTCAGCCGCTGCGATCGGGCCTGCAACCTGTTGAACTGCAACTTTGATCGCACGGACATCGTGGCATGATTACGCCAGCCCAGAAGGTGCAACGGCGGGTGGTGCTGCAGCTGTTTCTGATCTCTGCGGCGCTTTTTGTGTTGAGTTCAGTGACGGACAACAAGGGGCGGGTCTGGGATGAGGAGGCCAACGACGCCCTTCGCATGCGGCGGGTCCACACACGGTCCAAGGAACCAAAGACGCCAAAGTCCTGGGCACCCGGGGAGAGGAGCGCGATTCCCTTGTTTGAGGAAGCGCGGGAGAAACCGGAGCTGGAGGTGCAGGAGAATGCGGTGGTGGAGCGGGACGGAGCCCCACCGGCTACCGAGGTGCCCGCGGGGCCCATGGACTTGGAAGTGGCCGAAGTGGCGTTTCCGGAGCCGCTCGATGGCGAGGCGCTGGTAGCGGCGATTCAGGAGGCAGCCGCCAACGAGGTGGTTCCGCGCATCCAGGACTGCTTGCACATGTGGTGGATGCTGGACCCCAAGCTCTCGGGCACGGTGGTGGTGGGCTTGCAGTTGGGCCCGGAGGGTCTGGGTGCCTCGTGGATCCAGGACCACAGCGAGGTGCCCCTGGGGCCCTTGACCTGCTTTGGATCGGTGTTGGCCGAGACGGGCTGGCCCTGGGCTGCTGAGGAAACCGAGGTGCACTTTCCCTTCGTCTTCGACGCGGAAGAAGAGGACACCGCCGCGCAGGAGTAGCCGCCGTTTCCTGCCAAGGGCCACCGGGGTGGGGGGGATAGGGTATTTTCCCCCTGTCGGTGTCTCTTTGGGGCCCTGTCTCTTTGGGCTGGGGCTTCTTAGACCGGATATTTCACCAGGCTTCGTTGCGAGGGACCGTAGGGTAGAACGGCTGGTGAAATATCCGGGTTAGGGGAGCTTGATTTCCGGGTCCTTGATGCGGGCGCGGTAGAGGAGCAGGGTGCGTCCGATGGTCTGCACCACCGCGGAGTCGGTGGCGTCGGCCAAGGCGTTGGCCACCTCCTTTGTGTCGTCCAGGCAGTCCTGGCCAATCTTTACCTTCACCAGTTCGTGATTCTCGAGCTCGGCGTCGACCTTCTCGACAACCGCCTCGTGAATTCCCCTTTGGCCCACCTGCACCAGGGCATTCAGGTGGTGGCCCATTCCGCGCAGTATGCGTTTCTGCTTTCCGGTCAACGTGTCCATGGGGTGCCTCGCAAGGCGGGCCGTCATATCCGGTCCACGGAATCCGGCCATGAACGACACTTCCTACCTTGCGCGACTCCCCGCCGACTTGCGGGAGCTTGCGGCCTCCTTGCCGCCCAAGCGGGTGGTGCGCGCCCTGGACCTCTTGGACTCCCGGCTGGATTCGGTGGTGCTGGTGGCCGAGGCGATCCACCGCCGGCACAACGTGTCCGCGATTCTTCGGAGCGCCGAGGCGTTTGGCATTCACGAGGCCCACCTTGTGACACCGGCCTTTGAGCTCTCCAAGGGGGCGGCCAAGGGGGCCGAGCGCTGGATGGACATCCAAACCCACGACGACACCCCCTCCTGTCTGGCTGCCCTCAAGGAGCGGGGATTCCAAATCTACATCGCCGACTTTGTGGAGGGGGCGCTCGCTCCGGAAGACCTGCCCACGGACACGCCAGCCGCGATTCTCGTCGGAGGGGAGCTCCTTGGCGTCAGCGACGAGGCGAAGGCACTGGCCGACGGGGCGGTCTGCATTCCCATGCGGGGGGTGACCCAGTCCCTCAACGTCTCCGTGGCTGCGGCGATCATTCTGCGCAACGTGTGCGAGGCCCGTCGCAAGGCCGGCGGCGCAACTGGCATCCAGGGAGAAGCCCGTCACAGGTTCCTGGAGGCCTTCCTCCACCAGGAGCGATCCCGACGGGCGGCGTTTCGGGCGCTCTACGAGGGGGCTTGAGCCTTCAGACGGCCGATCCCAGCTCCGGAAACGCCTTCAGCACCATGCGCCGTCGGGGGTCGTTTTCGGGGGTGTCCGTAGGGGGCAGGAGCTCGCGGGCCTGGTCCAGGGCGTCGTCATCGTTTTCGTTTCGGGCGGTCAGCACGTCCAGGTAGTTCTCGAACCAGGTGGATTGCTCCACGTTGGCCTTGACCCGCATCACGAGATCCCGGGCCCGGCGGGGCTCGATCTGGTCTTCCAGGTACAGCCGCGCCAGGAGCCGGCCCGCATCCACGTCGAATGGCTGGCTGCCACAGGATCCCGTCGTGCAGTTCGATTTAAGGCCGCTCTCCAGCACCTGCATGGCCTCGACGCGCTTGTCCCCCTGCACCCGGCACCGGGCCATCAGCTTGTAGAGGCCCATGTCGCTGGGCACTTCCCGCACCAGGCGCCGGGCTACCTCGTCTGCCTCGCCAAACCGTCCCAGGCCCTCCAGAAGAGAAGCCCGGGTTCCCCGCAGAGGCACGCTTCCCTCGTCAGCCTCCAGGGCGTTCTCGACGGCCGCCAGGGCCTCGGCAAGTCGCCCTTGTTCCGCCAGAATCTGGGCCAGCAAGGCGCCGGTGTGCACCCCGCCAATGGTCATGTGACCCACGGCCTCCCCAAAGGTCGCCAGGTCCGACCCGGCCAAGGGCAGGTTTCCGGCGGCCTGGGCTGCGCGGGCCCGTTCAAACCGTGCGGCAGGCTCTTTGCCCACGAACGACCCGAGGCGCTTCAAGGCCTTCTCCGCCTTGCCATCGTCAATGTCCACCACCGCCTCGGCAAAGCCTTGGCCCAACCCAGCGAGCCGCTCCCGCAGGGCCTCCGGGTAGGTCTCCAGGAGAAGCGCAAATCGCACCCGGGGATCCTCCGGGGGGAGAGACCACAGGTCGTCGTCTCCTTCCGCCTCGATCTCCCCCTCAAGGGCCGCCCCACCGGCCACGGGCATGGCTGCGCCCCCGCCAAAGGGATCGCTGCCCCCGCCCATGGACCGCGCCTTGGGCTTGGGCGCGGTCTTCTCCAGCACCGCCACCTCCTTGCGGGCCGCCTTCACTGCCGAGTCTCCCTTGTCCGCAAACCGGGCCGCCAGGTCCAGGTGCTCTTTGGCCTCCTCGAACTCACGGGCGTTGGCGCAGCCGAGGGCCACCTCGATGTTGCGTGCCTTGAGTTTGTCTCGTGCAACCGTGCGCACAGCGTCGCTGCCTTCCACCTCCAGGCCGTTCACCAGGTGAAGGGCCCGCGCCGGGTCCACCTCCACCAGGCCGCGGGCCTTCTCCACCTTGTCAGCATCGCTGGGGAACAAAAATCCAAGAAAGCCCATGTCCTACTCCTCTCCCCGTTCATCCAGCGGACCAAACCGCCGAAAGGGATCTTCAAAGGCCAAGGTGCGGATGTCGCACTTGTCCACGTAAAGCACACCGTCCAGGTGATCGCACTCGTGCTGCGCCACCGTGGCATTCCAACCTTCCAACATCTCGTCGATGGCCTGCCCATCCTGATCGAATCCCTGGAGCCGGATCTGCGACACGCGCCCCACCTTGGCCCGCATGCCCGGGATCGAGAGGCAGCCCTCGTAGGAGAAAATCGTGTCGTACGTCATGGGCGTGAGCACCGGGTTGATCAACACACGGGGCCCCTCCTCCATGACGCAGAGAACCAGGCGCAAGGGCACGTGTACCTGGGGCGCGGCCAGTCCCGCCCCTTCATAGTCCTGCAAGGTCTCCCACATGTCGGCGATCAATCCCTGCACGGCCGGGGAGGGAATCTGCTCCACGGCAATGGGTTCCGCGACCTGGCGCAGGACCGGGTGCCCGAGGATGGCGATTCTAAGGACGGCCATGGGCCACGATTAACCCGAAAGCTTGCTGCATCGATGCACAACTGTGGTTAGACTTGGAGCCGGCAAAAAGGCCGTGAGAAGGAGTGTGTCGTGGCAGATCCAGAGAACATTTGGGGAGACAACATTGGGGGCGAGGCCACCATCGATGGAAAGCGGGTGGCGTTCTACGTGGACGAGGAGTGCATTCTGTGCTCGGTCTGCTCGGATGCCGCGCCCAACAACTTCCGCATGAGTGATGATGAAGATCACGACATCTGCTACAAGCAGCCCGACGGGGAAGAAGAGCTGGAGCAGTGCTACGAGGCCATGGAAAACTGCCCGGTGGAAGCCATCGGAGACGATGGAAAGTAGTCGACCGGCAGCTGCCGACCCACTTCATCAGTGGGCGATCTGCGCCCAGTAGGCGCCCCACCCAAAGTCCGGTGAGTTGTCGTGGGTGTGGCAAGCGACACAGGCTGGAAAGCCCGAGGGCAACACGCCGTATCCAGAGGCTGGCGCTGTGAGGTGATCCGATCCCGGACCGTGACAGGCCTCGCAACCTGTGTGGTTGAGCCGTGCTGGGTCTCCCCCCGCGCCGTAGCCGCTGGGATGTCCAAAGCCGGTGGTGTGGCACTTGAGGCAGCTCGGATCATTCTGGCGACCGGTCCCCTCCAGAACCTCTCGAGACCTTGCGTGGTCTGAACCCATGAAAGCAGCGAATTCCTTCTCGTGGCAGCTGGAACAACCCGCCGCTCCCACGTAGGTGGCGCTGCCTCGATCGACTCCGAGAAACGGTGGCAGCGGCGCGGCTCCCTGCTGAATGGGGGCCCCTCCTCGGGCTGCATCCGGTACGCGCTCTTGCGCGGCCCTTGCTGCCAGGGTGTGACCGGCCGTGGGAAGAGGCTCGACCACCGGCTCGGGGGCCACTGTCGGTTTGGAAGCACAGCCCAGGAGCAACAGGGAGATCATGGGGTGCCGAACAGCTCCGCCTGAATGGTCTCCACCTCCCCCCGTGCTTTCATCAGCAAGGACAGGAGTGCGGGATCGTCTGGCACCTCCGGGTCCATGTCGATCTTTCGGTCCCGCACCACAGTAATCCCGTCGGCCCCCACGCCCAGGCGTAGCTCTCCGAGTCGCTGGGTCTGGAAGTGTGATCGGGTCACAATGGCGGTTCCTCGCTGCAGGGGGGGGGTGAAGTCCCGAAACATGTGGGTCTCCACCACCACCAGTGGGAGGTCCGGCAGCTGCGCGAGAATCGCGTCCACCGCATCGGTGGCCTCAAACACGAGGAGCACCAGGACATCCGCGGTGTCTGCCATCTCCCGCAAGGCCTGCACCCCGTTCTCCACCGGGTCTGCAATCGAGTACTGGGGGGTCGGCAGAAAGGTGATGCCGTTGGCGGTCACGCCGGTGATCCCCACGTTGAGGTCTCCAACGGTCACGGTGCGGGTGGTTGGGAGCGGACGAGCATCCCCTTTGGCCACAATGTTGGCGCTGACCACCGATTCCGGAAACTCCTGGAGCCGAAGCAGTCCGGGAAGATCGTGGTAGGCCACGTTCGCCGCATCAAAGCCGGCTGCTTCCATTCCCTTCAACATCCAGGCGTTCTGGACCGGCGCATCGGCACGCAGTTCTCCGTCCATCCCCATGTCGTTGGCCATGAAATTTCCTCCGTGCACCAGGAGGTGGGGGGTGTCTGGCCAGGCGGCGGTGGCAGCTTGTCGGTACGCTGCCATGCGTGGGAGGGAGCCTCGTGGGCGCTTTGGGCACCCGCAGGTTTCCATGCTGCCAGCGTGCTCCCCGGCGTAGTGAATCACCAGATCCGCACCTTCTGTGCTCACCCGGTCGGCCAACGCCCCTTCCGTCACGAGCTCTGCGGGAAGTCCGGTGACCTCCTCGGGGGTGCGTGCCGGGCCGGCCACAGCGGCGGGGGGCGACACGGTCTTGGGGGAACAGGCGAGGGCAAGCAGCAGCAGGTTCATGGGCGGATATGATATCGCGTGCACACCGCCCCCCCCGGTCGCGCTTCATTGTCTTCCTCTCCCTGGGGCCCGGCGCGCCTGGGCTTGTGGCTTCTTTTGCTCGGTGGGCTGGTGCATGGGGGGGTGATCACCGGCTCGGTGTGGGACCGGGTGAAGAATGCTGGCCATGGTCGGGACTTTGCCTCGTACTACTACGCGGTGCAGGTCGCAGCCGATGGGGGAGACCCCTATGACACCCGGCTTCTTTCCAAGAGCGCCCGGCAGGATGGAACCCGCCGCGGCGTCCACCCATTTTTCTACCCGCCCCCGTACCTGCTCACGATGGCCTGGGCGCTGCCGCTGGATCTCTCGGAGGCCTACCACCTTTGGTACTGGCTGGACTCCTTGTTCCTGCTCGCCTCGCTGCTTGCCCTGTGGCGGTGGATGCCCGGGCCTTGGATGGCCGGTGGGATAGGGGTCGCGCTGGCGTCCTTCACCCCCATCTGGGACACCCACTGGATGGGGCAGGCCAACCTCGCGGTGCTGGCCCTTGTGGCTTGGGGGCTGCTCTGGGTGGAGACCCGAGGAGATCGACGTTTCCATGTGCTGGGTGGGGCGCTGGTGGGGCTGGCCTGTATGATGAAGATGAGCCCTGGACTGCTCGTGGCATGGTGGCTGATTCGCCGGCGCTGGGCGGCAGCCGTAGCAGCCTGTGGAAGCGCCGTCTTGCTGTCCTTGGCCACCCTGCCCCTGCTGGGCCTGGAAGGGCAGCTGCGCTTCTACACCGAGGTGCTTCCCAGCTTTGCCTCCGGGGAGTACCACGGCCTCTCGGTGCCCATCACCCTGTACGGCAACCACTCCATTCCCAACCTGGTGGTGCAGCTGGTGGCGGCTCTGGGTGAGCCGGCTCAGGGGGGCGCAATGCAGCCGTTGGCCCGCACCTTGTCCTCGCTGGTGAACGGGGTGCTGATGGGCGGGGCGCTCTTCTCTCTTCGATTGGGGCGGGACGGCTTGTTTGCGGCGGGAGCCGCCGGCTGCCTTGTGGTGCTGATGTTGCTTGTGCCGCCCTATACCTACGAGCACCACATGGTCCTGCTGCTGGTGCCCCTCGCCGCCTGTATGGGGGGCCTGCAACGCGGGTTCCTTTCTCGGCGCTGGCTGATCGGGCTCGTTCCGTCTTACGGCATGTTGGCCTGGCAGCTCCAGGACATGAAGCGCTTCGCAAGAGGGCTCCCGGACGGGCTGCAGTGGTGGCTGCAGGAGGGCAAGTTTGCGGCCGCGCTCTTTTTGGGCGTGGCCTGTCTTGTCTTGGCCCGGCGAGCTCCAGAGACCCGCGGCGTGACTACGCTGCCTGGCGGTTCTGGTCCGAGATGGGCGGAAGGGAGTCGTTGAGGGATCTGACTGCCTGTTGCCAAGCGTCCATGAGGCTGGGGCTGGTGGCGGAGGGCCTGTTGTTTTCCAGGAGAACCCGGTCGTCTTCCAGTGCTTGCCGGTGGCGCTTGAAACTGTTTGCCAGGCCGAGCATGACCAAAGGCTCCCAGAAACGCAGGTCATGCAGCGTCTTGACGATGGCTGCGGCGGCCTCGAGTTGGTTGACCACATCCTTCTGGGGCAGCTTGCTGCGCATCAGCAGCTGGACAGCGTCCAGGGGAAGGCCGGTGATGGCCTGGGTGTGTTCCTCGAAGCTCCTCAGGCGCGGGGGTTCATGAAGACGGGAAAAGAAGCTGTTGTTCTCTTCCTGACTGGGGATTGCCGCTGGATTTGCCTGGGTGTTCGCGCTCATGACCGCTCCGGGATGCGGGGCCCATCGTAGGCTCCAGCTTTCCCATCGGATCGGACAGTCCTGACTTGAAGCTCTATTCGCCCCCGGGATTCAATTCGGCTGCGCCCGGCTCGCCGGGGGGCGGAGGAGGGGGGCCATCGCCGGCCGGAGGAGCGCTCTCGGGGCCGTCGGAAGGTCCGTCTCCTGGGCCGGGAGGGGGCGCTGGGGGGCCATCGGTGGCGGGGGCTGCCTCCGGGTCGTCCGGAGGGGCTGCTCCCTCGATGCCCGGCGTGGGGGCCTGGATCGGCGCCGGGCTGGGCAGGGCCTTGGAGCAGTCAAGGGTCAGGCCGGCCACATCTGCGGTCAAGTCCACCGTGGCGCGGTCCGCTGTGCTGAATTGTGCCTCGTCTGGGGTGGCAGAACCGCTCTTGTCCAGGTCTTCGTAGGCCAGCACCTTCAGGGCTGCGTTCTTGGGGGCCTTCAAGGAAAACGGGCCGGGTTCAGCGATCTCCACCAGGACCAGAGGTCCCGGGGGGGCGGGCACCGCTTCGGCATCGGCTGGGCCGCCTTCCTCGGGAGGAGGCACGAACAAGCGAATTCGGAACGGGCCGCCGCCCTTCTCGCAGACGAGCGTTCCTGAAAGGGTCACCGCTTCTGTGTCCTCCGCCAGGGACTCCTGGCTGACGGAGGGTTCGTCTTTCGGCATTTGAATGGAGGGCCCAAGGGGCTGGCCTCCATCGCCGGGTCCCCCGGCAGCGCCTGGGGCCGTGGCGTTGCCGCCGGCCAGGTCGGAAGGGGCTTCAGGGCACCCAAGGGGTGCAAGAGCGAGAAGAGCCATCAAGGTGGGTTTCATGGGCAACCAAGTATCTAGGCACAGGAAAACGTGCCGCCCCCGGACCATCCTTCCATCGAGGAAATTCCGTGGGGATCAGCGCCTTCCACCACCCGTTTAAGGCGCTCGCGGCTGGCGGTGTGAATGGCGCCGGCCTCCATGGCGATCCAGGCGCGACCCATCTTGTGGGCCACCGCTGCGGTGGTGCCTGATCCAGAAAACGGATCCAGCACCCAGTCTCCGGGTCGGGTGCAGAGCTGCAGGCACCGGCGAAGGAGCTTCTCTGGCTTCTTTCCAGTTTTGAATTGTACCCCCCCCTCTTTGGCGATTCCCTCCCAGGGAATGTCGGTCCAGATGTTGGTGAGGGGGCGGGTGGCTGTGGGGACACCGTCGAGGAGGCTCACCTGCTTGTCGTAGAAGATGAGCTGTTGTCCCCGCAGAACGAACTGGGGGTCCAAGCCGTCCCGCTCCACCCGGAGCACGCGCTCAGGCTGCTCCCGGGAGCGCTCCTTTGCGGCCAGAATAGCCCGGCCGGCCTTCTTGTTGCTGATGGTCGCCAGCCGGCACACCTGGGCGGCCTGGTGTACCCGCACGGAATCCAGGTCAGTCTCCGCCGGGAACGCCCCTCGCAGGGAGACCACCCGCCAGGCTTCCACCGGGTCCGCTGGATTCTCCAACCAGAGGGCGTAGGCCCGGTCCGGGTCCCGGGGGATTCGCAAGGGATAGGCTCGCATTCGGCTTCGGCTCTTGGCATACCAGAGAATGTACTCGGAGGCCTTGAAGACTCCAGGGTTCACCGTGGAAAAAGCAGACGGCGACCGGGCCGCTACCGTGATGCGGTTGATGAACTGTGGCCGTCCGAAGATCTCGTCCAGGGCGAGCTTCAGGGTGTCCAGCTCGTTGTCGTCCAGCTGTACGAAGAGGGAGCCCTCCTCGGAGAGCAGGTCTCGGACGAGGCGCAGGCGAGCGACCATCATCTCTCGCCACTCAGCCCGGTCGTACCGGTCGCTGTACCCAGCCCCGCTGGCCCCTCGCTGGGCCTCTCCGGTGTTGTAGGGCGGGTCCAGGTAGGCGCACTGAAAGGCCCCGGGCATCTCCTGCACCAGGGACTTCAGGGCGGGCAGGTTGTCCCCGTGGATCAGGCGGTTGTCTGTCACTGGGCGTACCCCAGGGCACCCAGCTGATCCTGGGTCTCTTTCGGGAGCTCGGCGGTCAGCTCCAGGGGAACCGCCTGGGGAGTGGCCGACTCCCAGGCAGATCTCGCAGCCTGGAGACCGGTGGTGTCGGCCAGGGGCGCCATCTCGCCGGCGTCCTGCTCCAGGTCGAAGCCCGTGAGGATGTTCTCCTTCCAGATGCCTTTCTGCACGCCATCCGGAGACAGGGCAAGCTTGCCCTCTCGCTGGGAGACCATGGGCAGGGGCGCGAGCACGCTCTCGGGCCACTCGTGGGCGATCCCCAGGGAGCGGGTGACCAGGTCCGCCAGGGCGGTGCCTCCCAGGTGGGAGGGAAGCTGGGCCTGCCCCGCGGGGTCCGGGTGGGCCAGAATCAGGGGCACATGGGTCAAGGGCTCCCACACGTGGGTGCCATGCCCGACGATGTTGTGCTCACCGAGAAGCTCCCCGTGGTCCGAGGTCAGGATCACCAGGGTCTCGTCAGCGTGGGGACCCAGCGCCTCCAGGATGGTTCCAATCAAGGCGTCCGTGTCCTCGATCACTGCGCGGTAGGCCTTGGCGTAGCTCTCCCGGGCTCCCTCCCGCCGGTTGCGCTTGGGCACGCCGATCTCCAGGCCCATCTTCTTCTCAAACCACTCGTCGGCCACCCCCCACCGGGCCTGGGCTTCAGGGGAGGGCTTCAGGGGAGAGTGCGGGCCCAGCAGGTGCAGGTAGGCGAAGTGGCGGCGTCCATCGGCCCAGTCTCTCTCCACGTGGGTGCGAAACTGCTTGGGCATGGCCTTGTCGGCGCTTCGCCGCCAGGAGTCGAAGCCCCGGCTAAAACCCAGGGCCTCCGCCAGGTAGGGGTTTGAATAGAAACCGGCGGTGGCAAAGCCCGCCTCCTTGAGCACCTCGGCCAGGGTTGGTAGGGCGGGGAGCGCGGGGTAGCGCCCCATGCGGGCGGCCTGGGCGTCCCAGCCGTGCTCGCGAAGACTGGCGCCGGTGAAGATCGAGATCACGCTGGGCACAGTCCAGGTGCCCGCGCTCCAGGCCCGCTCGGCGATGGCGCCGCGGGCGGCCAGGGCGTCGATGGCGGGTGTGTGTGCCTCCTGAAGCGCATCCGCCCGGAGGGTGTCGATAAGCAGGAAAAGGACGTTTCTAGGTTGGTTTTCGATTAAGAAGGCCTCTGCCTGGTTGGGTGTTTGTTTTTCCGCCTTCACAGAGGGGTCTGACTGGGTGCAAGCGAGGAAAATGAGCGCCCACATATGCAAATGCTAACCGGTCTCGGCCCGGGCGTTTTCTGAATCGAGCGGTTAGTCGCACCCTTCGGACGGAAGGACTCCGGAGGCACCCATGGACATGAATGCCTTGACCTTCGATCGCTCCCGGGAGGACTGGGCGGCGTCCACTGGGCTCGTGAAGGAGCGTGTAGAGCGGCCTCGCCTGGTGAATCCGGATCATGGTGTCGACCGCTCCCAGGTGATCTGCAAGGTGCGATATGCGGGGTTCTGCGGGTCTGATCGGGGCATCTGGTGGCGCAAGTCTTTTGGGGACATGATCCTGGGCAGCCTCGACAAGGAGGGGGGGCACAAGCGGATTGTGGGCCACGAATTCCTGGGGGAGATTGTCGAGGTCGGGTCTCGGGTCACGGAGAAATACGGCTTTGTGCCCGGCGACATTGTCTCAACCGAGTCCCACATCATCTGTGGGACCTGTCACCAGTGCCGGGTGGGGGACACCCACGTCTGTGCTCAGGATCGCATCATCGGAATCAGCCTTGACGGCTGCTTTGCCGACTACATCAAGCTTCCTGCGAAAGCCTTGTGGCGAACGGACCTGAATCGCATCCGTCCGGAGGTGGCGGCAATCCAGGAGCCCTTTGGCAATGCGGTCCACGCCTGCCAGGTCACGGACCTTCGGGGCAAGGCCGTGGTGATTCACGGGTGCGGCACCATCGGGCTCTTTGCGGTGCTGATTGCCCGGGGCATGGGGGCCAGCACGGTCATTGGCGTGGATGTGAATCCCCACCACATGGATCTCGCTCGCCGGCTGGGCTGCGACGCGGTCCTGTCGCCGGACACCGCGGACCCGGAGCGGGAGTGGGCTTCCGATCCCGCCCTTCGGGAAGCCATCCGTGACCTGACAGACGGGGTGGGCGCGGACGTGGCCCTGGAGATGGCCGGGCGGAACGACGCGTTGAACAACGCGCTGAAGAGCGTGCGCCGAGGGGGAAAGGTGGTGGCTTTTGGCGTGCGCAACGGAGATGCGGTGATTGAGGATGTCCACAAGGTGGTCATGGATGGCCTCTCGATTCACGGGGTGGTGGGGCGCCAGATCTTCCAGACCTGGGAGATCACCCGAAACCTGCTGGAAAACCGGTCCAACGGCATCCAGGAGGCCATCTGGAAGGTGATCCTCAACGAAGGCGACGGCACCCTGGTCCACGTGGATGACTGGGAGCGTGACTCGTTTGAGGAGATGATCTCCAGCCACCCGAAGGTCGTCATCGAGTTCTAGCCCAGGAGTCCCCATGTACAGCCCCCTCGAGTCCAAGTTGAAGAGCGAGTTGACCTCCATTCGGGAGGCCGGCCTGTACAAAGAGGAGCGCATCATCACCTCTGCCCAGTCCGCGCAAATTGAGGTGCAGGGAGGGCCCGAGGTGCTGAACTTCTGCGCCAACAACTACCTGGGATTGTCAAATGACCCCCGCCTGATCGAGGCGGCGGTCTCGACCATGCACCAGCACGGGTTTGGTCTGTCCAGCGTGCGGTTCATCTGTGGCACCCAGGACATCCACAAGGAGCTTGAGGGAAAGGTCAGCGCCTTTCTTGGGACCGACGACACCATCCTCTACACGTCATGTTTTGATGCCAACGCGGGGCTGTTTGAGACCGTGCTCGGACCTGAAGACGCGATCATCTCCGATCAGCTGAACCACGCCTCGATCATCGATGGCGTGCGCCTTTGCAAGGCAAAGCGCTACCGTTTTGCCAACAACGACATGGAGGCGCTGGAGGCCGAGCTTCAGAAGGCCCGGGCCGATGGTTGCAAGGTGATCATGATCGCCACGGACGGGGTGTTCTCCATGGACGGCACCATCGCCAACCTGGAGGGAATCTGCGACCTGGCGGACAAGTACGAAGCCCTGGTCATGGTGGATGACTCCCACGCCACGGGTTTTCTGGGGGCCACGGGCCGGGGTTCCATTGAGCACCGGGGGGTCATGGGCCGCGTAGACGTGATCACCTCTACCCTGGGCAAGGCCCTCGGCGGAGCGTCAGGTGGGTTCACCAGCGGCCGCAAGGAGATCGTGGAGATGCTGCGCCAGCGCTCCCGTCCCTACCTCTTCTCCAACACCGTGGCGCCGGCCATTGTGGGCGCCGCCAACGCCGTGTTCGACATTCTGTCCGCCTCGACCGCCCTGCGGGACAAGCTGGAGGACAACACCCGCTACTTCCGCGAGCAGATGACCGCAGCGGGTTTTGCCATCCCCCCCGGGGAGCACCCAATCGTGCCCATCATGTTGGGGGAGGCAAAGCTGGCGGTGGGCATGGCCGATGCGCTCCTGGAGAAGGGCATCTACGTGATCGGCTTCAGCTTTCCGGTGGTGCCCAAGGGCGAGGCCCGCATTCGCGTGCAGATCTCCGCCGGGCATGAGCGGGAGCACCTGGACCGGGCGGTGGCGGCGTTTACCGAGGTGGGGCGGGAGATGGGGGTGATTGGGTAGGGAAGGCTTCTCGACAGACTCGAGCCTCGACAAGCTCGGGTGCAAACATGGACACATGGGTGAGCATCGGGCGTCGAGCGTCGACCCCCGCCCCAACTCCTCCTCCGGACCTCCGGGGGGAAGAGATGGAGCACCGATTCGATCACGAGAACCTCGACGTCTACCGACTGGCCCTGGAGGTCGCCCGGTGGATTCCTTCTGTGACCCTCCCGCGGAGCCACGCCAAAACCCGCCTCGCTGGCGAACTACGAGCCCTCGCTGCGAAGCCTGGTGAAATATCCGTGTTGGGACCACGAGTCCGCGAAGGGGGCGAGCGTGAGCTTTGGCTCCTGCAAGCGAGCACGGTCCTCTGGGTCCTCCAGATCAAACCAGTGTGCGTCTACTCCTTCGGCTCCTTCGGCGATCTGGCGTGCGAGGGTGGTCTTTCCCACCTGTCGCGCCCAGAGAAGGGCCACAACGGGGGCATTCTCCAGCAGGCCACGCACGGCGGCTGTGTGGATGGGTCGAAGAATCACTCTTCTTTTTTGCCACGAAATCTCGGATTACTTCTCCGATATTTCAAGGTTGTATAGTTGCGGGCGAAGGCCAAACCCCTGGTTCAGCGCTGGCTACCGCACCCACATCCGCAGCGGATCCGTGTTGCCCCACGGGTGCTGGCTGGAACGGTAGCCCACAAAGGAGGAACCATCCGGGTCATCCAGGGGGCAGCCGTTGTTGCTGTTGCTGCTCCAGGCCGGGCCCCAGGCCTCGTTGTCGTTGGAGCAGTTGCTGGTGCTGCCGTCGTGGTCGGCCACGTGCATGTAAAGGTTCGTGTTGCACAGCTGCACGTCGGCCAGGTCGCCCCCGGTCATGGGAAACTCATAGGCGGTGCCGGGGCCGCAGTTGATGCCATAGGAGATGCTGCCGTCCGCCAGGATGGCGTTGCTCCAGGCGTGGTAGGCGCTGGAGCCGTTGTGGACGCTGTCGTACTGGGCGAAGGCCACGCCGTTCTCAAACAACAGGTCCGTAAGGGCCACGGTGCTCCAGGCCTCGGACTTGTAGTCCAGGCTGGTGGACATGGAGCCCAGGGTTGTGGCCGTGAGCACAGCGCACGTGGGGGTGGCGGCGTCGCAGCCGCTTTGGCTCCACCCGCCAGTCCAGGCGTTGGTGGCGATGAGGGTCCAGCCTCCGCCGTCGGTGCCCATGTCGCAGATTACGTCCAGGGGGGCGTTCCCCACGTTGAACCCGTCGGGATCGATGGTGTAGGTGCCGTCTCCGGTGGAGAGGCCGCGCTGCATGATGTCGGCGCAGCTGGTGCCCAGCGCACATCCACCGCCGGACTCCGGGACCACGGTGGCGTCGCTGTCGTCGCAGTCCAGTCCTCCGCAGGAGCCGTCCGCGTACCCATCTCCATCGGCGTCGCTGTCCACGAGGCCATCGCAGTCATAGTCGCCCCCGTCACATCCCGGCGTGGCGCCAGGGTGGTAGGCCGGGTCCGAGTCGTCGCAGTCGTCGCTCGCGATCTCAAACCCGGACGGCTGGGTGCACTGCTGGACGGTGAAGCTGCTTCCGCCGTATCCATCGCCGTCATAGTCCAGGTACCAGGGGGTGCCCGGGTGAATGGCGGCGTTCGTGTCGTCGCAGTCCGCGTCGTCTGAGGTGTAGCCTGAGGGCTGGGCGCAGGCGCGGGTGCTGGCGCTCGGATTGCCGTAGCTGTCGCCGTCTGCATCCTCGAACCAGGTCGGGGCGTCCGCAGCGGTGTCCTCGTCCACGGTGCCGTCGCAATTGTTGTCGGCTCCGTCGCAGAGCTCGGTGCCCAGGGGGCTCACCTGGGCGTTGGTGTCGTCGCAGTCCTGGGCGTTGGCCACGTGGCCGAAGGGTTGATCGCAGGTGACCTGCGACACAGCGGGGTTGCCGTAGCTGTCGCTGTCGGCGTCCTGGTACCAGGTGGCGGCATCTGAGGCGCCCGCGTCTACGGTGCCGTCGCAGTCGTTGTCCAGGTCATCGCAGACCTCGGTGCCGCCTGGAAGCGCAAGGGCCGAGCCGTCGTCGCAGTCGTTGTCGTTGGCCACAAACCCGGCCGGCTGATCGCAAGCGGTGGTGCTCACGCTGCGGGAGCCGTAGCCGTCGTTGTCGCCGTCGACGTACCAGGTCGCCGCGTCTGTGGCGTCCCCGTCCACGTTGCCGTCGCAGTCGTTGTCCACGTAGTCACAGATCTCAATGCCCCCTGGATGGGCCGCGGCCTGGGCGTCGTTGCAGTCGTTGGGGTTGGCCGCGTAGCCGGAGGGCTGCTCACAGGCTTCCACGAGGTTGCTCACATCCCCGTAGCCGTCGCCGTCGTTGTCGGCGTACCAGGTGTCCGCCCCAAGGGCACCCTCCTCGTCCACGTTTCCGTCGCAGTCGTTGTCCACGTCGTCGCAGATCTCGGTGCCGTTGAGGTTGATTGCATCGTCTGCATCGTTGCAGTCCTGGCAGGCGGGAAAACCGTCGGCGTCCGCGTCCTCGTGGCCCACGGAGCCGTCGCAGTTGTAGTCATTGGCGTCAGTGCAGTCCTCCTCTGTGGCGCTTGGGTGGAAGGCCGGGTCCGAGTCGTTGCAGTCGCCGATGGACTCCACGTAGCCCTGGGGCTGCTCGCAGCTGTCCTGCCAGACCGCCTCGGTGCCGTAGCCGTCGCCGTCCGCATCGGCGTAGAAGCGCGTAGCGTCCGTGGCTCCGTTGTCCGCGGTGCCATCGCAGTTGTTGTCCACACCGTCGCAGACCTCCAGGGCATCCGGGTGGATCTGGTCGTTCGCGTCGTCGCAGTCCTCCGAGGCTGCGAATCCGTCGCTGTCGTCGTCTGGGTCCATGGGGATGACAGCGCTTTCGTCGCGGCAGCCCAAGAGGGCAAGAAGGGGAATCAAGAGCAGAGTGGGTCGCGACATGGTGTGCCTCCGAGAGGGGAGACTATCTTAGTTCAGGTCCCACACCCTGTGTGCCCCGAAATCCTGGGGTGCACCAAACCAGCCGGTGAGGAGGGTCTCAAGCACCTCGGTGCCCTCCTGGCCTCGCTCCAGCTCGGTGTGCAGGACAATCCATCTCACACCGCGGTCGAAGAGGCCCGTCGGGTCCGGATCGGTGGCGTCCTCAAGGGCCCCAGCCAGTCCGCCTCGGTGCTCGTCCCGGTGTTCAGAGGCCAGAACCAGGGGCAGGAAAGCCGGCACGCCAAGCAGTGCGCTGGTCGATCCGCGCACGTCCGGTCGGTAGGGGATCGGCCTGCCGTGGGTGCCCTGTTGAACCGCGTAACGGGACGTCGCCATGGTGTTGCCCACGTTGGCGGGCAGGTCCAGCACGATGCCGGCCCCGGGCTGTTCGGCGATCCAGGCGGCGTACCCGGACTCGAGGGGTGGGGTTGTGGCCAGGGGGAGGGGATTGGACCAGAGCAGGTCAGCAAGCGCCGCAGCGACCAGCAGGCCGCGCTTTGACGGAGCCAGGCTCGCCAGTCCCGCTGCTGCCAGCGCTCCCACCAGGGCGATTCCGGGCATGGCCAGGCGCAGGGAGTGAGTCAGGGCCTGGGGAGGAAGGAGCGCCGTAAGGAAGCGGTGGGGGAGGGCGAGGCGGCTGCCGGCGCCGACCTCGACGTAGGCTCCCGCGATGAAGAGATAGGAACCGAGGCCAACGGTGAGGGACACTGCGATGCCAGCGAGCCAGTCCCAGCGCCTCGTGGATCGGAGACCCAGCGCTGCCAGGATCACCAGGAGCCACCCCAGGTACCCGGAGTGCAGGAAGGCCTCTCCCCACTCGGCCAGGTCCACCGATTGGAAGCCTCCGGGGCGGAGGTAGGTGAGGGGGTCAACCGCATTGTGCAGCTCCAGGGTCTCGCCTGGCGCATCCGAGCGAAAGACCAGGGCATCGCTTGCCTGGATGGACGCCCACATGCAGGTACCCACCGCTGCGGCCCCCGCGCCCGCGATTGCACCGCCAGCGGCGGCGCTTGCCCACTCTGAGGCTGCAGGGCGCCTGAGTGTCCAGGGCACCGCCCACACCGCGAGCACGACACCCACCGCCAGCAGGTAGTACGCGGAGCCAAGTGCCGTCATCGCCAGGGCAATGCCCAGGAGAATCCAGTCTCGGCGCTCCCCCTCCCGAAACGCTCGATCCCCCAGGCCCAGGGCCACCAGGGCCGGGGCCACATTCACGGCCTCTGAGATGCCGTTGTGCACCTCGGACAGAAGGTAGGGCCCAAACAGGACGGCCACGGAGGCCAACCAGGCGCTGGTCTCGTCTGTGATGCGGCTCGCCAGGGACCGCGCCCCCCACGAGGCTGCGGCGAGGTAGCCGAGGATCAGGAGGTTCCAGGTTCCGACAATCCCGAGGATGGGCACGAGCGGCGCCCCCAGAGTCGCCCCCATGGGGTCAATGAACCAAAGGGTCCCGCCAGAGGGTGCATGCAGCAGATCCGTGTGCCAGGGAAGGGCCCCGCTCGAGAGGCGGGTCCAAAACCACCAGGGGCCCCAGGCGTGGTTCCACACGTCCGCATCCGGGTGGCCCACCATGCGGGAGAAGGGATGCAAGGCCATGGGCCAGGTGGCAGCCAGGGCCAGGATCAGATGAAGCCAGGGTCCTTGGCGAATCCTCTTCAAGCACACTCTCCGGCTGCCGGTATTTTTTGCAGCCCAAAAAAGGATACCCCCCGGAAGCCTCTTTCCGGGGGGATCCTCGACAGTGCAAGAGAGGAAGGTTGTGGAGGCTGTCGACCTTGGAGGCGCCGATCAACCAAACACAGAATCGGGTGGGGAACCGAATCCTTGAGGGAATTCCGTCAAGACGATGAAAAGCCCCGGGGCAGGGCCCTCAATCACCGGAGCAGGACAGATCATTTACGGCCTTGGACTTGCGCTTGTAGGCCAGAATCTGCCCGTCCGGGTCCACGGAAGCGCTGACATCGGTAGCTTCTACCGGGAGCACCAGCTGGCCCTGGCCATCTGTGATCTTGACCCAGTGGTCGTGCGCCCGGTCCTCTTCTTCCACGCGAACCGGGACGTCAAAGGTCCCAAAAGGAATGTCCGCGGACAGACAGCCGACCCACTCCAGTCCGCCGGCTCCCTGGCGCGTGGCGTGCTCCAAGCGGATCTCGGGCACCAGTCCCCCGCGGATCCAGAAGTCAAAAAACGGGGCCAGGTCGGTCTCGGAGCGGGCCTGCCAGGCCTGCAGAAAGTCCTCTGTGGTGGCGGTCCCTCCCCGGTGGACGCGAAAGACCTCGTCCATGGCTGAAAAGAAGGGCTCATCCCCCATGCGCTGGCGGAGCATCTCCCCGATCACGAAGAGCCCGTAGTACCGCTCCAGCTCCGGCACCACCAGGTCTTCCCGGCTGAAGCCGGTCAGGGAGTGGTTGGCACCGCGCTCGAGGGTGAACCGGTCCCCTGCCGATCCCCCCACCAGGAAGTTCACCTGTTCGGCGGGGTCCTCCAGCAGCTCGCGCACGTCTTTCATGCGCTGGCGGTACTCGATGGGTCCGTTGATGTTGCGCAGGTAGTAGCCGGCGAAGATCTCCGGAAGCACCGTGGCAAACCAGTCGTCTTGCATGCCCGCGGGGCTGACCTCGTGCATCCAGTACTGCCGGGCGATGGAGCGGGCGAGCATGGCCTTGCCCACATCCGGGTCGTACTTGTCGATCCGGGAGCGGTCCGGCCGCCAGAGCTGGTGGATCTCCACAACGCCGTGTCCGCTGTGCTCCAGGCCCAGGGTGGGGCGATCCCGGTCCTGGTAGACCTCGATCTCTCCCACCTCCAAGGGGGGCAGGAACCGGTCGTAGTAGGTCATCACCCGCCGGACTTCCGCGGGGAAGACCTCCAGGGCGCCCGGCCACTGGCCGCGCATCAAGAGGGCCTGAATGCTGGGCAGCCCCTTGGCGGCATTTTCCTGGTAGGCGGACCACTTGCCCAGAACGATCTTGGGGTTCAAGGCGCCGAGGGCCCCCACCTCCAGGCCGCGGACAAGGGTGTCTTCATCCTGGGTCTCCTCCAGGGTGTCGCCGGAGGCCACCACATCCACCCCCCAGGTGCCGGGGGCATCCAGGATCAGGGCGTAGCTCCACCGGGTGCCGGATCCAAGGGGCAGCAGGTCTGGCAGGAATCGCTTGAGTCCAGTGGTGGGACCCGTCTGGGGGTCGAGCATCCAGCGGTCAGTCCAGTCCAGGCGCAGGGAGATCTCTTCCTCTGCTTTCAGGGGTTTCGGGAGCACCACCAGGAGGTCGTGGTGGACGTAGCGCCGGGGGTTCATGCTCACCTGGCTCGCCCCGCTGATGCTGCTCTTGGAGGTGCGTGCCTCGTCCACCTCCAGCACCGCCCACTCCAGGGCGGTTCCGTCCACGAGGGTTGGGGGCGCGAGCTCCCAGCGGTCCGACACCACCACGTCTCTGGGGAGCCGCAGCAGCACGTGCTGGGTGCCATCCACCTCGGACCTAAGCGTCAGCTCGCTTTGGGTGCGTACATCAAACCGGCCCCGGATTCGGAACTTCGCCCTCAGGTCCACCCGGGCCCCGATCGGCGCCAGGGAAGCCTGCGGCGGATCGGATTCTCTTAAGGTCGCCACCTGCAGGTGGTGGTAGGTCTGGTCGTCCAGGCCGTGGCTGAAGACGACCTGCCGGGCCCCCAGCTCTAGGAGCCCGCTGCCATCTCGAACGCAGGTCAGCCACCGGTCTGCGTCCTTACTCCCGAGGGGGCGCTTCTTGCCCAAGACGGCGCCGAACCGCACAGGGGTCTGAAAGTCGGCGATGCCCAGGGTCTTGTCGAGGGGTTGTCCCAGCCTCTCCGTGAGCATGCGCTCGAGTCCGAGAATGGCGCCTGCATCCAGACCGGTCTCCTGGAGGAGGTTTCGACGCTCGGGCCACAAGTTTCGCGCCACCACCTGGGCCTGGAGCTTGCCGGCCCGGGGAGTCACCACGTAGGTGGCGTCCGCGCCATCGGCTCCCACCTCGAAATAGGACGCCCCGGCCTGGTCCAGGTCTTTCAGGAGGTTGGCAACCCGATTGTCCGTCGACAACAGGAGCCCCCGCTCGACAGGGACCTCCATGGTGGGGCTCTCCAAGAGCGCCTGGGCTTCCTCGGCTGTCCATCCAGCCCGCAGGACCAGGTGGTTCCCCAGGGCCTGGGCTTCGCCGGGCTGAAGCTGCACTCGCATGCGTCCTTCCCCGAGGAACACCACCCCCAAGACGCGTTGGTCATTGTTTTCCGCCAGAATTGGTACAAACAGGCCGTCATCAAACTGGTAGTGACACAGCCCATCCTTGAACTCTGTTCCCTCCGCAAACCAGGCGGTTTCAGAGACCCGGGTTCTGGACAAGGCGTCGAGACGCTCCGACAGGGCCAGGTCCTGGGCGTGGGCAGCGAGGCCCGCAAGCACCAACAAGAGGAGGTTCACGAGCGCAACCTATCCTCTTTGGCAACCCGGACGAAAGAACGCCCCCGGGGCAAGTGCTCCGGGGGCGCTCAATAGGGCACGCCGTGAGGGATTCGAACCCCCGACCTTCTGGTCCGTAGCCAGACGCTCTATCCAGCTGAGCTAA
>CAZRYF010000023.1:0-58322 GCA_964604165.1 uncultured Enterobacterales bacterium
ATACGGCATCCCCCTCCCCAGTCGGGTCGGCGGCGCCTCGAAACGACTCGACTCCCCATCCGGATACGGCATCCCCCTCCCCAGTCGGGTCGGCGGCGCCTCGAAACGACTCGACTCCCCATCCGGATACGGCATCCCCCTCCCCAGTCGGGTCGGCGGCGCCTCGAAACGACTCGACTCCTGGTCCGGATACGGCATCCCCCCCCACAGTCGAGACGATGGAGTTCCGGTCAACCCTTTCCTCGATGCGCGAGGCGCGTCAGCTCTTTGCCAATCGCATGGGTCGCCTGTTTCCCTCGAAGGCCGTGTCCCCCTTGCACCCCGTGGGCCACATGCCCGGCGGAGCGCAGGCGCTGGGCCGTGTTGGGATTCCCGACGGCGTCTTCTGTTCCCTGGATGAACCGGACCTGGTCCAGGGGAAACATTGTGGCGGCCGTCCCCTCCACGCCCAGTGCTCCCAGTACCTCCCGGGCCCGGGGGGCCTTCCAGCGCTGGCTGCCCGTGTAGTTTCCCTCTCCCAACACACAGGAAAGCAGCAGAAGCGGCGTCATCTCCAGGCCCTGCTCGATTCGCTCAAGACAGGCGCACAACAGCAGCCATGCGCCCCAGGAATACCCCACCGCCGCTTCACACTCATCCAACCACTCCACAACACACGCCACCTGCTTCTGAAAAGACTGGGCCAGCCACTCCTCGGTGAGAGGGGGTGCCCGCAGGCCCTGGGGCCAGTCGTGGGCAAGCACTACGCTCCCCGGTGGATTTCGGGGATCCACGCCACGGCCATGGAGGTAGAGGAACACACCGTGATCCTGCCATGCAAACCCGCGGTGGGTCGGGTTAGGCTCCGCACATGTGGTGGTTTTTGTTGGTGGGTTGTGAGGGGGTGGCGAATCTGTGCGATGCCACGGGCCTCTGCTACGAGGAGCGAGCCGCCCTCTCTGAGGAGGTTCTCTACGCGGGAACCGTCAGCCAGGGTCCTGTGGCCGAAGATGTGCTCCTTGTGGAAGAAGGCAGCCTTTCCTTTGCAGATCCAAGCACCGGCGGCCTCTTGGCCGAAGGATCCCAGCCCTATGCCTCCGAGTTGGGGTTCTGGGAGGTCGTGTTGCCGAGGCGGGCGGAATTCCAGCTGCGGATTGAGTCTCCAGACGCTTACCCAACCGTCTGGAGAGGACGCGCCCCCAACCGTCGCGGTTGGTGGTATACCGGCGCTCTTTTTTCCTGGCCTCACGCGGTCTGGGACTCTTTCGCGGAGGAGCTGGAGGCCCAGGGAATGGGGCCCTTTCCCGACTTGAACGACGGAGAGCGCGCGGCCCTGTGGGGTGCGCCCGTCGACAAGAATCTACAGGTCATTCCCCTCGGACCCGGAAGGGTCTCGGTGGTCGACGGGGACGGACTGCTCGCGGAAGTCCTCCTGGTGGGGGCGGCGGAGGTCCCGGAAGGAGAGTCCGTGCCCACGTTCTTCCTCGCATTCGATCTCGCCCCCGGGGACATCACGGTGCTTGTGTCTGGGGAGAGCGGCGAAGTGGTTGAGACCCACTACACCGCCCAGGGCGGAGATGTGATCAGCGCCTGGTGGTTCGAGGTTCCGGAATGATTTGGCTCTTGTGGGCATGCACCCCTGAGGTGCAGGAGGTTCTGGTCACCGGTACGGTGTTTGCAGACCGCTTTGATGACTCGGAGGCAGTGGCAGATGCGAGCGTTCAGCTGATGGATGGGGCCTTGTCGTCAATGGCCGAGATCACCACCGATGAGGAAGGGGAATTCCAGGGCACGGTCGCGGGCGGCGGGCTCTTGTACGTCGATCTCACCGCAGATGGCTACGCCTCCACCGGTTTCTCCGGGCAAGTGGGTGTCGTGGACTACGCCGTGCCCGACGGCACCCTTTGGATGCGCTCCGACGAGGACCTGGAGGAGATCGCTGCCGAGTTTGATGGATGTTCCGGTGCGGGCCAGGAGGGTATGGGCTTGCTGGAAGGGGTGGTGGAGCTTTTTGTTCCCGGAGGAGACATTGACGATTCCTTGCGTGTCTCGGATGCGTGGGTGGCTGCTGCAACCTCGGAAGGGGAACGGGTCGATGCCTGCTACCAGGGCGAGGACGGCCTCTACGACTCAACCGCCACGGGCACTGGACCGAACGGACGGTTTGCTCTTTGGGGCCCCACGGGTCTTGTGGCGGTGGAGGTTGGCTTCAAGATCGAGGACCAGGTCATGGAGTCCAGGCGCTATGCGATCTACATCCCGGAAGACGGCGTCGCGCCGTTTTACCCGTTCTGGGTGTCACTGCCCCTTTAGATTGTTGCTGCCATTCTGAGCATGGCAGCCATTCTGAGCGAAGAGCAGCCCCGCAAGGGGCACCCGGGACTCAGCCACACCTACGCTCCCGCCGGACTTCAACACCCGACCCAACAGCCACGCGTCCAGCCCGCCCACCAGGAGCAAGCTGAACCAGATCGGGGTCAGCACCATGGCCAGAAAGACCCAACCCCGGACTACACCGGCCTCCAGCAGGCCCTGTGAAGCAGCCGCCGCGTTCCCCGCCAGCAGCACCGCGCTCCACAGGGTCAGGCACAGCCCTTTTCGGTGTTGTCCCAGGTAGAAATATCCAACGCCGCCGATAAACGGGAGAATCTGCAGGAGCGCAGCCAGAACGGGGCGCTTTGGACGGGTGATTTCCAGGGTTTTCGAGGTATCCACGACCGGCTCCATGGCGTTGACAGAGAGGGGGGGGCAGGGTACGAGACCGCCCCTGGTTCCGCGGGTCGGCAGGCATTTCTACCCTTGGCTTTGGAGCGTGGCAAGGTGGTGACGTTCCAGGACTTGATCCTGTCCCTTCAGACCTACTGGGGTCAGCGGGGATGTGCGATCCTCCAACCCCTTGATCTTGAGGTGGGTGCGGGCACTTTTCACCCGGCGACCTTTCTTCGCGCACTGGGTCCAGATCCGTGGAAGTGTGCGTATGTTCAGCCTTGCAGGCGACCCGGAGATGCCCGCTACGGGCAGAACCCCAACCGCCTTGGCCACTACTACCAACTTCAGGTCCTGATCAAGCCGAGCCCCCTGGACATACAGGACCAGTACCTCGGGAGCCTCACGGCCATGGGCATCGACCTCTCCCGCCACGACGTACGCTTCGTGGAAGATGACTGGGAGAGTCCGACTTTGGGGGCTTGGGGTCTGGGCTGGGAGGTCTGGCTCGACGGTATGGAGATCACCCAGTTCACCTACTTCCAGCAGTGCGGTGGAATCGATCTGGATCCGATCTCCGTGGAGCTCACCTACGGCCTGGAACGCCTCGCCATGTACCTCCAGGGGGTGGACAACGTCTACGACCTCGTCTGGGTGGACGGCCTCTCCTACGGTGACGTCTTCCTGCGAAACGAACAGGAGCAGTCCCGGTTCAACTTTGAGGCCTCCGATGCGGAGGTGCTGTTCTCCCAGTTCAACACGGTCTTTGACGCTTGCCAGCGCCTGGCCGGGGAGGGGCTGGCCCTGCCCGCCTATGATCACTGCTGCAAGGCCTCTCACCTCTTCAACCTGCTCGATGCCAGAGGGGCCATCAGCGTGGCGGAACGTGCTCAGTACATTCGACGCATCCGAGACCTGGCATGTGCCTGCGCGGAAGCCTGGGTGGGCACTGCCAAGACGGGTGAAGCGAGCGACAAGGAGGCGTCTCATGCCTGATCTCCTGGTCGAGGTGCACTTTGAGGAGCTTCCGGTCTCCTACATCCAAGGGGCAGCCTCCGCCCTGGAAAGAGGCGTCGTAGGTTTGTTGAAAGGTGTGCCCCACGGGAACACGCGGGTTTTCTCCACTCCGCGACGCATCGCAGTGGCTGTGGAGGATGTAAGAGAGGGGCGTCCCAAGGAGGAGAAGCTCCAGACAGGACCGAGCGTGTCCATCGCCAAGAAGGACGGGGCGTGGACCCGGGCTGCTGAAGGTTTCGCCCGAGGAAAGGGGCTCTCTCCCGATGATCTGGAGATTGTGGAGGGTCCCAAGGGGCCTGTGATCGCTGCACGGGTGCAGACAGGTGGAGAAACCACAGTGGAGCTTGTGGCGGCCGGCCTGGAGCAGGTCGTGCTCGGCGTCTCCTCCCCCAAGTCCATGCGCTGGGGCAGCGAAAACACCCGCTGGGCCCGCCCCCTGCACGGGGTGCTGGTGGTCTTTGACGGCGTGCGCGTCGATGCCACCGTCGCAGGCATTCAGACCACGGACACGGTGGTGGGACACCGGCGCTCGTCGGTGCAGCCTGCGCCGGTCACAGACACGGCATCCTACCTGTCGACCTTGCGTGAGAGCTGGGTGGAGCCCGAACGGGACATCCGCCGCGCAGCGATCGTCGCCGGATTGGCCGCCAAGGCCGCAGCCCTCGGGGTGGAGGTCGGCGGCAATGAGGAGCTGGTGGATGAGGTGACCGACCTGGTCGAGTGGCCCGTCTTTGTGGCGACCTCGTTCCAGGCGTCCCTCCTGGACCTGCCGTCCAAGCTGTTGGAAGAGTCCATGCAGGTCCACCAACGCACCTTTTCTACATGGAAGGACGGAGCGCTCTCTCACCACGTGCTGGTGGTGAGCAACAACCCGGAAGGGGACGAAGAGGTCATCGCCAAGGGAAACGCAAAAGTGCTTGCCGCCCGCTTCCACGATGCCCAGTTCTTTCTACGGGAAGATCGAAGGAAGGGCTTGGAGTCTTTTCGGGATGGGTTGGCACGCATGCGCTGGGTTCGCGGGTTGGGAACCATGGCAGACAAGCAGGGCCGGGTGGAGAGCCTGGGAGCAAAGCTGGCGAACTATTTTGGCGCTGACGAAATCGCGACCCTCAGGGCGGGAACCCTCTGCAAGCTGGACCTGGTCAGCGGCATGGTGGGCGAGTTTCCCAAGCTCCAGGGGCACATGGGCCGGCTCTATGCAGCCCACGCAGGCGAGCCGGACTCGGTGTCCCTCGCCATTGAGGAGCACTATCTGCCCCGTCACGCGTCGGATCGCGTGCCCGCCAGCCCGGAAGCCCGCGCTCTGGCCCTGGCGGATCGCCTGGACACCCTGGCCGGTTGCTTTGGTATCGGGCTCGTGCCTACCGGCTCCGCGGATCCCCAGGGACTTCGGCGGGCGGCGAACGGGGTGCTCTCCCTTGTGCTGCACGAGGGCGAGGCGGTGTCCCTTTGTACCCTGTTTGCATCGGCCCTCTCCGGGTACGCCGAGGGCCAGACCCCCCTTGAGCTCAAGCGACCGAGCGCAGAGGTTCTGGATCACCTCCAGGAATTCACCCTGGGACGGCTCAAGGCCACACTGCAGGCGGCGGGGCACCGCACGGACCTGGTGGAAGCCGTGGTGGCTGCAGGTGGCGATGACCCGGTGCAGATTCAGGCACGGGTGCAGGCGCTGGGACGTCTCTCCGAGTCTGGCGAGTTCAGCGACCTCATGACGGCCTTCAAGCGGGTGCTCAACATCTCAAAGGACCACACGGATCCCAGCTACGATCCGGGGAGCTTCATAGAAGAGGAAGAGCGCTCCCTCGAGGACGGCGTGGTGTGTGCTGAGGCCGCGCTTCAGTCCTGCCTGGCCAGCCTGGACATCGACGGTGCCCTGGGTCTGATGAAGGGGCTGCGTCCCCGGGTTGACGCCTATTTCGACAAGGTGCTTGTGATGGCCGAGGAACCCGAGCTCCGGGCGGCCCGCCTGGGGCTGCTGTGCCGAACCTCCAAGCTGTTCCTCACCGTGGCGGACTTCCGCCGCATCTCCACCGGAGAGACGCCGTGACCGACTCGTCAAAACATGTCTTCCTCTTCGGCAATGGCGAGGCGGATGGATCTGCCCAGGACAAGGCAAGCTTGGGAGGAAAGGGCGCAAACCTCGCGGAAATGACCCGCTTGGGCCTGCCCGTGCCTCCTGGTTTCACCATCACGACCGCAGCGTGCAACCACACCTTCCAGCATGGGGGCGTCTGGCCTGAGGGCATGAAGGAGCAGGTGCGAGATGGCGTTTCCCGGGTCGGGGGATTGACGGGCAAGTGCTTTGGTGGCGCCGACAACCCGTTGCTCTTCAGCGTCCGTTCGGGAGCCCCGGTCTCCATGCCCGGCATGATGGATACGGTGTTGAACCTGGGACTGAACCAAACCACTGTGGCCGGCCTCGCAGCAAAGGCAGACCATCCTGAGTTTGCCTGGGACTCCTACCGGCGGTTCCTCACCATGTTCGGCGATGTGGTCCTTGGCATCCACGGCACCCACTTTCAGCGGGCTTCTCAGGGGGTTCTGGGGGGCAGGTCGGAAGCGGACCTGGAGCTTTCAGGGCTTCAGGGCCTGTGCGCGGCCTACGAGAAGGTGATTCAGGAGAATCTCGGGCACTTCCCGGAAGATCCCTGGGAGCAGCTTGAGGCTGCCATCAACGCGGTCTTCAAGTCCTTCAACACCCAGCGTGCACGGTACTACCGGAAGAGCCATGGGTTGCCGGCCGACATGGGCACGGCCGTCAACGTTCAGGCGATGGTCTTTGGAAACATGGGAGCAGGCTCCGCCACGGGGGTGGCTTTTTCCCGGGATCCCGCCAGCGGAGAGCCGGTGTTCTACGGGGAATGGCTTCCCAACGCCCAGGGGGAGGACGTGGTGGCGGGCACCCACACCCCCCTTCCGTTGAACCGGGAGAGGAATGCCAGCGCCGAGAACACCCTGGAAGAAGCCATGCCAGCGGCCTACGGGGAGCTCAAGGAGATTCGAGGTCGTCTGGAGGCGCATTTCTGCGACATGCAGGACATTGAGTTCACCATTGAGTCCGGCACCTTGTACTTGTTGCAGACCCGCAATGGAAAGCGCACTCCTGGCGCTGCTGTTCGCATTGCCGTGGACCTGGCAAACGAAGGTTTGATCGACGAGGAGACGGCCCTCGCCCGGGTAGAGCCCGACCTGCTCGAAATGGTGCTTCGCCCGGTGCTGGACCCGGATGCCCGGCGCAAGGTCTTGTGCAAGGGTTTGCCTGCTTCTCCGGGAGCAGCCAGTGGCAAGGTGGTCTTTCACTCGGCGGAGGCCCAGGAACTTCACGATCAGGGTGAAAAGGTGATCCTGGTGCGCATGGAGACCTCTCCGGAAGATATCCAGGGCATGACCGTCTCCGAGGCCATTCTCACCAGCCGTGGAGGGCAGACCTCCCACGCAGCGGTGGTGGCCCGGGGCATGGGGCGGCCCTGCGTGGTGGGGGCGACCGATATCGTGGTGGACTACGGTCGCCAGCTCTTCTACGCGGGCGACACCGTGGTCAAGCGGGGGGACCTGCTGACCTTGGATGGGGGGACAGGTGAGGTGATCGAAGGGGAGGTTCCCACGCTGGAGCCCCCCACGGACACGGGTGCCATGGGCACCTTGCTGGACTGGGCCGGAACCCGGGCGCGGCTTGTCGTCCGGGCCAACGCAGACAACGCCAAGGATGCCCTGCGGGCTCGGGAGCTTGGGGCCAAGGGCATTGGCCTCTGTCGCACAGAGCACATGTTCTTCCAGCCCGATGCGTTGCGGGCCATTCGACAGCTCATTCTGGCGAGCGATCGCCATGCCCAGCTGCGGGCGCTCGCCCAGATTCTGCCAATTCAGCGCGCCGCCTTCCTGGAGATTTTCCTGGCCATGGACGGCTTGCCGGTCACCATTCGCTTGTTGGATCCCCCCTTGCACGAGTTTCTGCCCACCAGCGCCGAGGACATCTCCAGCGTTGCGGACGACCTGGGGGTTCGCATCGAGTCGCTGGAGGAGCGCATCCAGCAGCTCCACGAGTCCAACCCCATGATGGGTCATCGGGGGGTGCGCCTGGGCATTACCTCACCGGGCATCTATGCGACCCAGGTGCGCGGCCTCATGGAAGCGGCGGTAGAAGCCACCGAGGCGGGGGTGGAGGTGCTGCCGGAGATCATGATTCCCCTGGTGGCGACCCGTGCCGAGCTCGAACGCACCCGGGAGAGGGCTGTTGCGGCAGCGGAGAACATCCTGGAGGAAGCCCATGTGCGGGTGGACTACAAGGTGGGCACGATGATTGAGCTGCCCCGGGCCTGCCTGATGGCCCACGAGCTGGCGGAGGTCGCGGATTTCTTCTCTTTTGGGACCAACGACCTGACCCAGATGACTTTTGGATTCTCCCGGGATGACATGGGCAAGTTCTTCAATGCCTATGTGACCGAAGGCCTGCTCAAAGACTCCCCCCTGGCGGTGTTCGACATCGAGGGCGTCGGCCAGCTGGTGGAAATCGGCGTGGAGAAGGGCCGCGGCGTCAAGCCAGAACTCAAGGTGGGTATCTGCGGCGAACACGGAGGAGACCCACAGGGCATTGGCTTCTTTCACCGCATCGGGCTGGACTACGTGTCCTGCTCCCCTTTTCGGGTTCCGGTGGCCCGGCTGGCTGCGGCCCACGCAGCGATGGGGATTCTTTGATGGACCGGTGGTTGCTCTTGTTCTTGGCGGGGCTCGCGGCTTGCGATACCCCTGTGAGCGTGCCGGACCCGGGGGACTGCGCGGTCCTGCCCGGCGATCGCTTTGACTACGGGGAGGTAGGTATTGGCACCTGCTTGTCCGGGCCTGCGGGGCTGGCCTGGGCCCAGGATCCCGTCGATGCGGGCCGGTATTGGCTGGTGATCGCCAACGCGAATCCATTTCTGGATTTCTCAAGTGGATCTGTGTTGAGCGTGGACCCCACGGGGATGGAAGGAGGAGACCGTGTTGAGGTGCACACCCTGGACGGGGGAGCCATTGATGTGCCGGACTTCGCGGGGGGGCTGGCGCTCGTGCCGGATCACCAACTGGCTTTGGTCACCTTGAAGAAGAGCGAGGGGGCACGCACCCGGAGCCAAGATGACGGCTTGCAGCTGGTGGATCTCTCGGCTCCGTGGGCACCGGCCTTGTCCAACACAGGCCCGAACGGAGCCTCCGTGCTCACCACTGAGCGAGATCCCGGACCGGTCCTTTATGTGCCTTCCACCGAGCGTGCCTACGTGGTGAACACCACCAGCGGCAGCGTGTCGGTCATGGACACAAGCGGGGAGACGCTGGATTGGATCGATGCGGTTCCCCGGGCGTCGCTGGGGGGCGAGCGCCTGCTGGATCGGGACCAGTCGGGTTCCATGGTCTCGATTTCAGACCTGGCGGTGGTGCGTGCCTCGCAGCTCACCGCGGACACCTGGACGCTCTCCTACGTGGATGGGAGCTACCGGATTCGGGTGCCTGGGGAAGATGGCCTGCTGCGCCTGGAATCCCATGGGGCCAATGACTGGAACGCAACGGCGGGTGGCCTGGAGCTGGCACTCCAGGACACCTCTTTTGAGAATCTCTCAGATCCACAGACCTGGAACGGCCCAGGAGGACATCGCCTCGCTGCGGTGGCCAATGGAACCATCGTGTCGGCGACCCTTGGAGACTCCTTGAGCGAGTGGGAGGAGGATGACGACCCTCTTCTGTCCCCTAGCGCTGCGGGCTGGGACTCGGCGCTGGGGGGGCCCATGGTCGTGGTGGCGGATGGCCTGGAGTATCTCTTCTACGACGGGGTCGACGTAGATGGCACGGGGCAGATCGGCCGAGCGACCGCCTCGAATGACGGAGGCTTTCAGGGGGGGGAGCCGATCTGGGAGCCCGGAGACCTTGACGCCGTTCGGGCTGCGGATCCCTTTCTTGTTCGAGATGTGGAAGCCAGTACCTGGCGCCTGTATTTCGGGGCCTTCGACGGCAACCAATGGACCGTGGGCCACGCGGAGTCTGCGGATCTCGTGGATTGGGCGGTAGACGAGGCCCCGGTCTTCTCCGTAGAGGGAAGCGACTGTGGTGCACCGGTTGTGGCGTTGGCCCACTCCGAATTCCGTTTGTGGGCTGCCTGTGGATCCGCCGACGGATGGTCCTTGCGCTCCGCTGTTTCGGTGGATGGGATCCGGTTTAGGGACCAGGGCCGCGTGTTGGAACTGGACGTGCCGATTTCGGATGAACCTCCAGGGGTGGGCCTGCAGGCGAATCCATCGGGTCTCTGGAGTGTCTCGGGAGAGGTCATGGGTCCCACGGGGCTGGCCTTCTCCGGAGGAGACGGCCTTGTGTCGGAGACGTTGGGCTGGAGCATCCGTTTGACTGCGGGAGCCTGGCTGTCCGGGGAGGGGACTCTCAGCCGTAACGGCATCAGCGCCTCCAGCTGGCTGGAGTCCGAGGGGCTTCTGTACGTAGATTACCTGGATGAAGATGGCCTGTCCCGGATCGGTGTGGCGAGGCTGGAAGGGGACCGGCTTGTCCTCGAACCCGCTCCGATTGTGGTCGGCGAGACCAGCTCCTTTGATGAATCAGGGGTGTTCTCCCCGGTTGTGCGGGCCGTGGACACAGGTTTTGAGATGTTCTACGCGGGCACCAAAGATGGGGTCACCCGCATTGGGCGCTCGACGTCTTCAGATGGGCTCTCATGGCAGACGGACCACGCAGCCATCTTTGACGTGGCTTCGGCGGGGGAACCCGACTGGGACTCCGTTTCTGTGGTGCCGGGATCTTTGGTGGTTCGTGGGGACGAAGTTCAGCTCTGGTACACCGGTTCAAACGGGGCAGAGAGCCGGATTGGCGTGGCAATCTCCACGTCGGGCGGAGAGTTCTTGCGACAAGCAGGTCCAGAGGATGACTGGACATTGGAAGCCGGCGCTCCCGGGGAGTTCGACGACAGCTCTGTCGCAGATCCCATGGTGTTGGATGTAGACGAGGACACACACCTCTGGTACTCAGCGTTCGATGGCGAGGCGTGGTCCATCGGGCATGCGATTCAGGGGGATGATGGCGAGTGGGTTCGGGACACGGATCCCGCTTCCGGGGAGGTGAGTGCATCTCTGACGGGTGTGTCCGGCTCCTTTGATGCGCAGGGGGCACAGCGCCCGGTGGTGCAGTGGGGAGACACACCCCAGTTGTTCTACACGGGCTTGGACGGTGGGGTAGAGCGCGTGGGGTTTGCTGTAGGGCGCAGTGGCAGTCAGTTCTACCGGGCACCCAAGAACCCGACCCTTGGTGATGACGTTCTGTTTGTGAGCCATCCGGGTGACAATGGCAAGCGCACCACCCTTCCGCTGCGACGAAACCTGGCATCGAGCCAGGTGGAGGCAGGGGGGGGCTTTGTTACCAATGGCGACGGTGTCGGCGCCCTGCTTCTGGACCCGGATCGGGGGGTCCTCTATGCCAGCTCCTCGTCCACCAACTACCTGTACGCCATGGATGTCCGGGACGACAGCCGGCCGGGCACTCCGGACGCCCTCCACGACCTGGAGGGGGTGCTGGTTGCCTCCAACCGTCCCGGAGCCGTCGGGTTCCGAGGCATGGCGCTGGGTGCGGAAGGCGACCGGATCTATGCGGTTAACGACAGCCCCGAGTCCGTCATGATTCTCAGTGTGTCCGACCTTGTGGATGACGCCCACGGGGACGTGATTCGGGACGTGGTGATCGGGGCTCTTCCGACGCCTCGGGCCGATGTAGACGAGGGTATTGAGACCTTGGCAACGGTCGGGCCCGGACAGGTGGTGCGAAATGGCGACTACCTGTACGTGACCAATTTCAACGCAAACTCGGTCGGGGTCTATGACCTGCGCCTGGGGGCTTACGGACAGATGGTTGATGAGATCCTGCTGGGGGAGAACCCCTACGCCATGGCTTTGCACCCGGAGGGGCATCTGCTTGTGGTGGCCAACTACGTGGGGGAGGTCGAGGGGGATCGGGTCTCTTCCTCGTTGGCCTTGTTGGATGTGGACCCTGCATCTGACACCTTCCTGGAGGTTCTGGGGTGGGTGGTGAACAAGTGATGGTCCTTCTTCTCTCTTTGTTGGCTTGTGAGCCGGACAGCGCCGCTGAGCGCCAGCTCAATGCCCCCGTGGCTGCCGCGATTCTGCCCGGTGATCAGTCGCCCTTTGGTCGACCCATGGGCTTGCTCTCCAATTCAAGGGGAGGAACGGTGGTGCCGGTGGATCCAGCGCGCGGATGGCTGCTGTCTGCGGAGGCCGCTGCGCCATTCCTTGCGGATCCAGGGCTGGCCTTTGGCGCCAGCCGTGTGCTGGGGGATGTTGCGACCTGGTCCCCTGATGGAGAGGTGGTCTGGGTGTTCGTGGCGGACACCCGCGCCGGCGCTTTGCTGTCCACGACCTGGATTGAGGGGGTTGATGACAACGGAGAGCCTATCCATGCGGTGCCCGAGCACAACGCCGAGACCGAGGCGCCTGCCTTGTTGGACGTGACCCTTCGGGTCGGGCGCACCACCACAGAAGACTGGACCCTGTCCTGGAAAGATGGGGGTTGGGATGTGGAGGGAAGCGTCTCTGGAAGCCAGGTGGAGCGGGCTCTGCCCAAGGTGACCTACATCTCGGACCACATGGAGGTGCGCTTCACCGCGCCGGTGGGAGCGGAAGGAGATGTGCTTTCCTTCTCCACGGAAACAGGGGTGCAGAGCCACAATCTGGGGGGCACGATCCAGAGCCTGGTGGGCTTGCCCGGAACGAGTTTCCTGGTCGCGACGGTCCTGAACCTCTCCACCGGGCAGGGGCAGGTGGTGTTGTGGGACATGCTCTCGGCGGAGGTAGCGGCCACCTTGGATTTGGGGGACTCGACCGTGCCTCTTCGCGTGGCGCTGTCCGAGGGTGGGGAGGTGCTGTACGTGTCCGATGCAGCGCTGCCCGTGGTGTATGAGGTGCTCGTTCGAACGGAGGGGGCCGAAGGCTTACCCTCCCTGGAAAGGCGGCGCACCCTGGACATGCCTGGGCAGGTCCGCGAGCTGGCCTGGGCGGAAGGGGAAGGATTTGATCGGCTCTTCGTGGCGGTCGAAGGCGAGGGGTCGGTCCACATCATGGACTTGGAGGCGGAGACCTGGTTCGATGCCAACCCCTGGACCGAGGCGGTGGATGGCGTGCAGACCGGGTCACCGATTCAGGGCCTTGCTGCCACGGGGCGAAGAGTGGAGACGCTTCAGCAGAACAGCTTTGGTGGTGTGCTCAAGGACGAGGTTATCGCCATTTCAACCTTGGCCGGTGAAATGTGGTTTCTCGCGGCCAAGAGCGGTTGCCTCGTGGAGACAGCGACAGGACCCACCTCGTTTCTGGATCCGGAGCGCGCCTTTGTGGATGCTGGGACGGTCTCAAACCCGGTGATGGAGTCCACCGGATTCGCAAACCGGCCAGTCCAGTTCAATACCTGCGCCGGCGTGGTCTGGGATGAGCAATGGGTGGCCACCTACGATGAGAATCTCGGGGCTTGGGAAGTGGAGGGCAGCCTCTCCGGCGTGCAGTCGCAAATGGCCAGGGAGGATGAGCGGTTTGTCACTGACATGGGGACGATTTCATTCTTGATCCGGTCCGGTTCGGCCCCCTCTTCCGCGGGGGACCGTTTTCAGTGGAGGACCGTCTCGGGGGTCGCCGGTGTCACGGGCATTGACCGGGATGGCAACGGCGAGCTGGACCTGGCCCTTCGACATCCGGGCCGTCCGGTGCCTTTTGAGGCCGACCTCTCGGTGGGAGATACCCATTGGTCGGACCCCACCGCGGCCATGCTCTGGCCCATCACCAGCGGAGACATCGGGGTGGTGGTCGACGTGTCTCGGGCGCTACCGATTTCAGTGCTCGATTAGCCGCCTTCTCCAGGCAAGCAGGAAGATCCCCACAAACCAGGCTCCCCTTGGGGGCTTGCCGCTGCTGCAGGCACAGGCTTCAGGTACGCGCTCCTCCACATAGTCACCGGTGTCCCGATCGCTGTCCAGAGCCCAGGGGAAAGGGCGCGGGAGGGTGGGCTCGACCGGAATCTGCGGCAGGTCGCAGTTGGGGCCCGTGAGCTCCTGTCCGCTCTCCTGTTCGATCCAGTCGGAGATCGCATCCAGTCGGGTGTAGATTCCACCGTGACCGCAGGGGGGACTTGCGGGGCTGACCGCCCGGGAGGTCACCCCGGCCAGGACTGGCTCTCCGGTGGAGGTCCAGAGGAACAATGGGCCCCCGGAGTCTCCCTCGCAGGTGTCGACGCCGTCGCCCCCGGCAATGAGCTCTCCCCCTGGCTGCACATCTTGGTGGCACCCCACGTCTGCCTGGCTGCAATCCGCGTCGGTGATCGTGGTTCTCGCGCTCATGAGCACATGGCTCGTTTGGGTTCCAAAGCGGTCGGTCGTTCCAAACCCCACGATCTCCACGGCGGCGCCGTCCAGGAGATCAGCCAATGCGCAGTCGCGGACCACGGCGCTTGGTTGGGTGATGGCGGGGGTTTCAAGTGCCAGGAGTGTCACATCAAATGTGCGCGTGTGGTTTGGGTATCGCGTGCGCTGTAGAATGGGGATCAGCTCGCCATTGTCCATGTCCCAGAGGTCGTTGCCTCCCAGAAAGACAGCGTCCAGCTCGTCGCTGTCGCAGTGGCCAGCGGTGAGGACGAGGGAGGGGGCTATCAGGACGCCGCTGCACCGCGCCCAGCCGTCGGCCCGCACGGAAGCAGCAGAGGGCCAGGCCCCTTCCACTGCTGGCTGGCCGCCGGTAATCCAGTGAACGTCGTCCGCTTCTGGGCCGACGGCCTGTGCCAGGGTGCAGAGGAAGAGTGGCAACACGGCGCTCAAACCCCAGTGGTCTCGTCCAGGGCGGGTCCGGCGAAATGCAGAAGATCCTCCTGCATCTTCTCCAGGCTTCGCACCCGATCGGTGTCCGAACCAAGGCGTTCCAAAGCCACCAGGTGTCCCAGGGTCCTCAAAGCGCTGGCCAGGTCCCCGGAACGGGCGCTGTCGGCAATGGAGCGCACGTAGAGATCGGATGCCGCCAGGTAGTGCCCCCCAATGGCCGCGACGTCGCCCAGGGTTCTCAGGGTTCTGGCCGCGGCTGCTGGCTGGCCGGTTTGAAGAAGAGTCGAAGCCGCTTGAAGCAACAAGCGCTCTGCCGCAGGCAGCGCGCCCCGTCGAAGGTTCAACTCACCCTCCCTCTGCTGCAGGGAGGCGACAAGGAGGGGGGACGTATTTGCATGAGTCTTGGCCTCCAGCAGGCTCGACTCGGCCTGGGCGAATTGACCCCTGGAAAGGGCCAGGGAGGCCCTGCCCAGAGCGAGGTTGGCCTGTTCTCCCCGGGCCCGTGGATGGCTGTCCAACAGCGTCTTCGCCTGGTCGTAGAGGGCATCGGCGCCAAGGACCTCGGCGGATGCTACCGCCAGGTCTGCGGTGCCCCTTAGAATGGCACCCAGTGACAGGTTGTCGACCTCGCTTCGAGCCAGGGAGCGGGCCGCCCTGTACCGCCCGTTCGCCGCCTCCGTTCGTCCCTGGACCGCCAGGGAGTCGGCCAGGCGGCGCAGGAGAATCAGCCTCAGGGCGGGTTCCTGGGTTAGCCCCTCCAGGGCATCCTCGTGGGGTTCAATGGACTCCCCGTACATTCCCCCTGCGAGGAGCAGGTCTCCCTCCGCCCAGTAGAGCAGGGCACGAGCCCGGTCGTCGGCGTCCCCGTGTCGTTCGCGGGCCTCTTGCAGGATGGAACGTCCGGTCTGGAGCTGCCCAGTGGCAGCAACAAGGCGGGCGGCGCTGGCCGCCATGGCACAGGAGTCGGCGGACCAGTCCAAGTGCTTCGCCAGGAAACGACACAGCAGCAGGTCCTGGTGGGTAGGCAGCCGGTGGAGGGAGCCACCGGTGGCCAGAGAGAGCAGCGGCTCAGCGCAGGGCAAGAGCCGCTTGGCGGCGGTCCGAGCATCCGGCGGGTCCCCTGCCAGGACGTGCGCCCGGATTTCCGGTAAGAGGCAGGCGACTTGTGGCCCCATGGGAAGGCTCGCCCAGTCGGGAAAGGAAGGAAGTCCCATTCGGCTTGTACCCGAGGGCATCCAAGCCAGGGCTTGGAGCGTGGGTGTAAGCTCCGGGTGGTCTTCGGGCCGAGGAGGGGAGGGGAGGCGCAATGCTGCGCCCGCTTCCTCAAGGCGGGGAATCGAGGAGTCCTCCACGTCACCGCCCAGAATCACCCTGACGTGCGGGGCGAGACCCGTGAGCACGTTCACTACCTGGAGGGCCTCCGGGGCTTCCGCACCCTCCAACACAAGGAGCAGGTCGTGTCGAGAGGCCAATTCTGCCCCGAGGGCCTGGGTGTGTCCCGGTCGAGGAAGATGCAGGGCAAATCCGATGGCCCGAATGACATCTGGACCGTCCTGGCACCCGTTGAGTCGCACCGCAACCACCTCCCCAGGATGTGCCCGGGCCACGGCCGAGAGCAGCATGAGTCGAGGCACGCCGGAGGGCATTCCCAAGCACAACAAGCCATTTCCCTCCCGCAGCTGGGCGCCAGCATGGTCCAGCCAGCCCCTGAGGGGACCCAAGGACGGGGGGGACAAGAGCCAAGCGGGGTGCTGCAAGGGACCTCGACGGTTAGAGACGGTGCCCCCCAAGTGTTTCATGAAATGAGAGGGCATACGTGATGTCGTTGCAGACCCTGGGTGTAGTTGGCGCTGGACAGATGGGAAATGGCATTGCCCATGTCGCCGCAGTGGCGGGCTACGAGGTCGTGCTCACGGACATCTCGGAGGCTGCGCTGGAAGGAGGATTGACAGCAATCCGGAAGAACCTGGGGCGCATGGTGAAAAAGGACAAGCTCTCCGCCTCCGAGGCTGACGTTGCGATTGAGCGGGTGCGAACCTCCACTGAGCTGGGAGCGCATGAGGCTGCCCAGCTTGTGGTGGAAGCCGCCACAGAGAACGAGGGCCTCAAGTTCGGCATTTTCGAGTCTCTATCGACCCTGACGCCTGCGGAGACAATCCTCGCCTCCAACACCTCCTCCATTTCAATCACCGCCATCGCCGGGCACACAAATCGCCCGGACAAGGTGGTGGGCATGCACTTCATGAATCCGGTGCCGGTCATGAAGCTGGTGGAGTTGATTCGCGGGCTGGCCACGAGCGACGCCACCTTCGAGGCGGTCCAGTCGGTGGCTGAGACTCTGGGAAAGACCACCGTGGAAGGGCGAGACATGCCCGGCTTCATCGTGAACCGGGTGCTGATGCCGTACATCAACGAGGCGGTCTACGCCCTGTACGAGGGTATTGGCAGCGTGGAGGACATTGACACGGCCATGAAGCTGGGAACCAACGTGCCCATGGGGCCTTTGACCCTCGCTGATTTTGTCGGCCTGGACACGTGCCTGGCCATCATGGAGGTGCTCCAAACGGGCCTCGGGGGCGATTCAAAGTACCGTGCCTGCCCGCTCCTTCGAAAGTACGTGGAGGCGGGGTGGCTTGGGCGCAAGAGCGGGCGGGGCTTCTACGACTACAGGGAGGGAGCATGAGCCACGGCGCCGAATACCTGCGCGTTGAGCGTCGTGGGAAGGTGGCCGTGGTCACCCTTCATCGGCCCCCGGTCAACGCGCTGAATCTGCGGCTCTTGATGGAGCTTGGGGACGTGGTCCAGGAGCTGACCCAGGAGGAAGACCTTCGGGCGGTGGTGATCACTGGAGAAGGAAGGTTCTTTGTGGCTGGCGCCGACATCTCGCAGATGAAGGACTACACGTCCCGGGAGGCCCTGGCCTTTTCCAGGACCGGACAGGCGGTGTTCGAGGCAATCGAGGGGCTGCCCATGCCGGTGATCGCTGCGGTCAACGGGATTGCCCTGGGTGGTGGATGCGAGCTGGCCATGGCCTGTGACCTGGTGCTGGCTTCTTCCCGGGCGGTCTTCGGCCAGCCCGAGGTGAAGTTGGGGGTGATTCCAGGGTTTGGCGGTACCCAGCGACTGGTCCGGCGGGTGGGGATCCAGCGGGCCAGGGAGCTCTGCTACTCCGGTCGAAACGTCTCCGCTGAGGAAGCAGTGCGGTGTGGGCTTGCCCTGGAGGCTGTGGAGGGGGACGTTCTGGAAGCCGCTCTTGCCATGGCGGAGTCCATTGCTGCGAACGGTCCTTGTGCTGTCGCGAACTGCAAGAGGGCCATCAACGAGAGTCGATCCGCTGCACCTGCCGCGGGACTGGCGCTGGAGCGTGATCTGTTTGGTCTCTGTTTTGCCACAGAGGACCAGGCGGAGGGAATGGCTGCCTTCCTGGAGAAGCGCAGCGCAGACTTCAAGGGACAGTAGACCAGGACATTTGGCCTTTTATTTGGGAAAAGAGGAGAGAGGGGATGTTTGAACTTCCGGAAGAGACTCTGCAAATACAGCAGCTGGCCCGAGACTTCGCGCGGGAGGTGATTCTGCCTGGCGCTGCAGATCGGGATCGAAGCCACGCCTACCCGACTGAGATCATTCAGCAGATGGGGGAGATGGGGTTTCTCGGGATGTTTGTGCCCGAGGCCTATGGCGGCGCGGGCATGAGCATGCTGGAGTACATCGTGGCTCTGGAGGAGATCTGCTACGCGGATGCTGGAGTTGGCGTGATCATGTCCGTCAACAACTCCCTCGCGTGTTGGCCGATCTTGACCTTTGGAACAGAAGCCCAGAAGCAGAAGTACCTCCCGTCCCTGGCGACGGGAGAGAAGATCGGCTGCTACGCCCTCACCGAGGTCGGGGCGGGCTCCGATGCAGGGGCCCAGGCAACCCGCATCTCCCGGAACGACGCTGGCAACTATGTGCTCAACGGCACGAAGATGTGGATCACAAACGGTCCGAACGCTGACGTCGCCATTGCCTACGCCAACCTGGCCCCCGAGGAGCGGCACCGGGGGGTTTGTGCGTTCATCTTGGAGTCGGGCTGGGATGGCTTCAAGGTGGGAAAGGTGGAGGAAAAGCTCGGCATCCATTGTTCGCCGACCTCCGAGCTGGTTTTTGAAGATCTCGAGGTGCCCGGGGAAAACCTCCTGGGGGAGGAGCGAGGTGGCTTCAAGATCGCCATGGCGACCCTTGACGGTGGCCGCATCGGAATCTCTGCGCAGTCTCTGGGTATTTCCCAGCGTTCGTTCGACCTGGCCGTGGCCCATGCAAAGCAGCGCGTTGCCTTCGGCAAGCCCATCGCGGACAAGCAGGCCATTCAGTGGATGGTTGCGGACATGGGTGTGCGAATTGATGCAGCCCGACTGTTGGCCCATCGGGCAGCGGCTGCCAAGGATCGGGGGGAGCGGGCGAGTCGGGAGTGTTCCATGGCGAAGCTCTTTGCATCTGAGACCGCCAACTTCTGTGCGGACAAGGCCCTGCAGATTCACGGCGGATATGGATTCTCCAAGGAGTACGAGGTGGAGCGTCTCTACCGAGATGCGCGCATCACTACCCTGTACGAGGGAACGAGCGAAATCCAGCGCCTGGTCATCGCCAAGAGCTTTCTGTCGTGAGCACACCGCAGCGAATTCGGGTCCTGGTGGCCAAGCCCGGTTTGGATGGACATGACCGCGGGGCCAAGGTGGTGGCACGTGGCCTGCGCGACGAAGGGTTTGAGGTGGTGTACACGGGTTTGCACCGAACAGCTTTGGAGATCGCAGAGGCTGCGCTCCAAGAGGACGTGCACGCGGTAGGGCTCTCGATTCTGTCCGGGGCACACAACCGGCTCCTGCCACAAGTGGTGCTCGCGCTCCGTGAACGCGGGCTTGACGATGTTCTTGTCGTGGCGGGAGGGATCATTCCGCCGGCGGATGCTTCGGCTTTGAAGGCGGCTGGGGTGGCGGAAGTCTTCCCTCCGGGGACTCCGGTGGCAAGAATTGCTGAGTTCTTGAGGGAGCAAGCGCCCGTGCGATGGTAGAACAGCAAGAGGGACACTCGGCCGGCTGGTTCTGGGGGTCTTTCGGCTGGCACAACTTGCAATGGGACGTGGCTTGGACAACGGAATCCAGGAGATGGACTGTGTTGCCCTATTGATGGGCACAAGCAGCGAGTACCTGGGACGACGTCCCTTGCCGAAGCTGCTCACGCGGCGGCCAGTCCTGATTGTGTTGGGTCCCCACGGCGTGGGAAAGACCAGCGTGGCCCGTCGTGTGCTGGGCTCCTCGGCCACTGTGCTCAAGGGCCAGGTGCTGCAGGACGCTGCAGCGACTGCAGTCCGGCGCCGCAAATGGCCAGAGGAGCTGGAGAAGACAGGGGCCTTGTTGATCGATGGTCCCACGCTGCTCAACCGCCGTCCCGGGGTGACCCGCTTGTTGTGTGCCCTCATTCGGCACCGAGCCGAAGCTGGACTCCCCACGGCGGTGTGCCAGGGGGCGGGAGATGACAGCGTCCTGTTACTGGCCGACGAAATCGATGCAGCCCATCGGGTCACCTTGAATCTTCGGTTTCCGACCCGTCGAGGTCGCATCCGCTGGGCCTCCCGCTTGTGTCAGCAGCTGGGTTTGGACAAGGATCTGGCACGCGCGGTGCATCCGGAGGACGAGTGGACCTATCTGAAGGTGATTCGCGCCTTGAACCGGTCCAAGCGGGAGCAGGAATCCTCCGGGAGCCGGTAGCGACACCTGAGGGGGCGCTGCCTCGCTGGATCGGCCCCGTCTTTTTTGCCTCAGGGGCGGCGGCGCTCATTTACCAGGTGGTCTGGCAGCGGGCGCTGTTTACGTTGTTCGGCGTGGACATCGCCTCGGTCACAGTGGTGGTCACCGCGTTCATGGTGGGGTTGGGCTTTGGCAGCTTGCTTGGGGGCCAGCTCTCGGCTTGGCAGCGGTGGGATGCCCTGAAGCTCTTTGGACTGGCAGAATTCGTGATCGGCTTGTTTGGGCTCGTGTCATTGGGTCTCTTTGACTGGGTGGGGCAGGCCACGCTCGGGGCGTCACTTCAGACCACGGCCGCCGTGGCCTTTCTGCTGCTCCTTGTGCCTACGGCACTCATGGGAGCGACGTTGCCCTTGCTGGTGGGACACGCGGCTCGTAGTGTCGACGGTGTGGGAGACGTGGTGGGCCGCCTTTATTCGGCGAACACTCTGGGTTCGGCTTTGGCCTCTCTGTTGTGTGCCACGGTCCTTCTTGCCCAATTGGGCAAGTCCGGGACCGTGCTCGTGGCGGCTTCGGTGAACCTCGTCGTGGCGGTGTGGGTGCTCACGCGTCCATCGGAGGGGACATGAGGCTGTCCCACGGCTGCATCGTGGTCGGGGCTTCCGGTTTCGTGGCCCTTTCTTTTGAGATCCTTTGGGCCCGGCTGGGGGCGGTGGGGTCTGCCGACTCCCCCGCCATGTTTGGCCTCTTGCTGGGCTGGTACCTGCTCGGGTTGGGGGTGGGGGCAGCGCTGTCCAGGAAGACCTGTCGCGAAAGGAGAGCGCATCGGGCCACCATCGCGTGGCTTTTGGCGGGGGCCTGCACTGTGGCCCTCGGTGTGGCACCGATCATGGCCTGGGGGGCAGCTCACACCAGCTGGGCGATGGCCTTGCCGGTGGTGGCTTTGGCGGCGGGGGGATTGGGCGCGGTTCTTCCCCTGGTTGCGCAGGCATCCGTTCCAGGAGATGCCCGAACGGGACAAGGACTGTCCTGGCTCTTGTCCTCCAACATCCTTGGATCGGCAATAGGAAGCTGGTGTACCGGGCTCTACTGGTTGAACATCCAGGGCGTTGCGGAGATTGGGGCCTGGCTTTGCGCCCTTGGGCTCGCCGTGTCGGCGGGGCTTCTTTTGCCGGTCTTCGGGGCCGCGCGGGTCCTTCCCGTCGGGTTGCTGGTGGTGGGGTTGGTGGGATCTTACGGCGCGCGGCTGGGGGAGGGGATCTGGGAGCAGCTGGCCTTTCGATTGGAGTACAAGGGCGAGTCTTTTGCCCGCGTTCAGGAGTCCAGAAGCGGTGTGGTGATGATCACCGACTCCGGCATGGTCTTGGGGGGGGGGATCTACGATGGCTACGTGGACACGGACCTCGTGGAGGATCGGAACATGATCGTGCGGGCCTACGGGTTGGCGGCTCTGCACCCAGCCCCCCGGGAGGTGCTGGTGATCGGGCTGTCCATGGGGGCCTGGACCCAGGTGTTGGTGAACATGCCCGGGGTCCAGCGGGTCACGGTTGTGGAGATCAACGAGGGGTACCTCTCGCTGATAAGAGACACGCCGCTGACAGCCGACCTGCTAACGGATCCCCGGGTGGAAATTCATGTGGACGATGGGCGGCGCTGGCTTGCTTCGCACCCGGAGCGCCACTTTGACCTGATCGTGGCCAACATGTCCTACCACTGGCGCTCCGGTGCTTCCGCGGTCCTCTCCCGGGAGTACATGCGCCTGGTGCAGTCTCGCCTGGCACCGGGGGGCATCTTCCATTTCAACACCACCTGGTCCGGAGATGTGCTGGCCACGGCGTTCGAGACTTTTGCCCACGGCTTTCGGTTTGTGAATTTCGCCACGGTGAGCGACAGCGCCATGGCGTTCAACAAGGAGCGCTTCTCTTCCGCACTTTCCGACTGGCGCATCGATGGGAAGCCCGTCTATGACCGGGCGAACCCACACCACGTGGCCCGAATCGAGGCTGTTTTGGCCATGGCGGATGACCTCAGCTCCCGGGAGGAAATGGTGCTGGAGAGCCGGGAGAGCGTCTTGGGTCGACTGGTGAACCCCCGGATCGTCACCGATGACAACATGGCCTGCGAATGGCCTCGCTGACCGATCCCAGGGCGCGTGCATGGGCCTGCGTGGTCCACGGGGTGTTCCTGGGGGTGGCCTGCGCATGGTTCCAAACCGAGAAGCTTCGCTACGCAGCTTTTTGGCTGGACGTCACCCTGCCCCCTGGGGGCGCTCGCACGAGCCTGCTCCCCGAGGTGGCGGTGGGCGGCGCTGTGGCAGGCTTCTGGCTCCTGTTGTCCCGCTGGCAGACGCCTCTTGGCGGCGCGGTCTGGCGTTTTGGATTCTTGAACAGCTTGCTGTTGTTCTATGCGCTTCTCGTCGCGGATCATCGGTTCTTCCTGGTGACCCGCACCCCCTCCTCTGGGGAGCTGCTGGTGTATTCCATGCAGCACATGTGGATGCTGCGGGACCTGGTGCAATTCCATGGTTCCAATCCCCAGATGCTGATGCAGGTGGCGGCTGTCCCGATCTGGCTGTTGGTGGCGACGTGGATTTCTGAGCGTTGGTGCTTGTGGGCGCCGGGTTGGAAGTGGGGCGCGATCCCGATGGTGTTGGGGGTAGCGGTGCCGGCAGCCTCTCGAAGCGACGACCTGGGGGCGGTGGCTTCCAGTTTGTGGGTAGAGCTGGCCCGTTCAGGTCCCCAGGCCCGGGCGCTCGCGCAGCGGGTGGAGGGGGTGGCGGTTCCGCCGTTGAAGTACGAGCCTCCTAGCCTGCTCCAGTTTGATGCCACCCCGGACATCTACTTGTTGATCCTGGAGTCGGTTCCGCGCCTCTCGGTTCCCCCCCACCTGGCCCAAGACAGGTGGGGCGAGCTGCCCACACTGTCCCGACTTGCGAGGGAGGGCCGGGTCTACGATGCCGCGTACGGCACAGTGACTCACACCTCCAAAGCCCTTGTGGGCCTGTTTTGCGGGGCCTGGCCCCGTCTGTCCATGGCGGTCCGCGAGTCCCGTCCCGGGGGACTGGAACCGCTTCGTTGTCTTCCCCGCCTGTTGGAGACTGGAGGCTACCGATCGATCTTTCTACAATCGGCGCTCGGTTCCTTTGAGCGCTTTGGCACCCTGATGGGGAACATGGGGTTTTCCAGCGTCCTTTTGCAAGAGGACCTGCCTGAGGGGGAGGCGGTCGGGTACCTGGGGATGGATGAGCGAATCATGTTGGAGCCGGCTCTCTCCTGGGTGGATGCCCAGGAAGGGGAGCCAGTCTTCCTGTCCATGATCACCGTGAGCACCCACGACCCCTACCTGGCCCCTGGCATGGAGCCCACGGGCATTCCTGCAGTGGATCACGCTCAGGCGCTGAAGTACTCCGATGCATTCCTGGGGGAATTCCTGGCCGGGCTCCAGGAGCGGGGGCGACTGGAGAACGCTCTGGTTGTCGTGGTGTCGGACCACGGCGAGGGGCTGGGCAAGGGGAACCGCCGCTTTCACGATGCGGTGCCCTTTGAAGAGGGGGTCAGGGTGCCGCTGCTTCTCTGGGGGCCCGGGGTCGGAATCGAGCCAGGCAGGGATGCAGGGTTGCGCACGCAGCTGGATGTGCTGCCAACGGTGCTAGACCTGGTCGGGCCCTGGAGTGGCACGTTGTCGGGCAGGAGTCTCTTGGAGCCCAGTGAACATGATGCGGTCTTCAGCAGCTGTTGGTATTCGGACTACTGCATGACCATGCGCCAGGGGACAGAGAGTTGGATCTACTGGTACGGGCGCCGGGAAACTCAGCTTTTTGATCTGAGAATCGATCCGTTCCAGGCGCGGGATCTGGCTCTCTCCGTGCGGGCGGGCCGTATTCGAACCGCGGAAGATTCCCTCCTTGGTTGGCGGCTGTCCGTGGACGCGTGGTGGGAGTCCGGGCTCTTGCCATAACTGGGGTAGACTTCCCCACGATGCGCGTGCTCCTGGCAGAAGACGACAGCACCAGCCGCAAGCTGGTTCAGACGACCCTCGAGCAGGGGGGTCACAGCGTGGTGTTGACCCGGGACGGGGTTGAGGCCCAGGAATACCTCAAGAAGGGCCATCCGCTGGACGCCCTGATTTTGGACTGGATGATGCCGCGAATGGATGGAATTGAGCTGGCCCGTTGGGTGCGCAACAGCATGTCGCCGCCCCCACCGATCCTTTTTCTCTCCGCCATCGACTCTCCCGATGGCATCCGGTATGCCCTGGAGATGGGGGCCGATGACTACTTGATCAAGCCGGTGATGCCCTACGAGATTCTGAGGCGCCTGGAGACCCTCCAAAACCGCCTGGTGCAGCCCCTTCCCATGAGACCGCTGCGAGAGGTGCCGGTGCTGGAACATTCAGAGGTGCTTTCGGTCCCCAAGCCTGTGGTCCCCGCCCCGGGGGGCGGCATTCGGCCCGGCACCCACCCGGCAGAAGACATCGGCGTGGGCATTGTGGCGGCCGCCGGGGGTCCCAAGGCGCTGATCAAGCTGTTCAGCTCGCTGCCCACAGGCCTTCCCGCTTCTTTTTATGTGGTCTTGCATGGGCCCACCTGGATGACCGAGCACTTGTCCAGCAGCCTGCAACGCCAGACCGGATTTCGCACCCGTTTGGTGGGCGATGGCCGGGAGCGGCGGGTGGGGGTGATACATCTCGCCACCCAGGGACAGCAGGTGGGCTTTGGTGGGGCTGCCCCGATTCGGTTTCTCTTGACGGATGATCCGGCGGAGAACTTTGTTCGTCCTTCAGCGGACCATCCCAGCCCGAGTGTCCTACTGCAGTGCGATCGACGGGGCCGCTGGGCCGGTTGCTGGGGACGGGCTGTGGCCCTTGTCGTCACGTTTGCTCATTTGACCCAAACATTATGGTTGAAGGTAGGGCCGAGTACTCCCATACATTTCGATAAATCTGTGCTCGGACGCAACAAAACTGGCCGGTGTTTCGTAGACAAAAAGTGTGGGTGCCCTGTGCTGGTCCGGCTAGACAAGAGGAGGTGGTCTGCATGCTCAAATCGCGGTGTCGTCGTCAGTGGATTTCAGCGCTTGCTTTGGCTGCTTTGCTGCTCGCGGTGGGCCTATCTTGGCCCAATGGTACCGCCTCGAGCCAAACTCACCCACCCAAACTGGAACGAGACACGCTGACGCTAGGTGCCCACCAGGTGCTGAAACGAGAACTTGCGGCGCCACACGACGGCCCGTTCTTGCCATCCGTAATCACCGAAGACCCACTCTACAAACAACTCGTCGGCTTGCTGATCCTGCTCCTTTTCGCTTGGAGTTTTAGAGAAGGGTGGAAAAAAGCCCCACGAAAATCCGCCCAATGGTTGCACGTGATGGAGCATTTGGAACCCACTTCGGTTGAATTTGTAATCTCCATTCCCGAGGAGGACGTCCGGATTAAGGTCACCCACTACCATGAGGTCGGAATTGAGGGCGGTGAGTGGACCCGCTCTGTGGTCCAGCAAGCCGCAGAGTTGTTTGTAGAATGGGCCCACAAAAAGGACTTTGAGCTCTCGGCAAAAGGCCGTCGGAGACCCGATTTGTGGGTCGTTGACATCAGCCTCCAACTGCTCAATGAATGGGATGCTGAATGGCGTGGTTTACGTGACGTCGGCCAGCTGACTGTGCTTGGCTTGCATTATTCGGGGCTGATCAAGGAAGCCGAAATCATTTTTGTCGGGGTCTATGAATCGCAGTCCCCCTTCTTGCGCTCCGGTATTGTCGCCCATGAATTGGCCCATTTTCTGCTCGACTATTTCAGGATTTATGACAACTACTATAAGTTGGAAAATGGCAAAACCGATCGTGAAGGGCCGGCTGAGGAATTCGAGCGGTATTTTGGTTTCAGGCAGGGCCAAAAGCGAATGGAAACCACTCGTAATCTCATCTTTTCGTACCTACTCTCAGGGTGGCGCCCCCCGTTGGACCCGAACCAACGACCCTCGGCTTAGAAGAACTCGGTCTTTTCCTGGTGTACTTGCATCATCTTGCCGTGTCCTTGTGGCGACTTTGATGGGCCTTGTGGGGCTTGTGTAGTGGCATGGGTCTAAGTGCCAGGAATGTGGCAAAACGGGGGGGCTTGGTCAAAGTAATGCCACTTTTAGTGTACACTTTCCATCCCGGGAGCGGCGGGTGGGGGTGATACATCTCGCCACCCAGGGACAGCAGGTGGGCTTTGGTGGGGCTGCCCCGATTCGGTTTCTCTTGACGGATGATCCGGCGGAGAACTTTGTTCGTCCTTCAGCGGACTACCTGTTTCGACAGCTGGCAAGGGTGTATGGATCAGCCAGTGTCGCTGTGGTTCTCACGGGAATGGGGCGAGATGGGGCCCTGGGGTCCAAGGCCATTCGAAAGACGGGCGGAGGGGTGTTGGTTCAGGACCCGACGGACGCGGAAGTGGCCTCCATGCCACAGACGGCCATTGAGTTGGGTTTGGGGGAGGAAGTCTACCCCGTGGGAGAGCTGGCTCTGGAGCTGGAAGCTACCATCAAGGAGCTTGCCCGAAAGCACGGGATTTAACCAACGAAACGACCCCTCCGGGAGGAGGGGCCGTCTCTGTTTGCGCAGGGCCTTCTTTGGCCCGTCAGGCCTTCTTAGGCCTTGCGCCGCCGCAGGAGTCCGACCAGGCCGAGGCCGGCCAGGAACAGGCCGCCGCGGGTCGGTGCCCCGCTGCGGGTGCTGCATCCAATCACACTCCAGTTGCCTTCCTCCACGTTGCTCTCGGTGGCAAAGGGGTCAATCATGTCGTCGTCTTGGCTGTCTGCCTCGTCGTCGTCGCTGCCCCAGTCCCAGCCACTGTTGCCGTTGCCGTTGCCCTCATCTTCCCAGCCCGTGTCCCACCAGACACCGGTGTCATTCCACTCGTCATCTTCTCCGGCGGGGGTGTAGTCAGGACGGTTGAGCTCGATGCCCTCGATGGTCAGGCCCAGGCTCTTGGCGTCGTTCCACCACAGGCCCCACCCGGGGTCCACGGTGCCGATGACGTCCAGGTTGTCAATGGTGAAGGACTCGCCCTCTTCCACCTGCATGACCAGGAAGTACTCGTGGTACGCGTTCTCCATCTCGCGGTCAGTGTTGTTCAGGGTCAGGTCCCAGTCCATGTAGGAGGCGCTTCCCTGAACTTCCATCTCCCAGCGCCACAAGGTCACCTGGTACTGGGTCTGGATCTTGTACTCACTGGAGACGTATCCTTTGGCCTGCACGTTGCCGGCCGCCTTGACGCTGCCGTCCTCGGTGATGGGATACTCACCGTGGGCCATCACAGCACCTTCAGCCGACCCGCCGATTCCGTAGGCGTTGGTCATGGTGACCTCGCCGTAGGCATCGATGCCGTAGTTGTCGAAGGGAAGGGACCAGTCCCAGCGGAAGGCGCCGTTCTGGTTCTCGATGTTGGTGTCCGTGTACACACCCAGTGCCGGCCCCTCACAGAAGGTGAAATTGGTGCAGGCGTCCAGGGAGACGTCCTCGCCGGGGGAGGTGCGGGCCTTGATGACGGCCACGTAGAAGTCACTTCCGCGGTCCCATGAGGACTCAAACCAGAAGAACTCCACAATGGCGTCCACGCTGTTGCCGTCGTCATCGTATGCACCGGCGTACAGGGTGTTTCCGGTGAAATATCCGTAGGTGTATTGGTCGGCGGATTCTTGGTCCACATCGCCGCCGGTAGCGAACACGCTGGGGGTCACGTCCTCGAAGGTCACGTCCAGGTCTCCCTCCAGGATGAGGGCGCCCTTGTAGGAGGTCTCCGAGTCGGAGAGACCGCCGCCCACCGCTGCATTCACGATGGGGAGAGCAAGGGGCAGGGACAAGGTCGCTGCGGCCAGGGTTGAGAATCGAGTCGTCATGACTACCTCCGGTGAATCGTTTCAGGTCCGGGTGGCCCCGGGTTCGACGCATTTGTACTGGCACGCCTCTTGCAATGCAAGCGATTTCTTATCGTTGGCACGGACTTTGCAAATGGCGAACAAGTGGAGGAGTTCTGGCTGCGTGTGGCACATAAATCACTGAAATCACTACCGAAAAGTTGGCACGGCGCTTGCAATAAGGAAGCCCAGCGATCGGCGATTCCTGGTCCTGAAGGGCGATTATTGTTCGCCTGGTTTTCAGTGTCAATTGCGTCTTGACACGCTTGGATCAACCGCCCGTGGTGGGCGCAAGAACCCTAAATGGCCTCACGGGCGCCTGGAACGGTGAGATTCGAGAGGAGCGTCTGCAGTCTTTGGCGAACCGTGTGGTCTCGAAGAACCCTCTCCCGGCCTGCCCTTGCAATGGCGCGTGCTCTTTCCGGGTGTGCCTGGAAAAAGCGGACCTTCTCCTCCAGCTCGGCGAGGGTGGTCCAACACTCCAATTCCACGCCGGGCGTGAACATCTCCTCCAGGGCGTCGGAGCGGTCTGCAAGGAGGAAGCCACCGCAGGCGAGCACATCGAACACCCGCATGGTGACGATGTCCGGTTGGTAGGTTCGGCCAATGTCCAGGTGGATGGCGCCGTTGGAGTAAATCCTGTTCAGCTCTTCAAAGTGGCCTGCCCGGCCCATGTAGACCACGCCATCCCCCTCGCACTCCCGCCAGCCTGCATCTCCCCAGGCACGTGCGCCGAGGGGGCCGAGACGAGAGAGTGCTCCGATTCGGCGAATTCCTGTCGCGATCTCTCCAATGTAGATCGCCGGGTCCACCTCCTGGTTGTCCAGCAGGGATGCGCGCCATCCGGGACGAGAGGCGTCGAGGATCTTCGGAACCACGAAGTTGCCTGGGGATTGGATCTGTGTGGTGAGGGCAGCCTCAAGCAGCTCGGTTCCCGCGTCAAAGGAGCCGAACTCCCGCACAAAACTCTCCAGAAAGGCTTTTCGTGCGGGTGCGATTCGATTCGCGGTGCTGTTTCCCACGAAGCAGACCGTGGAAGGCGGACAGCATTCTGATGCGGGTGGGGTCGGGACCCGTCGGTGCACGTTTGCCGCGAGGGGCAGGTAGGTGACCCGCTCGAACCCGGCATCTTGGTACCAGTCCATGTGTTTCTTGCGATAGGTGCAGATGTGTACGTGGCTTGTGGGCGTGGACACCGGTTCCGGTCGCAACAAGGCTGGATCGACCTCCCAAATAGACAGGGGCAGCTTGTGCTCCAAACAGGCCTCTGGAAGGCCATTTGTGAGGTTGATCGCCGCCACAAGCTCCGGTTGGAGCACCTTGACCGCCAGGGCGAGCTCCTCGGTCGACAGGCGAGAGACCTCCCAGGTGTAGGTGCAGAAACCCATTTCTCGGATTCCCTCGTCCAGATCCTTCACAAAGAGCTCTCCCTCACAAATAAGGGCGCAAGGGGTGTCTGCGGGCTGGTGCAGGAATTCCCACTCTCGGGCGTACACGCCCCCCAACAATGGATGGGTCACGACGGTCTCCGGCACCTGACCCTGGAAGGCAACCAGGTCGGGCCCCAAGGCAAATTGAAGCTGACCGCAGGAGATCTGCGCCGTGAAGTCCCTCCGCGACAGTGCAATGCGCAGCAGCCAGGGGTCTCGCTCCCAGGCGATGATCGGCGTGTCTGGAAAGCGCTTCAACAGGGCGGAGAGTCCTTCTCCCAGGCCCACGCCAAAGAGGAGAATACCGTCTCCGGTGACTGTGAGGGGGATCTTGTAGTCCAGCAGGCTCTGGGCGAGGGGAGTAGAGCCGCGCCCCAGCTTTCTCTCTGGGCGGTTTCCCCAGGAATTCAAGACATGGTCGTCTTCCACGGGCAAGCGAATGCGCTCCCCCAGGGCGGGGTTGACCCGATCAATGGCCTCCAAGTTGCGAACAATGCGCTTGAAGGCCTTGGGGGAAGGAGCGTTGGGCACACGTTGATCATCGCAGATCCGGCCCGGGACTTTAGCGTTCTTCTTCATCTTCCAGAGCGGTGGTGAAGTCCACCGTCAGCAGGGCATCTCCCCCCGTCCATGAGATGGCCAGCATGCCCTCGTAGCGAGTGCCTCTCTGCAGGGGCTCCACGGGTACCAGGGCGATGGTGTTGAAGAGCCAGGGGTCGTCGTCGGGTTCCAGGGCCAGGAATTCCAGGTCCCCGTCAGGACCGGAGAGGGAGGCCTCGTTCAGCACCAGCTGGTAGGGGTTCTGCTGCGAGTTGGTGGTGTCTTCTGCGCCGACGCTCACGGTGATGGGCATACCCACCAGGCTGTGGTCTGGCGCAGGATCCGGCCACTCTTCGTCGGATTGGAACGTGGGGGGTACATCCAGCTGCCCCTCCACCGGGTAGAGCACGGCGGAGGCCTGCTGGGCGGGGAAGTGGGTCACAAACCCCATGGCGCTGTAGAGACCGTTCTGCCCATAGCCGAGCTCGCGCCAGTTGGGGGTGGTGTAGGGAATGCGGTGGTAGACGGTCTCCACCCATCCGTCGACGGCATCTGCGGGGTCCTCGTAGCCGTAGGCCACCACCTCGGACCAGCTGTTGCCGGCTTGGAGTGGGTAGCCGGCGGCTTCAAACCGATCCCAGACCCACTCGCCGGTGAATCCGCCTGTGCCGGAGCTCTGCTGGTGGGTCACCGTGTTGTTGCGGGACATGTAGTCCGCGTGGGACTGGGCGGCGGAATCCAGGGCTGGATGGAGGAGCCCCGGGTTCAGTCCCAGGAGGTTTCGGTAGCAGTTCGTCCGGTCCAGGGCGGCGATGGCGTCGGGGGACGCGTCGTCGTCTCCGTAGTCAGAGGTGCCACAGGCTCCGTCCAGGGTGACGAGGGCGGCCTGTTCTGGTTCATCCAAGCAGCCGAGGAGAAGCATCCACATGGAGTCCTGTTAATCCGCCGCGGCCGGAGGGGTGGGCACAGAGGACTGGCCGGCGTTGTCCCGGCCCCAGCAAAGCAACGAGTCGTCCTTCATCAGCCCGCAGGTGTGCCAGCCGCCGGCAGAGAGCTCAACCGTGTTGTCGGTGGTCTCCTCTGGTGGGTAGGAGGCCCCATAGCTGACCCCCCAACACATGACCTGCCCCCGGGACTCTACTCCGCAGTTGTGGAAAGACCCGGAGGAGAGCTGGCTGTAGCGACCGGGCCAGGGCTGGCCCTGGTTCGTCTGGTTGGAGCCCCAGCAGTGGGCCTCTTCTGTGTCGCCCACCACACAGGTGTGCCAGCCGCCCACACTGAGAAGGTCCCAGGTGCCGGCAGGTGCATCGGACTGTTCGTACACGTTGCTCCCCCAGCACTGCACGGTGCCATCGGTGGACAGGGCACAGGCGTGGCTCCCGCCGGCGCTGATCTGGGTGAAGGTGCCCTCTGGTGCATCACTGACCTGCCCGTCGTCCTCTTCCCCCCAGCAGTGAATCGCCCCTTCCACATCCAGGCCGCAGGCGAAGTCGGGTGTACCTGCGGACTCGGCGCCACAGGCGACCCGGTAGCCCCCCAGGGAGATCGCCACGAGCGCGATGTCGGGGGGGGCAGTCGCGGCCCCCCAACAGACAGGCTTGTTTTCGATCCCCAGGCCACAGGTCTGCAGTGGACCGGCCGCCAGGGCCCGAAACCGCTGTTTTGGGGGGGAGGCTTGCCCTTCATCGTTCCACCCCCAGCACGTGGGAGTCCCGGTCTCGTCCAACCAACAGGTGTGGCATTGGCCTGCGGCCAGGCGGCCCGGGGACGTGGGGGCCGTGTCCTCCAGGCCGGTGTGGACAGGGTCGGTCTGGGAGTCTTCACCTCTCGTTCCCCCACCGCCGCTACAGCCAAGAATCCAGAATGCCAGATAGATCGCTGGCCGACCGACGGGGCGGCGGAGCGTGAAGCGGGGGGAAAAGGTGGCAAGAGGCATGGATTGCCAAGGTGTTTCGACCATCATGACATCTGGTGACAGATCTTTGAAACCATAGAAGGTCGCCCTGTAGCGGCACTTAAGAACACCCACAGGGGATTCCGGGTCAGATTGGGATTGTCAGAAACAAACAACCTCTTCCCAACCGGAGAAATCATGTCCCTCTTCAAGCACCTTACCCTCGCCGCTGTCCTCACCACCCTGCCCCTGACCGCCGCCGCGGAGAGCTACGGCATTGGCCTGGACTCCCTCATCATTCGTGATGACCTTGTGACGGTGGACTACTCCAACAAGCTCCGTACCTGCCAGGTGCTCATCAACGACGACACCGGCGCCAAGGTGCAGCTTTCCCCCAAGACCTTCTGCGACGTGGGCACGCACAACTTGCAGGACTTGCCCCTGACCCGTTTGCATGTGCAGCCCGGAGACTTGATTTCCATGTGCGCCATCTCGGATTTGAGCAACTGCACCGTCCCGGTTCAGGTTCGCCTGGCGGGTGACCTCAACGGCGACAACGAGATCAACGTGATCGACCTGCAACTCATGCACGGCTCCATCATGGGCGACGGCCCAGACTGGTGGCCCGCCATGCCCGAAGACGAGGCAGCCGCAGACATGGACGGTGACGGATCGGTCAACGTCATCGACATCCTGATGTTGTTGGAAGCTCTCTGGGATGCGGCGGAATAGGCACCGTTGGCAGACCGATCAAGGGGCCTCGCGAGAGCGGGGCCTCTCTCGTTTAATGCACGACGAAGACCTCGTTGGTCACGTCAGCGCAGTTGTCCTCGTCGTCGGCCACGCCGTGGTTGTCCCGGTCCGTTTCGCTGAAGAAGAACCGGGCGACTCCGTTGAAGCCGGTTTCCGGGTTGTTCCATGTGAGCTCCGTGCCGAGGCAAGGCAGGACATCGGGCTCGATCCAGCGGTTGGTCCCCGAGGAAAGCTCCCAGCCTCCCACATCGTTCTCCAGGTCCAGGGAGCTGGGGATGGAGACCTGGATGTCGACGTAGTTGCACTTTCCGGACTCTCCGCTGACGCCAACCCCCTCCCGCACCGGGTCTCCGATCCCGTTCACGATGTCTGTGTACCCGAGGAAGTTGAAGGTCAGGTGGGGGATTTCAATCTTGGGGGGCGAGGTGTCGTAGTTGACCCAGGCGGCCCCACCATTTGCCCAGCCACCGGCGTGGTCGGAGACGAACAAGGCGCCCTCATCGTCGCACTGGTCCGCGGGATAGCTCGGGTGCTGGCGGTGAAAGTGCCCCTCTCCCGCGAAGTGGTCCAGATAGCCCACAAAGTCATCGCACTCGGTGTACACCACGCCCGACATGACGCTGTTCTGGCAGAAGAGGAGCTCCTCTTCGGTAGGTGGATCGGTGAGGGGTTCACCGTCGCAGGCAGTCATCAGGGGGAGAGAGAGAAGGGCAGGAAGAGTCGCAATGGATAGATCCAGTGTTCAAAAGGGGCGCATCACCAAGGGTTCGTTTGGGGTTCGGGTAGCCCCCGCGCGGGGGTATTTTGGGAGAGCAAGAGGTAGGATCTGCAAACGATGGCATCCACTTTTCTCGGGCGGTCAAGAGAACTCGAAAGACTGGCCTCCCGATTTGTCGAGGGAGGAAGCCTCGTCACGGTGACTGGAGCGGCTGGAATGGGGAAGACGTCGCTCGTGAGGCAGTTCGAAAGGAGGTGCCGCCAGGAAAACGAAATTGCCTCCGATGGGGTGGTGTTCTGTGATTTAAGCGGCTCCCGAACCGAAGCCGACGTGGTAGCGGTGGTCTGTGATGCCCTGGACTTGATGCTCGGAAATGGTGCGGGGGGGGAGGCTACTGGTGAGCTTCTGGGACGAGCACTTTCGAGCCGTGGTCGGATTCTCTTGATTCTGGACACCTTTGAGCAGGTGGCGGGCGCTGCCGCGGGAACGCTGGGGACCTGGCGGGAGCATGCCCCGGAAGCCTTGTTTCTCGTGACCTCTCGCACTCGCCTTCGCATTCGAGGCGAGGCGGTGCTGGAACTGCCGCCCCTGGAGGCTGAAGATGCCCTTGGCCTTTTTGTGGGGGCAGCCACCCGTGCCCGGGAGGGCTTTACGGTCGCCGGGGAGGAGGAGCGGGCGGCAAAGGAACTGGTGCAGCGTCTGGATGGCATTCCGTTGGCCATCGAGCTTGCGGGGGCCAGAACCAGGGTCATGAGCCCGTCCAAGATCCTGGAGCGCCTCTCTCGGCGCTTTGATCTTCTGGCCGGGTCCGAGGCGGATGGGGTGCCCCGACAGGCCACCCTTCGGGCTGCGATCGACTGGTCCTGGGACCTGATGTCCGAAGCAGAACAGGCAGGCCTTGCCCAGTGCGCGGTGTTTCGAGGGAGCTTCTCTCTGGAGGCGGCGGAGGCGGTGGTGGTCCTGCAGGAGGGAAGCGGGGAGGTGATGGACCTGGTGGATGCGCTTTGCGGAAAGTCCATGGTTCAGAGCCGAATGGTGGGCGGTGAGATTCGCTTTGTTCTCTTCGACAGCATTCGCGAATATGCCCTGGAGCGATTGACGGAGGGGGTTTCCGATTCTGCCCGCCAGCGACATGCGCGCTTTTTTGTGGAGGAGGGCCGGAAGCACATTGAGGAGTTTGGCGCACCGGAAGGCAGTGACCTGGCCTGGTTTCTGGAAAACCGGGAGAACTTGCTGGCCATCGCCACCCGGAGCGAGACTGCGGGGGCGGACCGGCTGCAGGGGGTGCTTCTCCTGTCGCACATGATGATTCGCCGTGGTCCGTACGAGGAACATCTGCGCTTGCTCACGAACGCTCTGGGAGAGGCGGCGGCCCCTGGTGGACTTGTGGAGGCCCAACTCTGTTATGCCCGGGGTGTGTCCAGGAGCATCGTGGGGGATGTGGACGGGGCTGAAGAAGACCTGAAGAGATCTCTTTGGCTGTGCGAGTCGGAAGGATTGGAGGGGCTCCTGCCCCGGGTGCTGTTGCAGCGAGGGGTCCACGACATTCGGCGGGGGCGCCTGGACGAAGCGATTGCCTGGTTGGAAAAGGGATTGGAAGTAGCGCCCGTGACCCAGCGCTCCCATGCCCGCGCCCGCCTGTTGGCGTCTCTGGGGATGGCCAAGGAAGCCGAGGCTGACTTTCTGGGGGCTGAAACCCGGTACCTGGAGGCGCTTGCGCTGGCCCGGGCCACGGAGGATCGTTGGGAACAGGTACGTACGCGGAGCAAAATGGGGACCTTGTGCAGTTTTCAGCAAGGACGCAGAGAGGAGGCCCGGGAGCACTTGGAGTGGGCCCACTCTGAAGCGCATGTCATCGGCGAGCTTTTCATCGAGGCGGGCGCTGCTTTCAACCTGGGACGGTTGAACCTCAATGAAGGGCACCTGGAGGCAGCACAGGAGTGTCTGGAGGGTTCGCTGGCGGCCTATCTGGACATGGGAAACCGTTCCGCGTCCGCGTATATTCGCCTCTCCCTGGGGGTGCTGGCCCTGGAACGGGGGGACTTGGAGACCGCCCGGGACGAGGTGGGGCGATCTGTGGTGACCCACCGGGCGGTGGGCAACGTGTTGGCCCACGCCTATGCCTTGTCCACGATGGCCCTTGTGGAGTTGAATGCAGGGCAGCCCGCCCTCGCCAGGAAGCTTGGTGAAGAGGCGGTGGCAGTCCTGGAACCGCTGGGGCACAAGGTGCTGTTGGGCACTTCCCACTGCGTGCTTGGATTGGCCGCACTTGGGCTCGGTGAGGACCCAAAACTCAGCGTGGATCGGGCCCGGGAGCTGGTGGGGGGCGCCGGCTGGGAGGAAGGGCAGGCCCTGTTGGATGTGCTGGAGCACCTGGCAGGGGAGGTGGACCAGCCGTCCGGGTTGGTCCAGGGTCACGCTCGGTCCCGCATTGCGCTGCGTATCCATGTGGGAGACTTGGAGCGGCCCACCGGGGAGGCCGCCGATTCCCTGGTGGTGCACGCAACAGGCAGGTGGTTTCGACCCCCAGGGGGGGAGAGGGTGGACTTGTCGCGCAAGCGCACCCTGCGCCCCCTGTTGCTCAAGTTGGTCACCCACCGAGAGGAAGAACCCGGAGAGGCCCTGGACGTGGAGCAGCTCTTCAGCGCCGTCTGGCCCGGGGAGCGCATCCTGGAGCGGGCCAAGAAGAACCGGGTTTACGTGTCCGTGGCGACCTTGCGGCGCTTGGGATTGGATTCTTTGTTGGACACCCGCGGGGACGGATACCTGCTGCGGCCTGAGGTTGACGTGGTCTGGAGGGATTAGCTCCGCACTGCAGGCCGAAAGTGCCCCCGGAGATCTGGCTCATCCATTACCTTGGCGAGCACTTTGAAGGCCTCCGGGTTCTCGTCTTTCAGGACCAGAAGTGCGGCGTTGGAACCCGCTTTGACCGCGATGGGCACGCCCCCGCCGTACTCGGCCCAGTGTCCGGAAAGAAAGAGGTTGGGTACAGCGGTCTTGTAGTGGGCTACCTTCGCTTGCATGTTGGCCTTGTTGGGCCGGGCGGCCATGATGGATCCCCCCTTGTTCCGGGTGTACCGGTGGTGGGTGATGGGGGTGGATACGTCTTGCAGCTCGATGTGGGTGGCAAGCCCTGGGGCCATGGCGGCCTCCACCCGGTCGATCAGGATCTTGGCGTAGGCGGCCTTGGCTTCTTTGTAGGCGCTGCCCCGCTCTCCGCCTTCCAGTTTCCAGTCCTGATTCATGAAAGCCGGGCAGTACAAGGTCACGGTGCCCTTGTCTTCCGGGGCCAGGGACTTGTCTCGTACTGTCGGGGCCAGCACCGAAATGCCGGCGGTGGAGGGGTCGCCATCTCCATAGGCACCTCGGGAGAGACCGGCATCGGCCAGGTAGATCATCTCCTCGGAGAAACCCAGTTTTTCCGCAGGGCAGTCCAGGCCCAGGTGGACCGACACGCTGGAGGGATAGAGGTCCGCTCCGCGCAGCTTCTTGAGCAGGGGGGCGGGAATCGTGCCCTCAGGCAGCATCTTCTCGTAGACGGTCTCCAGGTCGCAGGCCGCGAGAACATAGTCACAGGCAATTCTCTCGTCCTTGTCGGTTCGCACCGCCACGGCCCGTCCGTCTTGCAGGATGATTTCCTCTGCCCGTCGCCGCAGGGCCACCTGGCCACCGGCGGCCTCGATGTGGCCCACGAGCCAGGATGGAAAGACCTTGCTTCCGCCTTCGGGGGGCGTTTGGAAGTCCCCGATGTGGGCCCAGCCAAGTGGCACCATCACCGAGAGCAGGTCTACCTCGCTGCACCACAGATCGAGCAGATCAGGCTCCAGGCCGAACCAGTCAAACCCCTCCTCGGTGCTCTTCTTGTAGACCCGTGCGAAGGGAAGAGTCCACCAGGCGAGTCGAATTCCCTTTCCGGCTGTTTCAAGGGGTCCCATGGTGTCCGCCGAGCGCATGCACTGGGCGTAGAGCGCCATGCGTTCCCCAAGGGTCTTGGCGTAGTCAAAGAGCTTGTGCAGGCCACTTGCGGAGCCGGGGAAGTCGGCGCAAAGCGACTCTCGAAGGGCGTCCGGCTCGTCGGTGAGGAGGTAGTCCATGTCGCCGGACTTCATGCGCCGAATGCGTCGCAAAGGGGCACAGGTGGGGTGGTCGTCGCCAATGTGGCCGAAGACCTTGTGCACAAACCCCCCCGGTCCACACTGGTTCAGCCAGTGAATTGCCGAGTCAAAGTGGAACTTTTTGCGCTGAAACCCAGCCAGGTATCCCCCGGGGCGAAGCTCCGGCTCCAGGACACACACGGAGAGTCCAGCCTGGGCCAGGAGTGTTGCGGCGGTGAGGCCTCCCATGCCCCCTCCCATGACCACTACGTCGACTTTGTCAGGGACGGTGGCCATCAGGCCTTCTTGCAGCGCCAGAGGGTGTGGCCCCCCATGCCCAAGCGCTCGTACTCTCCCACAACCTCCAGGCCCGCATCGGCAATGCACTCCAACATGTGCTCAGCGCTGTAGACCCGGCTCGTGCCGTTGGCCAGGGCGGTGAAGTAGAGGCTGGTGCCGTGGAGGGCGTACCGGGCCACCTCATTTCGCTGGCGGTCCCAGTAGTTGTCCATGATCCAGACGCTTCCGTCTTCCGCCAGGGCCCTGGTGGCCCGCTGGAGAATGTGCCGCACCTCGTCCAGGGCAAAGCAGACCAGGAACTGGCTCATCCAGACCGCATCGAACCCTTCGGGGAAGGGGGCCTCCGCGTCCAGGATGTTGATGGGGTGGCCGCTGATCCGATCGGAGAGTCCCAGCTCGGCGACCCGGGCCTCGGCCTTGGCCAGCTGGCCCGGAAGATCGAGAATGGTGACCTTCACATCCGGGTCGTGCTCGCAGCAGGCGATGGACCACTTGCCTGTGTTGCCCCCGACATCCAACAAGCGTTGGGGCTTCTGGGCAAATACCCGGGGAAGCACCTTGGGAAAGGCGCCGTCGCTGTAGAAATGGTCAAAGGCGAACCAGCTCTTCTGGACCTTCTCCGGCAGCTGGGAGAGGGCTTCGTAGATGGTGGGCCAGTCGCCAAAGACCTTCAGTCCCGCGGCGTTGCCTTTCTCGATGGCCTCATCCAGAGCGAAGAACCCCTGGTAGCAGACGTCGTGAATGAAATCCATGTTGACCCGGACCATGGGGTCATTTTGGATGTGCCAACCGGTGCGGGTGGTCTTCCAGATCTCCCCATCCTGGGTGCACAGTCCAAAGGAAATCCCGGCTTCACAGAGGGTTTCCACCGCATACCGGGACAGGCCGGTGGCGGCCATGGCCTCCTCGGTGGTTTTTGGGCCTTCCTGCAAGGCCTCCAGCAGTCCCCGCTCCCGCATGACCCGGGCCACCTGAAAGGCGACGGGTGCAAAGGCAAGTTTCGTGGCTTCGAAGATCGCTGCGCGTTGGCGGGTGTGTTGCATGGTGGAGCGCTCCTAGCGGGTTGGGTGGGATGTGCCAAGTCCCCGGCGGAGAACCCCTCCCGACCCCGCCCCGGCCAAAACCGGGGATCAGGTCGCTCTGCGCCGGTACCTGGCCTTGGAGCGGGCTTGCCATCAACAAGGAGGTCAAGCCTGACGTGCCCCATGGGTCCAGCTCAAATCTATGGGCAAGCAGCCATTTGTCCGCGATCTGGCTTTCTCACGCTCAGGGGAGGCCGCCGCGCTACCGTGTCTGTCAACCCACTCGGTCGCTGCGCTCCCTCGGAGTGTGACAGTACCCATAGCCGCCGCGCTACCGTGTCTGTCAACCCACTCGGTCGCTGCGCTCCCTCGGAGTGTGACAGTACCCATAGCCGCGATGAATATCGCGGCTATTCAACATACCCCAGCGCCTGCAGTGCCTCCATGGACGCTCCAGATGCTTCATCTTTGGGGGTGTTTTCTTGGGCCAGCGCCTGGCGCACGGAGTTTTGGGGCAGGATCACTGCGCCGGCCTTGAGGGAGAGCCTTAGCTGCTTGGTCGAGATTGTGGCGCCTGCCTCGACGGGTTGTTCCCCGTCGCCTGTCTGCAGCATCGCCGTCTGCCCCCGGTGGTCCAGGCGGATGGCGAGGGTGCCATTTTTTGCGGTGCCCTTGGGGGAGAAGGTCAAGGATAGGCCGTCCTCGGAGCGGGTGAGGGAGCCGAGATCGTCCGGGCCCTTGGAAGAGGTCTCCCCCCACATCAGGTTTGCCCGCCTCTTGCGACCGCTCTCCGGGTCCAGGATCAACCCCTCGACCGGGGCATCGAACCGCAGGGTGAACGGGACGCTCGCCCGGGTGATCTCGACCCGCCACCCAGCCCCGACTGGCCAGCCGGTCGCCTGTGCCAGCTTGCGCCGCCACTTGTCCATCTGCTCCTGGGAGTAGAGGGGCGCTACCTGGCGCAGCTCCAACGGGTCTGTCGCCACCTCGTAGAGCTCTTCTTCCCCGCTCATGGTCTGGAGGATGTACTTGTGGCCATCTGCCACTACGGCCCATCGCTCGGTGTCGTACATCAGGTGCCCGATTGGCAGGGCCCGTTCCTCCAGAGAGGTGTTTAGTTCCTCCACCTTCGCTGCCCGCCCCGCGTCCAGGAGCGGAGCCAGGGAGAGCCCGTCCGTTGCGGGTGATTCCAGGTCAAACAGGTCAAGGAGCGTGGGCACGATGTCCACCAGTCCCACGTTCTTCTCCACGTGGTGGGGCCCCTCGCCCCACCCCCCGGGCGGCCGAATCCACAGCACCCCCTGCACCACCTCCTGGTACAGGGTGTGGTTGTGTTCATAGCCGCCGTGTTCCCAGAACTCCTCACCGTGGTCCGAATGCAGGACCACCAGCGTCTGACCGGGCAGGGTCTCGACCCACGCCAGAAACCCGGCCAACTCCTCGGCCATGTACCGGACTTCCCCGTCATACCGAGCTTGGAGCCACTGCTTGTTTTCCCGGGTCAGTCTTCCCGCGTCCGAGAGCGCCATGACCCGCCACCGGTTGAGATCCGGGTCCAGAGGCCCGGGATCTGTCTCCACGTACCGGTTCGCGAACCGCCCAGGGGCCCGGTAGAACGTGTGCGGGTCCATCAGGTGCAGAAAGAGCAGGCTGTCCTGGTGTTCGTGGGCTGACAGCCACCGCTTCGCTCGGCGGATCTGCACGTCTGCGTCGGTTCCGTTTTCATAGTGCCAATAGTCAAAGCCGCTGTTGAAACCAAAGCGCGGCACCAGGTGCACGTTGGCCGTGATGCCAGCCGTGTAGAACCCCTGGGCTCGAAAGGCATCGGCCACGGTGGGCGCACCAATGGCGTTCAAGGGCTGCAGCCCAGTCAGGGAGGTGCGAAAGCTGGGGCGGGTCCGCGGTGCGGGGGCGTAGGCTGCATCAAAGAGCACCGATGAGGCGGCGAATGGCTCCAGGGGCGCCGTGGTGTCCCGGGAAGCTCCGTGCTGGGTCATGGAGGCCACCCGCAGCGTGTCGACCCCCACGATGATCACCCGCCGGGGAGGGCCTGTCGGGGTACCCAGGATGTGGGGGTCCGCCAAGAAGACATGGTCCCAATCCGCACTGCCCGCCGGGTCGGAGCGCAGGGTGATCTGCACTTCCTGGCCTCCATGGGCCGACAAATCTACCCGGGCATCCTGGAATCGACCCTCCGGCCGTACTGCGAGTTGGGCTGCTACCTCTCCGTTGACCTCCACAAAGAGCCTCGCCCCTTCCGAGCGCCCCCCCCGGGTCACTGTGCGGGGGACAATGGCCAGCCCCAGGCGCAAGTCCGCAGCCGGAGGAAGCGTGAGCCGCCAGGTGGCGGTTCCAGGCGCAGGAAGCAGCAGTCCCTTTCGGGTAATGGCATCCAGGGTGAGGGAGTAGGGGACAAACTCAGCGGGGGACAGGCCTGACGCCTGCACGTTCAGGCGTGTTTGAAGGGTCGTCTCCCGATCTGAATGCAACACCGGAGGGTTCGGCCAGGTAGCCGGTGAGTCTTGCGTGGTGATGAAGATGCCGTCGGAGCTCAAGTGCCAGCTGCCGGTCGCGCCGAAGGGCATGGCCTCAAAGGGAATGTCCTCGCCGGCCTTGAGCAGGCGGAGCCCTTGAGGCGGGGCGCTGTAGCGCTTGCGGGCCAGGCGCACTGGAGAAGAGTGGCGCCACCGGTTGTTGGAGTCTCCCGCCCCGCTGACGCGCCTCCATCCGCTGTCCAAGACGAATTGACCCGCGACGGCTGTGCCCTCCGGGACATTCGTGGCAGGCAGGTCCAAGGTCGCCTCTGCGATGCGGTCCACCAGGCGAATTCCCTGGTCTGCCGTCCTTTTGTGCAAGGTCGACGTGGGCAGGGTTTCCCCGGCCTCGGGCATCTGGGGCGCTTGTCCGCACCCGACGAGAAGCATCCACCACATGGGCAGCGCAGATAACCCGGCTTTTGGGCAAGGGGTTAAGGCTCAGGTCTGGAGGAATCATGACAACCGAATCCAAGATCGGCCACTTGCCCTCAACCTTGGCCACCTGGGTCTACCTGTTGCACGTGGGCGGGCGCCCTTGCGCGGACGACACCATCCGCGGACTCTGCGAGGCCATCGACGGTGCCGTGAAAGACGACGGTGCCCTCAACGACCACGGCGCAGGACTCGCCACAGCCTTGGAGGCCCTGCTTTCCGGCGGCCTGGCGGAAGCGCTCTCCAGCTTGTACGGCTCCGGTGTGAGCCGCGGTTTCCACGGGGATCGGGAGGAGCGACTGCGGGCTGTGCGGCGCTACCAGTTCGGTCTTCCGTTGCCCTGGCTGGCCTCCATTGTCGAGCGCACCGACAGCGGCGATCTGGTCACGCATCCTGTGCTGGTGGAGTCCCTTCGGGACACGGTGACCCTCATGGATCCCTTTCCCTGGGATTCCGTCGAAGAGGAGCGCACCTTGCCCCTCTGGGAGTTCGTGGCCAAGTGGGAGCTTGCCGGCGCCGATGCCTGGCACGTGAGCTAGGGCCTGGCTGCGCCGGGCCGGATGTGCCAGGAAACACGCGCCACCAGGCCGTAGCCGGTGTCGAGGAAGTCTTCGTCTCGTTCCATGACTCCGTGGACTCCTCCTGACAGCACGACACCCCGTTCTGTGACCCAGTCCACAAAGAGGTCCGAGTACCCTCCCAACCCGCTCCCGGTCTCAGGGGTGCCGAGCAAGAGACGTATGGAGGCGTCTAGCAGGAGGCGCCGCTGCGCGCCCGGCTCGAACCAGGTCGTGATGCCCGCCTCTCTCTGTGTCATGCCTCTCGCAACCATGAAGCTGACATCCAGATCCAGACCCGCGTGGCCGGATGCGAACTCCTCCAGGGCGATGGTGGGGGTGATGCGTGTGTAGCGATTGGATTTGTCCGGGTGGTACCTGCCCCGGAAGTCGACCTCAATGCGGGGGTGGGCATCCCCCGGTTGGGCGTCCATCTCCCAACGCCCGGAAAGGCCAAACAGTTGGTGAAGCGAGTCATCCAGGGTGTCTTGCGGGATGTCTTCCGAGAGACCCAGGCTGTCGGACCGGGCATCGAATCGCCGAATGGCTGGATCGAGATCCGCTGTGGAGAGGTAGCGCCAAGAGCTGTAGGCGTCGTAGAAGGCGTCGAGACGGGTGGAGGGGGTAGGGTGCAAGCGGCCAAAGATGGCTGCATCCACCAGGCCGACCTTCCCCGTGGAATCCACGAGCTGCATGTCCAGGCGGGAGTGAACAACCGCCCTGGTTCCCCAGCCCTTCTGGCCGAGAATCAGCGCCCCGGCGCGGTCCAGTCCCGAGGGTGCCCAGAGCACCTCACCTGCCAAAGAGACCTGCTGATCCTGTGCCCCCCTGAAGGCGAGAATCGGGCCCCCCCCCAGGCGGGGCGTGGGGGCCGTGGTGAAGAGGTCCGGGGCGGCTCCTGCCCATGCGCCGAGCGCAAGTCCCCTTGGGAAACCCTGCAAAACCTGTAGTCCGTCGACCAGGCGGGCACCTCCGTATTGGACGGGCTGGCGTCCCAACTCAACCCCCAGGTCTGCCCCTTCGATTTCCAGACGAACCCCCAGGGAGCGCAGCCGTGCGCTCTCGAGGCTGTTCGCGGTCTCTGCCACAAATCGCCCGTTGAACACGAGAAGCGGCTGACCCGGCAAGGTCCCGGACAGCGCCCATTTCGCCCTCTCGCTGAACAGTAAGTCCAGATCCTCGGCTCCCGTTGCGCCAGACTGCTCCAGGCGAACGCCGAAGCTCGAGACTGCATGGCCCTCCTCAGGCGTACCTGCAGCGGGGGGCACGAAAAGAAGCCACCCCAGGAGCGTCAGTAGACAGGCCCCGACGGGAGCTTGGGGCGTCTTCAATCGTCACCTCGAGGGTGGCAGCCTAGACAGGCTTCGCTCTCATACTGGTAGCCGCCAACCTCGCCTATGTGTTTGTCGTCCATCGCGGACTGGCGATGGGCGTGGCAGTCAAGGCAGCTGAAGGTGCTGTAGTTGGGTGCAGCCAGGTGGCAGTCTTCACAGGCGTTGGCGCTCTCGTGTCCCTTGGGGAACGTGCTGCAGTCCCGGTGACTCGGCAGCTCGCCATCTCTCCAGCTTGAGGCGCCATGACACGCCACGCAGTCCGTGCTGAAGTCGCACATCGCTGGAAGGAAGTGGCCTTGGGGTCGCGCCTCTTCGTGGCACGAGGCGCACTGGTCCGACTGGCCCTCCAGGGCGGAGAAGTCATCGGAGAGATGGCAGCTATCGCACGGAAGATCATGGGAGTCATCAAGAGGAAGAAAGTCGTGGTAAACCGTGGCATCCAGCCAAAAGGTGGGAATGTGGCAGTCTCCGCAGTCATTGGGCCAATGTTCGCGTGGACGATCGGGTTTGTGGCAGGAGGCGCATCGGTTGGATTGCCCGGGAAGGTCCCGGTAGTCGCCTGGCTCGTGACACGCCCCGCAGTCCAGCGCGTGGGCGTCCTCGAGGGGGAGGAAGCTGTGGTAGAGGGAGCTGTCTCTCCAATAGGTGGGCAAATGGCAGCTGCCGCAGTCTTCGGTGTAGTGCTCCGCAGGCAATACAGCGAGGTGGCAGGAGATGCACTCGCTGCTTACCGGGCCAATGCCCTGCTCGGTTGGGTGGCATCCCTCGCACACCACCTCCGCATGGGAGTGTGTCAGCGGCCAGGTGCGGTGGGGATTCTCCGCGAGAAAGCGCTGGCAGGCGGCCCCAAGGACCACAAGCCCCACCCCCAGCAAGAATCCTCGAAAGGTCGCGGATTGCTCCAGGTTCATTTTTTGAGTCTCATCAAGTTTGGAAATCAGTGGGGGTATCGGGTGAAGGCCCAGTCATAGGGGCGGTGACAGGTCTCGCAGTCCATGAAGTAGGCGGACCGATGGGGCAACAGGCTCGGGTCAGCCTGGTTTTCATGGCAGCGCCAGCAGTCTCTTGGCGTGCCAACAAATCCCGTCGCGTGACATTCGTCGCAGGCCGCCAGCCGGTGGTTGCCGCGAAGGGCCCACCCCACCTGGCTGTGGCGCCAGCGTGTGTTCATCCAGTCGTAGCTGTTGTGGCAGTCGTCGCACCGATCCCCCAGGAGGTTGCGATGGGGTTCGTCGGCAGCATGGCAGGACACGCACTCACCGTTCTGCATGGCGGGGAGGTTCATGGTGTCGGAACGCTCATCGTGGCACTCGGCACACTGCAAGAGTGAGTGGGAACCGCGGAGTAGGAATCCCGTGGCGTCGTGGATGTTTGCGGTGGCGGCGAGCTCCCTCCAGTCGGAAGTCGTGTGGCACTGCTCACACGCCCCGTCAAAGTGACGGGCGGGCTCGTCGGGGCCGTGGCAGGCCTCGCAGGTGGTCTTCTCCGTGGTGAAGGTCGCTTCCTGGTGGCAGTCCAGGCAGGCGATCTGGACGTGGGCGCCGTCGAGGGGAAAGTCGGTCGTCCCGTGGTCAAAGGAGACGCTCTCCCACGTGTCGACCACGTGGCACTCCTGGCAGGACGCGTCACTCATCTCGTCCTTGTGGGGCATGCCCTTGCGGTGGCATTCGGCGCAGCTGCCATAGGAGAGCCCGGACCACTGGTCCTCCTCGTGACAGGCCTTGCAGTCCAGGGGCTCGTGGGCACCGCGAAGGGGGTAGTCGGTCAGGTCATGGTCGAATTCCTCGACCCCCCAACCAAGCTCCGAATGACAGCTGCTGCAGGTCTGTGGGTCGAACTTTCCGTTGTGTGGGTCGTCCTCCTGGTGACAGGCCACGCAGTCTTCCGCGGGGAGATCGACGTATCTCGCCTCCGGGCTCTCCCCGTGACACCCCACACAGTCCACGTCCTGGTGCTCGCCAAGAAGGGGGTAATCGGTCTTGTCGTGGTCAAAACCAGGAAGGGCAAAGGAGGCGACCTCCACCGTGTGGCAGTCGTCACAGGTGCGCGGCTCGAACTGCTGAAGGTGGGGGTCCTCGTGACAGTCTGTGCAGGCGCCAAAGGGCAGGGGTGCGGTCGTGGACTTGCCGTGGCACCCACGGCAGGAGGCGTCCCTGTGTTGCCCCTCCAGGGGGTAGTCCGTTTGGTCGTGATGAAAGCCGGGGACTCTCCAGTCTTCCACGACATCGTGACAGCTCTCGCAGGTCCCTGAGAAGGGAGTGTGATGGGGGTCATCATGGCAGTCTGTGCATTTGTCCGCCTGGGTGGGAACAAAGCGGAGATCCTCGTGACAGTCCGCGCAGGGGACTGACTGGTGGGCTCCCACAAGGTGAAAGTCCGCGTCCTCTTTGTCCCCGTGGTCAAAGGTGGATGTTGGAAGAGGCAGGGCCTTCCAGTCCACGACGGTGTGGCAGGACTCGCAACGGGGCAGCAGGTCGCGTTTGCTCGCCTTTGCGCCGTGGATCTCTTCGTGGCAGCTTCCGCAGGCTTGCTCTATTCCGGACCAGGTTCCCTCCTCCTCGTGGCAGTCTTCGCACGCGAGGGAGTCGTGGGCGCCCTCCAGCTTGAAGCCCGTTCGTTGGTGGGCGAAACGCTCCGTGTCGATCTGGATCATCTCGAACTCTCGTCCGCGGTGATCCGGGTGACATCCCTCGCAATTCTCTCCGAGACGACCGTGAAATCCCCGAAAACTCGCCACCTGCTGCTCCACCTTTTCGTGGCAGCCCATGCACTTGGTGGCTGAAACGCCCCCCGCCGCGTGGCACTCCAGGCAGCGGGTGAGACCCTCGAGCTTGGCGTGGGGCTCAGCAAGCTCCCCGGGGCTGACGAAGCCCGTGAGGTTCTGAGCCGCAGCGTCACCACTGGACACCAGAGCCCAAAGCAGCACGAGGCGGAGCAGGAGGGAGCGCTGGGTCATGGGTGGGTGGCCTTCTCGACCATCTGCGCTCGCAGCCCGAGGGCCTGTGCATGAGCTGGCTCGATCGCCAACGCCCGCACAATCAACGAGTTGGCTCGCGTCGGCTGCCCCATCTGGATTCGCACTTCTGCAAGAGCCAGCAGGGCCTCGACATCGTCTGGGTTGGTTTGAAGTTGCTCGTCGGCGAGCTGGTAGGCTCTCATCCACTCGCCGGCCTTCAGAAAGGCTTGGAGGTCGGCATCCACCAGGTCTGTGGAGCCGCCATGCGAGGCGGTGGCGTGGGTGTAGTCGTTCAGGAACTCGGAGAGGGAGGTCGTGGACAACCCGGAGGGCTCGGTGGGAGAGGACGTCGGGCCGAGTGGGGCGGGGGAGGGCTGCTCATCTTCCCTGTCCAGAAAGAAGAACAGGCTGGAGCTCATGGCTACCCCCAGCGCCAGGCCCTTCAGCATTGCCCGCGTCTCAGGTTGCACGGGGAGGTCCTCCGGGAACGACACGCTTTCCATGGTGAGTGTTCAGGCCGATGCCCATCTCCACCAGGAAGGGGGTGGGCAAGACGCCGCCAGCGAAGATGAAAACAAAATCGTTTGGAATGTCTGTGCGGGTTCCCCGTTGTTGGATGGTCACGCGATCGGGACCGATCTCCACGACCTCAGAGGACAAGAGCACCTCCACGCGACCGTTCTCACTGGCCTGCCGGAGTCTGTCCTGGTTCTCCTGCCTGGCACGGGCGAATACCTCCTTCCGGTAAGAGAGGTGGACACTGCACTCTGGCTGATCCGCCAGCATCAGCGCAGCCTCCAGGGCCGAGTCGCCCCCTCCGACGACGAGCACATGTTGGTGCGAGAACTCCTCCGGCTCGAGCAGTCGGTAGGCCACCTTCTCCAGCTCTTCCCCCGGGACCCCCAGCCGCCGCGGCGTTCCCCGTCGTCCAATCGCGATCAGCACCTTGTGCGCTGAGACCTCCCGCTTCTGCGTGGTCACGGTGAAGCCGCTTGGCCGGGGCAGCACGCCATCTACTTTCTCCCCAGTGCTGATCTCGAGACCGGTCTCCTCGATCACCCTCTGGAGAAGGGTGATCAACTCTTCCTTTCGGATGTTCTTCTGCTTTACCTTTCCGAACCCGGGAAAGTGAAGGGGCCGGGTCATGACCAGCTTCTGGCGGGGATAGTGGCGAATCGCGCCCCCGAACTCATCCTGTTCCAGCAGCAGATACCGAAGACCGCGGCTCTTGGCCTCCAGCGCTGCCCCCAGACCGGCGGGGCCAGCGCCCACGATGACGAGATCAAAGGCGTTTAGGGAGGCCTTGCCCAGCGCAGCGGAGATGTTCTCCACTGCCTCTGTTCCCTGGCGCACCGCGTTCGCGATGAGTCCCATTCCACCCAACTCGCCGGCGATGTACAGGCCAGGCACGTTGGTCTGAAAGTCCGGACCGACCTGGGGCAGGTCGATTCCCCGCCGCTCTGTTCCGAAGACGAGCTCAATAGCGTTGACCGGGCAAGCCGCTTCGCAGGCGCCATGGCCAATGCAGGAAGACCCGTGGACCAGCTGTGCAGCGCCGTCGATGAGCTGAAGCACCGTCTGTTCGGGGCAGGATTGCACGCAGGCCGCTGATCCCATGCACTTTCCAAGATCGACGTAGGGGTGGATGCTCACCGGTTCGTGCCGACCTTGGGAGATCGCTTCTGCGCGGAGGGAGCGTGCACGCGCCTCTTCCCGCTTCATTGACCGGTAGGTGGGCCACACCAGGAAGACGGCGATGAACGAGAACACCGCCAGGTAGAGGAGGAGGTTGGGCCCCATCACTGGCCAGCCAAGAGGATCTTGAGGTTCTGCCAGGAGGCGGTGAGGAACAGTGCTTTTGTGATGTGCAAAAAGACGATTGCGTACATGGCCTTTGCAAGGGGCAGATGAAAGAGGTGCCAGTAGCGAAACACGCGCTGGGAGATTCCCCAGGTCTCCAGGCTGCGTTTCATCTTCAGTTGGTCGGTGAGAAGCTGGTGGGCCTGTTCGAAATCAACGCCCTCCAGACCCGCGCTGTGGAGCAGGTTGCCGATGCGTCGGCGGCGGCGTCGCACCTCGAGATCAAGAGAAAACAGGGACAGCAAGCTGGTGGCCTCGCGTTCGAAGTCGCGGCTAAGGCGAACGGCCTCGCCGATGGCTGCGCCTTGGCCCTGGGTCTGTGCCACGAGCTCGGAGCGCAGCCGTGCGAGTCTCCCCCGAGACTCATCGAGGCCGGCAGCGAGCCCGAACGCGGTCTTGGGGAAAAGCCCGTATACGTAGCGGCCGAAGACCCCCGAGAGCGCGACCAGTACCATGCACCCCATGGCGACGCCATCGATTCCGGTGGGCAGCATGAGTCCCGCGTGAAGGAGGATGAAGATGGGCCCCATCACACCGCAGATGATGTGAAAGCGAAGCCAGGCGGGAACCGGGCCGAGCCATTGAACATTCACCCATCGCTTTCGCAGGCTGTAGGTGAGCATGAGCACCATCAACGTGGTGCCGAGGAAGCCCAACCCAACGCCAAGGGGGCCGCTTGCGCGTAGCAGTTCGTGCAGATCGTGGCCCGCGCGGGCTTCTTGGGGCAGCAGGTAGTAGCCGTTGGAGAATGCAACGATGCCGATCGCAAGTACGGCCAACGCACCTCCAAAAAGAGCGAACAGAGAGGTCCCAACCAGGGACGAACCTTGCGTCTTCCTAGGCGGGTGCTTCAAATACGACTCGACTTTCGTTCTCGGTAAGCAAGCGAAAATCCACCCAAACACGGCGGAGGTCGGCCCCATTCTACGCGGGAGAGAAGGCGAGTGGAAGCCGTCGCCCCCGAAGGCGTACTCGCGTTGAATACGGTGGGTAACCGCCTCCCGCCTACAATTCCTCTCGTACCTTCCGGGCCAGCTCCCGGGCATAGGGTGCACGGGGGTGGTCACTGGCAGCCAGTGAATCCAGGAGGTCCAGCCCCTCTTCCACGCCGCCGTCCAGAAGCTGGGCCTGGGCCAGCCACCAGTCCAGCCCAAACGGGGGCGGGTCCATGTTTGCTCGCACCCACTCCAAGTTGGAGCGGGCCTGCGGCCCCTGGCGCAGGCACACGTGGGCCAGGCCCAGGTAGTAGCTGTGGAGCGGTACGTCTGGGTTCTGGTCCATGGCCACCCCAAGGCGACGCACCGCGTACTCGCAGCGCCCTTCGCCCAAGCCCGAGACCGCATCCTTGCCGACTTGCTCCAGCTCCCAGGCGCGGCCCGACGGTGGCAGCTCCGCAGGAAGCATGTGGCCCACCTTGGCTTGCAGTGCTTGTGCGGGGTCTAACTGCTTGCTCTGCCAGTGAAGGAACATCCCCAGCCCGAGGGCCACAAGGGGTCCCATCATGCGCGCCGTGGACTTGGAGGGCATGAAGCGCCTCAGAGATATCTCGCCCTCGGAGATCCGGCGTGCGGAGGCATGAACGGCCTCCCGCTGAGGAAGCGGTTTGGGGGGGGCGGCCGCGGTCTTTTGGGCACTCAACGCGGTGCGTAAGGCGTTCTTTGCGCTGGCCACGTGTCGCAGACAAGGCGTGCAGTCTGAAAGGTGCGCCTCGGCCGCCTGGGCTTCCTCAGGAGGCAGCACCTCCATGGCGAGGGCAGCCATTTGGGACACATTCGGATGGTCGCCGGTCACGTGGTCCTCCCGGCGCAAGTGGGCAAGACCGGTCCGTGTCGCTGCCTGCATGACCGCCGTGGCGGCCCCTACAAGGTGTTCCGGAGGCGTCCCCAAGGCGTCCGCCACTGCCTCCTGTTCCAGCTCCCGTCGTGAATGCCCTTCTTCCAAGCCCCACTGGGGCGCGGACAAGACCCGGGAAGCGATGGTTCGCATGTGGCCGCGGATGCCCGTGGTGGCGGAGTCATCCCCTTCGAGAAAGCGCTGGTAGAGTTCTTCGTCCATGGCTTCTCGGTATGATAGGCCAACCCACAGGATGCGCCCTTTGGAGAATCGCCCCCCGACCGTTCTCATTATCGATGACGAGGTCAACATCCGCCGCGCCCTCAAGCGCCAGCTTGTGCGCCAGGGGTTTGAAGTCGAGGACACCGGGAGTGGGCGGGAGGGGCTCGCGTGGGCCCAGGAAAACGATCCCAACATCGCCCTGATCGACTTGAAGATGCCTGACATGGACGGCCAGGAGGTTCTGAGGTTGCTGAGGGAGAACTGTCCCGCCACCGAGTGCATCCTGATCACGGCCCACGGAAGCGCCGAGGCGGCCTTTCTGGCGCTTTCTGCTGGAGCCTACGACTACTTTGAGAAGCCTATTCTGGATTCGAGCCGGTTCTTTCAGATCCTTCGAAAGGCCCTTGAAGTTCGTGAATTGAAGGAGGAACGCTCTCGTTTGCGGGCCCGCTTGGGGGGAGGGGCCTCGGACCAGTTGGTGGGAAACAGCCCCGCCATGCTCAAGCTCTCCGCTCTCATTCGGGATGTGGCGCGGGTGCCGGTGCCGGTGCTGATTACCGGGGAGAGCGGCACGGGCAAGGAGAGGGTGGCTCGCGCGATTCATTCCAACTCGCCTCAGAAGGACGGTCCCTGGATCGCCATCAATTGCACCGCGATTCCGGAGAACCTGCTGGAGAGTGAGCTCTTCGGGTATGAGAAAGGCGCCTTTACCGGGGCAGCCCAGTCCAAGAAGGGACTGTTTGAGCAAGCCTCCGGGGGCACCCTCTTTCTGGATGAGATCGGCAACATGGCTCTGTCCATGCAGGCCAAGCTCCTGCGCGTACTTCAGGAACGAGAGGTGGTGCACGTGGGGGGCGGCAAGCCAATTGCCGTGGACTGCCGCATCTTGGCGGCGACCCACGTGGACCTGAAAAAGGCCATTGGGGAAGGAGCCTTTCGGGAGGATCTCTTCTACCGGCTGAACGTCATCAACATCGAGGTGCCGCCCCTACGAGACCGAAAGGAAGACATCCAGCTGCTGACCTATTTCTTCATGCAGAAGTTCAACGAGGAGTATTCAAAGGAGGTTCGATCGATTCCAGGGGAGGTTCTGGAGGTGCTGGGTCGGGAGGACTGGGCAGACAACAACGTTCGACAGCTGGAGAACGCCATCAACCGGGCCATGGTGTTGGCTCAGGGCACCGAGCTGACGGCGGAGTTGTTCGATGCGCACCCGGGTGGCGCCTATTCCAAGGCGGCTCCCGACGACGTGGCGGGAGGCCTCCTGGACAAGGAGTTGTTGGACCTGGACTACACGGAGGCCAAGAGCCGTGTGGTGGATGCATTCTCCCGTTGGTACCTGGAGGAGCGGTTGCTGGAGACCGGCTGGAACATCACCCGGGCTGCGGAAATGAGTGGGCAGCAGCGGCCTAATTTTCGAAAGCTCATGACCCGGTTCCAGGTGGAGGTTCCGGATGCTGCTTCCCGCAAGCGAAAGATGAAGGTGTAGGCGCAGACATTTCAAGAGCGCCCGAGCGTGATATGAGGCCCTCTCGGGAGGGTGCATCCCATGAGTGTGTTTGAAGGTATGTCCACGATGGGACACGAGCAGGTCGTGTTCTGTCGCAACGACGAAGCTGGACTTCGGGCGATCATCGCAATCCACGACACGACCCTGGGGCCGGCGTTGGGTGGTGTGCGCCTGTACCCTTATCTGTCCGAAGAGGAAGCCCTGCGGGATGTGCTGCGCTTGTCTCGCGGCATGACCTACAAGGCGGCTGTGGCGGGTCTGGACCTCGGCGGTGGAAAGGCCGTGATCATCGGGGATCCCTCTGTGAAGTCCGAGGCCCTTTTCAGGGCGTTTGGACGCTTCGTGGCCAGCGTCAACGGGCGCTACATCACCGCGGAGGACATGAACACCACTGTGGAGGACATGAACTTCATCCGCCGGGAGACCGAGTGGGTCATGGGCAAGGGAGCGCACCTGGGTGGGTCGGGAAACCCGTCTTCGGTGACCGCCTGGGGCACCTTCCACGGCATTCGGGCTGCGCTTGAGGTGGTGTACGGCACCCCGGATCCCGCCGGGCGGAAGATCGCCATTCAGGGCACCGGTTCGGTGGGAATGCACTTGGCGGGCTTCCTGGCGGAGTCGGGGGCCAGCTTGTACTTCACCGACATCGACACCCAGCGGGTGGCACGCTGTGTTGACCGTTTCGGGGGGGAAGGCGTGGAAGGTGACGCTTGGTACGGCATGGACGTGGACGTGTTGGCCCCTTGCGCTGTGGGTGGCATCATCAACAGCCACACCATTCCGCAGATCAAGGCGCCCATCATCGCCGGTGCTGCGAACAACCAGCTGGACGACGAGGCACAAGATGCCGCTGACCTCATGGAGCGAGGCATCACCTATGTGCCGGACTACGTGATCAACTCCGGCGGCCTGATCAACGTGGCGGCCGAGTACCGCGGCTATCCGTCCCAGCAGGCCATGGACGATGCAGCCAATGTGTTCAACACGGTGAAGATGGTAATCGACAACGCGCGACGCGAGACCATCACCACCATCGAGGCCAGCAACCGCCTGGCCCAGGCCCGCATCGATGCCGTGGCCAACGTCAAGCGGGTGCACTTGAACAACCCGGTTCGCTGACCTCGCGCCCGTGTCGAGGGGGCCAAGTCAGTTCGGGTCTACGATCAGGACCATGGTGTCGCCGGTCTGTTCCATGCCGACCCAACCCAGGGCGGTGGCTGGGAGTTTGCGGAGCATGCCGGGCAGGGCGGTCATGACCTGGGAGCGGTTGGTGCTGGAGCGCTCCTCAAGGCCAGGAACCTTCTCTTGGAAGTCTTGGAGAAGCTGCACGCGGGCGGCTTCCTCGATGGCCACCTCCGCTGCCCGGGAACGCAGCCCCCCCAAAACCGACTCCAGCCGATCCTTGAGCGATGAGGTGGAGAGGGTGGCGGGGCGGTGGAACCGCATGCGCACGGTGGCTTCCGTGTGGGCCACCATCATGCGTGGCGTCTCCACGGCCAGGTAGGTGATCTCCATGGGATGGGCCTGTCGGTACAGCCCATCTACAAGAATGGGAAGGTTGTAGTAGCTGCCTGTAGCGCGAAGGGTCAGCACCACCGGCACCAGGTCCTCCACCGCGGACAGGGAGCGCCAGCTCATGTCCACCAGCTCCAGGTCGGCCGCCTGGACCTGGAGACCTGCGAATTCCCCTACAGACTGCTCATCCTGTGCCATCAAAGGGGCTGTGAGATCTGCTTCCAGGGCTTCTCGGTCGGCGGCGAGCAAGCTGGCTACTTGGGAGAGCGCTTCGCTGTCGATGCGTTGGGGGGGCTTGGGCGGCGCATCTGCAGGGGTGCCGATGCCCAGCCAGAAGACACTTCCAAGCAGCAGGGCCACTGCGGCCTGCACCCCAAGCAGCGGGGGGAGGCCGCTCTGCGAGGTGGAGTCAGGAGCGCGATCGGTGAAGAGCATAGGTGATGAGAAGCACTGCGCGCCGGGGGGTCAGCACCTTCGCGCCGCGGGGTCAGTACTGGAGGTCGTAGTTGCCACCACCCTGGCGCTGGTCGATCAAGGCACCAATCTGCTCCAGCAGGTCATGTTCCTTCTTTGTGGAAGATGGAATGTCGATCCAGTGGTAGACCGCTCCGGTGAAGACTGCGTCGATGGAGATCATGTCCTTTTCGATCTGCTCGTGGTTTAGCATTTTCACTTCCGTCCCGTTTCCGGTGTTCACCACCTCGACTTCCAGGCGGTAGCGAACGGACTCGGGAATGCGCGTGCCCCCGTAGTTCTTGTAGATCTGATCCGAGGATCCGTTGACCCAATTGGTCAGGATGTATCCTCGGTCTGGCTCAAAAGTCTGAAGAGGCGCTGCATCTCCCACCACCTCCAGGGTGGCTTCCCAGACGGAGTTGAAGTCAAAGGGGTAGGTCGCGTAGACCGGGCGCTCCACGAAGGCGGGAAGGGCATCTTCCTGGAAGGTCTTTGGCATGCAGCCAGCGGCCACGAGGGAGATGAGGACGAATCGAAGCATGGGACCTCTTGCAAGAACCGATAATAGGTCAGGTCCATGGCAGCGACAACCCGGCGCTGTCCCCTGTGGAGGCAAGGTGTTTCTGGAGACCATTCTGGTGCCCGTCGAGGAAGGTCCTGAGGCCGCGTCTGCGCTGGCCACCGCATTGGAGTTGGCCATTCGCGCCGAGCTGCCTGTGCGCATCGACGGGCTCTACGTGGTGGGAGTCAGCGCCCGGACCGGTCACTTGCTCAAGGACCTGGGCAGCCTGATGGGGTTTGAGCCAGTGTTGGTCCCGGAGGATGTGGAGCGCTGGCACAAGGAGCGTGGGGAGCAGCTCATGGCGAAATGCGCTTTCAGGTTTCAGGAGGCTGGACTTGAGCTTGTGCCCCACTTGGAGCAAGGGGCGGTGGGGCCGTCGCTCCTTCACCATGCTGCTTCGGCGGAGCTTGTGATTGTTGGGGTGGGGCCGGAGGGGACCGTGTGCATCGCGGGGCCGGGTCACCTCCACGTGGAGAGGTTCCTCAAGCGGGTGAACACGACCGTGATTGTGGTGGGGGCGCAGGCTCTGGCGCTCTCCGGGATCACTCTGGGATTCGATGGGTCGGATGGGTCTCGTTGTGCCCTTCGCTCGGCGCGTCGCCTGGCGGGTCTGGTGGGATGCCCCGTGCAGGTGGTGTTCGCGAGGGAGACGGGGCGCGGCGGGCGCTCCGATCGTTGTCTTGCAGAGGCGGAGGCCGAGCTGAAGGGTCTGGAAGTGAAGGTTCTATCGGTGCAGGGGGAGGCGGTGGAGGTGCTTCTCTCGGCGGCGCAACAGCAGGGCCATGACCTGTTGGCGGTGGGATACCGCGGGCGGAGCACTCTGAGGGGCCGGGCCCTTGGGCGGGTCACGGACAGGCTCCTGGAGGAGTCTGCGGTTGGATTGATGATCTCTCGCTGAAGGACCCTTGTCGAAATCCCGTGATCTCGATATGATGGAGTCCCCCCTTCTCTCGACCGCCCGGTTGGGAACACTGCGCCCCGTCAACACTGCGCCCCGTCAACACCGCGCCCCCGCAACACCTTGCTCGCTTCTCAATCGAAACGACACGTCGTCCAGACCCCGGACTTCGAGGGGCCGCTGGACTTGTTGCTGTACCTGATCCGTCGGGATGGGATTGACCTTCGAAATCTGCCAGTCGCCCACATCACCCGGGAGTACCTGGCCTTTCTGGACCTGATGGAGTCAATGGACCTGGGGATCGCCGGTGAATTCCTGGTCATGGCGGCCACCTTGTGCCAGCTCAAGAGCCGTGAGCTGCTGCCCCGGGATCCGGAGCTGTTGGACGAGGAGGAGGACGATCCCCGTGAGCGTCTGGTGCGGCGTCTGATCGAGTACCAGCGCTTCAAGGAGGCCAGCGAGGACTTGTACGAGCGCCCCTGGCTGGGCCGAGAGGTGTACACCCGTCCAGAGGCGGAGCTGGATCCAGCCGACCGGCCCCTTGCACGGGACTTGGACTCCTTTGGGTTGTTGGAGAGCTTCTACGAGATTCTGCAGCGGCAGGCAGAAGAGCCGGCGGTGCACGAGGTGTTGATAGAGGAGTACTCCTTCACCAAGCGAGTCTCCTGGATTCTCGAGAGATTGGAAGGAGGGGAGCCGTTTCCGTTGGATCGCCTGTTTGAGGGCATTCAGCTCCGGTCCCAGAAGGTCTTGACCTTCCTGGCTCTCCTGGAGACCACCCGCCTGGGAATGACGGTCCTGGAGCAGGAGGGGCACCTTGCTCCGATTGCCGTGGCCTCCCTGGTGCGGGCCGAAGATGCTGACTTGAGCGCGTTGCCGCAGGAAGGAATGGGATGAGCGAGATCCACGACGAACCGGGCGAGTCCTCCGGCGGCGAAGGCCGCAGCAATCTAATCCTTATGCCCGGGGTCTCCCTGGGGGAGCGGGAGGAGGTGGAGTCCCCGGAAGAGTCGGTGGATTCCATCGCCGCACCGGAGCCGGAGCACCTTATGGCCGTGGTGGAGGCGGTGTTGTTTGCTTCGGATCGTCCTCTGAGCACATCCGCCATTCGCAGCGCGCTGAACGTGGAGATGAGCGGGGCTGTCGAGGGGGCGCTCTCGGCTCTTCGCCAGTCTATGGAAGCGCGGGGGGCTGGTCTTGAGCTGGTCGAGGTGGCCAAGGGTTGGCAGTTGCGGACCCAACAGCGGGCAGCGCCTTACGTGGCTCGCGCCCTGGGGGCCCGACCGGTGCGTCTCTCCCGGCCGGCGGTGGAGACCCTGGCGATTGTGGCCTACCGCCAGCCCGTCACCCGAAACGAGGTGGAGGACCTGCGCGGTGTGGACTGCGGTGGGGTCTTGCGGGCGCTGGTGAGTCGGGAGCTGGTCAAGACCGTGGGGCGCACCCAGGACCCGGGGCGGCCGCTCTTGTATGGGACGACCCCTGGTTTCCTCGAGTTCTTCGGGCTGTACGACCTCTCGGACCTGCCGACCCTTCGGGACCTGCGGGAGATGCAGGCGGACGATCCGGAGGAGGGTCCGGTGCCGGTGCAGGAGGCAGCGATCCAGGAGAGCTTCTTTCCGATTCCAGGGGCGCCTGATTTTGTTTCAGAGGGTCCGGTGGAGGTGGTGGAGCCGCCGGGGCCCATCCCCGAGGCCTGAGGCGTCGGCTTGACACCGGGGTGGTGACGGCCTAAACGCCTGTTGTTCGGGTGAAATCGCTCGAATTCAACCAAATACGTGCGCGCCAGCGGGTGCCCACGAAGGAGTCAGAGATGAGGTTGGCAAAGCTGATGGCTGCGCGCGGGGTCGCTTCGCGCCGAGAAGCCGAGGAGATGATTCGCGAGGGACGCCTGGTGGTGAACGGGGAGCGCGTGAGTCACCCGGGCCACGCGGTGGAGCCGGAGACGGACACGATCCGCCTGGACGGGGAGGCTCTACCCGAGCCGCCGGAAAAGGTCTACTACCTGCTGCACAAGCCCCGGGGGGTGCTGACAACCCGCAAGGATCCGGAAGGCCGCAAGTCCATCGAGCAGTACCTGGAGCTGATTCCAACCCGGGTGGAGAGCGTGGGCCGCCTGGATTTTGACACGGAAGGTGCGCTCCTGCTGACAAACGACGGAGAGCTGGCGAACGCATTGACCCATCCGGGCAGGGGAATTCCCAAGCGGTACATGGTCAAGACCTGGAAGGTGCCATCGGACCGCAACCTGGAGCGCTTGAAGAAGGGCGTGCACCTGGACGATGGCAGGACCGCGCCGGCCAAGCTGCGGGTGCGGGAGGTGACCGACCAGGGAAACGCCTGGATCGAAGTCACCGTGACCGAGGGGCGCAACCGTCTGCTCAGGCGGATGTTTGAGTCCGTGGGCCACCCGGTCTCCAAGCTGCGCCGGGAGAGTTTCGCCACCATCAGCGTGCAGGGCCTGGAGCGCGGGCAGGTGCGCCCCCTGACGCCGGTAGAAATTCAGCGCCTCGAAGACCAGGTCGCAGGCCGAAATCCCAACCGCAATTCCAAGCGCCGGGTCAAGAAGAAGAAGGGCTTTGCCGTGGCTAAACCCAAGGCGCGACGTGGACCGATTCGCAAGAGTAAAATCAAAGGGGTTGATCGTCGTCGACCAACTCGATAGACGCCTGACGCGGGGTGGAGCAGTCCGGTAGCTCGTCGGGCTCATAACCCGAAGGTCGTAGGTTCAAATCCTGCCCCCGCATCC